>NZ_JAVDSG010000001.1:3090000-3707500 GCF_031455225.1 Saccharothrix longispora
CGGAGCGGGGCGCGACCCCGGTGCCCATGGACCGGTTCCGGCCCAACATCGTGATCAGCGGCTGGCCCGAGCCGCACACCGAGGACCGGGTGGCCCGGATGGCGGTCGGCGGCGCCGGGATCGGCTTCGGCGAGTTGGCCATCCGCTGCGCGGTCACCCTCGTCGACCAGACGACCGGGGCGCGCGTCGGCCCCGAGCCGCTGCGCACCCTGGCCGACTACCGCCGCGAACCCGACGGCGTCAGCTTCGGCCTGAAGGCGGCCGTGCTCACCCCCGGCGTGATCGCCGTCGGCGACGACGTCACCGTCACCGAGTGGCGCCGGCCCCGGTGACCGCCGGCGACCTCCGCCGGCGGCGGGGGCCACGACCGGCGGCCGGAACGGCCCGGTAACCCGATCAGGTGCTCTTGGCGGGCGCACGCCCCCGCGGGGTCCGGCGGGTCGCGCGGGGTACGTACGTTGCACCACGGCGGCCACGTTCCCGCGTGGCCCCGTCGTGCCACCGGGAGGACCCGCCGCGATGCCGCTGCCCTCGCCCGCCCTCGTGCGCTCCGCGCCGTTCACCGTCCCCCGCCTGCGCCTGCCGTTCGACGCGCCGCCGACGCGGCCCGACGCCGAACCGCTGCGGGCGCGGGCCATCCGGTGGGGTGAGCGGCACGGCCTGATCGGCCCGCGGGGCAGCGCGCGGCTGGCGGGGACGTCGCTGCTGGGACTCGGGGTGGCGCTGGCCGGGACCGCGACCGGGGCCGGGGCGTCCGTGGTGGTGGACTGGTTCCTGTGGGCGGTGGTCCTCGACGACCGGGTGGACGACGGCCCGTGGGCGGAGGACGGGGCGCTCGACCGGTTCACCGCGGCGGTGGAGGCGATCACCGGCGGTCGGGGAGGTCGACCGGCCGACGACCCGATGCTGGCCGCGCTCGCCGACGACCTGTGGCCGCGCACGGTCGCGCTGGGCGACGCGGCGTGGGTGGAGCGGCTGCGCGGTCACCTCCTGCGCCACCTCGACGCCCAGCGGGAGCTGGTGCGGGCGCGGGGCACGGCGGCCGACCTCGGGGTCGAGGACTACGTGCGCGTCCGGCGGCACGCCTTCGGCGCCCTGGTGTTCTTCGACCTGATCGAGGCGGGTGACGGCGCGGCGCACCCGGCCGCCGCCTGCCGGTCGGGGTGCCGGGACGCCCTGCGGGAGCGGGCGGCGGACGTCGTGTCCTGGACCAACGACATCCACTCCGTGGCGAAGGACGCCGTCCTCGGGGAGCGGTTCAACCTGGTGACGGTCCTCGCGCGGGAACGCGCCCTCGGCGTGCAGGGCGCGGTCGACGCCGCCCACGGGATGCTCGTGGCCGCCGTGGACGACTTCACCGCCGTCAGGCGACGCCACGCCGCCTGCGGCTCCGGGGTGGCGCGACGGCTGGAGCAGGTGATGGGCGCGTGCGCGGAGTGGCACCGCACCGCCTCCCGCTACCACCTCCGGGCCGGCGGCCACGCGAGCGCGCACACCGGCGAGGTGACGCCGACGTTGAAGTCCCGGCAGTTCGAGGTCGACCCCCACCCGCTGTACGCGCTGCTGCGGACCACCCGCCCCGTCGCCTACGACGAGCCCACCGACACGTGGCTGCTGAGCCGGTACGCCGACGTCCGCGCCGCGTTGACCGACCCCCGGTTCACCAACGCCAACTACGGCTGGCAGATCGCCCCGCTCCTCGGGCACAGCATCGTGTCGATGGACGGCCGCGAGCACGCGGCGCACCGGGCGCTGCTCACCCCCGCGTTCCGCAGCAGGGCGCTGGCCCTCATCCAGGCGTCCATCACCGAGGTCGCCGCCTCGCTGGTCGGGGAACTGCGCGGCCACGACCGCGCCGACCTCGTCACCGCGTTCGCCACCCCCCTGCCCATCAGGGTGATCGCCCGCGTCCTCGGCCTGCCCGCCGACA
Organism: Saccharothrix longispora; assembly: GCF_031455225.1. Taxonomy (GTDB): domain Bacteria; phylum Actinomycetota; class Actinomycetes; order Mycobacteriales; family Pseudonocardiaceae; genus Actinosynnema; species Actinosynnema longispora. The sequence goes on from NZ_JAVDSG010000001.1 coordinate 3,091,931, forward strand.
CCCCGGAGCAGGTCGACCGCGTGCGCGCCTGGACCGGGGTCGGGTTCTCCTACCTGGCGAACTACCGCCAGGACCCCGGTCTGCTCACCCGCGGCCCGGCCAACCGGGACGACTTCTACGACTACCTGCAACCCCACCTGGACGCCCGCCGCGCCCGCCCGGCCGGCGACCTCATCTCGGCGATGCTCGCCTCCACCGTCGACGGGCGGCCGCTGTCCGACGAGTACGTCCGGGGCTGCTGCGCCGTCCTGCTGACCGCCGGCAGCGAGACCAGCACGGCCGGCCTGGCCAACCTGGTCGTCAACGCCCTCGACGAGCCCGGCGTGCGGGACGCCGTCCGCCGCGACCCCGCGGCCGCCGACCGCGCGCTCGCCGAGACCCTGCGCCGCGACGCGCCCATGCAGCTGGTCCTGCGCCAGACGTCGGAGGCGGTGGAGCTGCCCTCCGGCGCCGTCCCGGCGCACGCGACGGTCGCCTGCCTGATCGGGTCGGCCAACCGCGACCCGGAGCGGTTCGACCGGCCCGACGAGTTCGACCTCGACCGCGCCGACGGGATCGACCGCGAGTACAGCGCGGCCTCGTCCCACCTCTCGTTCGGCGCGGGCCGCCACTACTGCCTCGGCGCGCACCTGGCCCGCGCCGAGCTGACCACCGGCCTGCGCGTCCTGCTCGACGCCTTCCCCGGCCTGCGCCGGCCCCCGGGTCCCGCGCCCGCGCCGACCGGTTTCGTCAAGCGCTGCCCGCCGCGCCTGGACGTGCTGCTGTGAGCACGAGCGGGTACGGCGCCAGCCACGTCGCCCACCACGCCCCCGGCGAACACGCCCGCCTGGGCACCCTGGAAGCGGCGTTCGACCCCGGCACCACCCGGGTCCTGGCCGGCCTGGACCTGCCGGAGACCGCGTCGTGCCTCGAACTCGGGGCGGGCGCCGGGTCCGTCGCGGCCTGGCTGGCCGCCCACCGGCCCCGCGGTCACGTGGTGGCGACCGACACCGACACCCGGTTCCTGCGGTTCCCGCCCACCGCGCCGGTGCGGGTCGTGCGGCACGACGTCGTCACCGAGGACTTCCCGCCGGCTTCCTTCGACGTCGTCCACGCCCGCGCGCTGCTGAGCCACCTGCCGGACCGCGACCGGGTCCTCCAACGCGCCGCGCGCTGGGTCCGCCCCGGTGGCCTGCTCGTCGTCGAGGACCTGTGCGTGCAGGTCGTCGACTCCTCGCCCCACCCCCTCCTGCGCAAGGTCGCCGAGGCCGGTGAACGCCTCTTCCGCGCCACCGTCGGCACCGACCTGCGCTGGGCCCACGCCCTCCCGCGTCGGCTGCGCGGCGTCGGCCTCCGCGACGTCCGGGTGCGGACCACGCCGGGCACCGTCGGCGACGGCGGCGCCACCGACGCCTTCTGGCGGGCCACCCTCGACCAGTCCGCTCCCGCCCACCTCGCCGCGGGTCTCCTCGGACCGGAGGACGTCGAGGCCGTGCGCGCCCTGCTCGACACGCCCGGTTTCACCGCCACCGCCCTGACCATGGTGACCGCGTGGGGCCGGCGCGCGTGACCCACGTGCACTCGGCCGGGTGAAACACCCGCCGCCCCGCTGCGCGGGCCCCGGTCCCGGGTCACCATCTGCGGGGATCGAGCCGGTCTACGAAGGAGAACGAGCTGTGACCACCACCGTCACCTCCATCCTCACCCGCAAGCTGAACCACATGTTCCGCATCCTGGACACCGACCAGGACGGCCACCTCACCGCGCGGGACATGCCCGCCATGGCCGACGCGCTGGCCGTGCCGTTCGCCGAGCAGCCGGAGAAGGTCGAGCGGCTGCGCGCGGCGCTCCTGCACATCTGGGAGGCGCACCTGGAGCGGATGGACGAGGACGGTGACGGCCGCCTGACCGCGGCCGAGTACGAGCTCGGCGTCCGCACGGCCCTCGCCGAGGACGCCGACGCGCTCCTCGACTCGCTGAACGACACCGTCGCCGCCTGGTTCTCCCTCTTCGACGCCGACGCCGACGGCTACCTCGAACTGGAGGAGTACGTCCGGCTGGGCGAGGCGCTCGGCGTTCCGCCGCAGGACATGAAGACGGCGTTCCGCCGCCTCGACCGCGACGCCGACGGCCGCCTGCCACCCTGTGAGGTCCGCGAGGCCGTCGTCGAGTACTTCACCAGCGAGGACCCCGAGGCCGACGGCAACTGGCTCTACGGTCCCCTGTAGACGACGGGCGAGGGGGTGGCGCGATCGTCCCGGGGGACGGGGAACGGGCGAGCCCGGCCGATCACCGGAGGATCGGCCGGGCTCGTCGGTGGAGCGGGATCAGGCGAGGTCGAACCGGTCGAGCTCCATGACCTTGGTCCAGGCCGCCGCGAAGTCGGCCACGAACTTCTCGCGGGCGTCGTCACTGGCGTAGACCTCGGCGAGGGCGCGCAGCTGCGAGTTGGAGCCGAAGACCAGGTCGACCGCGGTGGCGGTCCACTTCAGCTCGTCGGTGGCCGCGTCGCGGATCTCGTAGACGTCCTCCTCGGACTCCGACGCCTTCCACCGGGCGCCCGGCGAGAGCAGGTTGGCGAAGAAGTCGTTGGTGAGCACGCCGGGCCGGTCGGTGAGCACGCCGTGCCGGGTGCCGCCGTGGTTGGCGCCGAGGGAGCGCAGGCCGCCGACGAGGACGGTCATCTCGGGCGCCGTCAGGTCGAGCATGTAGGCGCGGTCGACGAGCAGCACCTCCGGCTGGAGCTTCTCACCGGGGCGCACGTAGTTGCGGAACCCGTCGGCGCGCGGCTCCAGCACCGCGAACGACTCGACGTCGGTCTGCTCCTGCGTGGCGTCGGTGCGGCCCGGGCGGAACGGCACGGTCACCTCGACGCCGGCCTCGCGCGCCGCCTCCTCGACGGCGGCCGAACCGGCCAGCACGATCAGGTCGGCGAGCGAGATCTTCGCGCCGCCGGCCTCGTTGAACTCCCGCCGGACGCCCTCCAGGGTCTCCAGGACCTTGGCGAGCTGCTCCGGCTGGTTGATCTCCCAGTTGCGCTGCGGCTCCAGGCGGATGCGGGCGCCGTTCGCGCCACCGCGCTTGTCGGTGGACCGGAAGGTCGCGGCCGAGGCCCAGGCCGTGGTGACCAGCTGGGTGGTCGTGAGGCCGGACTCCAGGACCTTCGCCTTGAGGGCGGCAATGTCGGCGTCGCCCACGAGGTCGTGGGCGACGGCCGGGACCGGGTCCTGCCACAGCTGGGGCTCGGCGACCCACGGGCCCAGGTAGCGGCTGACCGGACCCATGTCGCGGTGCAGCAGCTTGTACCAGGCCTTGGCGAACGCCAGCGCGAACTCGTCGGGGTGCTCCAGGAAGCGGCGGGAGATCTTCTCGTACGCCGGGTCGACGCGCAGCGACAGGTCGGTCGTCAGCATCGTCGGCTTGTGCTTCCTGGACGGGTCGTGGGCGTCCGGGATGATCTCCTCGGCGTCCTTGGCGACCCACTGCTTGGCACCGCCGGGGCTCGTGGTGAGCTCCCACTCGTAGCCGAAGAGGATTTCGAAGAAGCGGTTGCTCCACTGCGTCGGCACGTCGGTCCACGTCACCTCGAGACCGCTGGTGATCGTGTCCGCGCCCTTGCCGCTGCCGTGGGTGCTCAGCCAGCCCAGGCCCTGCGCCTCCAGCGGGGCGCCCTCGGGCTCCGCGCCCACGTGGCCGTCGGCGACCGCGGCGCCGTGCGTCTTGCCGAAGGTGTGGCCACCGGCGATGAGGGCGACGGTCTCCTCGTCGTTCATCGCCATCCGGCCGAAGGTCTCGCGGATGAAGTGCGCCGCCGCGGCCGGGTCCGCGTTGCCGCGCGGGCCCTCGGGGTTGACGTAGATGAGGCCCATCTCGGTCGCGCCGACCTCGGGGGCCATCTCCGAGTCGCTGACGTAGCGCTCGTCACCCAGCCAGGCGTCCTCCGGGCCCCAGAAGATCTCCTCCGGCTCCCAGACGTCCTGGCGGCCGAAGCCGAAGCCGAAGGTCTTGAAGCCCATCGACTCCAGGGCGACGTTGCCGGCGAGCACGAGCAGGTCGGCCCACGAGATCTTCTGGCCGTACTTCTGCTTGACCGGCCACAGCAGCCGGCGAGCCTTGTCGAGGTTGGCGTTGTCCGGCCAGCTGTTGAGCGGGGCGAAGCGCTGACCGCCGTCACCGGCGCCGCCGCGGCCGTCGTGGATGCGGTAGGTGCCCGCGGCGTGCCAGCTCATGCGGATCATCAGACCGCCGTAGTGGCCGAAGTCGGCCGGCCACCAGTCCTGCGAGGTGGTGAGGACCTCGGCGATGTCGCGCTTGAGGGCCTCGACGTCGAGCTTGGCGAACTCCTTGGCGTAGCTGAAGCCCTCCCCCAGCGGGTTGCCCTTCGGGGAGTGGGCGTGCAGCACGGAGAGGTCGAGCTGGTTGGGCCACCAGTCCCGGACCGTGCGCGGGCGGCCACCCGTCTTCGGGGTCGGCGAGTCGATCGCCGGGTTCTCGCTCTCGCTGCCGTGCGCGGTCACGGAGTCGTGCGCGACCGGGCAGCCGACCGCGGCCTTCTGGTCGACGCCCTGCGCGCTGGAGGGCGTTGCCTTGGGGTCGGTCATGGACTTCCTTCCGACTGGCGGTTCATTGGCGGTGTGTCATCGGTCGAGCAGTCGGGGCAGGTGCCCCAGAAGACGACCTCCGCCTCGTCGACCACGTAACCGTCGTCATTCGAGGCGGTGAGGCAAGGACTGTGGCCGACGGTGCAGTCGACGTCCGCGATCGCGCCGCAGGAGCGGCACACCACGTGGTGGTGGTTGTCCCCCACGCGCGACTCGTAGCGGGCGGTCGCACCGGCGGGCTGGATGCGGCGCACCAGACCGGCGTCGGTCAACACCCGCAGCACGTCGTAGACCGCCTGGTGGGACACCTTGGGGTGATCGACCCGCACCAGGGAGATCACCGTCTCGGTGTCGACGTGCGGGTGGTCGCGCAGCGCGGCGAGCACCGCCAACCTCGGGCGGGTCACGCGCAACGGGACCGCCCGCAACCGCGCCTCGAAGTCGGACGTCACGCGAGGACCCTAAGACTGTTGTCTGGAACAAATCAAAATTACTTCCGTCACAACACTCTCCGCACACGAGCGGCTACGCAGTCCCGAATCGTTGTGTTCACCGTGGATCGTGACCTCCCACCGCAGTGTGGCGTGGCGTCGATCCACGACACCCTACAGAGATCGACTTCGAGGTGGTGTCGGAACCACGAAGCCGTCCGCCCGCGACTTCGGCGGGCGGAAGCCCGTCGAGGACGCCGCGGTCGCCGTCACACCACAGGACTCATTCGAACGGGTGTGATCGGCCGCGGCGGCTAACCATTGGCGGCCCGCGGCGATGTAATGACTCGTGACAGGTATCACTCCGCGCGCCGCCGCGGTGGACCCGGCACCGCCGCCCGACCGCCCCGCGCACGTCCTCCTCCGGACGTCGGCCGACGACCTCGACGCCCTCTCGTGGGCGGAGTCGTACGCGCGGCGGCGCGGCCTCGGCGTCGTGGTGGGCTCCGGCGACCCGGTGACGGGCTCCGGCGTCGCGGACGTGGTCGTCGTGAACTCGCGGACCGACGAGGACAGGGCGCTCGCCCTCCTCGTGGCCACCTCGGCGCGGTGCCCGGTCGTCGCGGTTCCGCCCGGCGGGACGTGGCGCGACGACCTGCCCGTCCTGGTCGGCGTCAGGGGGGATCGGCCGTCCGAGGCGACGCTGCTGTCCGGTTTCGCCCTGGCCCGGGTCCTGGGCTCCGGTCTGCGCGCGGTGTGCTGCACCCGCGAGCCCGTCACCGCCACCCCGACGGCACGGGCCGCCGCGAGCGTGGTCGACCGGTGCGCCCGACGCCACCCCGATGTGCCGGTCGACACCAGGGTGGCCAGGTCGCACCCGGTCACCGGCCTCGCCCGCCACGCCGGGTCGGCCTCGTTGCTCGTCCTGGGCCGCACCTCGACCGCGGGGAGCCCCACGAGCCGCCTGCTGCTCGACCGCTGCACCCGCCCGGTCGCCCTGATCGGTCCCCTGGTCGACTCCCCCGGCGCGGCCGACGGGACGGCGGTCCTCCCCACCGCGTGACGGCGGCACGCCTGGTCCCCGCGCGCCACGGGTGCTCCCGCGCGAAAGGGCGTGCGGCGCGGACGCGGCGGTCCCTATCCTGCGGCGATGCGGACGCCACCCCCCGGTCCCCTGTGCACGCGGGAGTCCATCGCCGCCCAGCTCGGCGAGGTGGGCCTGCGCCCCGGCGACACCGTCCTCGCGCACTCCTCGCTGCGCTCGCTCGGCTGGGTGTGCGGCGGGGCCAACGCCGTCGTCCTGGCGCTGCTCGACGTCCTGGGCGAGGACGGGACGCTGGTGGTACCCACCCAGTCGGGCGACAACTCCGACCCGGCGGAGTGGCGCAACCCGCCCGTGCCGGAGTCGTGGTGGACCGACATCCGCGCGTCGATGCCGCCCTACGACCCCCGCACGACCCCGTCGAGCGGCATGGGCGTCGTCCCCGAGGTGGTGCGCACCTGGCCGGGGGCGCTGCGCAGCGCCCACCCGCAGACGTCGTTCGCCGCCGTCGGGCCGCGTGCCGCCGAGGTCGTGGAGGACCACGCCCTCGACAGCCGGCTCGGTGAGCGCAGCCCGCTCGCGCGGTTGGAGGCGCTGGGCGCGCACGTCCTCCTCCTGGGCGTCGGCTTCGGCTCCTGCACCGCGTTCCACCTGGCCGAGTACCGCCTCCCGGCGCCGGTGGAGGCCGACAACTCCTTCGCGGTCACCACCCCCCGGGGCCGGTCCTGGACGACCGTCCGCGACGTCGCCGTCGACGGCGACGACTTCGCCGAGCTGGGCGCGGCCTTCGTCGGGGCGCGACCGGTCCGCCACGGCCGGGTCGGTGCGGCCGTCACCCGGCTGTTCCCGCTGGCCGAGGCAGTCGCGTACGCCGAGGTGTGGCTGGCGGGGCGCCGCACCGGCCGGCGGGGCCCCGGCACGCGTCCGTAGACCGCGCTCAGGGCAGGACGCCCCGTTCACGCAGGTGCTCGCGCGCGTGCTCGATGGCGTCGGGCGTGTGCTCGAACGCCGGCAGGCCGAGGGTGCCGAGTGCCCGTCGGTGCTCGTCGCGCACACCCGAGACGAGGACGGTGACACCGCGGTGCTCCAGCCGCCGCACGGCGTCGCGCAGCACGACCACGCCGGTGGCGTCCACGGCCGACAGGCGGGACATCCGCAGGATGACCACCTCGACCGGGGTGATCTCCGTCAGCTCCAGCAGGAAGCGGTGGGCGGCGGCGAACAGCAGGGGGCCGTCGAGCCGGTAGGCGACGATGTGCTGGGCGAGCAGGGCGCGTTCCTCGTCGCGGTGGTCGCCCGGTTCCAGCGGCACCTCCTCCAACCGGGCCGCCCGGGACACGGCGCGCAGGGCGAACACGCCCGCCAGCAGCAGGCCGGCGATCACCGCGGTGACCAGGTCCAGCGCGAGCGTCGCCACCGCGGTCAGCGCCAGCACCGCCGCGTCCGGGCGACCGGCGCGGGCCAGTGCCCGCACCGAGCCGACCTCGACCATCCGGACGGCCGTGGCGAGCAGGACGCCGGCGAGCACGGCGAGCGGGACGCCCGCCACCCACGGGGCGGCGACGAGCACGATCAGCAGCAGCACCGCGGCGTGGGTGAGCGCGGCGAGCCGCGAGGTCGCGCCGGACCGGACGTTGACCGCCGTGCGGGCGATGGCGGCGGTGGCGGGCACCCCGCCGAACAGGGGTGCGACGAGGTTGGCCAGGCCCTGCCCGAACAGCTCGCGGTCCGGGTCGTGGCGCTGGTTGACGCTCATGCCGTCGGCGACCGCGGCGGACAGCAGGCTCTCCAGCGCGGCGAGCGCGGCGACCGCCACCGCCGAGGGCAGCAGCGACCACAGCGTCGACGCGTCGAGGAACGCGAACGAGGGGGCGGGCAGCGAGGCGGGCAGTTCGCCGATGCGGGCCACCGGCAGCGCCGCCCACTGGGCGACGGCGGTCGCCACGACGACGGCGGGCAGCGAGAACGGCACGCCGGGACGCCACCGGGCGCCCAGCAACATCACCAGCGCCACCCCGACCGCGAGCGCGACGGCCGGCCAGCGCGGCGCCCCGGCGAAGTCCGCGATGGCCGCCGCGGCGGCCAGGACCACGTGGTCCTCGGCGGGCGTGGGCACCCCCAGCGCGGCCGGCACCTGCTGGAGCGCGATCACGGCCGCGATGCCGATGGTGAAGCCCTCCACGACCGGCGCGGGCACGTACTTCATGTAGCGCCCGGCGCGGGCCACCGCGAACAGGAGCAGCAGGACGCCGGCCAGCAGGCCGACGGTGAGCACGCCGTCCACCCCGTGGCGGGCGACGATGGGCACCAGCACCACGGTCATCGCGCCGGTGGGGCCGGACACCTGGAGGCTGGAGCCGCCGAACACGGCCGCCAGCGCGCCCGCCACGACGGCCGTGACCAGGCCCGACGCCGCACCGAGACCGGAGGCGACGCCGAACCCGAGGGCGAGCGGCAGCGCCACGATCGCCACCGTGACCCCGGCGAGCAGGTCGCGGCGGGTCGCCCCGCTCCAATCGGCCTTGACCGGCAGGAACGACGTCACGCGCCCTCCTCCTCGCGCAGCATCGCCAGCAGTTCGTTCTGCCCCGCGAGCAGCCCGGTCAGCACCTGCCGGGCGGCGCGGAGCAGTTCGGCCACGTCGGGGCTGGTCAGCGCGTAGACGACGGTCGTCCCGTCGCGGGTCGCGGTGACGATCCCCGAGCGGCGCAGGACGGCCAGCTGCGCGGACAGGCTCGACGCCTCGATCCCGATGTCGGCGAGCAGGTCGCGCACCGGCTTGGGGCCGTCCTGGAGGAGTTCGAGGACCCTGATCCGGACGGGGTGGCCGAGCATGCGGAAGAACTCGGCCTTGGCCTGGTGCAGGGGGAGGGACACGGCGACTCCGACCGTTGCAGAGTTGAAGACTTCTTCAACTGTACAACCCTGAAACTCGATCGCCGGGGCCGGTCCGGTCGGCGCACCGGTTCGGCCCGACCGGGACCTTCGACCCCGCACGAGGGACTTCGGCCGCTGTCGCCCGACCGGGCGGAGGCGCACGGTCGAGGCATGGAGAAGAGGATTCGCATCGCGACAGCCGCCGTCGCGGGGTTCGTCGCGCTCAACGCGGTCATCGGGGGCATCGGGTTCCTCGGCGGCGGGATCGACATGGGCCCGGTCATCACGAGCCGCTTCCCCTGGCACAGCCCCGTCGTCGCGGGTAGCGCGCTGCTGGTGGCGGTCGCCGCGCCGATGATCTCCGTGGTCTTCCTGGCGCTGCGCCGCGACCGGCGCTGGAGCGGCGCGGCGATGGCCGCGGGACTCGCGCTGATCTGCTGGATCGTGCTGCAACTGCTGGTGATCCGCACCTACAGCTGGTTGCAGCCGGCTTCGGTGGCCGCAGGGCTGGTCGTGTTCGCCGGTGGCCGGTGGGGACGAAGGGCGCCGGACGTCCCGGGTGATCGGGGACTTTCGCCCGCGTCGCCCGACCGCCGCCGGCACGAAGCTTGAACCGAGGACGAGAGCACAGCACGGACCAGAGCAGAAGGAGACGAGAGCCATGACCTCGATCGCCCACCCCCGCAAGGCCGCCCGCACCACCACCACCGCCACCACCGGCGGAGCGGTCGCCGCCACGACGGCGGTCCGCGCCGGGACCGGGGCCGGGGCGCTCGCGGTCCTGCGCGTCGCCACCGGGGCCGTGTTCCTGTGGGCCTTCCTCGACAAGCTGTTCGGCCTCGGCTACGCCACCAAGTCCGCGAGCGCGTGGATCAACGGCGGCTCGCCCACCAAGGGCTTCCTCAGCCGCGTCGCCGTCGGCCCGTTCGAATCCACCTTCCACGCCATCGCCGGCGCCCGGTGGGCGGACTGGCTGTTCATGCTCGGCCTGCTCGCCATCGGCCTCGCCGTCACCGCCGGCATCGCCCTGCGCCCCGCCGCCGCCGCCGGCACCCTGATGATGCTGCTCATGTGGGCCGCCGAATGGCCCCTGGCCCGGTTCACCTCCGCCGGCGAGCCCAGCATGTCGACCAACCCCCTCATCGACTACCACGTCGTCTACGCCCTCGCCCTGATCGCCGTCGCCCTCACCACCGCCGGCGCCACCCGGGGCCTGGCCCACTGGTGGGCGACCCTGCCGGCGGTCCGCGACCACACCTGGCTGCGGTGACGGGCGGCGGCAGGGCGAAGGAGGGGCGTCCCGGTGACGCCCCTCCTTCGCCCTGCGACGACGGCCGGGTGGGGCGGTGCGCATACTGGACGCACGCCGACGCGCGGGTGTCGCACACCGCACGGCAGGTCCAGGTGCCCCGTGCGGGGCGGCGCGGGTCGGCGAACCAGGGGATCAGGCGGATGAAGGGGCTCATCGGTGGCGCGCGTGTTCTTGGTGGACGACCACGAGGTCGTCCGGGTCGGTGTCCGTGAGCTGCTCAACAGCGACGACGACCTGGAGGTCGTGGGCGAGGCCGGGTCGGTGGCCGAGGCGTTGGCGCGGGTGCCGGGCAGCGGCGCGGACGTCGCCGTGCTCGACGTGCGACTGCCCGACGGCAACGGCATCGAACTGTGCCGCGAACTGCGCTCCCGGCTGCCGGAGCTCAAGTGCCTGATGCTGACCTCGTTCACCGACGACGAAGCCCTCTTCGACGCCATCATGGCCGGCGCCTCCGGGTTCGTCCTCAAGCGCATCGTGGGCCACGACCTGCAGAACGCCGTGCGCACCGTCGCCGCCGGCGGGTCACTGCTCGACGCCCGCTCCACCGCCGCCCTGCTGGACCGCATCCGCCGCGAACGCGACCAGGGCGACCCCACCCGCTCCCTCACCGAGCAGGAACGCACCGTGTTCGACCACATCGGCGAAGGCCTCACCAACAAGCAGATCGCCGAGAAGATGTTCCTCGCCGAGAAGACCGTCAAGAACTACGTCTCCCACCTCCTCGCCAAACTCGGCCTCGAACGCCGCACCCAGGCCGCCGTGCTCGCCACCAAACTCCGCAAACCCGCCCCCTCGAACGAGGAATGACCCGAGGTTCCCGGTCGGCTTCGGCCGACCGGAACCTCAGCTGGTGCTCCAGCGCTTGCGCAGCCACAGGCTGACGTAGACCAGGCCCACCAGCACGGGAACCTCGATCAGCGGGCCGACCACGCCGGCGAGGGCCTGGCCGGAGGTCACGCCGAACACGCCGATCGCGACCGCGATGGCCAGCTCGAAGTTGTTGCCGGCGGCGGTGAAGGCGAGCGTGGTGGTCCGCTCGTAGGACAGGCCGGACGCCTTGCCCAGCGCGTAGCCGCCGATCCACATCACGGCGAAGTACACCAGCAGCGGCAGGGCGATGCGGGCGACGTCGAGCGGCTGCGAGGTGATCCGGTCGCCCTGGAGGGCGAACAGGATGACGATGGTGAACAGCAGGCCGTAGAGGGCGACGGGGCCGATCCTCGGCAGGAACTCCGACTCGTACCAGTCCCGGCCTCGGGCGCGTTCGCCGAGACGGCGGCTGAGGTAGCCGGCGGCGAGCGGGATGCCCAGGAAGATGACCACGGACAGGGCGATCTCCCACGGCGAGAAGTCCAGCGACGTGGTGTCCAGGCCCAGCCAACCGGGCAGCAGGTCGAGGTAGAACCAGCCGAGCACCCCGAACATGACGACCTGGAACACCGAGTTCAGCGCGACCAGGACGGCGGCGGCCTCGCGGTCGCCGCAGGCCAGGTCGTTCCAGATGATGACCATGGCGATGCAGCGGGCCAGGCCGACGATGATCAGGCCGGTGCGGTACTCGGGCAGGTCGGCCAGGAAGGTCCAGGCCAGCGCGAACATCAGCGCAGGGCCCAGCACCCAGTTGAGCACCAGCGAGAGCAGCATCGTCCGCCGGTCGCCGGTGACGGTGTCCAGCCTGTCGTAGCGGACCTTGGCCAGCACCGGGTACATCATCAGCAGCAGCCCCAGGGCGATGGGCAGCGAGACCCCGGCGACCTTGACCGAGTCCAGCACGCCCTGCAGACCGGGGACGAACCTACCCAGCGCGAGACCGGCGACCATCGCGACGCCGATCCAGACCGGCAGGAAGCGGTCGAGGAAGGACAGTCCGCCCAGGACGTCCGACCGCTCGGGGGTGCGCGCGCTCACCAGGGCCTCCGGCGAGGCCGGCCTTCACCACGACGGGCGCTCGACGCCCCGTCCGTCGACGACTCCACGATCCGACCGCCTCTTCTCCGATTGACGTTCCCCGCACAGTCAACCATAATTGAGTCAATGAGTACTGACTGGTCTCCGGACCTGGTGGGACGAGCGCGTGTGCACGCGGCCCTGGGCGAGCCCGCCCGGCTGGCCGTCGTGGAGCTGCTGCTGCTCGGCGACGCCTCCCCCGGCGAGGTCGGCAGGGCCCTCGCGCTGCCCAGCAACCTGCTCGCCCACCACCTCAAGCTGCTGGAGCAGGCGGGCGTGGTGGAGCGGTCCCGGTCGGAGGGCGACCACCGGCGCACCTACCTGCGCCTGCGCACCACCGCGCTCGCCGGTCTCGTGCCCACGGACCTGCGGACGGCGCCGCGCGTGGTGTTCGTGTGCTCCCACAACTCGGCCCGCTCGCAGCTCGCCGCCGCGCTGTGGGAGCGGCACAGCGACGTGCCCACCGCGAGCGCCGGGACCCGGCCCGCCGAACGCGTGCACCCGCTCGCCGTGGCCACCGCCCGCGCGCACGGCCTGTCGCTGACCCGCGCCCGGCCCCACCACCTCGACGACGTGCTCGAACCCGAGGACCTGGTCGTGGCCGTCTGCGACAACGCCCACGAGGAACTCGACCCAGCCGACCACCGCCTGCACTGGTCCGTGCCCGACCCGGCCGCGGTCGGCACCGAGGACGCCTTCGACCGCGCCTATCGCGACCTGGCCGACCGCGTCGAACGCCTCGCCCCCGCTGTGCGCACCACCCCGTGATCCCCTCCGACCGAAGGACGACCCGTTGAGCCGCAAGCCCGAGGTCCTGTTCGTCTGCGTCCACAACGCCGGCCGCTCCCAGATGGCCGCCGCCCTCCTCCAGCACCACGGCCTGGGCCGCGTCGAGGTGCGCTCGGCCGGGTCCGCGCCCGCCGGCCAGGTCAATCCCGCCGCCGCCCAGGCACTGGCCGAGTGGGGTCTGGACGTCACCGCCGAGGTGCCCAAGAAGCTCACCACCGAGGCCGTCGAAGCCTCCGACGTGGTCGTCACCATGGGCTGCGGCGACACCTGCCCCCTCTTCCCCGGCAAGCGCTACCTCGACTGGGCCCTCGACGACCCGGCGGGCCAGGGCGTGGAGGCCGTGCGCCCGATCCGCGACGACATCGACCGCCGCGTCCGCGCCCTGCTGGCCGAACTGCTCGACCAGCCCGCCTGACCGAGGCCCTCCGCCGGCGGCGCGCCCACGGCCGTGCCCGCCGGCCCCGGGCGTGCGGGCCCCTACCGCCCCCGCACGACACCCGTCCGCCACGCCCACGCCGCGACCTCGACCCGGTTGCGCGCGGACAGCTTGCGCTGCACGTTGCCCAGGTGCGTCTTCACCGTCGCCACCGTCACGTACAGCTCGGCCGCGACCTCGTCGTTGGTCCGCCCCAGCGCCACCAGCCGCACCACGGCCAGTTCGCGCCCGGTCAGCGGCTCGTGCGGCGCGCGCTCCGGCGGCTCCCGCGCCTCCCGGTCCGGCGCCAGGTGGGACAGCAGCCGGACGGTCACGTTCGGCGAGATCATCGACGCACCCGTCGCCGCGGCGCGCACCGCCTCCACCAGCAGCGCCGGGGACATGTCCTTCAGCAGGAAGCCGCACGCGCCGTTGCGCAGCGCCCGGTACACGTACTCGTCCAGGTCGAAGGTCGTCGCGATCAGCACGTTCAAGGGGTCGCGCGTCCCCGGTCCCGCCAGCAGCCGGGTCGCCTCCAAGCCGTCGATCCCCGGCATCCGGATGTCCAGCAGGCACACGTCCGGCCGCAGGCGCCGCGCCTCGGCCACCGCGGACTCCCCGTCGCCGACGCTCGCCACGACCTCCATGTCCGGCTGCGCGCCCAGGATCATGCCGTACGCCGAGCGCATCATCTCCTGGTCGTCGGCGATCAGCACCCCGATCGTCATGCCAGCGATGATGGCAGACGCGCGGTGACCCGCCAGCCCGCGTCCGACGGCCCGGCGCTCAGCGTCCCGCCCACGGCCTCCACCCGCTCCGCCAGCCCCACCAGGCCGAACCCGCCGCCGGACAGCACGGGCGCGTCCGCCGCGCGCCCGTCGTTCGTCACGCTGACCTCCAGCCCACCGTCGGCCGGCCGGGCGTCCACCCGCACCCGCGTCGCGTCCGCGGCGTGTCGCAGCACGTTGGTCAGCGATTCCTGGACGACGTGCCGCACGGCGTCGAGCACGTGCGCGGGCGGGCGGGCCCCGCGCAGGTCGTCCGACACGGACGCGACCGCGCGCGGCGGACCGGGGAAGTCGCGCACCGCCTCGCCCAGCACGTCCGCGAGCAGCCGCCGCTCCTCCGGCGGCCGCTCGTCCCGCAGCACGGTGATCATGCCGCGCATGGACGCCAGCGCCTGCGACCCGGTCCTCTCGATGGCCGCCAACATGGCGTCCAGGGCCTCCGGTGACGGCGGCGTCCCGGCCGCCGTGGTGTACCGGACCGCCCTGGCCTGCGCCACGATCGCGGTGACGTGGTGGGCGACGAAGTCGTGCAGGTCACGCGCGTACTCCAGGCGCTGCTCCTGCTTCGCCAGCGCGTGCAGGTCCGCGCGCCTGCGCTCGTGCAGCCTCAGGTACAGGCCGAGCAGCACCATGAACAGCATGCCGAAGCCGACCAGCCCGACCAGGTCGGGGACGAAGGCGCGGTCGTCGGTGTCGAGCCGCACCGGCAGCACCGCGGCGGCGACCGTCAGCAGCGGCACCTGCCACAGCAGGTGGCGCACCGGCCGGAGCATCACCACCCGCACGACCAGCCACGAGAACGCCGCCAGCTCCACGACCCCGAACGTGTTGTCCAGCCCGACGGGCACCTGGTGGGCCACGACCGTGAACGCCACCGACACCAGTGCGGCAGGCGTCACGAACCGGGTCCGGGACAGCGCGAGCGCGGGGAGCACGCCGCACACCGCCAGGCCGACGCCGCCGGGCACGCGCTCGGCCGAGCAGACCTCCACGACCAGCGCGACGAGCGCGACGGCCCCCACGACGAGCGTCGTGAACAGCTGCGCGGGTGGGACCCTCCGGATGCCGGGCATGGCAGAACGCTACGACAGCGTCCTCACGGGACACCTCAACCGAAAGGTGGAGGCGGGGCGGTCCGGGTCCACCGCGCGGTCGATCCGCGCGGGGCGGCGCGCGGACAGCATTGCCCACTGTGACGGATCAGGTGGTGGCCGAGGCGGAATCACTCGGCAAGGTGTACGGGCAGGGCGGGAACACCGTGGTCGCGCTGGACGGTGTGTCCGCGCGCTTCCGACGGGGTGAGTTCACGGCGGTGATGGGACCGTCCGGATCGGGCAAGTCGACGTTCACGCACTGCCTGGCCGGTCTGGACACCCCGAGCAGCGGCAGGGCCAGGATCGGCGGGATCGACCTCGGCTCGCTGTCCGAGCGGGAGCTGACCAGGCTGCGGCGCGAGCGCGTCGGTTTCGTGTTCCAGTCGTTCAACCTGCTGCCCACGCTCACCGCGTGGGAGAACGTCGTGCTGCCGCTGTCGATGTCCGGGCGCGAGCCCGACGCGGCGTGGGCGGAGCGCATCGTGGGGGCGATGGGCCTCGCCGACCGGCTCGACCACCGGCCCGCCCAGTTGTCCGGGGGTCAGCAGCAGCGCGTGGCGTGCGCCCGCGCCCTGATCACCCGGCCCGAGCTGGTGGTGGCGGACGAGCCGACCGGCAACCTGGACTCCCGGTCCGGCGCCCGCCTCCTCGACCTGCTGCGGCTGTGCGCGCACGAGTGGGACCAGACCGTGCTGATGGTGACGCACGACCCCGTCGCCGCGGGCTACGCGGACCGCGTGCTGTTCCTGGCGGACGGCAGGCTCGTCGACAGCATGGACCAGCCGACCGCGGACCGGGTGCTCGACCGGATGCGCCGGTTCGACGCGGGGCAGGAGGTGCGCTGATGTTCCGCCTCGCACTGCGCTCGGTGCTCGCCCGCCGATCGCGCTTCCTGCTGCCGGCGACCGCGGTCGTGCTCGGCGTCGCGTTCGTCGTCGGCGCCCTGCTCTACACCGCGTCCGTCCGGGCCTCGATCACCGCGTCGCTCCCGGCGCCGAGCGTGGAGGTCACCACCCTCGACACCCTCGAACCGGGCGTCTTCGAGGCGGCGCGCGGCGTCGCGGGCGTGGCGACCGCGACCGCCTACTCGCAGGGTCGGGCGTTCGTCGTCGACCGCGACGGCGCGCTGGTCGGTCCGCCCGGCGCGGCGGTGGGGGTGAACCGCGTCGAGGGCGAGCACACCACGGTGTCCGGGCGGGCGCCGTCCGGGGGCGGGGAGGTCGCGCTCGACGAGTGGACGGCCGAGCGCACCGGCTACCGGGTCGGCGACCGGGTCCGCCTCGTCGTGACCGGGACCTCCCGCGGGTTCACCGTCTCCGGTGTCGTCTCGGCCAGGTCGCCGGAGACGGCGGCGGGCGGCACGCTCGCGGTCTTCGACCCGGGCACGGCGCGGGAGCTGTTCGGCGACACCAGGATCGTGCTCACCCCGGCGGCGGGCACCTCGGAGGCGGCGCTCGCCGCAGCCGTGCGGGAGGCGGTTCCGTCCGGCACCTTCGTCGAGGTCGTCGGCGCCGGGACCGCCCTGGCGGGCACCGGGAAGCTGACCTCGATCCTGCTCGGGTTCGCCGCGGTGGCGTTGTTCGTCGCGGTGTTCGTGGTCGCCAACACCTTCACGATGCTGGCCGCCGCCCGCAGCAGGGAGCACGCGCTGCTGCGCGCGGTGGGCGCGGACCGCCGCCACGTGACGCGCATGGTGCTGGCCGAGGCGCTGCTGATCGGCGGGGTGGCGACGGTCCTGGGCTACGCCCTCGGTCTCGGCGGGGCCGTCCTGCTGGGCGACCTGTTCGCGGTCACCGAAGGGCCGGCCGGCCCGGTGGACGCCTTCGCGCCCGAGGCCGTGCTCGCCGCGCTGGGCGTGGGCCTCGGCGTCACGGTGGTGGCGGCGTGGCTGCCGGCCCGCCGGGCGGCCTCCGTCCCCCCGGTCGCCGCGCTGCGCGCGGGCGTGCCGCCGCCGGTCAAGTCGTTGCGCCGCCGGAACGCCGCCGGTGTCGTCGTGACCGCGGTGGGCGTCGCCGTCACGCTCGCCGCGGCCGGCAGCCAGGACCTCGTCTACCTCGGCGCGCCGCTGCTGGTGATCGGCCTGGTCGTGCTGACCCCGCTGGCCGCCACCGGCCTCACCGCCGTGCTGCGGCGTCCGCTGGTCGCGCTGACCGGCATCCGCGGCAAGCTCGCCGTGGAGAACGCCCGCCGCAACCCGCGTCGCACCGCCTCCACGTCGAGCGCGCTGATGGTGTGCCTGGCGGTCTGCACCGCGGTGACCGTGCCCATCGTGTCGGCCGACGCGGACGCCGTGCGGGAAGCGGACACCGGTGCGCGCGCGGACGTCCGGATCGACGCCATCGAGTTCGCCGCCCTGGCGCCCGACCTGCCGGAGCGCGTCGCGGCGATCCCGGGCGTGCGGGCGGTCACCCCCGTCACGCCCGGTCTGCTCCGACTGCCCGGCGGGGACTCCGTCGCCTTCGCCGCCGCGGACCCCGGCGCGCTGGACGACTTCTTCGGGATCACCGCGCGCGAGGGTTCGCTGGACGACCTGGCGGGTGGTGTCGCCGTCACCTCGGAGGCGGCGCGGCAGTACGGCTGGCGGCTCGGTTCGGTCCTGTCCGGCGAGTCGCGGGGGACGCCGCTCTCGGCGACCGTGGAGGCGGTCTTCGACGCGCCGCAGGGGTTCGACCACGAGGCCGTGCTCCCGGCGGACGCCCTGCCCGACCGCTCGCCGGGCACCGTGCTGGTCCAGTCCGCCCCGGGCGGCGCGGAGGCGTTGCGCGACTCGATCAGGACGACCCTGGACAACCCGACGGCGGTCGTCCGGACGCACGCCGACCACCTGGAGGCGGTGGGCGCGCAGTACGCGGAGTTCCTCGCCGTGCTCTACGCGCTGCTGAGCGTGTCCGGGCTGATCGGCGCGCTCGCGGTGGTGAACACGATGACGATGTCCGTGCTGGAGCGCACCAGGGAGATCGGCCTGCTGCGCGCGGTCGGGCTCGACCGGAAGCAGGTGAGGTCGGTGCTGCGCCTGGAGTCGCTGGTGGTCGCCGGGCTGGGCGCCGGGCTCGGTCTCGTGGCGGGGTGCGTGATCGGGGTCGTGCTGGTGCTGAGCCAGGGCGGCATCGACGTCGTCGTGCCGTGGGGCGGGCTCGCGGTGCTCGCCGCGATCACCGCGCTGATCGGCGTGACGGCCGCGCTGCTGCCCGCGCGCCGGGCGGCCGGGCTCCCGGTGCTCGACGCGCTGCGCAGCGACACCGAGTAGGACCACGTCGCCGGGGCACCCCGCTCGGTCGCCCCACCGCATGTCGGTGGCGGCCTCGTCGTCGAGCGGGTGCTCGACGACGAGGCCGGCGCCGGGACCTCCAACCGGTCCGGGCGCGCGGCGTCAGGCGGGGTTCGGGACGGTGGCCCACACGGTCTTGCGGTCGGGCCGGCGCCGCACGCCCCACGCCGAGCACACGCTGTCGATGACGACGAGCCCGCGCCCGCGGGTCGCCCCCAGCGCCGACTTCCCGAGTCGCAGGACCGCGTCGGACGCCGCGTCGTCCACCTCGACCCGCACGGCGCCGTCGGTCAGCGGCACCACGCTCACCGCCAGCAGCCCGCACCCGTGGTCGTAGGCGTTCGACACCAGTTCGGTGATCACGAGCTCGACGTCGCAGACCAGGTCGGCGGACGCGTCGCGCAGGCGCGTCCGCACCCACTGCCGCAGCCTGGACAGGGGTGGTGGCTCGTGCGGGGAGAAGGCGAACCCGCCGTCCGACCCGGGCGTCTCGGTGTTCACACGTTCCCGGGCTCTCCCTGCTCGTGCCGGCGTTCGTCTCGGCACGCGGTGCGGCCAATCGGTACTACCCGGTGGGGGCGGCGGCCAAACCCGACGGCGGCGGAACGGCCGGTCGGCCGGTCGCGTGCCGTACCGTCGGGGGCGGGCCCGGGTAGGGCCGATCGCACCGGGAGGTGTCGGGATGATCGCCACCATCACAGGCGCGTGCCTCGCGCTGTTGCTGACCGCCGCCGCGCTCGTCCGCCTGCGCGGCCGGTGGTCGGTTCCCGGGACGTCCGGCCGGGCGCTGCGGTGGGTCGCGGTCGCGGTGACGGTCGGGATCGCGGTCGCGCTGTTCCCGGTGGTGTGGTCCGACAGCGGGGGCGCCACCGCCTACCTGCTCGGTCTTCCGCTGGTGGTCGCGGCGGCGGTCGTGGCCGCCGACCTCACCGGCCGCGCCGTCGGGGTGGTCACGGCGGTCGCGGCGCTGGTGATGCTCGTCTGGGCGCTGGTGCTCGGCCTCGGGCCCGGCGTGTACTTCGCGCTGCCCGCGCTGATCCTGGGGCTCGCGGCGTTGGCCTCCGTCCGGCCGCGTCACCAGGCGGTGTCGGGCGCCTGAGCCCCCTGCCGACGCCTCCGCGCAGCGCCGTGCGAGACGGGGGCCGTCGGCCGGTCGAGTGAACGCCCGTCCGTTCCGGGCCGGGGCCGTTGACCTCCGCCGTGCGCGGCACGGATGGTGCGAACACCTCCGGAACCCGCCGCGGACGGCGGGGCGATGCCGGGAGGGGAACGACGACGTCCCGCAGGTCCCTGCTGTTCCTGCTCGTCGCGGTCGTCGCGCCGCTGGGCGTCGTGGCGGCCCAACAGCCGTCCTCGGTCGAGGTGCGGTACCGCACCATGCCGCTCGGCGACTCCGTCACCGCCGGTCCGGGGTGCCGGCGGGCCCTGCTCTGGAACCGGCTCCAGCAGGCAGGCCACGTCAACGTGGACTTCGTCGGCAGCCGGACCGGCGGTGGCTGCTCCGTGCCGCACGACGACGACCACGAGGGGCACAGCGGCCACTCCGCCACCGGAGCACTGCCGCGCGGGTCCGATGTGGACCGCCGGTCGCGCCGCCGGGCCGGGTCCGGCCTCGGCCGGCGGCCATACTGTGCGACAGCCGATGCGAACCGACGGAGGAGCTGCAGATGGTGATCGTCGCGGGGCACCTGGTCGTCGATCCGCACCGACGCGAGTCCTACCTCGCGGACTGCGCGAGCGTGGTCCGCCAGGCGCGCGACGCGCCCGGTTGCCTGGACTTCTCCGTCACCGCGGACCTGGTGGACCCGGGCCGCGTCGTGGTCTTCGAGCGCTGGGAGTCGCGGGCGGCCGTCGAGGCGTTCCGCGGCAGCGGCCCCGACGGCGGTCAGGGCGCCGCGGTGCTCGCCGCGTCGGTGGCCGAGTACGACGTCGCCGACGTGCGCTCGCTGACGTGAGCCCGGTGCGGGGGTCCTCCCGCACCGGCCGGTTCAGGTGTCGCGCTCGCGGCGCGGCCACGCGGTCGGCCTCGCCAGGCCGGGCCGGCGGTGGATCGCCGGGGGATTCCCGCCGGCACCCGGTCGCTCCGGGCGGTGCCGATGCCCTCCAGCGCACGTGCCCGGTCGCGGTGGGCGTCGGCGGGAGGCCCCGTGCCGCGCTGATCGCGCGCGCCCGCTCCTCGATCGGTGGGATGTGACAACGCCGAGTCGGCCTGGTTAACGCCACGTGACAGGGCTCACCACGATCGGGTTGGTCCCCGCCTTCCTCCATCGGGTGGAATGCCTGGTGGCGGGGTGGATACCCCGGTGTCACGACGACGGGTGATCGAGGAGTGGGCGCGTGCCGATCCTGGACGAGAAGTTGGGCGACATCTACGACGAGGTGCTGCGGCGGAACCCCGGCGAGGACGAGTTCCACCAGGCGGTGCGCGAAGTCCTGGACAGCCTCGGTCCCGTGGTCGCCAAGCACCCCGAGTACACCGACGCCGCGGTGATCCGCCGGTTGTGCGAGCCCGAGCGGCAGATCATCTTCCGGGTCCCGTGGGTCGACGACTCCGGGGCGGTGCGGATCAACCGCGGCTTCCGGGTGGAGTTCAACTCCGCGCTCGGCCCGTACAAGGGCGGCCTGCGGTTCCACCCCTCCGTGTACCTGGGGATCGTCAAGTTCCTGGGCTTCGAGCAGATCTTCAAGAACTCGCTCACCGGCATGCCGATCGGCGGCGGCAAGGGCGGTTCGGACTTCGACCCCAAGGGCCGCTCCGACGGCGAGGTCATGCGCTTCTGCCAGGCGTTCATGACCGAGCTGTACCGGCACATCGGCGAGTACACCGACGTGCCCGCCGGGGACATCGGCGTCGGCGGTCGGGAGATCGGCTACCTGTTCGGCCAGTACAAGCGCATCACCAACCGCTACGAGTCCGGCGTGCTGACCGGCAAGGGGCTGACCTGGGGCGGTTCGCAGGTACGCACCGAGGCCACCGGCTACGGCACCGTGTTCTTCGCCGAGGAGATGCTCAAAGCGCGCGGCGACTCGTTCGACGGCAAGAAGGTCGTGGTCTCCGGGTCTGGCAACGTCGCCATCTACGCCGCCGAGAAGGTCGCCCGGCTCGGCGGCACGGTGATCGCCTGCTCGGACTCCAACGGGTACGTGGTCGACGAGCACGGCATCGACCTCGCGCTGCTCAAGGACGTCAAGGAGAAGCGCCGGGCCCGCATCGCCGACTACGCGGAGGTCCGGCCGGGCGCCCACTACGTCGAGGGCGGGTCGGTGTGGGACGTCGCCTGCGACGTCGCGCTGCCCTGCGCCACGCAGAACGAGCTGAACGGGCGCGACGCCGCCACGCTCGCGAAGAACGGCTGCGCGATCGTCGCCGAGGGCGCCAACATGCCGTGCACCCCGGACGCGGTCCGGCTGTTCACCGACGCCGGCGTCCTCTTCGCGCCGGGCAAGGCGGCCAACGCCGGCGGGGTGGCCACCAGCGCCCTGGAGATGCAGCAGAACGCGTCGCGGGACTCCTGGGGCTTCGAGCACACCGAACGGCGGCTCGCCGACATCATGCACGGCATCCACGACCGCTGCCTGGAGGCCGCGGACCTGTACGGCAAGCCCGGGAACTACCTGGCCGGGGCGAACATCGCCGGCTTCATCCAGGTCGCCGACGCGATGCTCGCCCTCGGCGTGATCTGAGCCGCCGGCCGGCCGGACCGCGTGCTCCCGGTGCGGGACCACGCAGTCCGGCCGGCCGCGGGTGATCCCCGCCGGGGTCGACCGCGGCTAGCGTGGCGGTCATGGCGCACATCGACCTCGGCGTGGACGAGACGCGGTTCCCCGGCATCACCGGTCCGATGAGGTTCCGGCCCGAGACGGCCAAGCCGCTCAACGAACTGGCCGAGGTCCTGCTGCGGGCGCCCCACTCGCTGCCCGCGGGCGAGCGCGAGCTGATCGCCGCGTACGTGTCGGGGTTGAACGACTGCGACTTCTGCTGCACGTCGCACTCGGCGTTCGCCGCCGCGCAGCTCGACCAGGGCCTGACGCTGGTGGGGCAGGTGCGCGCGGACCTGGACACCGCGCCGATCCCGGAGAAGTTGAAGGCGCTGCTGCGGATCGCGGGCGCGGTGCAGCGGTCGGGCCGCGCGGTCACCCCGGAACTGGTGGAGGCGGCGCGGGCACTGGGCGCCACCGACGTCGAGATCCACGACACCGTGCTGATCGCGGCGGCGTTCTGCATGTTCAACCGGTACGTCGACGGCCTGGGCACGTTCGCACCGGAGGGACCGGGCGGCTACTACGCCGACTCCGCGCGGCGGATCGTCGAGCACGGCTACACCGAGTCGGTGTAGCCCTCGGCCCCCCGGCGCTCCCGGGCCGCGCGGTCCTCCCGGGCCGCGCGGCGGGCGCGGACCAGCGGGTAGGACGCCAGCACCAGCAGCACGAACGGCACGCCGACCCGCCACGCCGGGCCGAAGGCCGCGGAGAAGGCCGAGGCGACCAGCACGAGCACCACGTACAGCATGCTCAGCACGGCGGTCACCGGCGCGGCCGGCAGTCGGACCGCCGACGGCGGCAGGTCCGCGCGGGCGCGCCGGAACGCCAGGTGGGCGACGAAGATCAGCAGCCAGGCCGTCATGCCGCTGAACATCGCGATGCCCAGCAGCACCGGGAACGCCGTGTCGGGCGACAGGGCCGCCGCCACCGCCGCGACGGCCAGGCCGGCGGTCGAGGCGAGCACCGCGTTCACCGGGCTGCCCCGGTCGGTCACCGCGGCCAGCCGACGGGGCGCGTAGCCGTCCAGGGCCAGCGAGTGCGCGGTGCGGGACGCGAGGTAGAGGGTGGTGTTCGCGGCGGACAGCGCGGCGGTGAGGATGACGAGGTTCATCAGCCCGGCGGCCGCGGGGATGCCGATCGCGGCGAACAGGCGCACGAACGGGCTCTCCGCCACCCCGTCGACCGCCGCCGCCTCCGTCCACGGCACGATCGCCACGATGATGCCGGTGGCCAGCACGTAGAACAGCGCCAGCCGCAGCACCACCCGCCGGGCCGCGCGCGGGATGTCGCGGGCCGGGTTGCGCGACTCGGCGGCGGTCATCGCGACCGACTCCACGCCGCCGTAGCTGAACGTCGCCACGGTGATCGCCAGCACCACGCCCGCCAGGCCGTTGGGCGCGAACCCGCCGTGGTCGGTCCACGCCGACAACCCGACCGCGTCGCGCCCCGGCAGCCCGAACACCACGTACAGCACGCCGAGGACGAGGAAGACGACCAGCGCCGTCACCTTGATCATCGCCAACCAGTACTCGACCTCGCCGAACAACCGCACGGCGGCGAAGTTGACCGCGAGGATCACCAGCGAGAACAGGCACACCGCGGACCACAGCGGCACCTGCGGCCACCAGTACCGGACGTACAGGCCGGCCGCGACGACCTCGCCGCCGACCGTGATCACCTGCGTCGCCCAGTAGCACCACCGCTGGACGTACCCGGTGAGCGGACCGGCGTACCGCGCGGCGACCGCGCCGAACCCGCCCGCGTCCGGGTGCACGACCACCATCTCGGCCACGGCGTAGGCGACCGCCACCGCCGCCAGCGCGCCGACCAGGTAGACCAGCACCACGGCGGGTCCGGCGGTGGAGATGGCGAGGCTCGACCCGAGGAACAACCCGGTGCCGATGGTGCCGCCCAGCGAGATCATGCCGATCTGCCGGCTCGACAGCTGCCGGAGCAGGCCACCGCTCGTCCCGTTCGCCACAGCGTCCCCCGTGCTCGCTCGTCCGCGAGCGGACCGCGCGCGGGCAGCGGGACAGTGCCGGCACCGACGCGGTGGCGCCATCGGCGGCCCCGACTCCTATACGGCTGACCGAAGGACGGCCGAGCGGCACACCCGAACGGATGACCCCGTGCCGCGTGCGCCGCACGACCGCGCCGAGGCGGCCTGCGGGCCCGGCCGGCATCCCGTACGTTCCGGGCAGTCGACTTCCAGTCGGAGGAGTGGCCCGTGGTCGTTCGCGGTGACGTGGACACCCCCGACGGGGATGCCGGGCGCCTGACGCCCGACTGGCAGGGGTGGGTGGCGTGCGCCGCCGCGGTCGCGGGGTTCGCCCTGTGCCTGCTCGCCGGCGGCGGCGCGTTCTCGGTGCCGTGGGCACCCAGCCTGGACCTGCGGCTGAGCTTCGCGCTCGACGGCCTCGCCGTGCTCTACGGCCTGCTGGCCACCGGTGTCGGCGCGCTCGTCTTCGCCTACGGCACCCGTTACCTGACCCTGCACCTGGAGCACGAGCGCCGCGCGGCGGTGGAGCGGTGGCGGTTC
This sequence comes from Saccharothrix longispora, assembly GCF_031455225.1. GTDB lineage: Bacteria > Actinomycetota > Actinomycetes > Mycobacteriales > Pseudonocardiaceae > Actinosynnema > Actinosynnema longispora. The sequence continues at coordinate 3,116,775 of NZ_JAVDSG010000001.1, forward strand.
TGGCCGTGGATGGCGTTGTTCGCGGTCGCGATGGTGGGGCTGGCGACCGCGCAGGACCTGGTGCTGGTGTTCGTCTTCTTCGACCTGACGGCGGTGTGCTCGTACTTCCTCATCGGCTTCGACCGGTCGAAGCGGGCGGCGCGGACGGCGGCGTTGATGGCGCTGCTGGTCACGGTGATCGCCGCGGTGGCGATGCTGGTCGGCGCGGTGCTGCTCCACGCGGCGCACGGGACGTTCTCGATCCCGGAGCTGCTGGAGCGGGCGGACGGGTCGGCGACCACCACCCTGGCGGCCGCGTCGCTGGCGGTGGCCGCGTTGGCCAAGAGCGCGCAGGTGCCGCTGCACTTCTGGCTGCCGAGGGCGATGGCGGCGCCGACCCCGGTGTCGGCCTACCTGCACTCGGCGGCGATGGTCGCGGCGGGCGTGCTGGTGATCGGCCGCGTGCACCCGCTGCTGGCGCGCAGCGAGGCGGTGCTGACGGGGCTGGTGGTCGTGGGCGCGTCGTCGGTGGTGGTGGGCGGGGTGCTGGCGCTGCGGCAGGACGTGCTCAAGCAGGTCCTGGCGTACTCCACGATCTCGCAGTACGGCTACGTGGTCATGCTGTACGGGGTGGGCGGGGCCGAGGGCAACGGCGCGGCGGCGTTCTACGTGCTGGCGCACGGCGTGGCCAAGAGCGCCCTGTTCATGACCGCCGGGGCGGTGACGACGGCGACCGGCGAGGACCGGCTGTCCCGGCTGGGCGGGCTCGGGCGCCGCGCCCCGGTGCTCGCGGTGGCGGCCGGCGCGGCGTCGGCGACGCTGGCGGCGCTGCCGCTGACGATCGGGTTCTTCAAGGACGAGCTGCTGTTCACCGCGGCGCTGGCGCACGGTCCGCCGACCTCGGTGCTGGCGGTCGTCGCGGCGACCCTGACGTTCGCCTACGTCGGGCGCTTCTGGGCGGGCCTGTTCCTCGGTCCGCCGCGCGGGCGGGTCGACGGGATGCCCGCTCTGCTCGTCGCCCCGGTCGTGGTCCTGGCGGCGGTCGCGGTGTTCGGGGGTGTGGTGGTGGAGCCGTTCGCGCGGCTGGCGTCCGACGCGGCCGGCGTCTCGGCCGGCGGGCCGGTGGCGCTCTCCCCCGCCTACCACCTCGACGCCCGGCCGGAGAACCTGATGGCGGTGGCGGCGTGGGCGCTGGGCGGCCTGCTGCTGGCCCTGCCGCGGGTGGCGGACCGGGTGGCGCCGGTCGTGGCCGCGGCAGGAGAGCGGTGGGGGCCGCGCCGGGCCTACGAGGCGGCGCTGCACGGGCTGGGCCGCCTGTCGGCCGCGCTGCACGACCGGGAGGTGCGGGACCTGCGCACCAGCATCGCCGCGGTGCTGGTGCCGGCGGGGGTGCTGATCGGGTTGGCGTTCGCCGCCACGCCCACGGCCGGCGCGTACGTCGTCGGCGCGGTGGCGGGCGCCGACTGGCTGGTCCTGCCGCTGCTGGCGCTGGTGGTCGTCGCGACCGCGCTGATCGCCAGGGCCCGGTCGCGGGTGACCGCGGCGCTCGCGCTGGCGGTGGTCGGTTTCGCGCTGGCCGCGGTGTACGCGCTGGTCGGCGCCCCGGACGTGGCGCTGGTGGCGGTCGTGGTGGAGACCATGCTCACGCTGGTCTTCGTCGCGGCGCTGGCGCGGATGCCCAGCGGGGACCCGGTGCGCGACCCGGTCGTCCCGGTCCGCCCCGGCCGGCGCCGGCGCGACCTGTCGGCCGGTGGCGTCGCCGGGCTGGCCGTGTTCGTGTCGGTGTGGGGTTTCCTGTCCCAGCCCGCGTCGGACAGCGTGTCGGCGGAGCACGTCCGGCTCACCCCGGACGCGCACGGCGGCGACGTGGTCACGGTGATCGTCGCCGACTTCCGCGGCCTGGACACGCTGGTCGAGATCACCGTGCTGCTGGTCGCGGTGGTCGGCGTGGCCACCCTGATGCGGCGGGGGAGGTTGTGGTGAGCGCGCGGGAGGAGCACGTCCCGCCGGACTCGGTGGTGCGGGTCGTCGCCCGGCTGCTGCCCGGACCGAGCCTGGTGTTCGCCGCCGCCCTGATCGCGAAGGGCTACGCCGAGGTGGGCGACGGGTTCGCCGCCGGGGTGATCGTCGCGCTGGCGATCGCGCTGGTCTACGTGGCGCTGGGCGCCGAGGGCGCGGAGGCGGCGCTGCCGGTGCTGCGCCACGCCCCGGAGCTCGCGGTCGGCGGCCTGCTGCTCGCGCTGGCGACCGGGTTCTTCCCGCTCGCGCTCGGCGAGCCGCCGCTGAGCCACCGGCCCGCGCCGGGCGAGCACGTCGTGAAGGTGGGCGCGCTGGAGCTGTTCACCCCGCTGCTGCTCGACCTCGGGGTGTTCCTGCTGGTGGTCGGCGTGCTGACGACGCTGCTGCACCAGCTCGGGCGACGGCCGGGGGTGGGCGGGCGGTGATCCTCGCCTTCGCGCTCGCCGCGGCCGTGCTGTTCGGTTCGGGCGCCTACCTGCTGCTCAAGCGCGACCTGGTCCGGATGGTCGCGGGCATCATGCTGATCTCGCAGAGCGCCGTCGTCACGATCATCGCCGCGAGCCTGGGCCGGGGGCGGGCGGCGATCGGGGTGGGGCCGGGCGACGGGGTGAGCGACCCGCTGCCGCAGGCGCTGGCGCTGACCGCGTTGGTCATCGGGCTGGCCACGGTGGCGCTGCTGCTCGCCCTGGTGCACCGGGCGATCGTGGTGTTCCGGACCGCCGAGCAGGACGAGCTGGCCGCGACGGAGGCCGAGCACGAGGCCGGGTTGCAACGGCAGCGGCAGGCCGACCTGGAGGAGACCGGGACCGGCGAGGAGGCGGAAACCCGCGTGGAGAAGGAGAACCGCGTGTGGGGCGAGCGCGGGCGGGGCCGCTGATGCTGCTGTCGACGGCCCTCCTCGTGCCCTGGGTGTCGGGCGCCGTGCTGGTCGCGCTGGACGGCCGCCGGCGGGTGGTCGCCTGGCTCGCGGTCGCCTCGCTCGCCGCCACCCTCGCCGTGCTGGGCGTGCTCGCCGCCGACGTGCTCACCGAGGGCGCCCGGGAGGTCGTCACCGGTGGCTGGCCGGCCGGCGTGGGCATCGTGCTGCGGGCGGACGCCCTGGGTGTCGTGTTCGCGTCGCTCTCGGTCCTCGTGCTGCTGGCGGCGGCGGCCCACGAGGCGGTGGGCGGGGTGCGGTCGCGGACCTTCCCGGGCCTGGTCGTGCTGCTCGGGGCCGGGTTGACCGGCCTGTTCGTCACGGCCGACGTGTTCTCCTTCTACGTCTTCTTCGAGTTGGCGATGACCGCCTCGTACCCGCTGAGCGCCTACGGCGGCAAGCGCCGGCAGCTGCGGGCGGCCGTGGTGTTCACCGCGGTCAACCTGCTGGGCTCGTTCATCTTCCTGCTGTCCGTGGCCGGCGCCTACCGGGTGACCGGGGCGCTGGCGATGGACCGGGTGGCCGAGCGGATGCCCGCCGTCACCCCCAACGCGGCGCTCCTGATCGCGGCGGGCTTCTTCATCGCGTTCAGCGTCAAGCTCGGCCTGTTCCCCTTCCACTTCTGGCTGCCCACCGTCTACGCCGGGGCCCGGCCGGCGGTCGCGGCGATCCTCAGCGGCGCCGTGGCGAACATCGGCGCGTACGGCCTGCTGCGCTTCGGCGCGGACCTGTTCCCCGAGCAGTTGCGGCACGCCGGCGTCGCACTGGTCGTCCTGGGCGCGGCGTCGGTCGTCTACGGCGGGGTGCTGGCGGTGGCGCGGGGCGACGCGGCGGAGATGCTGGCCTACTCGGCGATCGGGCAGGTCGGGTACGTGCTGGTGGCGCTGGGCGTGGGCGGACCGGTCGGCCTGACCGCCGCCGTGCTCTACAGCGTGGTCAACTCGTTGAACAAGGCGCTGCTGTTCCTGGTCTCGGGGATGCGGGGCGCGCTGGTCGCGGCCGCGTTCGCGGTGGGGGCGCTCAGCGTGGCGGGCGTGCCACCGGCGGCGGGGTTCGTCGGCAAGCTGGAGCTGTTCCGCACCGGGGTCGTGGCCGGCAGCGTCGCCCTCGTGGTGCTGCTCCTGGTCGGCGGCGCGCTGTCGCTGGTCTACCTGTTCCAGGTCTACCAGCGCCGCTTCTGGCGTCCGGACCCGTCGGCGACCGGTGCGGCGAGCCCGTTGCCGCAGCGGCTGTCCGCGGCGGTGCTGGCGCTGGTCGTGCTCGCCGTCGGGCTGTGGCCGGAGCCGCTGCTGGTGATCGGCGGCCACGCGGTCGACGCCCTGCTGGCCGTGGACACCCCATGACGACGGAGGTCGGATGATCGCCCTGCTGCTGCGCGTGCTCGTGCTCACCTCGGTGTACCTGCTGGCGTTGACGAGCCTGCACCCCGGGGACGTCCTGGTCGGACTCGTCCTGTCGGGCGCGCTCGTGGCCGTGGCCGGACGGGTCCGCCCGCACGAACCGCCGCCGCGCGCGGAGCTGGGGCGTCGGCTCGCGGGGGTGCCCGCCCTGGTCGGCGGGACGCTGGTGGACCTGGCGGTGGGCACGTGGCGGACCGCGGCCTGCCTCGTGGGCCGCGGTCCCTCGGCGGCGGGGCTGGTGGAGGTCCCGATCCCCCGCGGAGGACCGGCCTCGGCGGCGGCCTGGGGGGTGCGGGTCGGCTTCGTGCCGGACACCGTCGTCGTCGAGGTCGACGAGGAGCGCGGCCGGATGCTGCTGCACGTGCTCGACGCGCGCGACCCCGACGCCGTGGTCGCCGGGCAGCTCGACTCCTACCGGCGGCGGCAGCGCCGCGTCCTCCCCTGACCGCCATGCCCGCCTTCATCGTGGTCCCCGCCCTGTTCTGGATGACGCTGCTGCTGGTCGGCGGCGGCCTGGCCCTGGTGCGCGCCCGCGACGTGCTCCAGCGCGTCGTCGCGCTCGACCTGCTGGCGGTGATCGTCATCGCGCTGCTGGCCCTGCTGTCCTACCTGCGGGGGCAGGCGTACTACTTCGACGCCGCGGTGGCGCTCGCCCTGCTGTCCTTCGTCGCCACCGTGGCGACGGCCCGCTACCTCGGCTCCGGGGGTCCGTTCGGATGATCTCGATCCTGCTCGACGTGCTCGGCGGCGCTCTGCTGCTGATCGGCCTGGTGCTGCTCACGATCAGCCTCGCCGGCGTGCTGCGCCTGACCGACACCTACGTCCAGCTGCACGCCCAGGGCCTGGCCACCGGACCGGGGGTGATCGCCGTCCTGGCGTCCTCCATCGCGACCGAGGACGCGACGATCATCACCTTCGCCGTGCTCGCGATCGTGTTCGTCGCGCTCACCTCGCCGGTGTCCGCGCACGCGATCGCCCGCGCCGCCCACCACCGCGACGGCCGGAACGCCCCCGGGCCCCGGGGCCGGGGTGACGGCGAGGACGAGGACCGGGTGTGAGGGCGGCCCCCGGTCGTGACCGCGGACCGGGTCGTCCGGCTACGTCCCGGCGTGCGCGTCGTGGGCGCGCTTGAGCAGGGTCATCAGCTTCTCCTCTTCCCGGATGCGGGCCCGGTACCTCTCGGGGAGCTGCTTGAGCGTGGCCTCCTCGGCGAGCAGCGCGGCGAAGACCTCGGCGCGGCGCGCGGGGTCCACCTCGATGTCGAGGTACTCGACGGCGTGGCGCCGGGCGGAGGCGATCACGTTCTGCGCCCGGCCCCACGGGCTGGTCATGGACGCGACCACGGTGACCACGAGGACGCCGATGATCACGCTCAGGGACAGCGGGGTGCTGATCTCGACCACGTCGACCGGCTGCCCGTCGTTGATGAAGGGCACGTTGTTCTCGTGCAGGGCGTGCAGGACGAGCTTCACGCCGATGAACCCGAGGATCACGGCCAGCCCGTAGGCGAGGTAGACGAGCCGGTTGAGCAGCCCGTCGATGAGGAAGTACAGCTGGCGCAGCCCCAGCAGCGAGAACGCGGTGGCGGTGAACACGAGGTAGACGTTCTGCGTGAGCCCGAAGATCGCCGGGATGGAGTCCAGGGCGAACAGGATGTCCGTGCCGCCGATGGCGATCATGACCAGCAGCATCGGCGTCATGGCCCGCTTGCCGCCCACGGTGGTGAACAGCTTGTCGCCGTCGTAGGTGTCGGTGGTGCGCACCAGCTTCCGGGCGAGCCGGATCACGACGTTGTCCGCCGAGCGGCTGTCCTCGCCCGACGGCTTGAGCAGGTTGCCGGCGGTGAGCAGCAGGATCAGGCCGAAGACGTAGAAGACCCAGGCGAACATGTCGATCAGGGCGGCCCCGAGCAGGATGAACCCGGTGCGGGCGATCAGGGAGAAGACGATCCCGAACAGCAGGACCTTCTGCTGATCGGCACGCGGCACCTTGAAGCTCGACATGATGATCAGGAAGACGAAGAGGTTGTCCACCGACAACGCCTTCTCCGTCACGTACCCGGCGAAGTACTCCGTCCCCATCGCCGAGCCGCCGAAGACGAACACGGCGACGCCGAAGAGCAGGGCGATCCCCACGTAGAGGGTCGACCACACCGCCGCCTCGCGCAGGGTGGGCACGTGCGCCTTGCGCACGTGGACCAGGAAGTCGAACAACAGCAGGCCGACGATCCCGGCGATCGTGAGCCACCAGACGACTTGGGGCACATCCACTGGCTCTCGTCCGCCCTTTCCGCACCGACGTTGTGGCCCAGAGGACCACAGGGCGTCGTCACCCGCAACTGCACGGCCCGCGACCCGCCCCGGCCGACGGTTGCGGTCACTCGCGGCGCTCGTGCCGGGCGGTGGTGTCGGGTAGGTCGCGGACCACCCGGACCAGCACCGCGATGGCGGCGTAGGGCAGCGCGCCCACCGGCGACCCGGCCAGCAGCACGAGAACGGCGAAGCCCGCCGCCAGGGCGATGATCACGGAGCTGATCCGGGGACGCGTCGGCCCGACCGCCGGGGTGACCTCGTCGAGTGCCCGGAAGGACCGCTCGAAGTCGGGGTCGTCGGCGGTCAGCCGACGTTGGATTTCGAGCAGCGTGTCCTGTTCGCGCTCGCTGAGCACATCCACCTCCTGGGTACGTCCCGGCGCCGGCCGGGCCACCGACGCGACGACCGACGACCGGAGGGGTCAGCCCGCGGCGACGGTGCGGCGGGTGCCGTGGTGCCGACGCCCGGCGGCGGTGCCGCGAACGTGTCGCGGATGCCGGGCGCGCGGTGTCCGGGAGGCCGCGTACGCCGCCAGTTCGTGCTGCGGGATCGCACCGGGGTCGAGGTCGTCGACGGGGATGAGGAGCTGCCGGCAACCGAGGCACCACCGCGTGGTGGGGATGGCGCGCAGCAGGCGGAGCGGGATGTCCTCCCGACAACCGCGGCAGCGGCCGTAGTCGCCGGTCTCCACGAGCGCGAGCGCGATGTCGACGTCCAGCAGCGCCTGGCGGGCCGCGTCGGCCACCGCGAGGGCGACCTCGCGACGTGCCGCGTCGCCGGCCGGGGCCGTGGACGACCGGGCGAGTCCGGCCAGCTGTTCGAGCCGAAACCGGCGCTGCCGCTCCAGTTCGGCCCGCAACCCGGGCAGGTGATCGGAGAGGCGGCCCCCCGACGCGCCGCCGCGTTCCACACCTGTCATGACCACCTCCACGTCGTGACGTCCGTTGCCGTCCTGAGTCCAGGATGACGCCGACGCGACGCGACGGCTTGTCCGAAACGGACAAGCCCGGCCAACTCCTTTGTCGCTCCCCCACAGCGCTCCCGTGCGGCACTCCCCGACAGCGCCGCGGAAGCCCGCGACCAGGCGTCAGCGCAGGCGTTGCAGGTAGCCGTTGTCCAGCAACCACAGCACGTTCAACCGCTCCGGCGCGCCCGGCACGAGCGCTCCCCGCAACTGGTACTGCACACCGCCACCGGCCTGGCCGAACCACGGCGCGATGGGACCCGCGTCGACCTCGAAGTCCGCGATGACGCGGTAGACGTGGTAGTTGCAGTCCTCCGCCGGGACGCCGACGAGGTTCTGCGGCGGGATCGAGCGGCTGGTGTAGCGCAGCCCCCGAGGAGCGAGGAAGGCACCGTACTCGCTGCCGTAGCGGTCGACCAGCTCACCCTCCGCCAACGGCTCCCGCCACGTGATCGGCTCGCCGGACGGGTCCACTTCGTACCCGTCCTGCGGCGGGTAACGCCACGACCCCGCCGCGTCGTCGTAGTAGGTCGACAGGAACTGCTCCTCGCCGAGGGACCCGGTGCGGCTGTAGCCGACCAGCTGCCGACCGACCTCGCCCAACACGGGCAGCCGCTCGGGCCCGAGCCTGCGGTCGTCGTGGTACAGCCCGGCGGAGCACTCGGTGGGATCGGCCGGCGCCGCGTGGGCGGGAGGGGCGGACGCCAGGGCCGCCGCCAACAGGACTGCCGACAGGACGGTGGTGAACCTGCGCACCGGAGGACCCCTCGCGCTCGACGACCGGACCCCCGGGACGCTAGCGCCGTCCCCCTCGCGGCCGCAGCCGGCGACGGCGGGTTCACCCGGCCGTCCACCCGGGACAACCCCGTCGAGTGCACCGCCACCCCCCGAACAGGACAGGTCACGACCCCGCCGAACGCCCCTCGACGAACGCCGAACGGGTCGCGCGCAACGACGCCAGCAGCTCCAGCCGGTCCGCGTCGGCACTGCCCGGCTCGGCCGTGAACACCAACATCACCGGACCGGGGTTGCCGGGCAGCGGGTAGGTGTCCCAGTCCAGGACCACGTCCCCCACCTCCGGCACCCGGAAGGTCTTGGTGCCGCTGACCGACTCGCGCACGTCGTGCCGCGCCCACAGCCGCCGGAACTCCGCACTGCGGATGCTCAACTCGCCCACGACCGCCGCGGCCCGGGGATGGGTGGGATCGGTGGCCACGGCGGCGCGCATCATGCCGATGTAGTCCAACGCCTGCCGCTCCCAGTCCGGACAGCTCCGCTCCCCGGTCACCGCGTCGTCGAACAACAGCAACAGCATGTTGAGCCGGTCGGGCGAGCGGTCGCCCGGATCACCGAGCAACGCCTCCGCCATCGGGTTCCAGTCGAGCACGTCGAGGTGCCTGCCCAGCACGACCGCCGGGGTGTCCACGACCCGCAACAACCGACGCGTGCTCTCCGGCACCCGCTCCGGAGCGCGGTCCACCCGGCCGGGCAGCGGACGACGAGCGGCACGGGCCAACGCGAACAGGTGCCGGCACTCCTCCCCGTCGAGCCCCAGCGCGCCGGCGATCGCCTCCAGGACGTCATCCGACGGGCGCACCTCCCGACCCTGCTCGATCCGCTGGTAGTAGTCGGTGCTCAACCCGGCCAGCAGCGCCAACTCCTCCCGCCGCAACCCACTGACCCTGCGCCGCCCACCCGGCTCCAGACCGACCTCGTGCGGACTCAGCCGACCGCGCCGGGCGCGGAGGAAATCACCGAGCTCACGGGCGTACGGGTGACCACTGCTCATACCCCGAGTCTCCCCCTCCCCCGACCACCCAGGGTAGGTCTGCCACACCCCGGCAACCGAGGACCACCCAACCCGCCCGAACCGCCCCTAGCGTCGTCGGCGCACCACACCGACACCCCCGGGAGCAGCGGATGACCACCTGGACCACCGACCACATCCCCGACCAGCACGGCCGGACCGCCGTCGTGACCGGCGCGAACTCCGGCCTCGGCCTCGTCACCGCCACCGAACTCGCCCGCCGCGGCGCCCACGTCGTCCTCGCCGTCCGCGACACCACCGCCGGCCGGCAGGCCGCCCGCGACATCGGCGGCGACGTCGACGTGCACGAACTCGACCTGGCCTCCCTCGACTCGGTGCGCACCTTCGCCGCGAAGCTCACCGCCGACCACCCGTCGATCGACCTGCTGGTCAACAACGCCGGCGTCGTCCTGCTCGGCCCACGCCGCACCTCCGCCGACGGCTTCGAACTGCACCTCGCCACCAACGCGCTCGGCCACTTCGCACTGACCGGCCTCCTGCTCCACACCCTCGCCGCGGCACCGCGGGCCCGCGTCGTCAGCCTCAGCTCCATCACCCACAAGACCGCCCACCTCGACTTCGACGACCTCATGTCCGAACACGGCTACCGCGCCGCCACCGCCTACGGCCGCTCCAAGCTCGCCACCACCGTCCTCGGCCTCGAACTCGACCGCCGACTGCGCGCCACCGGATCACCCGTCACCAGCGTCCTCGCCCACCCCGGCCTCACCCGCACCAACCTCACCCCACGGGCCTGGGCGCACCAGGGCCGGCGCGGACGACTCATCGCCCGCGCCGGCCTCGTCCTCACCCAACCCGCGCACCAGGGCGCACTGCCCCAACTGCGCGCCGCCACCGACCCCGACGTGCGCGGCGGCCGGTTCCTCGGACCGTCCAGGCTCTGGGAGACACGAGGCCCCGTCACCGACGCCCGACTCAGCCGGGAAGCCGCCGACCCCGCCGTCGGCAGACGACTCTGGGCGGCGGCCACCGAACTCACCGGCGTCGACCACCCCTGACCGACACCCCACCCCCACCGCCGCGCGGACGACAAGCCCGCGCGGCCACCGGCTTCACCGCACGCCCGGCACACCATCCACCACCGAACCGACCACCGACACACCCGGCACCCCCGGGGTGAGCGGCGCGAGGTCGAAGCGGACCCGCTCCACCGACTCCACCTCCGCATCCGGCGCCGTCAGCACGAACACCTCCTTGTCCGTCTCCCCCGCCCGGAAGTACGCCGTCACCGACACCCCCGTGCTCGACAACGCCCGCGACGGCAACGGCTCCTCCCGGGAAACCCGCTGCCGGAACCACACCTCGTCGACATCCGTCGTCGACAACTCCACCCCCTCCGGCGCGACCGCCCGCCCCTGGACCGTGAAGTTCGAATCCGCCACCGACGACAACGTCACCCGCCAGACCAAGGTCCCGCCCTCCACGACCTCATCGGCCACCGGCGTGGCCACGATCGTCGGCGGCGGATCGTCGTTCGGCACCGTCAACCTGTCCACGTGATGACCCACGACCACCCCCCGCACGGCCTTCACCAACACCGAACGCCGCACGTCGAAACTCCACCGCGTATTGCCCACCACCCGCACCGGAACCTCGACCACCCGCTGCCCCGGCTCGACCACCACCACCTGCTCCACGTACCCCGCACCACCCGCCTCCTGCACGAACACCCGCACCGCACCCGAACCACCACCCGTGACCGACACCGGGAACCCCACCGTCCGCGTCCCCGAGTCCCCCTCCTCCACGGTCAACGCACCCACGTCCACCCGCGGCAACGCCACCGGACGCGGATCGGGCAACCCCGGAGCCCAACCATGGGCGTCGACCAACCACGCCTGCCCCGAACCACCACGCGGCACCAACTCCAACCCCGCCACGCGACGCAGGTCCACCCCCCGCGACGGCAACGGCACACGCACCTCCTGCGCCCAGTTCGCCGACAACCGCGCCGTGGCCGGCAACCCGTCCACCACCACCGAACCCAACACCGCGCGACGACCCGCCACATCGGTCACCGCCACGTCGAAGCGGCTCCCCGCCGTGTTCGGCGGCACCGCCAACCTCAACGCCAACTCCCGCGACCCTGCCAACGACACCGGCGCACCCGGCCGCACCGTCCCCACCTCCCCGTCCGCGGCCCACCGCAACGCCACCGCGAACCGCCCGGACTCCGGCACGATCCGGTTGAACCGCACGAAGTGCGGCGACGGACGACTCACCGCCGGATCGACGCACGCCACCGCCGGATCAGCCGACACCTGCGCGCACACCCGCGCCGACCCACCCGCCGACGTCACCTCGTCCGGCACCACGAACGCCGACCGCGCACCACCCACCGCGTGCGCCAACACCCGCACCGGATCAGCCGACGGCGCACGAACCCCCGACCCGTCGAGCAACGGCAACACCCGCCGATCCCCCGCCACGAACAACCGCGCCGCCGCCGCCACGTACGTCGCACCCGCCGCCTGCTGCTGCCCGGCCGTCAACCGCGTCGCCGTCCCCGGCGAACACACCGCGTCCACCCACGACACCGGGAAATCATCCGACGCCGGAGCCTCCGCCTGCCCCGGCGTCCACTCCGCGTTGAAGAAGTTGTGGTTCGCACCCACGAAGTACAACGCGCTGTGCAACGCCGCCCCCCGGCTCACACCCCGCGTCCCGTCCACGAACAACTGCCCCTGCAGATCCGACACGTCCCCGTCACAACCCGGCAGGATCGTCACCGACGGCACATCCGGCGCCGGGTTGTGCCCGAAGATCGTCGGACCGATCAACACCATCCCCCGCACGGTCCACCGCACCGGACCGTCGAACCCACCCCCCGGCGGCGGCGGCGTGACGCTGTCGACCGCCGCCCGGTTCACCCCCTCACCACCACGCGAATGCCCCACCAGCAACACGTTGCCCAGATCCGCCACCGGCGCGGCACGAACCACCTCCGGCGCGGAACCCCGACCGGCACCCGCCCACTCCGCCCACTTCGCCAAGTGGGCGCGCACCAACGCCGACCGCGCCCCCGCACCCGCCTCCACGTCCAACACGTCGTGCGCGTTGACCGCGTTCGCCGACACCGACACCGTCACGTACCCCTGCGACGCGAGCAACCGCTGCGCCTGGAGGTACCCGCGATGACTCGGCACCGGCTTCGCGGACACCGGACAAGGCCACTCCAACAGCACCACGGACCCCTCGTAGCAGGTGGCGTGCCGACCGTGCAGGAACAACACCAACGGACGCCGCCCCGGCGCATCCACCGGCGCGACCACCACGCCCTCCAACTCCAGCGGAACCGGATAACCCGGCACCGCGACCGGGTCCAGCGCGTACTCCCCCGTCCGCGTCGAGAACCGACCCGGCCTGCCCGGATCGACCTCCCCCGCGGGCGACAACGCCGGCAACACCGCATCCACCGCGACCGACGGCGGCGCGGGCTCCTCGACGTCCAACCGCCTGCCCGACAGCCGCACCTCAAGCCCGTCCGCACCACCCACCGACACCGCGTCCAACGTGTACGTGCGCAGATCGGCGGACGGCCGCGGCACCCCCAGGAACCGGTCACCGTCCCAGAACTCGACCGCGGCACCACCCGGCGGCACCGGCGCGGGCGCCGTCCACGCCAACCGCCCACCGCCGACCGACCACCCCGACTGCGACTGCGACTGCCATCCCGGCGGCTGCCCCACCTGAGCCGTCGCCGTGACGGGAGCCACCAGGGCCGCCACCACCAACACGGGTAACAAGAGTCCCATCGAGCGCATGCGCGATCCCTCCCGAACCGACCGACGGCCGACCAGTTCTAGCGAGGGCGGACACCGCGCAACAAGGGTTTCCGAAACTGTTGCGGCCCCACGGCCGCAACACTTCCCGAAAGTCCCTCCCGCCCCTACCCCCAGGGACTGGTGGCCTGGAGCACCGCCTCGCTCAGCGCGACCGTCCGCAGCCGGGTGACCTCCTGGTACTCCGGATCGGCGACCATCCGCGCGAACGCCGCCCGATCGGGGTAACGCACCACGACCACCGCGTCCCAGCTCTGCCCGTCCTCCGCGACCAGCACCGTGGACCCGGTGCCCGCGTACAGCACCTCGCCCCCGTAACGGGGCAGGAACGTCCTGGTCAGGTGGCGCGCGTACTCCCGGTAGGACTCGACACCGCCCTCGGCGAAACGCAGCAGGTTCAACATCACCACCGGCCCACCCGGGTCTTCGGCGAGCAGTCGTTTCAGGTCGGCGCCACGCGGGTCAACAGCCATGTGCCCGATCATCGCCTCCTCCCCCGCTCACCGCATCGGTGCGTCCACCAGTGCGAAAATCTTTCACCTACACTGAAGTCATCAAGCCCTCCGACGCCGCTGACGACGCCGCGCGGCCGATCGTGTTTCGCCCGGAGTGGAAACCGGCCCCGCACCCCGGCACCTGCGTCAGGATGGCCGCATGGCGGACATCACCTCCCTCCACCGGAAGCGCCCCCGCACACCCGGCCCCGGACCGGAGCCGTTGTGGCGCGAAGTGCTGGGCCGGAACCTGCGCGCGGCCAGGGAGGAGCGCGGCAGCCGCCTCGTCGACGTCGCCGAGCGGGCCGGGCTCTCGCCGCAGTACCTGTCGGAGATCGAACGCGGCCGCAAGGAGCCCTCCAGCGAGATGATCGCCGCGGTCACCGGCGCGCTCGGCCTCGACCTGGCCGACCTGCTCACCGGGATCGCGGGCGACGTCCGGCGGCACCGCGGCACGGGCCCCGCGCTCGGACGACGCCCCGCCGGACCCGTGCTCATGGCCGCCTGAGACCCGCGGTGTCACGCCCGGTGTTCGAGGACGTGGTCCGCCAGCCCGTAGCCGACCGCCTCCGCCGCGTCGAACACCCGGTCGCGGTCGGTGTCGTGCCGCAGCTGCGCGACGGCGCGACCGGTGTGCAGCGAGAGGATCTCCTCCAGCTGGGTGCGCACCCGCACGACCTCGTCGGCCTGGAGGATGAGGTCGGGGATGGTCCCCCGGCCGCGCGCCGCGGGCTGGTGCAGCACCACCCGGGTGTGGGGCAGCACGAAGCGGTGCCCGGGCGCGCCCGCGGCCAGCAGCACCGCGCCGGCCGCGACCGCCTGGCCGACGCACGTCGTCGCCACCGGCGCCTTGATGTAGCGCATGGTGTCGTAGAGCGCGAGCATCGCGGACGGGTCGCCGCCCTCGCTGTTGACGTAGAGGTTGATCTCGCGGTCCGGGTTGTCCGCCTCCAGGTGCAGCAGTTGGGCGATCAGCGCGTTGGCCACGCCGGAATCGATCGCGGTGCCGAGGTAGACGATCCGCTCGGACAGCAGGTGCGAGTAGACGTCCATGACCCGCTCGCCGCCGGCACCGCGGGTGATGACGTTGGGGATGGTGTAGGTGCTCACGCGCGCGCCCCCGTCGCCGAACCCAGCCCCAGTTCGTGCGTGCGCACGGGGACGACCTGGTCGAGGCTGTCGACGACGTGGTCGATGAAGCCGTAGTCGCGCGCCTGCGCGGTGGTGAACCAGCGGTCGTGCAGGGAGTCGGCGAAGATCCGGTCGATCGACTGGCCGGTGTCCTGCGCGATGATCCCGAGCACGGTGTCGCGGGTGTGGCGCAGGTCGTCCGCCTGCACCTCCACCTCGACGGCCGATCCGCCGATCCCCGCCGAGCCCTGGTGCATCAGGATGCGGGCGTGCGGGAGGGCGAAGCGCTTGCCCGGTGTGCCCGCGGACAGCAGGAACTGCCCCGCGCTGCACGCCAGCCCCAGCGCGAACGTGGCCACGTCGCACGGCACGAGCCGCATCACGTCGCGGATGGCCAGCATCGCCGGGACCGAGCCGCCCGGCGAGTGGATCCACAGCGCGATGTCCTTGCCGGGGTCCTCACCGGCCAGGGAGAGCATCTGGGTGGCGAGCACCGTCCCGTTGTCGTCGTCGAGCGCGCCGTCGAGGACCAGCACCCGTTGGCCGAGGAACCGTTCCCGGAGCCGGTGGTCGAACAGCGGCCGCTTCTCGTTGTCGGTCATGCCCCGACGATGCCGGTGCGCCGCCGCGGTTCGCCGGTCCCGCTGCCGTGGGCGGATCAGCTCTCGGCAGGAGCGGTTCCCCCGTGCCGGCGACGGCGGGGAACGGGCACCGGGGACGGGCACCGACCGGACCGGAGGAGTCGGCGCCGATCCGGCCGGCATCACCGGTCCGCTACTGCTCGTTGACGTACCAGCGCTGGTCGATCCGGGCGAAGTCGCACTCCTCCAGGCGCGGGCTGCGCTCGTGCCCGTCGTAGGTGACGCAAGTGCCGAACTCGTCGTTCACGAACACCCGGGAGTCGCCGCTGCCCTCGCGCCACCACCGCTGCCCCGGGTCGCCGGCGTCGCACTCGCGGCCCTTGAGCACCCCGCCGATGGCGGCGGCGCAGAGACCGGTCGCCACGTTCTCGATCAGGTTGTCGCCGCTGCCGAGCCTCCAGACCTGCCGCCCGCTGCCGCGGTAGTCCTCGGCGATGACCGGTTTCGTGTCCCAGAGCGTTTGCAGCCACACGTCCTCCGAGCCGTTCGCGCTCTCGATCACCGCCACGGTCGCGTCCCGCGCCGTCGCGGCCGCCCCGGCCGGGGGCACCCACACCGCCACCGATCCCGCGACCACCAGCGCCACCAGCGTCTTCCGGAATGCCATGGACCTCACCCCTCGCACTTCTCCGGGCCGTGACACCACCGACCCGGATCTCCGAATCCGTCGACCACCAGTAGAACCGCCCCACGGGGGGAGGACGACGAACGCAACGCGCACGGGTGATAAGACCACCTGCTGCGGCAAGGCGGGAAGCCCGCCACCACGCGGGGTGCCGGTCGGTGCGGCCAGACACGTGGTTCCGCGTCATCACATCGTGGGATCGACGCGGTGACGTCGGCGTGCGCTCACCGCGCCGCGATGAGGGCCTGGGGCGCCGCCTGCTTGATCCGCGTGCGCAACCAGGTCAGCTGGCGGGCGGTGTCCTGCTCGCCGGAGGCGACGACGGCGATCAGGTCGCGGTCGCGCAGCCCTTGGGCGGCCTGGCCGACGACGGTCCAGGTGATGTCGGTCAGGCTCGCCAGCGTGTAGAGGTCCTGGAGGTCGCGCAGCAGGCCGACGGGACCGCCGCGGGTGGTATCCAGGCCGGTGGCGTGCAGGCGCTCGGGTTCTTCCTCGCGGTGCTCGCCGTAGCGCTCGACCACGGGCGCCAGGGCCTCGGCCTGGCGGTCGACGCGGGCGGCGAGGACCTGGCAGGTGTGCCGCACGTCCGGCTCCTCGCCGTGGCCTCGGCCGACCTCGCGGAAGGCGTCGGCCAGGGTGGTCAGCGAGGTGTGCAGCAGTCCCAGGTAGGTGGCCAGGTGCACGGTTCAGCCCTTCGACGCGGGGTGCGGCACGGTGGGGGTCCGGTCGGGGACCGGTGGCGGGGTGGGCGGCCCGGTGGGCGCCACGTCCTCCCGGACGTCGTCCTCGCCCGCGGTGGCCGGCACGCCGGCGGGGTCGTGGGGCGCGGAGGCCGTGGTGGTGGGCGCGGGCGCCGGTCGCGTGCCGCCACCGATCCTGGTCACGCGCACGGCGGCGATCTTGAACAGGGGTTGCTTGGACACCGGGTCCCACTCGGTGGCGGTCAACTCGTTGGCCGCCCGCGCGTGCCGGTCGCCACCGGTGTCCCAGTAGCCGTAGTGGAAGGGCACGAACACCACGCCGTCACGGCCCCGTCCGACGCGGGCGGGCGCCTCGACGCGGCCCCGGCGTGACTCGACCCGCACGAGGTCGCCCTCGGTGACGCCCAGCGCGGCGGCGTCGCGGGCCGACAGCTCCACCCACGGCTCGGGCGCCGCGCGGCGCAGCTGCCGGGACCGACCGGTCTTGGTGCGGGTGTGGAAGTGGTAGACCGTGCGGCCGGTGGTGCACACGAACGGGTACTCCTCGTCCGGCTGTTCCGGCGGGGGCGCGTACTCGGCGGCCTTGAGGAACGCGCGGCCGTCCGGGCGTTGGGCCTTGTACCGCTCGGGCGAGGTGGTGCCGCCGGTGAGCAGGTCGTGGCCGTAGTCCTCGCACACGTCCGGGTGAGTGGGGAACACCCCGTCGGCATAGAGCCGGTCGGAGCCCTCGGGGTGCTCGTCGTCGCACGGCCACGGGATGCCGCTGCCGCCGCGCAGCTTGTCGTAGGACAGGCCGGTGTAGTCGCACAGCCGTCCCCTGCTGCACTCCTTCCACGCCTCGAACGCGCCCTCGGGATCGGACCACGTGACCAGCGGCTGCCCGTCGCGGTCGCGGAAGTCCATGCGCCGCGCGTAGTCGAGGAAGATGTCCAGGTCCGAGCGTGCCTCGCCGGGCGGTTCGACGGCCTTCTCCGACAAGTGCACGGTGCGGTTGACGTTGGTGAACGTGCCCTGCTTCTCACCCCAGAGCGCGGCGGGCAGCACCACGTCGGCGTGCTCGGCGGTCTCGGTGCGGAACCCGTCCTGCACCACCACGAACAGGTCGTCCTTCGCGAGGACGTCGCGGATGCGCGGCAGCTCGGGCAGCGACACGGCCGGGTTGGTCGCGGAGATCCACAGGAACCGGATGGAGCCCTGCTCGGCGTAGCGCCAGAGCTGCATGGCGTGGGTGGGCGGCGCCCAGTGCGGGATGGTCAGCGGGTCGACGTTCCACAGCTCCGCCAGCTCGCGGACGTGCTCGGGGTTGTCCCAGTTGCGGAAGCCCGGCAGGTCGCCGTTCGCGCCGGCCTCGCGGGTGTTCTGCGCGGTGGGCTGGCCGTTCATCTGCAGGACGCCGCAGCCGGGCCGGCCGATCAGGCCGCGCAGCAGGTGCAGGTTGTTGACCTGGCAGGACGCGGCGGTGGCCTGGTGGGACTGGTAGAAGCCCTGCAACACCGTGGACAGCACCCGCCCGGACGTACCGAAGATCCGCGCCGCCCGCCGCAGCTCGTCGGGGTCGACCCGGCAGATCCCGGCGACGTGCTCGGGCGTGTACGGCTCGACGGTGGCGGCCAGGTCGTCGTAGCCCAGGGTGTGCGCGGCGACGTAGCCGTGGTCGACCCAATCGTGGGCGATCAGCTCACGGACCAGGCCGTTCATCAGCGCCTGGTTGGTGCCGGGCAGCGGCGCGAGGTGCACTCCCCCGGACTCCACCGCGGCCTCGGCGACCTTGGTGCGGCGCGGGTCGACCGCGACCACCACGGGTCGGTCCGGGCCGTGCAGCCGATCGAGCACGCGCGCCCACAGCACGGTCTGGGTCTCGGCCATGTTGTGGCCGAACAGGAAGATCGCGTCGCAGGACTCGACGTCGCTGTAGCTGCCGGGCTGCCCGTCGGAGCCGAAGCTCTCCTTCAGCGCCGCCGCCGCGGTGGCCGTGCACAGCCGGGTGTTGCCGTCCATGTGCGGCGTGCCCAGCCCGGCCTTGCCGATCACGCCGAGCGTGTAGTACTCCTCCAGGAACAGTTGCCCGCTGGTGTAGAAGCCGTGCGACAGCGGTCCGACCTCGTCCAGCAGTTCCCGCGACCGCCGGACCACCAGGTCCATCGCGGTGTCCCAGTCCGCCTCCACCAGGACGCCGCCCCGCCGCACCAGCGGACGGGTCAACCGGTCGGAGCCGTTCCACTGCCACGAGCCGTACAGCCCCTTGGGGCCCAACCGTCCGTGGTTGACCACGTCACTCGCGCGACCGCGCACGCCGACCACGCGGCCGTCCCTGACCGCGATGTCGCAGCCGCAGCCGTTGCTGCACAGCACGCACGCCGACTGCACCCACCGGTCCACGTCCGACTCCGCCAGCCCGCGGTCCAGGTGCAGGTCCACCCGCACCGGCCACGGCGCGTCCTTCGCGTGCGGCGTGCGGGCACCCCAGATGTCCGCGATCCGGTCGGCCATGCGATCCCTCCGTCACTCCGGCACGTGGTCGCGCGTCGTCGGGCGACGAGTCCGGCTCGCCGAACCCGTCGTCCACGTCGGGCCGGTACCCGCGCGCCCGGGCCCCAAACACGGGTGCACCGGGCGGGCGACCTTGCGATCGGCTTGCGTTCGGCGGTGGGACCGGCCATCGTGCGGCGGCACCGCCGTTCCACCCGGAAGATCGGGGTATGACCCTCTCCGTGCTGCTGGTCGAGGACGACGAGCACATCAGGCAGGCACTGGGCCTCGCGCTCGACGACGAGGGCTTCACGGTCACCGACGCCGTGTCCGGCGAGGACGCCCTCGCGCTGCTGGGGACCGCGGTGTTCGACGTGGTGCTGCTGGACCTGATGCTGCCCGGTGTGGACGGCCTGGAGGTCTGCCGCACCATACGCGCCCAGGGTGACCTGCCCATCATCATCGTCACCGCCCGGACCGACGCGGGCGACGTCATCGCGGGCCTCGAAGCGGGCGCCGACGACTACGTCACCAAACCGCTGGTGGCGTCCGTCCTGGCCGCGCGGATCAGGGCGCTGCTGCGTCGCACCGGCCGCCAGGACGAGCTGATCAGGGTCGGGGACCTGGAGGTGCACCCCGAAGCGGGCACGGTGACGCGCGCCGGCGCGGAGGTGCACCTCACCAGGACGGAGTTCCGCCTGCTGGTGGAGCTGGCCTCGGCCGACGGCCGGGTGGTCAGCCGCGAACAGCTGCTGCAACGCGTGTGGGGTTACGACTACTTCGGCGACACGCGGTTGCTCGACGTCCACATCCGCCGCCTGCGCCGCAAGGTCGAGCCGGACCCCGACGACCCGACGCTGATCACCACCGTGCGCGGCACGGGCTACCGGCTGGACGGCTGATGCGCCGGTTGTCGCTGCGCTGGCGCGTCGCCCTGGTCCTCGGCATCGGCTCGCTGCTGTTGACCAGCGCGCTCGCCGTCATGGTGTGGAACCTGACGTCGGGCTACATGCAGCGCCAGCGCGAGCAGAGCGCCACCCGGCAGGCCGAGGTCAACGTCCGCCTGGTCGACGAGGCGCTGCGCACGGGCTCCGACGGCCTGGAGGACCTGCTGACCGGGTTGACCACCGGACCCGACTCCACCGTCCTGCTCTACCGGCCCGGCCAGGTGCTCACCAGCGGGCGGCAGATCGACCCGCGGGTCCTGCCGGACGAGCTGGTCGACCTCGGGCGACGCGACACGCCCGCCTCCCAGCGGCTCGTAGTCGACGGCATCCCCGTCCTGGCGGTCAGCCTCCCGATCGACTCCACCGATGGCGCCTACGTCGAACTGGCCCCGCTGGTGGAGCTGGACCGCACGTTCCGCTTCCTCGGCATCCTGCTGATCACCGGCGCCGTGGCCGGCGGGCTGCTCGGCGTCGCACTGGGCTCCTGGGCGGGCCGGCGCGCCCTGCGCCCGCTGACGGAGCTGACCAGGGCCGCGTCCCGCGTCGCCGGCGGCGACCTCAAGGCCCGACTGCCGCAGCAGGCCGACCCCGACCTGGCCCACCTGGCGACGACCTTCAACTCCACCGCCGACGCGCTGGAGCAGCGGGTGCTGCGCGACGCCCGGTTCGCCGGTGACGTCAGCCACGAGCTGCGCTCCCCGCTGACCACGATGGTCAACGCCGCCGAGGTGCTGCGCCGCCGCCGCGCCGAGGTGCCCGGCACGGCCGGCCGCGCCCTGGACCTGCTCACCTCCGAGGTCGACCGGTTCGCGCACATGGTGGTCGACCTGCTGGAGATCTCCCGCGCCGACCAGCGGGCCGAGGACACCGACCTGGAGACCATCGACCTCGCCTCGCTGGTGGACAACGTCCTCGACGCCCGGACGTGCACCGAGGTCCCCGTCCGGTCCAAACCGCCCGGCCCCCGGGTCCTCGGCGACCGCCGCCGCCTCGACCGCGTGGTCGACAACCTGCTCGACAACGCCGAGCGCCACGCCGGCGGACCGGTGCGCGTCGCGGTCCTCGAACGGGACGGCCGCGCCAGGCTGGAGGTCGACGACGCCGGCCCGGGTGTGCCGCCCGAGGTCCGCGACCGCATCTTCGACCGCTTCGACCGGGGCACCCGGGCCGGCAGCCGCGGCGCCGACACCGGCAGCGGCCTCGGCCTCGCCCTGGTCGCCCAGCACGTCCACCACCACGGCGGCGCGGTCTGGGTCGAGGACCGACCCGGCGGCGGCGCCCGCTTCGTCGTCGAGCTCCCGGAGGCCGACCAGTGAGGACCACCCCCGCCCCGCTCGCCATCGCCGCCCTGCTCACCGCCGGCGCCCTGCTCACCGCGGCCTGCGGTGTCACCCCCCAGCGCGAACCCCGGCCGCTGACCACCACGACGGTCCCCGCCGCCACACCGACCGTGACCCAACGCCCGGCCCCCACCTCCGCCACGGCGACGACCACCACGTCCCCGAGTGCCACCACGGTTCCCGCCACGTCGGCGCGGTGACCGGGTCACCGGGGTGTCGCGGTCCCGGCTCGCGCACCGGGGCGGGGTGGGTTCACGCCGCGCACGAGTGGCAGCGGTGTGGTCCGATCGGCCGGTCCCGGCCCGTCCACCCGTCCGCGACGGCCCTGTGCCACAGCACGACCCACTCCTCGGGCCCATTGTCGCCGCCGTACCCGCGACCGCAGTCGTCGCAGATCAGCAGCAGGGCGGCAGCGCCGTGCCCGACGGGGATGGCGGTCACGGCGAGGTGGTCGACTTCCCGGCCGGGAACGGCGGTGAGGCGGGGCGCGCCGCCGCGGGACGCCCCCGCAGGAGCAGGACGGCGGCCAGGGCGGCGAGCACGGCGACGACGCAGCCGACCGCGAACCCGTTGACCGCCGTGGCCGGCCGGCCACCGGGGTGCCCGTCGCCGACCTGCGCGGAGACGCCGGCGAGGCACAGGCCCAGCACGCACAGCAGCGGACCCGTCCACGGCGCGTCGAGGGGCGCCATCGCGCCCACCAGCGACACGACGACCACGACCGAACCGGTGAGCACTTCGCGCACGCCGCCGGCGATCCCGGTCCCGGTCACCGCGGCACCCAGTGCGAACGGGGAGGCGATCAGCCACAGACCCACCACGAGCAGCAGCGAGTGCAGCACCGCGCACCGCGCCGAGGCCCGGTGCGCGGCGGCGGGGAGGAGCACTTCCGGCACGTCGTCAGTCCTCGAAGAGGAGTTCGGCCCACACCGTGGTGGTGCCGGCCCGGGACGTGACGCCCCACCGCGCGGACAGCGCACCGACCAGGAGCAGCCCGGCCGCCGGCCGCCACGGTCGGAGCCTGCCGACGGTGCGGTCGCGCGCGCTGACGACCAGGCTCTGCCCCCGCCGGTTCAGCAGGAGTTCGAGCGCGTACGGCGGGGTGCCGTGCCGCCGGGCGTTGTCGAACAGCTCACCGGCCACGACCTCGACGAGGCGGACGTCCTGCTCCGACCACCCGTCCAGGCGTTCACGCAGCCACCTGGCGACCTCGGCCGGCGGCATCGCGTCCGCGTCCTCGACCACCAGGACCGCGGTGTCGTGACCGGCCGTCACCGGGCGCCCGCCGTGACGTCGAGCGTGCGGGGCGCGGGTGCGCGGTGGGGGTTCTGCTGGGAACACACCCCCCAGCTTCCCGCGCCCGCTCCCGCGTGCACCTGACGAAATCCTTGCGATCGGGCAGTCGGGCACCGGCTCGTCGGCGGCGAGCCGCACCGTCCGAACAGGACGGCGGTGTGCGTGCCCGCCCGTGGGCGCGACGTGGTTGATCGTCAGGTAGTCGTCAGGTCGAGGCACCGCGACTACCCGGATAATGGACGGCGAATCCGGACAAATCGGGAGGCGTCATGACCGTGGACGGATACCGACGGGAACCCTGCTGCCGGGAGGCGCTGACCCGGCTCACCGCCGAGTTCCGCGGACGGGTGCCCAAGGGGGTGGTGGCCTGCACCGTGTTGGAGGCGCGCCACGACCTCCAGGGGCAGATCCAGCCCGGGGCGCTGGCCGAGTTGCTGCACCGCTTGGCCCACCACCGGCTCGACGCCATGGTCTCGGCGCGGACGTGACCGTGCCGCCCGCCGAGCGCACGAGGTCCATGCCCGTCGACGCGGAGGCGGTGTTCGAGGTGATCACCGACCTGGAGGACCTGTCGTCCTGGCTGCCCGCGGGGGTGGAGGTCGACTGCTACGGCGCCCACCTGGTCCGGCTGTGGGTGGGCGGTGAGGTCGTCGAGAGGCGGATCGCGGTCGACTGGGACAGCCTGGGCATCACCTGGGGCGACCCGCACTCCCCCACCTACACCGGCACGGTGCGCGTGCTGCGCGTCGCGCCGGGTCGCAGTGCCGTCACCGTGCGCCTGACCGGCTCGGCCGGGTTGCCCCCGTCGAGGCTCGACGACTGGCTCGTCCGGGCGCTGGACGAGTTGGCGCTCGTGGCCGGTGTCCACGCCGGGCCACGGGGGGACGGCGGGCGCGCGGCGCACCGCGGGGCCGGTCCGGACGCGCCGCGCCGCCCCCTGGAGGTCATGCTTGACCGGTGACCACGGACCAGACCCGGCCCGCCGGGGGTTTGCGCGAGCAGCGCAAGGCGCGCACCCGCCGCGCGATCCAGGAGCACGCCCTGCGCCTGTTCCTGACCAAGGGCTACGACGACACCACGGTCGAGGAGATCGCCGCGGCGGCGGGCGTGTCCCACATGACGTTCTTCCGCTACTTCCCCACGAAGGAGGCGGTGGTCGAGGACGACGACTACGACCCGCTGATCGCCGAGCTGGTGCGCGGGCGGCCCGCCGGCGAGGACCCGATGACCGCGCTGCACGGCGCGCTGCGCGCGGGCCTGGACGCGGTGCTCGCCGCCGACCGTGACGCGGTCTACACCCGGACCCGGCTGGTGGTCACCACCCCGGCCCTGCGGGCGCGGCAGTGGCGCAACACCGACACCACGCAGTCACTGCTGGCCCGGGCGCTGGCCGACCGCGAGGACCGGCCGGTCGACCTGCGACTGCGCGTGATCGCCGCGGCCGCCACCGCGGCCCTGATCACGGCCCTGACCGCCTGGGTGGACGGCGACGGCGTCGAGGACCTGAGGGTGCTGGTCGACCGGGCGTTCGCCGCGCTGGCGGGCGGTGCCCCGACGCGCTGAGCGCACCGGGGCACCGCCCACGTCCGCGACGCGCCCCTAGCACCTGCCGTCCGACTCCTTCATCCCCGTGTTCGCCCCCGCCGTCCGGCTCACGATGCCCGGCACGCAGGCGGTCTGGTCGAGCGCGTGGCCGTAGGGGATGGAGACCGTGGTGGTGGACCTGGGATCGGGGCCGGCGGGGTTGGTCTCCTCGTCGGGGCTGGACCAGGTCACGTTGTCGAAGGTGTTGCCGCTGACCTGCCAGTACCCGGCCTCGTCGGTGTAGAAGGTGCCGAGGGCGTCGTGCGAGTCCTCGAAGTAGTTGTTGTCCACCTTGGCCTTCGCCCCGGCCCGGGAGTTGATCCCGGACTCCCTGAGGCCCGCGTAGTGGTTGTTGTACATGTGCGCCGTGCCGCCGCGCAGCAGGGGCGTGCGGGAGTCGATGTCCCGGTACAGGTTGTGGTGGTACGTGATGAACCCGTTCGAGCGGTCGCTCTCGCTGGACCCGACCAGCCCTCCGCGGCCGGAGTTGCGCAGGGTGCTGTAGGACAGCGTCACGTACTGGGTGTTGTCCTTCATGTCGAACAGGCCGTCGTAGCCCTCCGACTCCCCGCCCGACGCCAGCAGGTCGACGTGGTCGACCCAGACGTTGCGGACGTTCTTCTCCATCCCGATGGCGTCTCCGCCGTTGGACGTGGGGGAACCCGACTTCTTGACGTTCCGGATGGTCACGTTCCGGATGATGATGTTGCGGGACTCGCGGATGTGGATGCCCAGCTGGTCGAAGACGGCTCCGCCGCCGACCCCGATGATCGTGACGTTGCCGATCCGCTTCAGCTCGATCACACCGGCGGCGGTCTCGCAGCTGTCGCCGGAGACCTTGGTGGTGTTGCCGTGGTTGATGGTCCCCTCGACCTCGATGGTGATCGGGGTGTCCTTGGCGGCCCGGCCGCACAGGGCCTGGTGGATCTGGGTTCCGGTGGTGGCCCGGACCGTGACCCCGCCCTGACCGCCGGTGGTCCCGCCGTTCTGGGACGCGTAGCCGGTCGCGGCGCCGGCCGCCGCCGACGCCGGCGACACCGCCAGGGCCGCACCGGCCGAGGTCGCGAGGGCCACCGCGGCCACGACCGCCGGAATCCGCCGTGCGACTGCTCGTTTCATTTCGTCTCCTGCGTCGTCGAAGGTCGAGCGGTGCTGTCGCATTCACCGGTACCGGGCGGGTCGGCCGCTACCTGATCACGCCTCCGTCGATTCGGAGGATCAGCGCGGGCGCAGACCGGAAAGCGCGTGCCCCAAGCTAGGGGCCGGTCTTGACCGTGTCAATCCGTCGCGATCCACATTCACGAATGTGCACGACTTCCCTGGGCGGCCCATTATCCGGGGTCACGTACGTGAACACCGGGTTCTGATACGTGAATGCGCACAAAGACCTCTCGGCGCCCTGGGGGCCGCGGGCGGACCAGTCGTCGAGGACGGCGCCGCCGCACCCCGGAGGGACGGTCCCGAACCCGAGGCGCACGCAGTCACCGCCGACGGCCGCTGCTCCCGCACGGCGTCGCAGGCGACCCCGGACGCCGCCCGTTCCGACCGCCGGGGGACGCCCTCGGCCGGCGGACACCCCCTTCGGCCGAGTGGTCGACTTCCGTGAAAACAACAGGGGAATCCCCCTGTTCCGAGACGGATCGACATTCCCGCACTGCCGAAAAATGCACCGAGGTGTAGACTGATCACATCCGGTGAAATTCACGGCGGACCCGCGGAAGGCTCGCGATCCGCGACTGACCAGCCGCAACCCATTCATTGCGACACGAATCCGCACGCGCGCGGTCCGCGTCGCACCTCGCCGAGTGAGGCAGTGCCTATGACCACCACACCGTTACCCCTCGCACCGAAACCGATCCTGGACGAACCGCGCACCCGGACCGAACTCCTGGTCATCCGGCTTTTCCTGGTGATCCCCTTCATCGCGCTGGTCGCCGTCGTGCCGCTCACCTGGGGGTGGGGGCTGAGCTGGGTGGACCTGGCGCTCGCGGCGGTCTTCTACACGGTCTCGACGCTGGGTGTCACGGTCGGCTACCACCGGTACTTCACGCACGGCGCGTTCAAGGCCAAGCGCGGGCTCCGCGTGGCGCTGGCCATCGCCGGCGGACTGGCGGCGCAGGGACCGGTGATCGGCTGGGTGGCCGACCACCGCCGCCACCACGCGTTCTCCGACCGCGAGGGCGACCCGCACTCGCCCTGGTTGTTCGGCACCTCGCCGGCGGCCCTGGCACGGGGGTTCTGGCACGCGCACATGGGCTGGTTGTTCGGCCGGGACACCACCAACGTCGACCGGTTCGCGCCGGACCTCGAAGCCGACGACGACATCCGCGCGGTCGACCGGCTCTTCCCGCTGTGGGTTGCGCTCAGCGTGGCGGCGCCCGCGCTCCTCGGCGGTCTGATCACGATGTCGTGGTGGGGCGCGCTGACCGCGTTCCTGTGGGCCGGCCTGGCCAGGATCTCCTTCCAGCACCACGTCACGTGGTCGGTGAACTCGATCTGCCACATGATCGGCGACCGGCCCTTCGCGTCGCGGGACCGCTCGGCCAACTTCTGGCCGCTGGCGATCCTGTCCATGGGCGAGTCCTGGCACAACTCCCACCACGCCGACCCGACGTGCGCCCGCCACGGCGTGGACCGCGGGCAGGTCGACGTCTCCGCGCGGGTCATCCGGATCTTCGAGAAGCTCGGCTGGGCCTGGCAGGTCCGGTGGGCGCGCCCGCAGCGGCTGGCCGCGTTGCGCGTCGACGCGCGATGACGGCCCGGCGGGGGTGACAGCGGGTCAGGACGGGTCGCGGTCCAGCCGGATCGCGTCGTGCGCCAGCCGGCGGGCCGCGACGAGGGCCGCCGCGCCGAGCGCGATCGACACCGCGGCCCGTTCCGCGCACTCGGCCGTCGCCCCCGCCTTGGCGATCTGGCCCGCTTCGGCCTCGGCGACGATCCCGCCGGCCCGGAGGTAGGCGGCGAGGACCTCGTCGTCCGGGGGCAGCCCGGCCACCTCCATGGCCACCAGGACGGACACCAGGTCGTCCACGTCGGCGTGCACCGCGTCGACCCGCCGGCCGCGCGCCTCGAAGGCCGTGACGAGCCTGCGACGCCACCGCGCCCGGCTCTCCTCGTCCCCGACCACGCCCGCGGCGCACGAGCGCCAGGAGTCCGCGCCCGGCACCCTGGGCGGACGCGGACCCCGCCCGTCCGGGTCGCCCGTGAGCTCGGCGACCGAGGCCAGGGACAGGCCGCCCACGTCGATCAGGGCCCGGATCACCCGGAGCCTGCGGACGTGGCTCTCGTCGTACCTCGTCTGGTTGGGCCCGGTGCGCTCCCCCGCGTGCAGCAGGCCGGAGCGCAGGTAGAACTTGATCGTCGAGATGCCGACCTCGCTGCGCCTGCTGAGTTCGCTTATCCGCACGACCCGTCCCCTCCGGATCACGCCCAGGGCGCGGTGGGGTACCACGGGATCAGTTCGCGGCGGGCGAGCAGCCGCACGTCCCAGTACAGGAAGGTGAAGACGCCCACGGTGATCAGCGCGGCGGCGGTCAACGCGGCCGTGCGCGAGGGCTTCTCGGTCAACCAGCGCTGCAACCGGCCGCCGAGGAACAGCGCCATGACCACGAACAGCACCGCGAGGATCACGATGTTGCCGATCGACTGCAGGCTGAACGCCACGGCCCCGTACAGCGGGTTCCCGCTCTCCGCGGCGTCCCGGAACATCTGCCGGAACAGCGCGAACGGCCGTCCGATGAGGAACGCCCCGATCAGCACGCCCATGACCACCATCGGGGCG
Organism: Saccharothrix longispora; assembly: GCF_031455225.1. GTDB lineage: Bacteria > Actinomycetota > Actinomycetes > Mycobacteriales > Pseudonocardiaceae > Actinosynnema > Actinosynnema longispora. Next base: position 3,144,984 of record NZ_JAVDSG010000001.1, read on the forward strand.
TTGGGGAACCGGCGGGCGAGGCGGGCGAACGGGTCGCGGACGAACCCCAGTGCGGCCAGGCCGATGTAGCACATGGCCAGCCCGATCACGCCGAACACGACCATCGACTGCACGCTCCGCGCCGACAGCCGCCCCGGCTCGTTCGGCGTCGTGGAGAACTGCGGCATCCCGGTCCCGACCAGGCCCACCAGCGCGCCGTAGACCACCGAGACCGCGAGCATGCCGACCGAGAGCCACAGCAACGGCTTCAGCACGCGCTTGACCCGGTCGGCGCCACTCGTCGACTCCCCGAGCATGGGCGCCACGGAACCGAAGGCGGCGATGTTGCAGGCGGTGAACGTCCCGGCGACACCCGAGACGAACGCGAAGACGATCCCCGCCCACGCGCCGACGATCGGGGTCTCCTTGGCGTCGTGCCCGAGCAGGGTGTCGGCGACGTTGTCGCCGATCGTCTGGTCGACGAACTCGGCGGACCACACCACCGTGAGCAGGAACCCGGCGAGGGCGCTCAGCGCGACGACCAGACCGCGACGCCGGGGGAAGTGGCCGTTGACGAACGCGGACGTGGCCAGGGGCGCCCCCGACCCGCCGGACGTGCCCACGGTGCTCGTGGTGCTCCTCCCGCGCATGGCGACCCCCTTCGTCCGACCCGGCCGGTCCCGGAACCCGTGTGCGTCGACGACCGCGCCCACCCGCGGCAGGAGGTGGATCACGCGTCCTCCACATGATGCGCGAGGGCGATCACGCGGCACGTCTCCCGGCGTGCGCTCCGGTCCCGACCGCCGCGCTGCCCGGAACAACCGGTCGCGGAACTGCCGGTCGTGGACACGGCGCTCTCGGAGAAGACACCGGGAGGGGGTCGGTGCAGGCTGGGTCGGAATGACGTCCGCGGAGGAGACCCAGGCGATCGGGGATGTGGTCGGATGCTGGTGAGCGTGACCGGTGGGACCGGGTTCACCGGTTCCACCTCCACCGCGGCCCTCGCGGCCGCGGGACACCGGGTCCGCGTCCTCGCCGGGAACACGTCGGCCGCGGACGTGGCCCGGACGCCCGGTGCGCGGCACGTCCGCGACACCGCAGCCGTCCACACCGGACTCTACGCCGCACCCGACGGGGGACGACACCGGTCCGCGGCGGGTCACCACGTGGCGCACCTCCTGGGAGACTCGGATGACTGACGTGTCGGATGTCGGGATCTGGCGGCGGAACACCTCGGACGAGGTGGAGTCGCTCGACTTCGTGCCCGAGCCGGTGCCGCGACGCCCGCTGCCCTCGGCGGTCCCCGGGACGCCCGTCCCGAGGGCGCCCGCCCCCCGGACCATGGCGTCGATCCGGGAACGGCTCACCGAGCTGCGGGAGCGGGTGCTCGCCGGGGACGCCGCCGGGATCGAGCGGCAGCACGCGCTCGGCAAGAGGACCGCGCGCGAGCGGCTGGACATGCTGCTGGACGAGGACTCCTTCGTCGAGATCGACTTGTACCGGCAGCACCAGGCCAGGGGCATGAAGATCTCCGAGAACCGGCCGTACTCCGACGGCGTCGTGGCGGGCTCCGGCACGATCCACGGCCGTCGGGTCTTCGTCTACTCGCAGGACTTCTCGGTCTTCGGCGGCTCCCTCGGCGCGGCGCACGCGTCGAAGATCCACAAGGTGATGGACCTGGCGATCGCGACGGGGTGCCCGATCATCGGGCTCAACGACAGCGGTGGCGCCCGGATCCAGGAGGGCGTCATGGCCCTCGACGCCTACGGCGGGATCTTCCGGCGCAACGTGGCGGCGTCGGGGATAGTGCCCCAGATCAGCGTCGTGATCGGCCCGTGCGCGGGCGGGGCGGCGTACTCCCCCGCGCTCACCGACTTCACGTTCATGGTGCGCGACACGGCCAAGATGTACCTGACCGGTCCGGACGTGGTGGAGGCGGTCAGCGGCGAGCGGGTGACGCACGAGGAGCTCGGTGGCGCCGAGGTCCACGGCAGCCTGTCGGGGGTGGCGACGTTCGTCCACGACGACGAGGAGTCGTGCCTGGAGGACGTGCGCTTCCTCGTCTCCCTGCTGCCCGGCAACAACATGGACGGACCGCCGGAGGGCGAGCCCGTGGGCGCGACCTCCGACGTGCGGCCCAGGCTGGCCGAGATCGTGCCCCCCGAGCCGAACAAGCCCTACGACATGCGCGCGGTCGTCGCCGAGCTCGTCGACGACGAGGAGTTCCTCGAAGTGCACGAGAACTGGGCGCGCAACATCGTCTGCGGGTTGGCCAGGATCGACGGTCAGGTGGTCGGCGTGGTCGGCAACCAGCCGATGGCCTTCGCGGGCGTGCTGGACTCCGCGGCGGCGCAGAAGGCCGCCCGCTTCGTGCGGTTCTGCGACGCGTTCGGCATCCCGCTCGTGACCCTGGTCGACGTACCGGGGTTCCTGCCGGGCAGCGAGCAGGAGCACGGCGGCGCGATCCGGCACGGGGCGAAGCTGCTCTACGCGTACTGCGAGGCGACCGTGCCGCGCATCCAGGTGATCATCCGCAAGGCCTACGGCGGGGCCTACATCGTGATGGACTCGCGCTCCATCGGGACCGACCTCTCCCTGGCCTGGCCCACCAACGAAATCGCGGTCATGGGCGCGGAGGGCGCGGTGAACGTCCTGTTCCGCAGGGAGCTGGCCGCCGCGGCGGACCCGGTCGCCCTGAGGGCCGAGCTCATCGCCGAGTACACCGAGCAGCTCATGCACCCCCGCTACGCCGCGGAACGCGGACTGGTCGACGACGTGATCGACCCCGTCGAGACCAGGGCCGCCGTCGCCCGCGGGCTGCGCATGATGGCGACGAAGCGGCGGACGGCGCCCGCGCGCAAGCACGGCAACGTGCCGCTGTAGCCGATCGGGGGACGGTCACCACCCCGGCGCGCCCGGGAGCGGTCACGGCGGTGTGCCGGGAAGTCCCGCCGGCGCCGTGACCCCCCGCGCCCGGCTGGCCGTCGTGCCCTCCGCCGCTCCCGAGCCGGTTTCCGCCGGGGCACCGGGGGCTCCGGCCTCGGCCAGGCCGCCGAGTTCCTTCGCGATGCGCCGCTTCGACGACCGCACGGACCTCGTGGCCGCCGCCGGGGTGTCGCCCACGCCGACCATCAGCGCGACGAGCTGCGACTCGAACAGGCTCGGGCCGTCGTGGGTCGTGGTGAGGTAGCCGCCGAGTTCGAGCGTGACCAGGCCGTGCGTGGCGATCCACATCTGGTGGGCCACCAGTTCGGGGTCGGCGGTGCCGAACCGCCCGGCGCCGACGCACCTGGCCGCGCAGGCGACGACGTTCGACAGCGTGTACCGGCCGTACTGGCGGTCCTCCTCCGTCAGGGAGAAGCCCGCGAGCGACGCGCCGCCGAACATCACCCCGTACAGGTGGGAGTTCTCCAGCGCGTTGATCCGGTACGCCCGGCCGAGCAGCGCCATGTCCGCCACCGGGTCGGAGGTCTCCCGGACCGCGGTCAGGTAGCGCTGGAGCCGGGCGAAGCCCTCGTGCACCATCTCGCGCACGAGTCCGGACATCCCGCCGAAGTGGGTGTAGACCGCCATCGTCGAACTCCCCGCGTCGGCGGCGATCCGCCTGGTCGACAGCGCTTGGGGGCCTTCGGCCGCCAGCAGTCGAGCGGCGATGTCGACGAGCGCGGTGCGTGCTCTCGGGTCCGAACGGCGTGGGCTCACTTGACAAGGTTACATCACAGCGCTATTTTATCCATAATACCGTTATGCTTTCTCGGTCCAGTACCGGCCGGAGGTACCACCGTGTTGACCAGGACCAGGGAACTCACGCCGCTCACATCGCTCGCGTCCACCGCGATCGGCCGGCCGGCGTCCGCCGACGCACTACCCGTCGAGGGACACCTGCCCGGCGACCTCCGGGGCTGCTTCCTGCAGTCCCGCCCGCACCCCTCGCGCGGCGCGGGGGCGGCGTTCGGCGGGGCCGAGGTGATCACCGGCGTGCGGATCGGCGACGGGGCTGCGCGGTGGTACCGGGCGCAGGCCCCCGGGACGTGCCCCTCCGCCGGCGCGGTGCCCGCACCGGCCCCGTGGGCCCGTCCCGGCGCATCGGGGACCAGGCTGCTCGCCCAGCCGGTGCAGGACCCGGCGACCTGCCAGTGGCACACCATCGCCACGACCGCGGGCTCGGCGGTGGCCGAGCACCTCGTCATGGGCCGGTCGGGCGCCGTGAGCCCCGCCCGGTCGTTCTCCCTCGGCGCGCCGACGCTGGTGACGACCCTCGCCCTGACCCGCGATCACCTCGTGGTCTTCGACCTGTCGGTGGTCCACGACCGCGCCGCCGAGCTGGTGGGGCTGCGCCCGCCCTACTCGTGGCGCGCGGACAAGCCCGCCCGCATCGGCCTGCTGCCCAGGAACGCCGGGCACGCCGAACCGCGGTGGTTCCCGGTCGCGCCCGGCTTCACCTCCCAGGCGGTGAACGCCTTCGAGGAGGACGGGAAGGTCGTCGTGGACGCCGTCCGCCACGACGGCGCGTTCGACGGCGGACCGGCTCCGCGCCCCCACCTGGGGCGCTGGACCCTCGACCTGGCCACGGGCGCGGTGACCGAACGCCGACTGGTCGAGGCGGTCGACACGGCGGGCATCGACCCGGCCGCCTGCGGCCGTGCGCACCGGTACGTCCACGGGACCAGCGGCCACACCGTGTTCCGGCACGACCTGCGGACGTCCACCTCGCAGGTCCACGACCTCGGCGCCGGTCGGCGCGGGGGGCGACCGGTCTTCGTCGCGGGCAGGACCGGTGACCGGCTCCTGGTGGTCGCGGAGGACCCCGGTCGGCGGAGCAGCGCCCTGCTGGTGTTCGACGCGCACGACCTGGCGGCCGGCCCGTGCGCGTCGATCCGGCTGCCCGGGGCGTTCCCCGCGGTGGACAGGACCACCTGGCGGTCCGACGAGGCGCGGAGCCCCTGGTAGGCACGACCGGTGGACCGCCCCGGCGCGGGGCGGCCCGGCTGCCCGCCGGGAACCGCGCGCCACCCGGTGCACGACGACCGAGGTCGCCGTGCCCGACGCGTCGAGGCGAGTCGGGGACGGCGACCTCGGTCGTCGTGTGGCAGTGGTGCGCCCCCGGAGGGGGAAGTCGCGGCCTCCGGGGTGGACCGCGTGCGGGAGCGCCCGTCAGGCCTTGAACTGGCCCGGACGCCTGCCCTCACCGGCGGGACCGCGGTAGGCCTGCGCGATGTCCAGCCAGGCGTCGGCGTCCGACCCGGTCGCCGTGAGCGCGAGGTCGTCGCGGTGGCGGCGGCGCGTGGCGAGCAGGCACAGGTCCTCGGCGGGACCGGTGATCTTCTGCTCGGCCTCGACCGGCCCGAACTCCCACGTGGCCCCCGACGGGGCGGTGAGCTCGAACCGGAACGGCGCGGACGGCGGGGTCAGGCCGCGGGCCTGGTAGCCGAAGTCCCAGGTGAGGGTGACGAAGAGGGCGAGCCACCACAGCCGGTCGGTCCGCTCGCGGGTGACGCCGAGCGCGTCGGCGACGTCCTGGCCGTGGGCGAACATCTCCATCATGCCCGCGGAAGCGAGCACCGCCGGCGGGAGCGGCCGGACCAGCCAGGGCACCACCTGGTCGGCGGGGACCGCGGCCAGCGCCTTGATCGCCGTGTCGGTCTCGCTGCGCCAGCGCGCCCGCAGCGCCTCGGGCGCGTAGCCGGCGTACTCGGCGAGCGCGGCGTTGACCGCGCCGTCGAAGTCGCTCGCGGCCTTCGCCGCCATGGCGCCGAAGAGCTCGGCGTCGGAGGCGGCGGTCCCGGCGAGGCGGAAGATGAACGCCAGGTGCGCGACCTGGTCCGCCACCGTCCACCCGGGGGCCGGGGTCTCGCGCTGCCACGCCGCCTCGTCGATGCCGGTGATGAGTTCCTCGAACTCCTCGGCTTCGGCGGTCAGGTCGGAGATCACGTCTCGCTGAGTCACACGCCTCGTCCTCTCGCCCGTCGCTTGCGTCCATCCCGAGGATGACCGGGACGGGTCGCGCTGTCTTCTCGGTACATGCCGTCCGGTGTGCGGCCGGAGCCGGTCAGGCCGACCTGGCCGCGGGCGGTGGGTCGTACCGGTGCATCCGGCCGCCGAGGAACAGCAGCGCCTCGCCCGTCCCGCAGCTGGCTTCCCTCACCAGACCGAGGAAGATCGAGTGGTCGCCGCCCTCGTAGACCTCCTGGAGGTCGCACTCCAGCCACGCGAGGGAGCCGGTGAGCAGCGGCACGCCGGTGTGGCGCCCCGGGAACCAGTCGACCTGGTCGAACTGCGCCATGCCCTCCGGGCGGCCTCGGCTCGCGAAGTACCGCGCCAGCCCCTCCTGCTCACCGCCGAGCACCGAGACGCCGAACCCGCGCGCGTCGAGGATCGTCTGGTGCATGCGCGCGGTCCTGGCCACGCAGCACAGCACCATCGGCGGGTCGAGCGAGACGGACGTGAACGCGTTCGCCGTCATGCCGTGCGCCTGCGCGCCGCGTGCGGTGAGCACGGTGATGCCCGTGGTGAACCGCGCCATCACGTCGCGCAGCTCGCGCTTGGCCGCTTCCTTGTCCGCGGCGGTGCGCAGGACCGTCACCGGGTCGCCGCCCTGGTGCGCCTCGTGCTGCCCGGCGCTCACCAGGACCCCCGCGAACCTGCGGCGAGGGTGCCCGGTGGCACCGCGTGGTCTTCGGTCCTGCGCGTGCACGCGATCCGCTTCTTGCCCCTGGCCACCAGGCCCTCCCGCCGGTCGACGATCCGCACGCAGTCGGAGGCGGGCTCCACCAGCATCTCCGAAAGCCCCCTGCCGCAAGGACATCAGGCAGGAAGTGCGGGTGCAGTCCCGGTGTTCGACACCGCCCGACTGACGAACCTCAGCGTGCAACAGGGTTCGACGGCGGTGCTACTCCCCCTGTGCGGCAGGGCGGAGCCGGTGACGCCCGGCTGACGAGCCGCCGTCGGCGCATTCCGGGATATCCCCGGTGACCGCGCACGGCCTTACGCTGCCGGGAGAAGCACAGCGGGAAGAGCAGGCGGTGCGACCGAGGCCGAGGTGCCGGACGCACCCGAGGAAAGCTTGGAGGACCGACATGCCGCCGATCCTGGGAGGGCTGCGCAGGTTCGCGCTGACCCCGGAACTGCGTTCGGTGACGTTCGCCGAACGCGGTTTCCCGGCCGCCGGCACCCCGGCGGCCGAGCACCTGGAGTCGATCCCGCAGTCGGTGATCTGCGGTTTCGAGTGGGGCATCGAACAGCGCACGCTCTGGGACGTCGAGCGGCGCCTCGCGACGGTGTCGCCCGAGCTGCGCGGGTTCGCCTACGAGGGCGCGGCGATGGCGTACGCGGTGCGCGACGCGATGGCGGGCGGGAAGGGCACCCGGACCAAGGAACTGCTGGAGGGACCTGGTCTCCAGCACCTCTTCCTCACCTACATCGGCATCGGCTTCGCGATGGCGCGGCTGCCGAGGCCGTTGTGGCGCAACATCATGCCGGACCTCGAAGGTGTGCCGTTCTTCCCGACGATGAGCTGGCTGGCCGTCGACGGCTACGGGTTCGACAAGGCCTACTTCCACACCGCGCGGGTGGTCGACGGGCAACGGCCGTTCAAGCCCTACCCGTGGACCGGTCGCGCGGACTACTTCCCGCGCGCCGCCGACCAGGGGGTCGGGCGTGCGCTGTGGTTCATCCAGGGCGCGCGGCCCGAGGAGGTCGCCGCCGCGGTCGCCGCGTTCCCGGAGGCACGTCGCGCCGACCTGTGGAGCGGGGTCGGCCTCGCCGCCACGTTCGCGGGCGGTTGCCCGGCCGAGGGGCTCACCAGGCTGGTCGAGCTGGCGGGCGAGCACGCCGACGAGGTCGCGCTGGGCGCGGTGTTCGCCGGCACCGCGCGCACCGCGGCGGGCTACGTGCCGGAGCACAGCGCACTCGCGGTGGAGGCGCTCACCGGCGGCTCGGTCGAGGAGGCGGTCATGCTCGCCGCCACGGTCGCGGTCGAGCCCGGGGACGTGGGCCCCGGCGACAGCCCGGCCTACGAGCTGTGGCGCGAGCGGATCAGGGAGCACTTCCGGCGCTCCGCGTCGAAAGCCGCGTGAGCGCGGGCCGCACCCCGCCCCGAGTTCCCGCGGTCCCGCGGCTCCGGAGTCCCGCGGCTCCGGAGTCCCGCGGTCCCGAAGTCCTGTGCTCCCCCGAAAAGAGCGAAGCCCCGCCCGGCGACGTGCTGGGCGGAGCCTTCTCCCCAGTGATCTTTCAGGCCACCGTCGGGGTGGTTTCCGCGATCGCGCGGTAGGCCACCGTGCTGATGGCCACCATCGCCTCGTCGAGCTGCGCCAGCAACGCGGGCGGGTCGAAGATCGACTTCCGCCGCAGCCACACGTCGAGGGAGCGCACCGGCCTGCCCTCGGTGACCTTGATCGGACCCGACACGGAGACGTACGCGTCGTGGTCGGCGTCGATGCCGATCCCGGCGCCCACGGCGCGCGCGATGAGGTACCACGTGCCGTCCGGCACGTCGGCGATGGCGAACTCGCCCGCGCCGTCGAGCGTCGCGTGCCGGACCGGGAGGCCCTGGGCGATCCGGTCGGGGAACAACCCCATCACGACCCGGCTGGGCAGGAACTCCGGCGGGTGGTGCAGGGTCCCGCGCAGCACCGGGTACCGGCCGAAGCCCTGCCAGTCGGTGCGCGGGTGGTCCTCCAGCGGGGCGACGTACCCGCAGTTCTTCCGGTAGGTCGTCGGCGAGACGCCGACGCTCAGGCGGAACCGGGAGCTGAAGGTGCCGATGCTGTTGTAGCCGACCACGTGGCTGATGTCGGCCACCGTCAGCGAACTCGTCAGCAGCAGCCGCTTGGCCTCCTGGAGGCGCAGCGCGGACAGGAAGCGCCGCGGTGAAATCCCGGTCACCCGCAGGAACATCCGTGAGAAGTGGAACTTGCTGAACATGGCGGTACGCGCCATGTCGTCGATCGTGATCGATTCCCCCAAATTGTTCCGCATAGCGCGAATTACTCGTTCGACCGACTCCACAATAGAACCGTCCATAATTCCGCCCGATCACTCGAGAGATTGACCCAACCGCTCGGCCCGATCGACCGTAAGTTGGCGCGAATTTGTGCGCAACCACCTTCCGCATCGACTCGACAGCGGGACCACCCATGCTTCAGCGGCGATCCACAACGGCTCAACAAACAGCGTTACCCCAGGTGAGCAGCACCACACGCCGAGGTCGCACGGGGAGAGATGCATGGTTGACAAACGGCAAGCAGGATTGAAAAATCGGCTCGCGACCCAGACAGGAGGACCCGTGGGAGCAGTCGCAGAATCGGACGACCAGGTCCAGAAGAGCACCTTGGAAGCTTTTGCCGACACAATTCTCCCGGGCGTCAAGCGCAGCCCGGACGACCGTGCGATCGCCGGTGTCTGCGACGATCCCGGCGCCGTGGAGGCCGGTGCGCTCGAACTGCTCAACGACCCGGCGACGGGGGTCGCCGCCGGACTCGGTCCCCTGTCCCAGGCGCTCAACGCGCACGCGGTCGCGTACGCCGGCGAGCACGGGCTGTCCCTCGACGAGGACGTGCCTCCCTTCGTCGCGCTGGACTACGAGAACCGCGTGGCGCTGGTCGAGCGGCTGACGTCGCCGGGCCACCCGGAGCAGAGCGGCTGGGTGCTGCTCGCGATGTTCAGCAACATGGCCTTCGACAGCGCCGCGCACCTGAGCACGGGCGAGGCGATCGCCAACGGCCACCCCGGCCTGCTCCAGATGGGTTTCGCCAAGCCGGACAGCGATGGGCTGTGGCGATTCCCCGACTTCAGCTATGGCCGGGAACTGGCCAAGCGGCACCCTGAAACGACGGAATCCGGGAGCCCGGCATGAGTGCGGTGGAGAGTACCGACGTCCTGATCGTCGGCAGCGGCTTCGGCGGGTCGATCACGGCCTACCACCTCGCGGCGGGAGGCGCGAAGGTCGTCGTGCTGGAACGCGGACCGTGGTTGGAGGGCAAGGACTTCGACCACGACTACCTCCTCGGCAAGTCCTACACGCGGGTCTTCGACTTCGTGGCCGGGGACGGGATGAGCGTCCTCGGCGGGAACTGCGTCGGCGGCGGCAGCGTCGTCTACTTCGCCGCGCTGCCGCGCGCCCCCCGGTACGTCTTCGAGCGGCAGGGCTCGATCGGCCGCCGCGTCTGGCCCGCGGCGATCACCCGCGACACCCTGGAGCCCTGGTACGACCGGGTGTCCGAGGTGCTGCCGGTGAGCCAGCAGAGCTGGAACGACATCAGCTACGCGGGCGGGCTGTGGGCGGCGGCGTGCAACCACTCGGGTCACACCGCGAACCCGGTGCCGGTGGGCATCGACACCGCCAAGTGCACCAACTGCAACTGGATGATGGCCGGCTGCCGGTTCGACGCCAAGCGGTCGATGCTGTTCAACTACCTGCCCGCGGCGCTCTCGCACGGCACGGAGATCCGACCGCTGCACGAGGTCCAGAAGATCTCGCGCAACGAGGACGGCGGCTACCGCGTCCACTACAACAACATCGACGAGGTCGACTACCGGGTCGCCACCGGCAGCGGCGTGATCGACGCGAAGATCGTCATCCTCGCGGCGGGCGCGGGCGCCACCCCGGTGATCCTCCAGCGCTCCGAGGAGGAGCTCGGCGCGATGCCGCACGGCGTCGGCCGCTACTTCTCCGGCAACGGCGAGCGCCTCAACACCGCGATCATCAACGAGGAGCGCGTCGGCGAGGTGCTCGGCCTGCGCAGGCCGAACGGGGCGGTGTACGAGGCCAACCAGATCGGCAAGGGTCCCGTCGTCGCGTGCTGGGACAACGTGGACGGCAGCAAGCCCGAATACTCCCGCTTCTCCATGGAGCAGCTCTACTTCCCGCCGGGTCTCGGCACGATCCTCGCCCAGGTGCCCGGCAAGAGCGGCGCCACCTGGTTCGGCAAGGAGAAGAAGGAGATGCTCAAGCGCTGGAAGTCGTGGCTGACCATCTTCCTCATGACCGAGGACGACAACGAGGGCGTGTTCGGCCCGCCGCCCCCCACCGGCAACGCCTACCGCATCTCCCAGCAGATGCTCGGCAAGGGGCCGCTGCGCTACGACCCGACGCCGAACACGCTGCGGGGCTGGGCGGAGGCCGACGCGGCGGCGAAGGAGATCCTGGAGAAGGACGGCCTCGCCACCGTCGCCCCGTGGACGAACGACCTGGTGGGTGCGTACACGGTGCATCCGTTGTCCTCCTGTCGGATCGGGGACGATCCCGCGACCTCGGCGCTCGACGACCGCCACGAGTTGCGCGGCCACCCCGGCATCTTCGTCACCGACGGCTCCTCCGTGCCGACCGCGCTGACCGTGAACCCCGCGCTCACGATCGCCGCGCTCGCGGAGCGCGCCGTGCCCGGCATCATCGAGGCGGCGCGGAGCCGCGGCGTCGACGTGACCTATGGCGCCCCGCTGCCCAACGCGGCGGCGAGCCGCCCGGTGACCGGCTCGGCCGCGTGACCCGGACCGGTTGAGCCGACCTCGTCGGCCGGACCGCGGGTGGTGCTCGTCGCGGTCGCGACGAGCACCACCCGCGGGCCCGGTCCGGCGGGTCAGGCCTTGAACATCACGGTCCTGTCCTCGACCGAGGCCTGACCCGTGAGGATGGCGTGGTGCAACTGGCGCACCCAGGGCGACGGTTCGACGCCCGACTGCTCCACCATCTCGTCGCGCAGCCTGCGGTAGACCGCCAGCGCCTGGCTCTGCCTGCCGCTGCGGTACAGCGCGATCATGTGCTGCACGTGGAAGTTCTCCTGCATCGGGTACCGCGCGCACAACGTCGCGAGCTCGCCGAGCAGCTGGTGGTGGCGACCGAGCGCGAGGTCGGCCTCGATGCGCAGGTACAGGTCGCCGAGCCGGTTCTCGTCGAGGCGCATCGCCTCGATCGCCAACTGCGGCCCGAGCGGCACGTCGGCGAGCGCGGGGCCGCGCCACAGGCGCAACGCCTCGGCCAGCGTGCGGGACGCGCGTTCGTGGTCGCCCTCGTTGACCGCCTGACGCCCGGCGGCCGAGAGCTCCTCGTAGCGGAACGCGTCCACGGCGCTCGGCTCCACGTTCAGCAGGTAACCGGTCCGCCGCGTGATCAGGATGTCCTTGGACGTCAGGCCGCCGTGGCGGGCGAGCGCCGTGTCCAGGTTCCGCCGCAGCTTCAGGACGTAGGTGCGCAGGGTGGACACCGCGGTGCGGGGCGGGTTGTTGACCCAGATCTCCTTGACCAGGGCGTCCGCCGTCACCACCCGGCCGGCGTTGAGCGCCAGGACCGCCAGGAGCTGGCTCGGTTTGCTCGCGGTCGGCACGATCGAGACACCGCCAAGATCGACTGCAAGAGGGCCGAGCACGACGATTTCGATTCGCATGTGCATTCTCCCCAGAATTTATTCTTTTGATTCACACTGAGCCGATGACCACGGACCTACTTTCCGAATCCGGTGGACGGGCGTCCACCGGAGGGTCGGGTCTCCGCGGAACGCGCGGGAGACGGCCGTTCGCCCGGGCCGAACCGGGCGTCACGTCCACCGATGAGGACGCGCCGGGGCCCTCGCGACGACGGGAGGGAACCGGTGGACAGCCTGCGCGACGGGCCACGCGCGAGGACCAGGACGTGCGGCTCGGGCTCGCCCCGGCCCGACCGGCGGCCACTGGTGGCCGACTTCGCGGTGGACCTGCCTCGGCGGTGCGCCCCTCGGCACGCGGTGGTGCGCCGGCCGGGTCGCAGGTCCGTCTCGATCATGGCGCTCGCCTCCGTCAGCCGACTCCCGACGGTCACCCATCTTCCGGAAGCCGCTACTGACTTTCCTTCGGTCCGCTATCGAGCGGCGATAGGAAGCGCAATAGATCGCCTATGCATTTTGTCCGGACATGGTTGCACAGTTCCGTCCTCGACGAAGTCCATTCGGCCAATTGGGATGGAATCCGACCCGCGCACCGCTGTTCGATCTTGGCCGGTGCCGGACTCGGAAGATCGGGATCGCGGCGGCGCCGAACCGTCGCCGCCACCGTTCACCAGCGGTGATCGGCGCGATCGGGACGGGAGTCGCGACCTGGGCGGAGTTGAATGTGACAACCCCTCTAGTTCCTGATCGGTCAAGAGCCCCCTCCACCGGCGTACGAGCCGGGAAACGTCGGTATCCGAGGCGTCGATCCGGCCGACGCCCCGGCGTCGCGGGACGCCCCGCACCGCTCCCGCATCCGGCGCCGAACCGGCCGGTCCGCACCACTTCCGGCTGGTCGGGCGGGATCTCCGGGCTGTTCCCCGACTGCCGCACGACGCCGCGAGCGGTTCGCGACCGGAGGTCCGGTCGGGGCTGCCACCGGGCCGGCGGCACGCGGTCGGCGACGCACCCCGTTGCGGCGGAATCGCGAACCGGAGGTGCCCGCACCGGCACGACCGACTCCGTCGCCGATCTCCACGACGTTCGACGGCACGGGCGCGGGAAGGCGCTCCGCCTCCTCGACGCGGATGACCGGCGGGAAATGCCCCGGGTGGAACGGCGGTGGTCCGGATAATCCGCCGGAAGTGGAATTCGGCGAACACCGCCGTTCCTCGACGGCGTTCTCCACGACTTTCCCCACCGGTCCTCCTATCGCCTCGGAGAGGAGCGCGTCGCGGGACTTCGGGACCCCGCGCCAGGCGCCCCTCGTCCGGTGGCGACGGCGCGCTCCGGTCGGATCGGACGGCGAGCGGCCACCGCCCCACAGGCACCCCTCCGCACGACCGGACCGCCGAACAGCGGCTTCACCGCGGCGTCGGCGGACACGGACGACGTGGACCCGGGCCCACACCCACTGCGAACTGGCGCACCGCCGATCGACGGCGCCGTTGTGGGACAGGAGCCGGCCCACCCCGACGGCCCGCGGACGGGAGGACCTGCTCGCGGCGTGCCGGTCCCGCGGACCCACCGCCGTCCGCGACGTCCCGGTCCACACCGACCGGATTCCGCGAGCGCGCCGTTCCCATTCGGGGAAGGCCCGGAGGATGTCCTCCGGGCCTTCCCCGAATTGTCCGGTGAGCGACGCGTGAACGCCCCGCGGCGGTCCGGTGGGTCTCGGGGTCACGTCCCGGGCGACGAGCTGTCCACCACGTCGGACCTGCCCCCGGCGAGCCACGTGCTGACCCGCCGCGCCGCCGCCATGCTCGCCCACGCGGTCAGCTCGACGAGCGTGTCGTCGCCGGGCGCGGTGCGCCGGAACTCCTCGACGACCGCGTCGTCGACCTGGTAGGAGGCCAGCGCGACGAGCAGCGCCAGCTTGCCCGCCGCACGGTCCGCCAGCGGGAGCGTGGCGGTCAGCTCGTCCGACCACGACCGGCTGATGCCCGGCCCTCCCCCGTCCCAGGTCGACAGGCGCGCCCCGACGAGCGCGCGCACGCTCTCCGGCACCGACCGGACGCCCGCCGCGTCGACCTCGGCGTAGGCGCGGGCGAACGCCTCGGCGACCACCGGGTTCGACCGGGCCCAGTCGAGGTCGTCCGGCAGCGGCACCGCCGGGAGCAGGTCCAGCGACTCGCCCGCGACCGGCCCGTGCGCACCGGGCCGCATCACCCCGCCGAGCACCTTCCTGGCCTTCGGCCTGGCGGACTCCGGCACGTGCGACGGGAGGGGCGAGTCGCCGAGGAAGACGTTCACCACGCGGTTGTAGTAGTGGAAGGCGACCGCGACGCCGATCAGCTCGGCCGCCTGCTCCGGCGGGAACGGCGCCGCGACCCCGGCCCCCGCGGACGCCGACGCGCGCGCCCACTCGGTCACCACGTCCCGGCCCGCGCCGGCGGCCGGCAGGGCGTCCAGCGTCATGCCGTGCACGTCCGCGCAGTACGGGCAGGCGTTGGCGAGCGACACCCCGGTGGCCACCGCCTCCTTGTCCGCCCGCTCGGCGACGCCTTCCGCCAGCAGCGTCTCCCGCAGGACCATCCACGACGCGGCCAGCGTCCCGGGGGACGCCGAGTGCAGCGCGACCGGCGGCGCGAGCATCTTGAAGTCGCGCTCCACCTGCCGGTACACCTGCGCCACCAGCCCCGTGGCGTGCCGGCGCTTGACCACGCGCACGTGGCGGGTGTCGTTCAGCGACCGGCGCACCGCGAAGCGGACCAGCACGGCAACCATGACCACTCCTCACTCAGGCCGAAGGGGTCGCGCGGGCCAGCACGGCGCCGACGACGAAGTCCGGGTACTGCTCGGCGATCGCGTCGACGTCCGGGAGGACCCGCACGTCGCCGAGCCCGGCGGCCTCGAAGGTGGCCCGCCAGGCGGCGGGCGTCAGGAAGCCGTGCGTCGGCCGGCGCACCGGGTCGGTGGCGACGTCGGTGAAGCTGTCCAGGAAGTCGAAGATGACCTCGGCGTGGATGGGCCGCGAGAACTTCGTCGGGCGGACGCACTCGGACACCACGACCGTGCCGCCGGGCTTGAGCGCCTTCGCCGCCTCGCGGACGACGAAGTCCATGTCGTGCGCCACGTGGAAGCAGTTGACCGCGTAGACCACGTCGAACGTGCCCGGCTCGACCCCCTGCGGCTCCCACGGCAGCGTCATGTCGACCCGCGCCGGCTCCACGACCGTGGACGGGGACGCCGCGGCCTTCGCCGCCCGGTCGCCGTGCCGGGCGAACGTCTCCGCCACCTCGGTGAAGCGGTAGCGCGTGATCGCCGGACCGAGGGTCCGGAGCACGTGCTCGGCCGCGCTGCCGCAGCCGCCGCCGATCTCCAGGACCTCGAACGGGCCGCCGCCCGGCGGCACGAGCCGCGACAGCGCCTCGGTGCCGACCGCGTTGTTGATGGCGTAGAGGAGGTTGTCGTTGGAGAAGTACTTCAGCCACAGCGGGAGCTTGTCGGGCGCGAAGAGGATCTCGTCGCCCGACGCCTCACCGGCGAAGAAGCGCTTCGCCTCGTCGACCAGCGTCCGCAGGATCTCCACGGCCACGGCGGCCCCCGGCTCGCGCTCGGCCAACTCGGCCGCGACCGTGTCGAAGTCGGGCGCCGCCGTCCCGCCGCGGTAGTAGCGCCCGTCCTCGCGCTCGAACACGCCCGCGAACGTGAGCTTCTCGTACAGGAACGCCAGCGGGACGGTCCTGCGCCAGGGGATCGACAGCTCCTTCTTCGCCTGCTGGACCGTGATCCCGGACGCCGTGGGCAGTGCGTCGATCGAACCCAGGATGCGGTGCGCGGTCGCGTCGACGAGGCGCGAGAACGTCTCGTTCGCCGCGAGGAAGCGGAACGAGAAGAGGCCGCGGACCCGCTCGTCGGCGATGGCGGCGCGGAGCTTCGCGAACTCCGCAGCCTTCGGGTGCTCGGGGTTGGTCATGGTGTTCACCGACTTTCCGGGAGGTCGGACCGCTCAGGCCGCCCGGCTGGTGGGCGCGGACCAGTCGCGGACGGTCATGGGGAGGCCACCGCCGAGGCGGAGCGACATCATGGGCTCCGGCTTGACCCGGTAACCGGGCACCGGTTCGAGCTTCAGGTCGCGCATCAGCGTGGAGATGATGAAGGTGGCCTCCATCGTCCCCAGGTGGTTGCCGACGCAGAACCGGGGGCCGGCGCCGAACGGGATGTGCGCGTAGCGCGGCCGGTCGGTCTGGACTCCCGGTTCGAACCGCTCCGGGATGAACCGCTCCGGCTCCGGCCAGTACCTCGGGTGCCGGTGCAGGGTGTACGGGCAGATCAGGACCTCGGCGCCGGCCGGCACGCGGTAGCCGCCCACCTCGTCCTCGGCGAGCGCGCGCCGGGGCAGGATCCACACCGGCGGGTGCAGGCGCATCGCCTCCTGGAGCACCATGTTCGTGTACCGCAGCCTGGTCAGGTCCGCGTAGGACGGGCGGCGGTCGCCGTACACCTCCACCGCCTCCTCGTGCAGCCGCTCCCGGACCTCCGGGTGCCTGCCCACGAGGTCCAGCGTCCAGCCGACCGTGCTGGCCGTGGTCTCGTGCCCGGCCAGCAGCAGCGTCACCAGCTCGTCCTGCATGCGCCGGTCGGCGACCCGCCGGTCGCTCTCCTTGGCGGTGGAGGCGATGAGCCGCGTCAGCACGTCGTCCCCGGACTCGACGGGGTTCGCCTTCCGCTGCGCCACCAGGGCGCCCACGATCCGCTGGAGGTCGCTCCGGGCCCAGCGGAACGCCCGCTGCCCCTTCAGCGGGAGCCACCGGGGGATCATGCCGAGCGTCTCCATCTCGAACATGGCCTGGTCCTGCACGGCCTCGAACGAGTGGCCCACCGAGTCGAACTCGCCGAGGTCGGCGTCGAGCAGCGTCCTGCCGAGCACGCCGAGGGTGAGCGCGGTGACCTCGGACAGCACGTCGACCGGTCGGGCGGCGCCCAGGTGGGCGCGCAGCCGCGCGACCAGCCCGAGCGCCTCCTCGACGATGACGTCCGCCTGCCCCGCGATCCGCTTGTGCTGGAACACCGGCTGGATGGTGCGCCGCTGCTCCTTCCACAGGTCGCCCTCGCTGGTGAGCAGCCCGTCGCCCAGCGCGCGCTTGGCCTCGGTGTAGCCGATGCCCTTGTGGTAGTTCGCCGCGTTGTCCGCCAGGACGTGCTTGGCGTGGTCGGGGTGGTTGAAGATGTAGAGCTTCTTCGGACCGATCGCCACCCGCACCGCGTCGCCGTACTCGCGGACCGCCTCGCTCATCAGGCCGAGGCGGTCGGCGCGGAGCTGGCGCAGGATGCCCAGGGCCGCCCGCCGGGGCGGCCCCGGGGGCACTCGGCCACCGCTCGTCGTCATGCCACGGCCGGGCGCGCGGCGTGCTTGCCCGCCGAGTCGCCGTTCTCGGAGACCACCACGATCGGCGGGGCGGCCTCGTTCTTCCCCTGCTCGGCCGCGGCGCGCTCCTTCGCCGCCTTGTCCACGAAGTGCAGGCCCCACAGGAACATGCCGCGGACCAGGCACACGAGCGCCGTGGCGATGAACAGGCCGTAGGCGATGTGCATGACCATGAACATCCCGTAGGCGACCGCCACGCCCGCGCCGAACGCGAACTGCGCGGCGGGCTTGGACGGCGTCGTGCCGGGGTCGGTCACCATGTAGTTGGTGTAGAGGATGAACGCCACGCCGGTCATGACGGCGAGCCCGCCGGGGATCGACGTGTCGAACAGGATGCCGCGGACGATCGCCTGGAGCGCGAAGAAGCTCAACCAGCCGAAGATCAGCCACATGCGGTCGGTCAGCTTCGCGTTCAGCATCGTGCCCGTGATGATGATGACACCGGGCAGGATCCAGCTGCCCCAGTCGTTCAGGCCCTCGGTGAAGTGGTACGGCGGCGCGATGCTGCCCCACGGGAACAGGATGAGCACCATCAGGATCCCGAAGTTGGACGGGTTCATGTAGTGCCGCAGCCTGCCGCGCACCGGGGCGCGCAGGATCCACTTCGCCGCCACCGCCAGGGTGACCGCGAACATCATCACCCAGATGCGGTCGTTGACGTAGATCAGCATGTTCAGCGCGATGGCGGTGATGTGCGTCGGGAGCAGGAACTCCACCAGGCCCTTGAAACCTCCGCCGGCGTAGCGGGGCGCCCGCCCCTCGACCTTGGCGCCGATGGTCTCCAGCGCCAGCTCGACCGCGTAGCCGGTGGCGACGGCCACGAAGGGCCAGATCCACGGCTGCTCGAACCCGAGGAAGATGTAGCCGGCGGTGTTGAAGATCGTGATCGAGATGGCGAACCTGCGGAGCGCCTTGATCACCTTGGGGTTGTGCTGCGGAGGCCCCCCGGCGGGCGGCTTCCCGTTGAGCTTCGCGTCCTGGACAACCATATCCGTCCTCACTTCTCCTCGGCCGAGTCGCCGAGCACGAACTCGTGCTTGCCCTGGCCGAGCTCGAACTCCTGCTTGTGGACCTCGCCCTGGCGGTCACGCCACTCCAGGCACACCTGGACGTCGCCCGCCGCGTCACCGAGCCCGATGTGGACCTCGGTGCTGCGCTTGCCGCCGTGACCGCTGCCGCCGTCGACCCGCTGGACGTACTTCTTGCCGTCGGCCGTCGTCACCGTGACCTGCGCGCCGGTGGCCGGCGAACCCGGTGCCGGCGCGGCGCCGGTGCTCGGCGCCTGCTCTCGGGTCAGCGACAGGTTCAGGTAGCCGCCCGGCTCGGGCGCCTCGTTGTGGTAGTACACCGGCTCGTCGAACTGGCGGGCCACCGCGAAGTCGAGCAGGCCGTCGCCGTCCGCGTCGCCGGTGGCGATGCCGCGGGTCGGGATCGGCACGGCCAGCCCCAACTCGGGCGCCAGGTCGGTGTAGCGGCCGTCCTCGCCCTTGGCGAAGAAGTGCAGCGTCTCGCTGCCCGCGAGGTCGTCGCCCGCGTTCGTGTTGGGCCAGAAGAACGGGTTGGACACCAGCGCGTCGTTGGACATCGCCAGTTCCTGGAGCTGCGGCCACCGGTTCGTGGCGCCCCGGACGAAGCCGTTCGTCACGGCGATGTCCAGCTCACCGCGGTTGGTGAAGTCGGCGAGCTTGTTGTCCCACGACCAGCCGGACCACGCGGTGCCGTTCTCGCCGCTGACGTCCTCGAACGGCGCCGTGCCGTCCCGCATCTGCGCCTGGAGGTCCGCCTTGTCCTTCGCGGTGTTGACGTAGTGGAAGTTGCTCTCGACGATGCCCCACCCGACCGTCAGGTTCGACACGAACAGGTCGTACAGGCCGTCGTGGTCGGTGTCACCGAAGTCGACGCCCATGCCCTTGAACGAGTCGTCGCCGATCCGCTTGGACTTCGGCGTGCCGGGGGTGCGGCTCGTCTTGATGTTGGCGAAGCTCACCTTGCCCGGCTCGGACCTGTTGTGCAGCAGCCGGTCCTGGCCGAAGTCGTTCGCGATGTACAGCTCCGGCAGCAGGTCGCCGTCGACGTCGTTGGCGCTGACCGCGAGCGTCCAGCCGTTGCGGGCCTCCTCGGGCAGCGCGTCGTCCGGCACCGCCTCGAAGTCCACGGTCGGCTTCGCGCCCGCCGTCGCGCCCTTGCACAGCAGGATGTGCTTGCCGCCGCCGTTCTGCGCGTGCGACAGGGAGTGGTTCATCTCCACTCCCCCGTCCTTGGTCGGGTCCAGGATCGGGCTGTCGGGGAAGTAGTTGCCGACGAAGATGTCGTCGTGGCCGTCCCCGTCGAAGTCCGCGACCGTGGCGGCGTTGGAGTTCCACTGCGGGCCGTCGTAGCGCCCGTCCGGGCCGGCGTTGTCGCCCGCCACCGCCTCGACCGCCACGAACGCGTCCGCGGACAGGTCGGTGCGGTCGGCCGTCTGCAGGTGGATGACCGGGGTGCGGCCCCACATGTAGATCAGCAGGTCCAGTCTGCCGTCCTCGTTGAGGTCGGCGGGCACGCAGCCCATCGGGGCCATCACGTCGTTGACCGGCAGCGGGTCCGGGGTGAGCTCGAACGGCTGGTACCGGTCACCGCGCTCGTCGGGGACCGGGGTGACGATCACCTGGTCGGTGCGCGGGTCGACCACGCACAGGTCGTTGGGCAGGCCGTCGCCGTCCAGGTCGTTCATCGCGACCGCGGCGCCGACCGAGGAGATCCAGGCGTCGATGTGCTTGTACGCCTGGTTGACCGGTCGGATCGACTGCTGCTTGTCCGACGCGGGTAGCGCGACCCCGTGCTCGGCGAACCCGTACTTGGCCGCCATCTCGTTCCTGGTCTCCGCAGAGCTCTGCGGCAGGCTGACCACGAAGTAGGAAACGACGACGACCACGAGCGCGATGACTCCGGTCAACTGCCTGCGCAGCATGCCAAACATCTCTGTTCACACCTCCGTGGTGACGAGCGCGTCGGCGAGCCGCTGCCGCCAGATCTCGTACGCCGGTTTGTCGCCACCCGCCCGGTGGTCGGGGCGGCATTCGTCGGCGAGCCCCGCCGCCTCCTGCGGGGTCATGCCGCACAGCACCCGGGTGGCCAGGACCGAGTGCGCCGGGACGATGCCGGCGCGCACCCGCGCGTGGGCGGCGAACGCGCTGCCCTGCGCGAGGTTGCCGCGGTGGTCGCCCGCGCGGGCGACCAGCGTGCGCAGGTCGCGCTCGGCCGCGGCCGGGTCGTCCCCGCCGCCCGCGTAGGTGGCCGCGAGCCCGATCCCGCTCCACAGGTCGTCGCGCCGCGCCGCGGGGAACGAGTCGACCAGGTCGGCGACCAGGACGGGGTCGGTGCCGCGGACGAACCACGAGGCGCGGCCGATGCCCTGGTCGATCGCGTGGTTGGCGTAGTCGCCGTGCGGACCGCCGGGCCACGGGAACTTCGGGTCCTGGTACTGGGCGTCGACGTACCGGGCCGTGTGGAAGTAGGCCTGGTGGAAGCCGTAGCCGTCGAGCACCAGCGGCGCCAGCACCGGGTCCAGCGACGTCGGCTTCGGCCAGCGGAAGCGCGGGAGCCGCGCCATCGCCCAGCCGATCCCCACGTAGGCGAGGTACTGGTACCTCGTGCCCACCGGTGTCGCCAGGAACCTGCTGACGTTGTCCGAACGGCCGAACGGCAGCCCGTCGAGCATCGCGAGGCCCATGCCCGCACCCTCGTAGGCGAAGCCGCGCAACCAGTCGGGCAGCTCCTCCACCCGCTCCTCGGCCTCGGCCGGCGTCCGCGCCTCGACGGCGTGGGCGTAACCGGTGAGGAATGTCTTCCCCACGGTCTCGAGCCGTTCCTGGGCAGCCGGGCTTTTCTTGTGGAAGCCGCGCTTGTCAAGACTCGTCTCGGCGGTGCTCGGTGTGAGAAGGCGTCGCCGCAGCGCCCGCCATGAACTGGTCAAGTCATTCCCCTAACCATCATCGGGAACGGCGTGGTGATTTCCGCCGTCGATCGTCACACGACGTCGGACCGCTTACGACTTCAAACGTGCTGGATCGCGCCCGCGGCGGGCCGGCGACGGGACGCGCGACACGGGGGCGAACGGACAATGGACATCACACATATCCACCGGCACGCGGACGCACCCTTTCGACGCGGTCGGACGGCACACGGGGAGATGGCAGGCGCCGCACCACTGAGGCAACCTCGATGAGAAAGAACGCGCGTCGAGGACTGTCGTCGGACTCGGCTTCCTGCCGCGTGTGCGGCGCGGCGCAATTCTGCGCGCCGATTTGAGCCGAGTGGTCGTCGAGAATGGGCGGTACAGGTTGAGCACCGAGCGGATCGCGATCGTTGGCATCGGGCTTCGTTACCCCGACGCCTCCAGCACCCAAGACCTCTGGGAGAACGTCCTGGCCGGGCGCCGTGCTTTCCGCAGGCTGCCCGACCAGCGAATGAACCAAGCGGATTACTACTCGCCGGACCGGAGCGCACCGGATCGCTTCTACTCCACGAAAGCGGCGGTGCTGCGCGACTTCGAGTTCGACCGGCTCAAGTACAAGGTGGCGGGCAGCACCTACCGGTCGACCGACCTCACCCACTGGCTGGCGTTGGACGTGGCGGCGAACGCCCTGGCCGACGCCGGTTTCCCCAACGCGGAGGGCCTGCCGCGGCAGGCCACCGGCGTCGTCCTCGGCAACAGCCTCACCGGCGAGTTCTCGCGGGCGAACCTGATGCGGCTGCGCTGGCCGTACGTGCGGCGCACGCTCGCGGCCGCGCTGTCCGCGAAGGGCTGGGACGACGACGAGACGGCCGCGTTCCTGCGCGACCTCGAACCGGCCTACAAGGCGCCGTTCCCGGCGATCGACGAGGACACCCTCGCGGGTGGGCTCGCCAACACCATCGCGGGCCGGATCTGCAACTACTTCGACCTGCGCGGTGGCGGCTTCACCGTCGACGGCGCCTGCTCGTCGTCGCTGCTGTCGATCACGACCGCGGCCAAGGCGCTGAGCGACGGCGACCTGGACGTCTGCCTCGCCGGTGGCGTGGACCTGTCCATCGACCCGTTCGAGGTGATCGGGTTCGCCAAGACCGGTGCGCTGGCCACGGGCGAGATGAAGGTGTACGACGCCGACTCGAACGGCTTCTGGCCGGGTGAGGGCTCCGGCGTGCTCGTGCTGATGCGCGAGGAGGACGCCATCGCCCGCGGTTCGCGGATCTACGCGTCGATCGCCGGCTGGGGCATGTCGTCGGACGGCAAGGGCGGCATCACCAGGCCCGAGGTCGCCGGCCACCGCCTGGCCATCAGCCGCGCGTACGGCCGCGCCGGGTACGGCGTGGAGACCGTCGCCTACTTCGAGGGCCACGGCACGGGCACCGCCCTCGGCGACGCGACCGAGCTGGAGGCGATCGGCTCGGCCCGGCGCGAGTCCGACCCGGACGCCCGGCCGGCGGCGATCAGCTCCCTCAAGGCCAACATCGGCCACACCAAGGCCGCCGCGGGTGTCGCCGGCGTGATCAAGGCGGCGCTGGCGGTGCACCACCAGGTCATCCCGCCGGGCACCGGGAACTACGAGCCGCACCCGAAGCTCACCGGCGACTCCCCTGCGCTGTACGTGCCGCGCGAGCCGGAGCTCTGGCCGGCGGACCAGCCGATCCGGGCCGGCGTGTCGGCCATGGGCTTCGGCGGCATCAACACGCACATCGCGCTGGAGCAGGCGCCCGGCACGACGCGGCGCGCGGAGCTGCGGACCGGGACCGCGGAGTTGACGGGCAGCAGGCAGGACGCCGAGCTGCTGCTGTTCGACGCCGCCGACCACGCGGAGCTGCGCGAGCGGCTCACCGGGCTGGTCGACGTGGTGGCCAAGCTGTCCTTCGCGGAGCTGGGCGACCTGGCCGCGGAGCTGTCCGGCCGCCTGGCGGGCCGGCCGGTCCGCGCCGCGGTGGTGACCGGCAGCCCCGAGGACGCCGTCGGCAAGATCGCGCGGCTGGTCGCCGCGATCGCCGCCGGCGAGACGCGCCTGGCGACCGCGGACGGGGTGTACCTCGCCGAGGGGACCACCGCGCCGAAGATCGCCTACCTGTTCCCGGGCCAGGGCTCCGGCCGCGGCGCGGTCGGCGCGATCCGCCGCCGCTTCGCCGAGGCGGAGGCCGTGTTCGCCGCCGCGGGTCTGCCGTCCGGTGGCGACCAGGTCGCCACCGAGGTGGCCCAGCCGCGCATCGTCGCCGGGTCGCTCGCGGCCCTGCGGGTGCTGCGCGGGCTCGGCGTCGACGCCGACGTGGCGGTCGGGCACAGCCTCGGCGAGCTGACCGCCCTGTCGTGGGCCGGCGCGCTGTCCGACGAGGACGTGCTGAGGTTGGCGAAGGCGCGTGGCGAGGTCATGGCCAACGCCAGCCGCGGCGGCGGCGCGATGGCGGGTCTCGCGACCACACCGGAGCGGGCACTGGAGCTGTCCGCCGACGAACCGGTGGTGATCGCCGGGTACAACGGGCCGAAGCAGACGGTCATCGCGGGCGACGAGGCCGCGGTGGGCCGCGTGTGCGACCGGGCGAGGGCGGCCGGTGTCACCGCGAACCGGATCAACGTCTCGCACGCCTTCCACTCGCCGCTGGTCGAGCCCGCGTCGCAGGCGCTGACCTCGCGGCTGACCGAGTTCGCGTTCGCCGAACCCACCCGCCCGGTGGCGTCCACGGTGACCGGCGACCTGCTCGAACCCGGCACCGACCTGCGCGAGCTGCTGCGCGACCAGGTCCTGTTCCCGGTGCGGTTCCACGAGGCCGCCGCGAAGGCGGCCGGTGACGCGGACCTCGCGGTCGAGGTCGGCCCCGGACGGGTGCTCGCCGGCCTGCTGCGGGACATCGCGCCCGGCACGCCGGTGCTGTCGGTCGACACCGACAGCACCTCGCTGACCTCCCTGCTGTCGGTCGTCGGCGCCGCCTTCGCGCTGGGCGCCGCCGTGGACACCGGCGCGTTGTTCGCCGGCCGGGTGGTCCGGCCGCTGCCGCTGGACGGTGGGTTCACCTTCCTGACGAACCCGTGCGAGACCGCCCCCGACCTGGCGGTCGAACTCGGCGAGCCCGGCACGTCCACCGGGCAGGAGGCCGCGGCGACCGGGCAGGCGGCCGGGGAGGGCGCGGCGGGTGGCGACGGCCCCAGCACGCTCGACCTGCTGCGCGAGCTGGCCGCCGAGCGCGTCGAGCTGCCCCTGGAGACCGTGGCCGCGACGACCCACCCGCTCGACGACCTGCACCTGAGCTCCATCACCGTCGGGCAGCTCGTCAACGACGTCACCAGCCGGCTGGGCCTGCCCACGCTGGAGGCGACGACCAGCTTCGCGACCGTGACGCTCGGCGAGCTGGCCGACCTGATCGACGAGCTGGCCGAGTCCGCGCAGGGCGGGAACACCGGCCGCGACAACGAGGTGGCCGGCGTCGGGCAGTGGGTGCGGCCGTTCTCGGTCGACTACGTGCCGGCACGGGCGCCGAGGGTGGAGGTCGGCACCGGCCCCGCGGGCACCTGGCGGGCGTTCGCGCCGGCCGGCCACCCGCTCGCGGAGCGGCTGCGGATCGCGCTCGACGAGGCGGGCATCGGCGACGGTGTGCTGCTGTGCCTGCCGGACAGCGGCGAGGAGCACGTCGACCTGATGCTGGCCGCCGGCCAGGCCGCCACCGCGGCACCGCCCGGCACCCGGTTCGTCGTGGTGCAGCACCGGTACGGGGCGTCCGGCCTGGCCCGGACCGCGTTCCTGGAGGCGGACGGGATGGCGACGACGATCGTGTCGCTGCCCGACCTCGCGCCGAAGACCGCGGCGGAGATCGACGAGGCCGTGCGCAAGGTGGTCGTCGAAGCGGCCGCCACCACGACGTTCAGCGAGGTCCACTACGACGCGGACGGCCGGCGGACGACGCCGGTGCTGACCGTGCTCCAGTCGCCCGCCGAACCGCGCACCGGCACACCGCTGGACAGCTCGGACGTGCTGCTGGTCACCGGTGGCGCCAAGGGCATCACCGCCGAGTGCGCGCTGGTCATGGCCGTGGACTCGGGCGCGAAGCTCGCGCTGATCGGCCGGGACGCCCCGGCGGACGACGAGGAGATCTCGGCCAACCTGGCCCGCATGGCCGCGGCGGGCGTGGCGTGCCGGTACGAACGCGCCGACGTGACCGACCCCGAGCAGGTCGCCGCGGCGGTCGCCCGGTTCGAGGCCGCGCTGGGCCCGATCACCGGCGTCATGCACGGCGCGGGCCGCAACGAGCCGGCCGCGCTGGGCAACCTGACCGAGGAGCGCTTCCGGCAGACGCTCGCCGTCAAGATCACCGGCCTGCGCTCGGTGCTCGACGCGGTGGACCAGGACAGGATCAAGTTGCTGGTCACGTTCGGCAGCATCATCGGCCGGGCCGGGCTGCGCGGTGAGGCGCACTACTCGACCGCCAACGACTGGATGAGCGAGCTGACCGTCGACTTCCAGCGCGCGCACCCCGGTGCGAGGGCGTTGGCGATGGAGTGGTCGGTCTGGTCGGGCGCCGGGATGGGCGAGCGGCTGGGCGTCGTGGAGGCGCTCGCGCGGGACGGCATCACCCCGGTCTCGGTCGAGGAGGGCCTGCGGGTGCTGCGCCAGGTGCTGGCCGACCCGTCGGCCGGGCCGGTGGTGACGATCACCGGCCGGTTGGGCGGTCTCGCTACGCTGCCGCTCGACACGAGCAAGGAGCTGCCGCTGTCCAGGTTCGTCGACCGGGTGCTGCTGCACTACCCGGACGTCGAGCTGGTCACCGAGGTGGAGCTGTCCGCGGGCAGCGACCCGTACCTGTCGGACCACGCGCTCGACGGGGACCTGCTGTTCCCCGCGGTGGTCGGCATGGAGGCGATGGCCCAGGTCGCGACGGCCGTGCTCGGCCGCACCGGGACCCCGCTGCTCCAGGACGTCGAGTTCCTGCGACCGATCGTGGTCCGGCCCGGCTCGACCACGACCGTGCGGCTCGCGGCCCTGGTCCGGGACACCGAGACGGTGACCGTGGCCATCCGCGCGAAGGACACCGGGTTCAGCGCCGACCACTTCCGCGCGACGCTGCGGTTCCCGAGGCCGGCGCCGCCCGACCAGGGCACGACGAGGGCGGTCACCCGGCTGTCCCCGATGCCGCTCGACCCGATCACCGAGCTGTACGGCGGCGTGATGTTCCAGGGCAAGCGGTTCCAGCGCGTGCTCGGCTACCGGCGGGCGAGCGCCCGGCACGCGGTGGCGGACCTGTCGACCACCTCACCCGCGCCGTGGTTCGCCGCCTACCTGCCGCAGGAGCAGGTGCTCGCCGACCCCGGCACCCGTGACGCGGTGATGCACGCGCTCCAGTGCTGCGTGCCCGACGCGACCCTGCTGCCGCAGGGCGTGGACCGGCTGTACCTGGCCGAGCCGTCCGACCAGCAGGTCGAGTACGTGGTGCTGGACGCGCGCGAGCGGTCGCAGGACGGTGACAGCTACGTCTACGACATCGACGTGCTCGAACCGTCCGGCCGGGTGGTCGAGCGCTGGGAAGGCCTGATGCTGCGCGCCGTGCGGCAGAAGGACAGCTCCGGCCCGTGGGTGCCGGCGATGCTCAGCGGCTACCTGGAGCGCGCGCTGGAGCGGGTGCTCGGCGGTGGGCGCGCGGTCGTCGTCGAACCGGACCCGCGGACGGGCGAACCGGCCGACCGGCGGACGCAGACCCGGCTCGCCGCGAGCCGTGCCCTCGGGCAGCCGGTGGAGGTGCGGTACCGGGCCGGACGGCAAGCCCGAGGTGGACGGCGCCTCGATCTCGGCGTCGCACGGCGCCGGGGTGAGCCTGGTGGTGACCGGGCCCGGCACGCTGGGCTGCGACGTCGAGGCGGTCACGCCGCGCAACGACTGGGACTGGGTGTCCTTGCTGGGCAAGAACCTGTTCCGGGTCCGCGACCTGGTGGTGGCCGAGTCCGGGGAGGACCCGAGCACGGCGGGCACCCGGCTCTGGTCCGCGCTGGAGTGCCTGCGCAAGACCGGCACGACGACGCGGGACCTCGTGGTGGACCGGATCTCCCCGGACGGCTGGGTCGTGTTCTCCACCGGGGACGTCCGGGTCGCCACCTGGGCGACCACCTTCAACGACCTGCCCGACCCGGTCGTGTTCGCCGTGCTGTCCGAGGGGAGGTGAGAGGCAGATGACCGGGTACTACGAGCTGCGGCACCGCGTGGGCTTCGAGGAGACGAACTTCGTCGGCAACGTCTACTACTCCCACTACCTGCGCTGGCAGGGCCACTGCCGGGAGAAGTTCCTGCTGGAGCAGGCCCCGGCGGTGCTGGCGGAGATCGTGCACGACGACCTCAAGCTGTTCACGCTGAAGGTCGACTGCGAGTTCTACGCCGAGATCGCCGCCTTCGACGAGCTGAGCGTGCGGATGCGGCTGGAGGAGCTGACGCAGACGCAGATCGCGTTCGCGTTCGACTACGTCAAGCTCCAGGACGGCGCGGAGACGCTGGTGGCGAGGGGGTCGCAGCGGATCGCCTGCATGCGCGGCCCGAACAACAACACCGTTCCCACGCGGGTGCCCGCCCAGTTGCGGGAGGCGCTCGCACCGTTCGGCACCGCGCAGGTCGCGTAGCCGGCCGCACCGGGTCCGGACGGGGTGTCGGCCACGACTGCCGGCACCCCGTCCGGACCCGGCCCCTTACCACCACGAACAGCGAGGGAATCCATGGCGCACATCGACCTCGGAGTCGACGAGACCCTGTTCCCGGGGATCAGCGGCCCGCTGCGGTACCGCCCGGAGACGGCCAAGCCGCTGATGGAACTGGCGGAGGTGCTGCTGCGCGGCCCGCACCCGCTGACGGCGGGCGAGCGCGAGCTGATCGCGGCGTACGTCTCCGGGCTCAACGAGTGCACCTTCTGCTGCGACTCCCACTCCGCGTTCGCCGCGGCGCAGCTCGACGAGGGCGTGGAACTCGTCGACCGGGTCCGCGCCGACCTGGACACCGCACCCGTCCCGGAGAAGCTGCGGGCGCTGCTGCGCATCGCGGGCGCGGTGCAGCGGGGTGGCCGCGGCGTCGGCGCGGAGCTGGTCGACGCCGCCCGCGCGGAGGGCGCCACCGACCTGGAGATCCACGACACCGTGCTGATCGCGGCGGCGTTCTGCATGTACAACCGCTACGTCGACGGCCTCGCCACGGTCGTCCCGGCGGACCCGACGACCTACGCGAACACCGCGCAGCGCATCGTGCGCCAAGGCTACCTGAGCTGATCGCGGGGATTCCCGCACCACGGCGACGAGGGCGGAACTCCCGGCAGGGCGTCGAGACGCCGTCCTGCCGGGAGTTCCGCCCTCGTCGTGCCCGGTGTCCCGCGGCGCGGTCAGCCAGCGGCCGCGGTCCCGGCCGCCCGGGCCGACAGCAGGCCCTCGCGGTGCAACCAGCGGACGGTGTCGGCGAAGGTCTCCGGCACCGGCCTGCCCGGGCTGCCACTCGCCCCTTCGGCCACCCTCGCCGCGCAGGCGCAGGTGTAGAGGGCGCCGTACTCGGCCGGGATGTGCCAGGGCCACACCCGCTGCACCAGGCCGGTGACCAGGCCCAGCGGCAGCATCGCCCGCGCGGGCAGGTGCGCGGTGGGCAGCGCGCGGCCGGTGACCTCGCGCAGCACCGCCACGAACCGCCGGGTCGTCAGGTGCTCGCCGGGGCCGAAGTGCCGGTTCCCGGCCGGTCCTACCCCGCCCAGCAGCCCCGCGTGCAGCGCGGCGGTGTCGCGGACGTCGCCCACCGGCAGTCCTCCGGTCGGCCAGATCGGCATCAGGCCGCGCAGCGTGTTGCGCAGCCGGGTGACCTGGTCGCCCAGCTTCGGGTCGTGCGGACCGAGCAGGGCGGGCGGGTAGGTGATCGTCACCGGTGCCCCCGCGGCCTGGTGGGCGCGGGCGACGGACTCGGCGGCGGCCTTGGCCGCGAGGTAGGTCTCGCGCGGGCGACCGACCGGGGAGTCCGGGCCGAGCTCCCGGCCCGGCGACGGCAGCAGCGCGCCGAAGCTGGAGACGTGCACGACCCGCCCGACCCCGGCGCGGCGCGCGGCGTCCAGCACCCGCTCGGTGCCGGCCACGGTCGTCCGGGCGATCTCGCGGTGCGCCCGGCTGTCGAACGAGTAGACCGAGGCGGCGTGGAGGAGCGCGTCGGCGCCCTGCGCCAACCGCTCCACGCCGAACCGGTCGAGCACGTCGCCCCGCACCACGTCGACCGCGCCGGGGTCCACCCCCAGCGGCGCGAGCGCGCGCTCCACGGCGGACTCGTCGCGGACGAGCAGCCGGACGCGGTGGCCCGCCCGGAGCACGGCGGCGACGGAGTGCGAGCCGACGTAGCCCGTGCCACCGGTGACGCTGACCAGCATGGAGCCTCCCAGTGCGGGAAGGGGCCGTTGCCCGCGGCACGGACAACGGCCCCTTCGGTTCGGTCGGGCGGTCAGGCCACCTTGGCGGTGCTCCCGGCGGCGTCCACCAGGTGGCGCGGGGAGTTCTGGTAGGCGGCCAGCTTCCACTCGCCGTCCCGGCGGACCGCGAGCCACGAGGCGCGGATGGCGTTCGCCTCGGTCACCTCGGTCTCACCGGGGTGCAGGACACCACCGAGGCTCAGCAGGAGGATCACGTCCGGGCCGAGGACCCGGATGCTGATCGGCTTGCCGGTCACCTGGGTGCCCTTCCAGCGGCCCGCCCACTCCTTGGTCATCTGCTCGCGGATCTCGTCCCGACCGGTGGACAGCGACCCCGGCAGGATCATGGTGCCGTCGTCGACGAACACGCTCGCGAACGTGTCGGCGTCGTGGTAGGCCCACGCGGCGAGGACCTTCTGGGTCAGGGCCGCGATCGCCGCCTGGTCCGCTTGGGGGTTCATCCCGGATTCCTCCTGGTCTCGGCGTTCCGTGCTAGATGTAGAGCGTGTTGGGCTCCAGGCCGCACAGCACCCGGCCGTAGAGCTCGAAGTTCGTGTTCGGGTGCATCAGGGCGTGCTGGTTGACCGCCTGGATGTCGCGGTTGAACCGCTGGATCGGGATGCCGCTGTAGATCGAGGTGCCACCGCTCGCGGTGGCGAGGACGTCGATCGCGTCCTTGGCGAGCCGGATCACGCTGCCGACGTCGGCACGCGTCTTGGCGCGCTCCTCCAGCTTCCACTCGGTGCCCTCTTCGCACTTGCGGTCCACCAGGTTCGACGTGCGCCAGGCGTGGAACTCGGCCTCGTCGATCTTCAGCGACGCCTCGGCCACCTGGAAGTGGGTGATCGGCGCTTCGCGCTGGCTCTCGTAGTTCGTGTAGGTGATCTTGCGGTCGGGGAGCCGTTCGAAGAAGACGTCCATGGCGCCCTTCGCCATGCCCACGATCGCGCCCGTCGACGACGCGGCCGCGACCGGCATCAGCGGCGCGCGGTAGATCGGGGTGTTCCCGTTGCGCTTGGACGCGGTCTGGCCGGACAGCAGCACCGGCAGCGGGAGCACGCGCTCCGCCGGCACGAACAGGTCCTTCGCCACGGTGCTGACGCTGCCGGTGCCGCGCAGGCCGGCGGTGTCCCAGTCGTCGACGACGAGCAGGTCGGACAGCGGCACCAGCGCCATCACCGGGTACGGCTCGCCGTTCGGCGGGACCAGGATGGCGATGATCTCCTGCCACTGCGCGTGGTGCGCGCCGCTGATGAAGCCCCACTTGCCGTTCAGGACGATGCCGCCGTCGGCCGGCGCGGCCATCGCGGACGGGCTCAGCGTCCCGCAGATCCGCACGTCCGGGGTGGCGAACACCTCCTCCTGCACCTCGTCCGGGAACTGGCACGTCATCCAGGTCGGGATCCAGTACACCGACGTGACCCAGGCGGTGGAGGCACAGCCCCGGCCGAGCTCGGCGGCGACCTCGGCGAGCGTGAGGGTGTCCACCTCGTAGCCGCCGAAGTGCTTCGGGCGCCGCAGCTTGAACATGCCGGCGTCGGCGAGCGCCTCCACCACCTCGTCGTGCAGCCTGCGGTTCTGCTCCGCCCACGGCGCGTGCTTCCGCAGGAGCGGGATCAGGTCCGTTGCCTTGCGCACGAGCTCGGCGCGCGATGGAACCGTGGTGGCCAAGATGTCCTCCAAGCGAAGAAGCGGGCGAGAACGATCACCAGGTCACGCGAGGGCCGGTGCTGGCGTCCTCGGGTTGTCGTGTCCGGATCGTCGTGGTGGGACCACGGGTGGTCCGGCTGTCGTGCTCGTCGTGGTGGCGCGGCCACTCCCACCGGAGGTCGGGGCCGCTCCCCCGGCGGCCGGGCGCGGTCGGGGCGAGGTGGTGGCGGGTGCTGTCGACCCGCCCCGGGGCCGCGCTCCCGAACGGCTCGTGCTCAGGCTCGGACTCGACTCTCCACCACGGCGGACCGGGGCGCATCTCCGCTCGTGCCGTCCGCGGGGGCGGCCACCGCCGTCGCCCCGTCGAGGCCGGGTCCGGGCGTGATCACCTTCCCCGGGTTGAGGATGCCGGCCGGGTCGAGCGCGGCCTTCACCGCCCGGTGGACGCGCAGGCCGACCGGCCCCAGCTCGTGGGCGAGCCAGTCCCGCTTGAGCGTCCCGACGCCGTGCTCCCCGGTGCAGGTGCCCCCCAGCGACAACCCGAGCCGCACGATCTCGTCGAACACGGCCCGGCCGCGCTCCACGCTCGACGGGTCGGCCCGGTCCACGACGATCACCGGGTGCAGGTTCCCGTCCCCGGCGTGCCCGACCACCCCCACGAGCACGTCGTGGCGCGCCGCGATCTCCTCGACCCCGACGACCAGGTCGACGACGCGCGACCGCGGGACGGCGATGTCGTCGACCACGAGCCCGCCGCGCCCGTCCGGGTGGCGCGCGGTGGCGAGGTGCTCCATCGCGGGGTGCGCCAGCCTGCGGGCCGCGGTCAACGCCTCGGCCTCGACCGCGTCGCTCGCGACGTACAGCTCGCTCGCCCCGGGCCGGCAGCACTCGGCGATCGCGTCCAGCTCGTCCCCGGCGCGGTCGCCGGTGTCGGTCGCGACGAGCAGCATGGCCCCCGCCCCGGTGTCCAGCCCCATCGGCCGGTATGCCTCGATCGCCCGCAGGTGGGTGCGGTCGAGCAGCTCCACCATGCTCGGCGCGTGACCGGCCGCGGTCAGCGCGGCCACCGCCGCGCCGGCGGCGGCCACCGCCGGGTACACCGCCACCAGGGTCCTGGACTCCGCCGCCGCGGGCCGCAGCCGCAGGGTGATCTCGGTGATGATCCCGAGCGTGCCCTCCGAACCGACGAACAGGGCGGTCAGGTCGTAACCGGCGACGCCCTTGGCGGTGCGCCGACCGCACCGCAGGACCTCGCCGTCGGCGAGCACGACCTCCAGCCCGAGCACGTACTCGCCGGTCACCCCGTACTTGACGCAGCACATGCCGCCCGCGTTCGTGGCGACGTTCCCGCCGATCGTCGAGGACTCCCACGACCCCGGGTCCGGCGGGTAGGCCAGCCCCTCCTTGGCGGCGGCCCGGCGCAGCTCCGCGTTGACCACGCCGGGCTGCACCACCGCGATCCGCTCCGCCGGGTCGACCTCCACGATCCGGTCCATCCCGGCCAGCGACACGACCACCGCGCCGTCCACGGCGTTCGCGGCGCCCGCCAACCCCGTCCGCGCGCCCTGCGGGACCACCGGGACGCCGTGCGCCGCGGCCACCTTCACCACGGCGGCCACCTCGGCGGTGTCCTTCGGGCGCACCACCACCAGCGGCACACCGGCGTCGCACAGGTCGGCCTTGTCGCGGCGGTGGTGCTCCAGCAGGTCCGGGTCGGTCAGCACCCGGTCCGGCGGCAGCACCGCCCGCAGGCCCTCGACGACAGGTTCCATGGACCCGACCCTAGCCACTGCCGCCGGTACCGCTCCAGACCACGATCCGACACCGCTACGGCACGCAAGGGACGGTGGCGGAGTGGCCGGTCGACGTGGCGGAGGCCGGGCCGATCCCAGTGCACGCAGGGAGATGCGGTGCCGCGGACGCCCGCACGACACTGCTGGACGGACATCTCTCGGCGCCGTTGGAGGCAGCATGAGCACGTTTCGAGTGGACGGGCACCTGACCGGGATCGCCGACGCCACGCTCGCCGCGGCCGCGCGATCCGGGACGGCGCCGTCGCCCTCCACGGACGGCGTGACGCCGGCGCGGAAGTCCTGAGCCATGGCCGACAACGGACCAGGGCACGGCGGGCACGAGCCGCGCGACGCCGAGCCCGGCAACCGCAGGCGCACCCGCCCCCTCACCGGCGACGAGTACGTCGAGAGCCTCCGCGACGGCCGCGAGATCTACCTCAACGGCGAGCGGGTCAAGGACGTCACCGAGCACCCGGCCTTCCGCAACCCGATCCGGATGACCGCGCGGATGTACGACGCGCTGCACGACCCGGCCACGAAGGGCAAGCTGACCGCGCCCACCGACACCGGCAGCGACGGCTACACGCACCGGTTCTTCCGCGCGCCCCACAGCGTCGACGACCTCGTCGCCGACCAGGAGGCGATCGCCACGTGGGCCCGCATCGGCTACGGCTGGCTGGGGCGCAGCCCCGACTACAAGGCCTCGTTCCTCGGCACGCTCGGCGCGAACGCCGAGTTCTACAAGCCGTTCGACGACAACGCGCGCCGGTGGTACCGCGAGTCCCAGGAGAAGGTCCTGTACTGGAACCACGCGCTGGTCAACCCCCCGGTGGACCGGAAGCTGCCGCCGGACCAGGTGGGCGACGTCTTCGTGCACGTGCACAAGGAGACGGGTGCCGGCCTCCTGGTGAGCGGCGCCAAGGTCGTGGCCACCGGCTCCGCGCTCACCCACTACAACTTCATCGGGCACTTCGGGTTGCCGATCAAGAAGCGCGAGTTCGCGCTCGTGGCGACGATCCCCATGGACGCCAAGGGGATGAAGCTGATCTGCCGGCCGTCCTACACGGCGACGGCGGCGGCCGTCGGCTCGCCGTTCGACTACCCGCTGTCGTCCCGGCTCGACGAGAACGACACGATCCTGATCCTCGACAAGGTCCTCATCCCGTGGGAGAACGTGTTCGTCTACGGCGACCTCGGCAAGGCGCAGACCTGGGCCACGCAGTCCGGGTTCATCGACCGGTCGACGTTCCAGGGCTGCACCCGGCTCGCGGTCAAGCTGGAGTTCATCGCGGGCCTGCTGTCGAAGGCGCTGGAGATCACCGGCACCGAGGACTTCCGCGGCGTGCAGACGCGGATGGGCGAAGTGCTCGCCTGGCGGAACCTGTTCTGGGGCTTGTCGGACGCCGCGGCGCGCAACCCGGTGCCGTGGCGCGACGGCGCCCTGCTGCCCAACCCGCAGTACAGCCAGGCGTACCGGTGGTTCGCCCAGATCGGTTACCCGCGGGTGCGGGAGATCGTGCTCCAGGACGTGGCGAGCGCGCTGATCTACGTGAACTCCAGCGCCGAGGACTTCGGCAACGAGAACATCCGCGGCTACCTCGACACCTACCTGCGCGGTTCCAACGGGATCGACGCGGTGACCAGGGTGAAGGTCATGAAGCTGCTGTGGGACTCGGTCGGCACGGAGTTCGCGGGCCGGCACGAGCTGTACGAGCGCAACTACGCGGGCAACCACGAGAACACCAGGGTCGAACTCCTGTACAGCCAGCTGGCGTCCGGGCAGGTCGACGACTACCGGGCGTTCGTCGACCAGTGCCTCGCGGAGTACGACCTCGACGGGTGGACCGCGCCGGACCTGTCCCGCTGACACGCACGGGAGCCCTGGCCACCGCGCGGGCGGCCAGGGCGCCCGTGTGCCCGGGCCGTCACCGGCGTCGGTCGGGGACCGGCTCCCGGCGGCGTCGCTCAGGAGACGTCGGCGACCAGCCGGGACAGCCGGCGCACGCCCTCGCGGACGCGCTCCGGTTCCAGGTAGCTGCACGACAGCCGCAGCGCGCGGTGACCGCCGCTCCGGTAGAAGAAGCTCATCGGGGTCCACAGCACCCCGTAGCGCTCCGCGGAGACCTCCAGCAACTTCTCGTCCGCCGGGAACGGCACGTCGACCACCACGAAGAACCCGCCGGCGGGGGCGTTCCAGCGCACGCCGTGCCCGTCGCGCCCCGACCGCGGGAAGTGGTCCTCCAGCGCGGTGAGCAGCGTCCGCAGGTTGTGGCGGTAGAACTCGATCTTGTCCTGGTTGGCCGCGCGCAGGCTGCAGTCCGCCTCGACCAGCACGCCACCGATGACGGCCTGCGCGATCGGCGAGGTGTTCACCGTCAGCATGCTCTTGACGGCCGACATCTCCTCGGCGAGCAGGGTGCGCCCGCCCGCCTCGTCGACGACGACCTGGTCCGCCACGAGGAAACCGACCCTGGCACCGGGGAAGCAGGACTTCGCGAACGAGCCGAGGTAGATCACGCACCCGTCGGTGTCCAGCGACTTCAGCGTCGGGCGCGGCTCGTCGTCCAGGCCGAACAGGCCGTACGGGTCGTCCTCCAGCACCAGCAGGTCGTGCTCGGCGGCGACGTCGAGCAGGCGGCGGCGGGTCGGCACCGGCATCGAGGCGCCCGAGGGGTTGGCGAAGTCCGGCACGACGTAGAGGGCGCGGGGGCGCTTGCCCTCGGCGCGCACCCGTCGGGCCACCTCGGCCACGGTCCGCGGGTCGAGCCCGTCGTCGCCCTCGGGCACCGCGACCACCTCGACGCCGAGGATCCTGGCCGCGCCGGTCATCCCGACGTAGCAGGGCTCGACCGCCAGCAGGACGTCGTCGGGTCCGACGCACAGCGCGCGCAGCGCGATGACCATGGCTTCCTGGCACCCGGCGGTGACCATCACCGCCTCGGCGGGCACCGCGATGCCGTGGTCGACGTCGAGCATCCGCGAGATCAGCGAGCCGAGCTGGCCGTTGGTGCGCCCGTACTGGAGGAGCAGGCCGCGCACCCGCTCGTCGGTGAGCCCCTCCGCGCGCAGGTGCCCGACGTAGAGCCGCAGGTACCGCTCGACGTCGTCGACGGAGTAGAACCCGTCGTACGGCCGACCCGCGGCGAGCGAGATCGCGTCCGGGTACCGGCCGGCGACCTCGTTGAGGAAGTTCATCGACGTGGCGACGGGGTCCCAGACCGAAACGTGCAGGTCGCCGCGGGACAGCTCAACCATGGTTCTCCGGTGTGGTCGGTGGCCGCGTCGCCAGCGCCTGCTCCGTCAGCTCGACGAGCCTGGTGCCGACGTCGACGACGGGCAGCGGGGACACGGCGGTCACGAACGGCAGCACGGCGGTGAAGTGGGTGCAGGCGAGCACGACGGCCTCCAGGCCGAGCCGCTCGGCCAGGCGCAGCGTGGTCGGCAGGTGCGACGCCTCGAACGCCGCTTCGGGGTCCCCGGCCTCGATCCCCCGCACCAGCGCCGGGTCCGACACCCCCAGCACCCGGTGGTCCGGGTTCGCCGACCGGACGGCGCGCTCGACACCGACGACGGCGTGCGCGTTCCCGGTGACCGCCAACGACGAGCGCAGCGACGTGAGGTCGCCGTAGACGGTGACGGGCGAGATCACGGGCAGCGCGGCTCCGTCGCTGTCCACGACCGCCGACAGGGAGTTGCAGAACAGCATCACGAGTTCGGTGCCCGACTCGCGCAGGGCGCCGATCCGCGCGTGGAACGCGGCCGCCAGCCCTCCGGGGTCCTGGTACTGCATCGCGTCCTGCTCGTCCGGTGTCCGCGCCATGGCGTGCGCGGACGCGCTGATGCCCCTGGCCCGCAACAGCTCGGCGCCGAGCCCGGAGTCGTAGGGGGTACCCGCGATGACGGCCACCACCGGTGCCTCGTCGTCCGCCACCATCACGTCTCCATCCCCCGGCGAGCGCCCTCGCCACCAGGCTCCCACCCGCGGCGACCCGACCCGTATCCCACTGTGCCCTATCCGGGCGCGGTCCCGCCCCACCCCGCTTCGGTGCGCACCGACCGCCGACGGCCCCCGTCGACGCGGCCCGTCCATTGTCGCCGACCGTCGGAACGAACACGGAAAAGGCGCGCCGGCATCTTCCGCGGTGCTCGATCCCGGCCGGCGGGCAGCATGCCGAAAGGCTTTTTATCCCACGTTGCCCATTGTGGTACGCAGCGCCGCGACACCATCCCGGAGACCCTTTCCTGAGGTACCTTGTGCGACGTGCCGTGATTGTCCTCCGACGCCGGCACGCTTTTCCCATCGACCGTCATCGGTCGCCGGCCGGGCACCTGAGTGGAGCATTACGAGCTCCGGGGAGACAGCTATGAACAAAAGCCGTCCAGTGGTATTGGACCCCACGGGCCGAGACATCCACGCCGAAGCGGACCACCTGCGCGCACTGGGTCCCGCCACCCAGGTGGAACTTCCCGGTGGTGTGCTGGCCTGGTCCGTCAACAGCTACGAGGTCAGCAAGAAGTTGCTGAGCGACCCGAACGTCAGCAAGAGCGCCCGCAACCACTGGCCGGCCTTCGTCAACGGGGAGGTCCCGCCCGACTGGGAGATGATCAGTTGGGTGGCGATGGACAACATCTCCACCACCTTCGGCAAGGACCACCGCAGGCTGCGCCGGCTGACCAGCAAGGCGTTCAGCGCGCGCAGGCCCGACGAGGTCCGCCCGAAGGCGCAGGCGATGATCGACATGCTGCTCGACCGCATGGAGGCCGCCGCGGCGGCCGGTGAGGTGGTCGACCTGAAGGCGTCGTTCGCGTACCCGCTGCCCGGGATGCTCGTGGCCGAGCTGATCGGCATGTCGGACGAGGCCAGGGTGGCCGCCGCGAAGATGATCGACCTCATGGTCGCCACGGACGTGACCCCTGAGCAGGCCCAGGACACCCTGCTGGGCTGGCGCGGCGCCATCGCCGACCTCATCGCGCAGAAGCGCGCGGAGCCCGGTCCCGACATCACGAGCGACCTGATCGCCGCACGCGACGAGGACGGCTCGCAGATGTCCGAGCAGGAGATGACCGACACGGTCTTCGCGATCCTCGGCGCGGGCTCGGAAACCACGATCAACTTCATCGACAACGCGGTCACCGCGCTGCTCACGCACCCCGAGCAGCTCGAACTGGTCAAGACCGGGCAGGTGTCCTGGGAGGAGGTCATCGAGGAGGTGCTGCGGCTCCAGGCGCCGCTGGCGAGCCTGCCGCTGCGGTTCGCGGTGGAGGACATCGAGCTGGACGGCGTGACCATCCCCAAGGGCGACCCGATCCTGATCAACTACGCCGCCCTCGGTCGGGACCCCGCGCTGCACGGGGAGTCCGCCGCCACGTTCGACATCACCCGCAAGGACAAGGAGCACCTGTCCTTCGGGCACGGCCCGCACTACTGCCTGGGCGCCGGCATCGCCC
Organism: Saccharothrix longispora; assembly: GCF_031455225.1. Lineage (GTDB taxonomy): Bacteria > Actinomycetota > Actinomycetes > Mycobacteriales > Pseudonocardiaceae > Actinosynnema > Actinosynnema longispora. The sequence goes on from NZ_JAVDSG010000001.1 coordinate 3,184,019, forward strand.
GGATGCTGGCCAAGGCCGCGCTCTCCTCGCTCTTCGAGCGCTTCCCCGACCTGACGCTCGCCGTCGACGTCGAGGACCTCGTGCCCTACCCGACCTTCATCATGAACGGGCACCGCCAACTGCCCGTCCGCCTCACGGGAGCCGTCTCGGCGGCGGCGTGACGCCCGGACCACCGCCCCTGCCGGAAGCCGCCCCGGGCACCCCTCGCCCGGGGCGGCTTCCCGTGTGCCGAGGTCGAGCGGGCTGATCGGCACACCGGCGGGAGGCGTGCACACCGCGGGTGTCGTGGCGTCGGCCACGACGATGCTCCGCGCCTCCGCCGCGACTTCGGCGGCCGGTCGCCCGGCGGCCCGGCCCGGGAGCGAGGGCACCGGAGAGGACGCGCGACGCCACCGCCCACGTCCGCCGCTCGGACCGGTCGGCCGGGAACGGGCGGGCCCGTGGGGCGCGCGGCGCGCCCCACGGGCCCGAGGTCCGCGTTCGGGGTCAGGACTTCAGGAGCCCGGCCAGGACCTCGTCGATGGCCGCGGCGTCCTCGGGGAGCAGGCCGAACATGGTGAAGTGCCCCATCGGGCTGTCGATCACCCGCAGCCGGGCGCCGGGGATCATGGCCACGTCGGCCTCGTGGTCCGCGACCGGGGCGAACATGTCGTCGCTGAACGCGACGGCGACGAACTTCGCGGTGATCCGGCCGAGCGCCGCGGCCAGGTCCCCGCCGGTGTGCAGGCCGACGTCGCCGGCACGCCACTTCGCCGCCTGGCAGAGCAGGTTGTTCGGGTCCATCACCTGGTAGTAGCCGCGCATGAACCCCTGGCCGTAGTCGTCCGCCGAGGCGAACCCGAGAGCGCGCCACATCTCGTCGCGGAAGAACCGGGCGCTGGTGCTCGTCATGGTGAAGGCCATCGCGTGCCGCTTCAGGCCGAGGCGCACGTCGGCGGGGTCGGTGTAGAAGCCGTCCGCGAAGGCCGGGTCCGAGCGCAGCAACTCGGTGTGCAGGTCGACGAACAGCTTGTTGTGCGCGGAGGTCCTCGCGGTCGCCGCGAAGACGGCCGCCCGGCGCACCGCCTCCGGGTAGCGCACCGCCCACTCGTAGGTCTGCTGGCCCCCCATCGACCAGCCGACCACCGCGTGCAGGGCCGTGATGCCGAACTCCTCGGTGACCAGCCGGTGCTGGGCGCGCACGTCGTCGGAGATCGCCACCGGCGGGAACTGGCCGCGGTCGAACGGCGCCGGGGTGTTGCTCGGCGACGAGGACAGGCCGTTGCCGAACTGGTCGGGCAGGATGATGAAGTACTGGGAGGGGTCCAGCGCGCGCCCCTCGCCGATGAGCCCCGCCAGCGAGGCGGAGTTGCCCGAGTACATGTGCGGGAAGAGGACCGCGTTGTCCTTGGCCGAGTTCAGGCTGCCGAATGTCCGATATGCCAGTTTTGCGTTCGGCAGCGTATAGCCGCTGTCGAACGCGAAGGGGCCGAGCTCGAACTGCCGCGGTGCGGCGGTGTGGTCGTCGTCACCCATCGTGACCTCCAGACAAATAATGCCGACGTGGTTTCCCAACGCTCCGACGCAGCGTCCGGAAAGGCCGGCCACGCGCGCAGCGGCTCGCACGCGTGCTACCGACGGTGCAATCCGCCGCTCATTTTCATTCCCGACCGCGCGACCTCCCAACTCCCGCGTTGCCGTCGTCGGCACGACCTCGTCGGAGAAGCCGCAGCAGCCTCCCGAACTCCGCCCGCCGCCGAGCGCACGCGAAAAGAAGATAATCGGCCGACCGCGGTTAACATGATGGACATTGCCGCCTGTTCAAGCGGTCAGCGCGTTCCGATACCTTCTAAGGCGGGAGGATATTTTCCCATGGACAGTGTGGCCGAAGAAGTCGACGCAGTGGTGGTCGGGGCCGGCTTCGCCGGTCTCTACGCGCTCTACAAACTCCGCGGGCAGGGGCTCTCGGTCAAGGTCTTCGAGGCGGCCGACGACGTCGGCGGGACGTGGTACTGGAACAAGTACCCCGGCGCCCGGTGCGACGTGGAGAGCATGCACTACTCGTACTCGTTCGACCCCGCGCTGGAACAGGAATGGGAGTGGACGGAGAAGTACGCCGGCCAGCCCGAGATCCTCTCCTACCTCAGGCACGTCGCCGACCGCTACGACCTGCGCAAGGACGTGGTCTTCGAGACCAGGGTGACGCGGGCGAGCTTCGACGAGGGCACCGCCCGGTGGCACGTCCGCACCGATCGGGGGCACGTGGTGTCCGCCCGGTACTGCGTCATGGCGGTCGGCTGCCTCTCGGTGCCGAAGTTCCCGGAGGTGCCGGGCCTGGAGGCGTTCACGGGGCCCTGGTACCACACCGGCACCTGGCCGGAGGGCGGTGTGGACTTCACCGGGCAGCGGGTGGGCGTGATCGGCACGGGCTCGTCCGGCATCCAGGCCATACCGCTCATCGCCGAGCAGGCGGCGGAGCTGACGGTGTTCCAGCGCACGCCGAACTTCAGCTTCGCGGCGTTCAACGGCCCCCTCGACCCCGACCGGGTGGCCGACGTCAAGGCGAACTACCGGGAGGTCCGCGAGGCCGACCGGAACTCCATCTTCGGCATCGCGGTGGAGTGGCCGACGAAGTCGGCGCTGGAGGTGAGCGAGTCCGAGCGGCGGGCCGTCTACCAGGAGCGCTGGAACCGAGGGCACCTCAACGGGCTCGTGCAGTCGTTCACCGACCTCATCTTCGTCGAGGAGGCGAACGAGACGGCCGCCGAGTTCGTCCGGGAGCAGGTGCGCGGCAAGGTCGACGACCCGGAGACGGCGCGCAAGCTCGAACCGCGCGGCTACCCGTTCTCCACCAAGCGACCCTGTCTGGACACCGGCTACTACGAGACCTACAACCGCGAGCACGTGCACCTCGTGGACCTGCGGGAGGAGGACCTCGTCGAGATCACCGCGACGGGCGTGCGGACCACCGCGGGCGAGTACGAGTTCGACAGCCTGGTCCTCGCCACCGGCTTCGACGCCATGACGGGCGCGTTCCTCGCCGTCGACATCACGGGCCGGAACGGCCTGTCGCTGCGGGAGAAGTGGCACGACGGCCCCGTCACGTACCTCGGTCTCGCGGTGTCGGGCTTCCCGAACCTGTTCACCGTCACCGGCCCCGGGAGCCCGTCCGTGCTGAGCAACATGGTCGTGTCGATCGAGCAGCACGTCGACTGGATCGGCGACCTGGTCGAGCACATGGCGCGCAACGGCCACGCGGCGGTCGAGGCGACCGAGACCGCGGAGAAGGAGTGGACCGAGCACGTGCGCGAGGTCAGCGAGGCGACGCTCTTCCCGAGGGCGGACTCCTACTACCTCGGCGCGAACGTCACCGGCAAACCGCGGGTCTTCATGCCCTACGTCGGCGGGGTCGCGCCCTACCGGCAGAAGTGCGACTCGGTCGCCGAGAGCGGGTACTCGGGATTCGACCTGCGGTGAGGTGGGCGGACGCCGGCGCGGGGGCTGCCCCCGCGCCGGCACGGCGGGGCGGGACCCGGGCTGCGGCGACCGGGGGTCCGCCCCGTCGGGGTTCGGCCGGGCCCCTGGCCGGAACGGCGGCGGGCCCGTCCGGACGTCGTCCGGACGGGCCCGCTCCCCCGCGGTGCGGACGGGGCTACTCGGACCGCTCCAGGTGGCGCTGGAGTTCGACGGCCTCGTACAGCGCCTTGATGTTGCCGCTGCCGAACGACGTGGCACCGAGCCGCTCGATGAGCTCGAAGAAGATCGTGTTGCGCGGGTGCGTGGACATCGTGAAGATCTGGTACAGCTGCCCGCCGTGGTCCTCGTCGACCAGGATGTTGCGCTCGCGCAGTTCCCCGATCGCGTACCGGATCGGCTCCACCCGCCCGGCCAGCATCGAGTAGTAGCTGCCGGGGGCGTCCAGGAACGCGACGCCCCTCGCGGCCAGGGAGTCCAGGGTGGACACGATGTTCCCGGTGGCGAACGCCATGTGCTGGACCCCCGCGCCGCCGTGGTCGCGCAGGAAGCTGTCGATGTGGCCGGGTTCGCACGACACGTCCGGCTCGATCAACGTCAGGGTCACCGCGCCGGAGGTGCTCTCCACCACCCTCGTCGTCATGGCCTGCTTGCCGACCGCGACGCGCTCCTCGAAGATCAGTTCGAAGTCCAGCACGCGCCGGTAGAACTCGATCGACCGGTCGAGCTCCCCCGGCTCGACGCAGACGGCGAAGTGGTCCACCGCGCCCAGTTGGACGGTGGCGTCGCCGGTGGGCGTCGCGGTCGGCCGCATACCGGGGAGCGCGCGGCGCGAAGCCCCGGGGTGCCGCTGGATGAAGGTGTGGGCCACGTCGCCGAAGCCGATGATCGAGGCGGTGGTCACCCCGTCGACGGTGGCCGGCTCGGCCACCGGCCGGGCGCCGCGCCGGACCGCCTCGTCGAACGCCGCCGCCGCGTCGGCGACACCCAGGCCGATGTTCGCGACACCGTCTCCGTGCTTCTTCACGTACTCGGCGGCGGCGTGGTCGGCGTCGGCGGACTCGGTGAGCACGAGGTCCACCTGGTGGTGGCTGAGCACCATCGACCGGACCGGCGCGTCCTCGTCGGAGGCCGCGCTGATGGCGAACCCGTAGCTGTTGAGCCACCAGGCCGCCTTCGACGGGAGGTCGCTGACGTAGAACTCGACGTGATCGACGGTCATGTCGTCGAAGGGACGCGTCATCGCGGTGCTCTTTCCTGCTCGTTGTGGGACCGTGCCGACGTGGGACACGGGGACGGCTCACCGAGAGCGGTCCGGCTGCTCGACCGGGCTCCGCGGCCGCATGTCCATCCAGTTCCACCCGCACGCACTCCATGCACGCCCCACGCCCGGCGGGACCGAACCCCGTGCCCACCCGCCCGGCAGCTCCGCGAACGAGGTCGCGGCGAGTGCCGGCCCTCGTCGTCGATCGGGGCCGCGCACCGCGCGGGGCCGTTCTCGGAAGGATTCGGCATCGTCATCCTGGGAATTCCGGAGTCAACGGATGTCGTGCACGACCCTCCCACCGGGGACCGCCCGCGTCATATCCGCCCGTGCGCTGCCCGGCACGGGTCCCGCAAGGCTGGAGATGCCGCGCGCGGACGCGGCGTGTGAGGCTTCCACCTGGGCGGGACCGCCCTGGGTGAATGCGGGGCGCGGCGATCGGCGTTCATTTCCCGTGAATTCCTCGTCCGACGCGAGCGCTTTCACAATGATCAAACGGATACGAGGAGGTGACCGCGTGGGCCAGGATGCCGGTACGCGCGCGGTGGTGCTGGGCGGCAGCATCGCCGGGCTGTTTGCGGCCAGGGTGCTCGCAGACGCCTACGACGAGGTGCTGATCGTGGACCGCGACAAGCTCGTCGGCGTCAAGGGGGTGCGGCGGTTCTGCCCGCAGAGCCACCAGGCCAACGGGTTGCTGGCCCGCGGGGTGCAGGTGATGGAGGAGCTCTTCCCGGGGCTCACCCAGGAGATGATCGACCACGGTGTCCCCACCGGCGACCTGTCCGGCAGCTGCCGCTGGTACGCCAGGGGGTTCCGGCTCAAGCAGCAGCACGCCGGGCTGACCACCCTCGGCGTGGTCCGGCCGCTGTTCGAGTACTTCATCCGCGAGCGGGTGCAGCAGATCCCCAACGTGAGCTTCCTGGAGGAGCACGACATCCTCGGTCTCGTCACGACCGCGGACAAGAGCCGGGTCACCGGCGCCCGGGTGCAGGCCCGCGACGCGGACGTCGACAAGGTCATCGAGGGCGACCTGGTGGTCGACGCCACCGGCCGGGGTTCGCGGACCCCCGTCTGGTTGGAGCAGCTCGGCTACGAGAAGCCGGTCGAGGAGCGAAAGAAGATCGATCTCGGTTACGTGACGCAGCACTTCAAGCTCCGTCCCGGCGCCAACCCGTTCAACGGCGACGTGGCCATCAACCAGATCGCGCACGCCGGCGCGCCCCGCGGGAACGTCTTCTTCCTGGTGGAGGGCGGCAAGGTCGAGCTGACCACCTACGGCATCCTCGGCGACCACCCGCCCACCGACCGGGCCGGGCTCATGGAGTGGTTGAAGTCGCTGCCCGCCAAGGACGTCTACGAGACGTTGCGCTATGCGGACCCGGTGGACAAGGCGATGCCGTTCAAGTTCCCGACGACGCTGCGCAGGCACTACCAGGACCTGCGCCGGTTCCCGGACGGCCTGCTGGTCACCGGTGACGCGGTCACCTGCTTCAACCCCGTCTACGCCCAGGGCATGAGCGTGGCCGCGCTGTGCGCGCTGGTCATGCGCAGGCACCTGCACAGCGGTGTCGCGCCCGTGCCGCTCGACTACTTCCGCGACCTCGCCGCGGACGCCGTCGACGCCGCGTGGGAGATGACCAACACCATCGACCTGAGCCTGCCGGGCGTCGAGGGCGACCGCACGTTCAAGGTGCGCATGGCCAACTGGTACCTGCGGCGGGTGCAGATCGCCGCGACCCACGACGGCAAGATCACCGCCGCGTACTTCAAGACGGCGGGGCTGGTCGAGAAGCCGGAATCGCTGATGCGGCCGGGGTTCGCCCTGCGCGTGCTGTGGAAGTCGCTGCGCGGCCCGTCCAAGGAGAGCCGGCAGCCGTACGTGTACCAGGTGCCCGAGGGCGTCGAGCCCGCGTTCGGCGAGCCTTCCGAGCTGGCCAAGTCGGCATGATCCGACGACCTCCCGCATCGGCCACCGGTCCCGGCGTGACGCTCCCCGCCGGGACCGGGCGGACGACCCCACCACCGGAGGGCCGATGACCACCGCGCACCGCACCTGTCCCATCTGCGACTCCGTCTGCGGTCTGAAGATCGACCTCGACCTCACCGGCCGCGTCACGCGGGTGACCGGTGACGACCAGGACCCCTTCACCCGCGGTTACATCTGCCCGAAGGGCGCCAGCATCGGCCGCCTCGACGAGGACCCGGACCGCTTGCGCCACCCGCTGATCCGCGAGGGCGACGGGTTCCGGGAGGCCTCCTGGGAGGAGGCGTTCGAGGCGGTCGAGCGCGGGCTCGCCGGCGTCGTCGAGCGGCACGGCCGGGACGCGGTCGCCGTCTTCTTCGGCAACCCGACCTACCACACGATGGCCGGCTTCCTGTACCGCGTGCCGCTGATCCAGTCGCTGGCGTCGAAGAACGTCTACTCCTCGGGCACCATCGACCACATGCCCAAGCACGTCGCGTGCGCGCACCTCTACGGCGACCCGTTCGCGATCGCCGTGCCGGACATCGACCGGACCGACTACCTGCTCGTCATCGGCGCGAACCCCATGGAGTCGCACGGTTCCCTGTTCTGCGCGCCCGACATGCCCGCACGCCTGCGGGCGCTGCGCGAGCGCGGCGGCAGGATGGTCGTGGTCGACCCGCGTCGCACCCGCACCGCCGAGGCCGCCGACGAGCACTTCTTCGTCCGGCCGGGCACCGACCCCTTCCTGCTGCTCGGCATCGTCCACACGCTGTTCGAGGAGGGGCTGACCTCGGTCACCCACGACGTCGACGGGCTCGACGAACTCCGCGAGCTGGTGGCGGAGTTCCCCCCGGCGGTCGCCGAGCGGGTCTCCGGCGTGCCCGCCGGGGACGTCGCCCGGCTGGCCCGCGAGCTGGCCTCCGCGCGCACGGCCGCGGTGTACTCGCGCATGGGCGGGTCCGTCGTGGAGTTCGGGACGATCACCCAGTGGCTCGTCGACGTGATCAACGTGCTGACCGGGAACCTGGACCGACCCGGCGGGACCATGTTCACCAGGACCGCCGCGCTGGAGGTGTTCCGCACGGGGCAGCCGTTCGAGTGGGGTCGCTGGCACAGCAGGGTCAAGGGCTTCCCCGAGGTGCTCGGGGAGCTGCCGACGGCCACGCTGGCCGACGAGATCGAGACCCCGGGCGACGGCCAGGTGCGGGCGCTGATCAACATCGGGGCCAACCAGGTGGTGGCGGCGCCCAACGGGCCCCGGCTCGGCCGGGCGTTCGACCAGCTCGACTTCATGGTCTGCGTCGACCCGTACCTGAACGAGACCACCCGGCACGCCACCGTCATCCTGCCGCCGCCGCGCATCCTCCAGTCGCCGCACTACGACTTCCTGATGCAGATCGTGATGGTGCGGAACTACACCCGCTACTCCCCGCCGGCCCTGCCGCTCGACGAGGACCAGCGGTCCGAAGCGGAGATCCTGGCCCGGCTGACGCTGATCGCGGCGGGCGCGGGCGCGGCCGCCGATCCGTCGGGCGTCGACGAGATGTTCATCGGCCAACTGCTGACCGGGGCCACGCAGATGCCCGGCTCGCCGGTCGAGGGCATGGACGTCGCGGCGCTGCGGGCCACGATCGAGGGCGACGACGGCCCGGAGCAGGTCCTGGACACGCTGCTGAAGTTCGGCCCCTACGGCCTCTCCCTGGCGCGGCTGAAGGAGGAGCCGCACGGCATCGACCTGGGCCCGCTCGAACCGCGGCTGGAGGAGCTGCTGCGCACGCCGTCCGGCAGGGTCGAGCTGACCCCCGCGCCGATCGTCGCGGACTTCGACCGGCTGCGCGCCCGGCTCGCCGCCCCGACCCCGGACGTCGTGCTGATCGGACGGCGCCAGCTGCGGTCCAACAACAGCTGGCTGCACAACGTCGCCTCGCTCGTCGGCGGCAGCAACCGGTGCACCCTGCACGTCAACCCGGCCGACGTCACGAGGCTCGGGCTGGGCGAGCGGGCGGTCGTGCGCTCCGCCGCGGGCGAGGTCGTCGTCGCCGTCGAGCCGAACGACGCGATCATGCCCGGTGTCGTCAGCCTCCCCCACGGCTGGGGGCACGAGGACAGCGCGCAGCGGGTCGCGGCCCGGAACCCGGGGGTGAACGCCAACGCGCTCACCGACGAACTGGTGATCGACGTCCCGTCCGGCAACGCGGTGTTCAACGGCGTGCCGGTGACCGTCGGCCCGCACGAGGACTAGCGAACCCCCACCGGGGACGGATGGGAGAACGACAGCCATGGCCCTGTTCGACAGACTGCCCCGGCGCCACGGGGCGGGCGTCCGCCAGGACGAGGAGACCGACACCGCCGCCTCCTCGCGGTCGCTCCAGGCCCACAACCTCGCGCCGGGGATCGTCTGGGCCGACGTCCTGGCCGCCATCGCCGCCGACGAGCGGGCGCGCCGGGCGCGGGAGCCGGCCGAGGCCGCGTGACACCACGGGTGCCGTGAGGCGCGGGCGGGACGAGCCGATCGTCCCGCCCGCGCCTCTCCGGCGTTCCGCCTCAGCGCGCCGGCGCGGTGAACCCGACGCCCGCCTGGCCGGTCGCCCCCGCCGGCCCCGCGCTGTGCAGCAGCATCGTCTGGGCCGCGCCCCAGATGAGCACCATCGACAGCGCGGCGGCGCCGATCCGCGCCCCCACCGCGCCCGCGGTGCGGCGGGGGCGGGACACCGCGAACCAGCTCATCGCGACGAGCGCGAACGCCGAACCGGTGTGCAGCAGGGTCGCGGTGCGCTCCGGCCCCGTCCCGGACAGCCAGGCGCGCGCGAACTGGTCCGCCGCGAGGAGTGCGACCGGCCAGAACACCCACGGGGCGAACCGCCGCGCCCGGCCGACGGCGGGCGCGAACCGCGGGTCCCGCGAGAGGACCAGGTAGAGGGGGGCGATGAGCAGCAGGACCAGCAGCGGGACCAGCCGTTCCGACATGTTCAGGCCGCCGGAGAGCAGGAGCACCATGACGGCCGCGCCACCCGCGCACGCGACCACCGCGGCCACCGACCGCCGGTCCGGCTCCGCCAGGAACCCGCGCGCCAGGCCGAACCCCACGACGAACGAGACCGCCGCGAGCAGGGCCACCCGCAGCAGCAGCGGACCGATGCTCACCCCGACGGACAGCACGTGGTCGTGCCCGCCACCCTGCGCGAGCAGGGCGGCGGGCACGACCAGCGCGGGTGTGTCAGGCACTGGCCCCCACCGCGCAACTGCACCGCATGAGCGCCCGTTCGGCCGGTCGCGGCCGCATGTGCAGGACCATGGCCACCACCATGGGGAGGAACACGACGGCGTTGTAGAACAGGTGCAGCTCCACCCTCGGGAACGCCAGCTGCGCGATGCTCGTCGGCACCTTGGCGCCCATCAGGTTCGCCGCGGTCAACGCCTGGACCAAGAGCAGCAGGTGCTCGAAGTGGTGCCACACCTGGATCCACATGGCGGCGTTCCACCACGTCCTCGACCGGCCCGTGAAACCGTGGCGCAGGATCACGAACGCCACCATCATCACGATGGCGTAGACGTAGTGCAGCCACTCCGAGGTGACCAGCACGGGGAAGGCGAGCCCGAGCACGCCGCCGGCCTCCGGTCGCGGCCAGCCCAACGCGTAGATCTGGAAAGCCTGGGTGAGGTGCTCGGCCCAGTGGCCCAGCACGATGACCATATACACCATCAACGCCGGTTTGTGGTAGCGGGTGTTGAGCAATCCACCCGGCCCCAGTAGACGATCCGTGCCAACAGATGCCGTCATCTCGTCGATTCCTTGTCGCAGGAGGTGGTCGCGGAACGCTCCCCGGACCGTGCCGCGGCCCGAGGCCCCGAGCTGCCGGCTCGACGGGTCGAGCCGTCGCCACCGATCGGCGGTGAGCGGTGGTCGTGCACGTCGTCCGTCGGCCGTCGGCGCGAGCCGCGCCCAGCCGAGGACGAGCACCGGTCCGCGCCGAACACTGTTATCCCATGCTCCCGGCGGTGTCCGCCACCTGCACCTTCGGGCGTGCTGTCCCGCGCCGGCCGTGCCCGACCACCGGTTCCCGGTCCGCGAGCGCGCCGTCCGGGCGCACTCGATAACATAACGGCGATTTGTTCTCCGGTGCGCCCGCGTGCGCTCGAACCTTTGTGCGGATGGAGATCACGACCGACGGACGGCAACCTCGGAGGTATTTGTCCGATATTTCTCGCCTCCTTCCCGCGTCCGGTCCCGGCAGGTCGATGTGGTTGCACGCGCGAGATTTTCCCTTCGGAACCTCACATTGAGCCGGGGGTCCCCCGTGGGTTAGCGTCAGTTTTGGCCGCACCGCGCGCAACTGACGACTACTGGGGAGTAACGGCGCGCCATCACCTGAGGTGCGCGCTGTCGCGCGTCAACGAACGCTGACGCTTGGGGGATCACTGGTGCTGCGACTGCTGGGCCCTGTCGGCCTGACAAGCAATGGACGAGAATACGACCTCGGCGGCCCGCGGCAACGCGTCGTGCTGGCCATGCTCGCGCTCAACGCCAACCGGGTCGTCCCGGTCGAGCGACTCATCGACGCCGTGTGGAACACCACCCCGCCGACCACGGCGAGAACACAGGTCCAGATCTGCGTCTCCGCGCTGCGCAAGATCTTCTTCGACGCCAAGGTGGCGATGCGCATCAAAACCCGCAGACCCGGCTACCAGCTCGAGGTCGACCCGGGCGAACTGGACGTCGAGCAGTTCACCTCACTGGTCGAAACCGCGCGGACGCACGTGCGCGCCTCGCGCACCTCCTCGGCGGTCGCCGCGCTCCGCACGGCGCTCAGCCTGTGGCGCGGCAGAGCACTCGCCGACCTGCACAGCGAGCTGGTCCGACGTTTCGCCGACCAGCTCGAACACACCCGGCTGACCGCCGTCACGGAGCGCATCCAGCTCGACCTCGCCCTCGGCAGGCACGAGGAGGTCATCGGCGAGCTGACCATCCTCGTCGAGGAACACCCGCTGCGGGAACGGCTGTACGAATTCCTCATGCTCGCCCTGTACCGCTCGGGACGACAGGCCGAGGCGCTCAAGGTGTGCAGGCGGGCACGGGCCGTCCTGATGGGCGAACTCGGCATCGAGCCGGGGACGCGCGTGCAGGAACTCGAAGCGTCGATCCTGAACCGCGAGCCGCGGCTCGACCTGCCACCGACCGGAGCGGAGAGGCTGCTCATCAGCGCGGCCGCACCGGTGCCGGAGGAGCCGCCCCCCATCGTGCCGGCCATGCGGCGCATGCCACGCAGGGCGCGCGCGAGACCGCGGACCTGCAACTGCTGGTGGTGTTGGCCGGGGCGACGGGTCAAGGGGAGATCCCTGTCCTGTCACCTCCGGTGACCGCGACCGGTCGAACAGCGCTGCCCGGGACCCGAACCCGTCTGCCCGCCGGACGAGACCCGTCCCCGGTGCTCTCCACCGGGCTCGTCGACAGGTGGGCGGACGGGGTGCCCACCACGACGGGAACGAACCGGCCGAACTCGGCAATCAATAATTGATTACCGCACTGACCGGGGGAGTTGGATGATCAATCCTACCATGGGATCGCGCTGAGATCCAGCGTCGGAATGATCGAACGGTCGGGTGTCCGGTGCGGGCGGGCGGTCTCGAACGGGTCCGCCCCGCCGGGCGCGGCGGTGCTCCGGCATGGGCCGTCCACACAGGACCGGAAGCGCCCGGTCCTCAGACCCGCCAGGTGTGGAAGCCCTGCCCCGACTTCGCACCCAGCCGCCCCGACTCGACCATCTCGGTGAGCAGCGGGCACGGGGTGAAGGCCGGGTCGGACAGCAGGTCGCGCAGCACCAGCAGGGTGTCCCGGACGGTGTCCAGGCCGATCAGGTCGGCGGTGCGGAGCGGGCCGGTGGCGTGGGCGAAGCACTGCTCGAAGACCCGGTCCACGGTGGCCGCCGGCGCGGTCCCCTCCGCCACCACCTTCACCGCCTCGTTGACGGCCAGCATCAGCACCCGGTTGGTCACGAACCCGGGCGCGTCGGACACCACGATCGCGGTCTTGCCCAGCGACGACAGCACGTCGACCACGCGCGCGAGCACCGCGTCCGACGTCCGCGGGCCGCGGGCCACCTCGACGGCCTCCTTGACCGGCGCGGGGTTCATGAAGTGGGTGACCAGCACCCGGTCCGGGTGGGCGGTCGCCGCCGCCAGCACGGCCACCGGGATCGCCGACGTGCACGACGCCAGCACGGCGTCCGGCGCGCACAGGCCGTCCAGCTCGGCGAACAGCCGTTCCTTCACCGCGACGCGCTCCGGCGCGCACTCCACGACGAAACCGCACCCGGCCACCTCGCCGAGCTCGGCCGTCCAGCGCAGCCGTGACGACACCTCGGCGGGGTCGACGCGCGTGCCGCCCGCCAGCGCCCGCAGCCGCACGCCGGCGCGCACCCGGCCCGGTCCGGCGGCCAGCGCCGCCGGGTCCGGGTCGACCACGACCACGTCGTGCCCGGACGCCGCGAAGCACTGCGCCACCCCCGCGCCCATGACCCCGGCGCCCACCACGCCCACCCTCACCGCTGCCTCCCGTCGACGAGCCGCACGTGCGCGGGCGGCGCGGGCGGCTCTGGGGACGGCCGGGCCAGCAGCATCCGGTCGCCGTCCCGCTCCACCGGCTCGAACCCGGCGAACCGCAACGTCACCAGCATCACCTGGTTGACCGGTGTGCGCCGGAACCGCGCCACCGGCCGCCGCCCCCGCTCCAGCGCGTCCCGCACGATGTCGCCCAGCAGCACCGAGCCCACCCCGCGCGACATCACCCGGCACGACATCAGCAGCAGCTCCAGCACCGCGTCCCCGCCGACGTGCGCCACCACGGCCAGCCCGATGGCCCCGTAGTCGCCGAAGCGGTCCCGCAGCCGCGCCACGAGCACGTCGTGCCCCGGTGACGCGCACAGCGCCCGCAGCTCCGCCACGTCGTAGGTGAGCCCGGTCGTGTTGAGCTGGTGCGTGCGCGCGGTCAGCTCCCGCGCGCGCTCCAGGTCCGCCTCGGTCGCGGTCAGGACGGTCAGCTCCAGGTCGAGCGACGCCAGGAACCGCGCCGACGACCCGCCGAAGTCCCGCTCGGCCTCCGCGCGCCGCCGTTCGGTCAGGTACGCCTCGCGCCGCCGCCTCGACTCCGGCGTCACCGGGCCGGGCCGGAACTCCGGCAGCGCGGCCAGCTCCCCCACCCGCTCGGCCGGGTAGCAGCGGACCTGCGGCAGCGCCGCGGCGACCTCGGCCAGCTCCACGGCGTCGTTGTCGGTGAACGCGATCGTGTCCAGCCCGATGTTCAGCTCGGCGGCGATCCGGCGCACGGCCTCGGACTTCGGGCCCCACCCGACCTCCAGCGCGCAGAACATCCGGTGCAGCCCGTGCTCGGCGAGGTGCGCGAGCGCCGCGGCGTGCTCACCCCGACTGGCTACCGCGTGCAGGACGCCGCGCTCGTCCAGGGCCTTGAGCGCGGCGACCGCCCCCGGGCGGGGCACGGGGCGGTCGCCTTCGAGCACGACGCCGTCCCACAGCGTGTCGTCCAGGTCCCAGACCAGGCACTTGACCAGGGGCCCCGGCACGGCGGGCCCCGTCACGGCCGGCCCCGCAGGGCGTACCCGCCGAGGTGCTGCTCGGCCACTTCGTCGGCTCCTTCGATGATCCGCATGACCGCCGCGTCGCGGTGGAACCGGCCGACGGTGCTGTCCGCGTCGACACCGGCCGCGCCGTGCAGCCGCACGGAGTGCTCGGCGACGACCGAGGCGGCCCGCGCGGCGGCGTACTTGGCCAGCAGGGTCTCGGCCAGAGCCGCCGGGTCGCCCTGTTCGCGCAGCGCCGCGGCGTGGGCGCACAACCGGTGGGCCGCGCGGACCTCCACCAGGCAGCGGCCGAGCACCGCGCGCACGGCCTGGTGGGACGACAGCGGCGTGCCGCCCTGCGCCCGGGACGCGACGTGCTCGACGGTGCGGTCCAGGCAGGCACGCGCCATCCCGGCGCAGCCCCAGGCCACGGTGAACCGCCCGTGGTCCAGCGCGGTGCCGACCACGTGGGTGAGCCCGAACCCCGGGGGCGCGAGCACGTCGGCCACCGGCACGTCGTCGAAGCGCACGTGGGCGATCCGCGCCGCGCGCATCCCCAGCTGCCCGGTCACCGGCTCCACCGACACGCCCGGCTGCCGCGCGTCCACGAGCGCGGTCACCGGCAGGCCGTCCCGCGAGGCCAGGACCAGGAACACGTCGGCCAGGCCGCCGAAGGTGACCCACCTCTTGCCGCCGCGCAGCCTGCCCGCGTCGAGGGTCGTCCCCACCGCCGCCAGGTCGCTGCCCGCGCCCGCCTCGGTCGCGGCGAAGCCGGCCAGCCGCTCACCGGAGGTCAGGGCGGGCAGCCAGCGGGCGCGCTGGCGGGCGTCGCCCCAGCGCAGCACCGCGGCGGCCACCATGCCCTGCACCGTGACCAGGGCGCGCAGCGCGCTGCACACCCCGCCGAAGTCCTCGCACAACCGCCCCACCTCGGTCGGCGACCAGTCCCGGCCGCCGTAGCGGGCGGGCACGTCGGGCGCCAGGAACCCGGCTCCCGCCACCGCCCGCACCACCTCGTCGGGCACGCCGCCGTGCCGGTCCCACCCGGCCGCGTCGGCGCGCACCGACTCCGCGAACGCCCCGGCGGCCGACGGCATCCCGGCTCACCGCGCCGCGGCGAGCTTGCCGCGCACGAACGCGGCAATTCGGTCCATGGTCCGGAAGTTGTCCAGGTCGAGGTCCTCGACGTCCACCTCGATGCCGAACTCCTTTTCCACGTGGGTGACCAGTTCCAGCGCGAGGAGCGAGTTCACGAGACCGAGCGCGAAATAGTCCTGATCGGGCTCCAGGTCGATTTCCGGGAGCACCGAGGCGAAGAAGGCGCGCAGGCGCCCGACGATCGCCTCCGGATCGCCGGTCGTGCCGAAGCCGCTGGCCACGTGACCTCCCCAGGTGAAGTCCCGAGCAACGTAACACGGTCCGGCGGTGCCGAAGGAGGACACTTCGGCAATTCGCACGCCGACCCGAATAATTCTCAGGTTCACCTGGGCGCGGTGGTGCGGCCGATCGGCGGTTGCCCCCGACGGACGCCGCTGGAAACGTCGACGACCCGGCGGGCGCATTCATCGGCAATACCGGAGTCGACTGGCGGAATCGCACATGGCTGTCGAGCACGTGGTGGCGGGAAGCGTCCACGACCTCTTCGCGGACCGGGTCCGCGCGGACCCCGACCTGACCGCCGTGGTCTGCGGCCGGCACGCGCCGACCTTCCGCCAACTGGCCGAGCGGGTCGACCTCGTGGCCGGGGGCCTGCTGGCCCGGGGCGTGCGCCCCGAGGAGCCGGTGGGCCTGTTCCTCGAACGCGGCGTGGACGCGGTGGCGGGCGTCCTGGCGATCCTCCGCGCCGGCGGCGCGGTCCTGCCGCTGACCACCGACCTCCCCGACGCCCGGCTGGCCGAACTGCTCGCGGACGCCGGCGCGGCGGTCGTGCTCACCCGGCGGCGGCTCGCGCACCGGCTCCCCACGGGCCGCACCCCCGCGGCACGGGCCGTGCTCGTCGAGGACGACCACCCGCCACCCCCCGCTCCCCCACCCCGCGTCACGCCCGACCACCTCGCCTACGTGCTGCACACCTCCGGCTCCACCGGCCGCCCCCACGGCGTGCTGGCCACCCACCGCGGCCTGCTCGCGCTGCACGCCCACCACGCGCGCGGCCTGTTCGCCTCGCCCACCCGCCGCAAGGTCGCGCACACCGCCGGTCTCGGCTTCGACGCGATGTGGCTGCCGCTGCTGTGGATGCTGGCCGGCCACGAGCTGCACGTGGTCGACGACGACACCCTCGCCGACCCGCGGGCGCTGGTCGCGCACCTCGTGGCCGCCGGGATCGACGTGGTGGACGAGACCCCGTCGCGGTTGCGCGAACTGCTGCGCGCCGGGCTGCTCGACGGCCCCGTCCGACCCGGGACGGTGGTCACCGGCGGCGAGCCGGTCGACCCGGACCTGTGCGCGCGCCTCGTCGCGGCGGGCGTCGAGGCCCACAACGCCTACGGCACGACCGAGGTCGCGGTCGAGAGCCTGCTGTGCCCGGTGACCGACGTCGACCGCGCCGTGCTGGGCCGCCCGGTCGCGGGCGCCCGCGCGCACGTGCTGGACGCCGACCTGCGCCCGGCCGACGAGGGCGAGCTGTACCTCGCCGGCCCCGGCGTGGCCCGCGGCTACCTCGGCCGGCCCGGGCTGACCGCCGCGTCGTTCGTCGCCGACCCGCACGGCCCGCCGGGCGGCCGGATGTACCGCACCGGCGACCTGGTGCGCCGCCGCCCGGACGGCCTGCTCGACCACCTCGGCCGGGTCGGCGGGCACGTCAAGGTGCGCGGCGTGCGCGTCGACCCGCGCGAGGTCGAGGCCACCCTGCTGCGGCACCCGGACGTGACCGCCGCGGCCGTGGTCCCGCGCGGCACGGGGCTCGTCGCCTACGTGGTGGCGGACTGCCCGCCCGAGGCGCTGCGGTCGTTCGTCGCGGACCTCCTGCCCGCCCAGGCGGTGCCGTCGGCGGTGGTGCCGCTGGAGGCGCTGCCCCTCACCGCCAACGGCAAGGTCGACCGGCGCGCGCTGCCCGGACCGCGCCCCGCCGGGCCGGTGGTCGCGCCGCGGACGCCGGACGAGGAGCGGGTCGCCGCCGTGTGGCGGGACGTGCTGGGCGTCGAGCGCGTCGGGGTGCTGGACGACTTCGTGGCGCTGGGCGGCGACTCCGTCCTGGCCATGCGGGTCGCGGCCGGACTGGGCCGCGACCTGTCCGCGCGGCGGGTGTTCGCGCTCGGCACGGTCGAGGCGCTGGCCGCGCACCTGTCCGGGGCCCACGCCGGACCCGACGCGCCGGAGGCGCCCCGCGACGCCGCCGCGCCGCTGTCGCTCGCCCAGGAACGCCTGTGGTTCCTGGACGAGTTCGCGCCCGGCGGCGCGGAGTACACCACCACGTCGGGCTTCCGGCTGCGCGGCCGGCTCGACCGGCACGCCCTGGGCGCCGCGCTGAGCGCGCTGGTCGCCCGGCACGAGCAGCTGCGCACCACCTTCCACACCGTCGACGGCCGCGGCACGCAGGTCGTCGGGCCGCCCCGCCCGGTCGAGCCGGAGCAGGTGGACGAGGCCGGGCTCGCCGACTTCGTGGACCGGCCGTTCGACCTGCGCGCCGGGCCGCTGTTGCGGGCCGCGCTGGTCGCGGTCGCGGAGGACGAGCACCTGCTCGTGCTGTGCGTGCACCACATCGTCACCGACGGCTGGTCGACGGGTGTGCTGGCCGAGGAGCTGGGCCGGTGCTACACCGCCGCCGTCCACGGCGCGGCGCCCGACCTGCCGCCGCTGCCGCTGCGCTACACCGACTTCGCCGTCCGGCAGCGCGCCCGGTCGACCGGCGCGGTGCTGGACGCCCAGCTCGCGCACTGGGAGCGGCGGCTGGCCGGGATGGCGGTGCTGGACCTGCCCACCGACCGGCCGCGCCCGGCGGTGCGCACCACGGCGGGCGCGACGCACCACCGCACCGTGCCGCCCGCCGCGGCGGCGGCGCTGGCCGAGCTGGGCCGCTCCCGGGGCGCGACGCTGTTCACCACCCTCGTCGCGGTGAGCCAGGCGTTCCTGGCCCGCACGACCGGGCAGCGCGACGTCGCCGTCGGCACGGTCACCTCCGGCCGCGACCACCCCGACCTGGCCGGTCTCGTCGGGTTCTTCGTCAACACCGTCGTGCTCCGCTCGCGGGTCGACCCCGCGCAGACCTTCGTCGACTTCCTCGGCGAGGTCAGGGCGACCGTGCGGGACGCGCTCGACCACGACGAGGTCCCGTTCCACCGCCTCGTGGAACTGCTCCAGCCCGAGCGCGACGCCGGGCGCTCGCCGCTCGTGCAGGTCGTCGTGGCGCTGCACAACACCCCGTCCGGCGCCCCGGCCATGGCCGGCCTGGAGGTGTCGGCGTTCGACCCGCCGCGCCGCTCCGCGGTGTTCGACCTGGCGCTGGAGTTCACCCGCGACGACGACGGCCTGCACCTGGCCGCGGAGTACCGCACGGACCTGTTCGACGAGGCCACGACCGCCCGGCACGTCGACCACCTCCTGGTGCTGCTGGCGGGCGTCGCCGCCGACCCGCACCGGCCGCTGTCCCGGCTGCCGCTGCTCGCCGCGGACGAGCGGCGGCGCGTGCTGCACGACTGGCCCCCCGGCGCGCCGAGCCCGGACCGCACGGTGACCGGCCGGTTCGCCGAGCGCGTCGCGCAGCGGCCGGACGCGGTCGCGGTCACCTGCGACGGCGCGTCCCTGACCTACCGCGAGCTGGACGCCGCGGCGAACCGGCTGGCCCACGACCTGCTGGCCCGGGGCGTGCGGCCGGAGGACCGGATCGGGTTGTGCGCGCCGCGCGGCCTGCCCGCCGTCGTCGCGCTGCTGGGCGTCCTCAAGGCCGGCGCGGCGTTCGTGCCGCTGGACCCCGGCTACCCGCCGTCCCGGCTGGCCGACATGATCGCCGACTCCGGGACGTCCCTGGTGCTCGTGCCCGCCGACCTGCGCGACCGGCTGCCCGCCGGGACCACAACCGCGGACCCGACCGCGCCCGCGACCGGCCCGGCGCACGCCCCGCCGGTCGTGGTCGCGCCGCGCACCGCCGCGTACGTCATGTTCACCTCCGGCTCCACCGGCCGCCCCAAGGGCGTGCTGGTCGAGCACCGGTCGGTCGCCCGCCTCGCCGAGGGCGACCCGTTCCCGATCGGCCCGGAGGACGTGGTGGCGCAGTGCTCCACGCTGTCGTTCGACGCCTCCACGTTCGAGATCTGGGCGGCGCTGCTGTCCGGCGCGCGGCTGGCGGTGTGCTCGCGGACCCTGCTCTCGCCCGACGACCTGCGCGGGTTCACCGCGGAGCACGGCGTCACCGTGCTGTGGCTGACCGCGGGCCTGTTCCACGAGATCGCCGCCGCCGACCCCGGCGCGTTCACCGGCCTGCGCCAGCTCGGCTGCGGCGGCGACGTGATCTCGCCCCAGCACTGCGCCGCCGTGCTGCGGCACGTGCCGGACCTGCGGATCGTGAACGGCTACGGCCCCACCGAGGGCACCACGTTCGCCGCCGCGCACGTCGTGCCGCCGTCGGTCCTCCCGGGCGCGCCGCTGCCGATCGGGCGGCCGATCACCGGCACCCGGTGCTACGTGCTGGACGACGACCTCGCCCCGGTGCCGGTCGGTACGCCCGGACAGCTGCACATCGGCGGCACGGGCCTGGCGCGCGGCTACCTGGGCCACCCCGGGTCGACGGCGCGGCGGTTCGTGCCCGACCCGTTCGGGCGGGGCACCCGGCTGTACCGCACCGGCGACCTGGCGCGCTGGACCGCCGACGGGGTGCTGGAGTTCCTGGGCCGCTCCGACGACCAGGTCAAGATCCGCGGCTTCCGGGTGGAACCGGGCGAGGTCGAGGCGGCGCTGCGCCGCCACCCGGACGTCACCGAGGCCGTCGTCGTGCCGCACGAGCACGTGCCCGGCCACAAGCAGCTCGTCGCCTACGTCGTCGCGGGTGCCACCGCCGACGAGCTGCGCGCCTTCCTGGCCTCGACCCTGCCGGCCCACCTCGTGCCCGGCGCGTTCGTGCTCCTGGCGGCGTTGCCGCTCGCGGTCAGCGGCAAGGTCGACCGCCGCGCCCTGCCGCCGCCGCGCCCGCGGTCCACCCGGGCGCACGTGCCGCCGACCGGGCCGCACGAGCAGGTGCTCGCGCGGGTGTGGGCGGAGGTGCTGGGCGTCGAGCGGGTCGGCGCGGACGACAACTTCTTCGCCCTCGGCGGCGACTCCATCCTCAGCATCCAGGTGGTGTCCCGGGCGCGCGAGCTGGGCGTGCGGGTGACGCCGCGCGACGTGTTCCTGCACCAGACGCTCGCCGGGGTCGCCGCGCACGCCACCACCGGTCACGACTCCCCCGGGCAGGACTCCCCCGCCGCGCGCGAGCCGGCCACCGGACCGGTCCCGCCCACCCCGGTCCAGCGCTGGTTCCTGACCACGTCCGCCGCGCCCGGGCACTTCGCCCAGTGGGTGGTGGTCGACCTCGACCCGGACGTGGACGTCGCCGCCCTGCGCGCCGCGGTCGAGGCCCTGCCCGCGCACCACGACGTGCTGCGCGCCCGGTTCGAGCGGGTCGACGGGCAGTGGCGGCAGCACGTGCCCGGGGAGGACCCGCGCGAGGTCTTCACCACCAGCGCCGAACCGGCCGAGCGGTGCGTGGCCGACCTGCGGACGCCACTGGCCGGCGGACCGCTGTTCCGGGCCGTCCTGACGGCCACCGGGCTGGTGCTGCTGGCGCACCACCTGGTCGTGGACGGCGTGTCGTGGCGGGTGCTGCTGGAGGACCTGGACACCGGCTACGAGCAGGCCAGGGCCGGTCGCGCGGTCGACCTGGGCGCGAAGACCACGTCGTTCCGCGAGTGGGCGCTGCGGTTGCGCGAGCACGCCGAGGCCGGCGGTTTCGCCGACCACCTGGCGCACTGGGCGCGGGCCGTCACCGCCGACGCGGGCGAGGACGGGCCGGAGCTGCCCGAGCACGTGGTGACCGCCCGGCTGCCCGCGCCGGACACGGCGGCGCTGCTGCGCGGCGCGTCGGCCGCCTACCGCGCCGGGGCCGAGGACGTGGTGGTGGCCGCGGTGGGGCGGGTGCTGTCCCGGTGGAGCGGGCTGGATCGCGTGCCGCTGGAGCTGGAGGGACACGGCCGGGAGGAGCTGTTCGCCGGGGTGGACCTGTCCCGCACGGTCGGCTGGTTCACCACCCTGTTCCCGTTCACCGCCGACCTGACCGGGGCGGACGGGTGGGGCGCGGCGGTGAAGGCCGTCAAGGAGCAGCTGCGCGTCGCCCACCGCCACGGCCTGGCCCACGGGGCGCTGCGGTGGCTGACCACGACGCACCCCGCCACCCACCGGCCGCTGGCGCGGGTGAACTACCTGGGCCGCTTCGACACCGCGTTCGCGCGGGTCCGCGGCGGCATCCGGTTGGCCAAGCCGCCGACGACCGCGCCGCGCCTGGACGTCACGGCCGCCGTCACCGCCGACGGCGAACTGGAGTTCGACTGGGTGCACGCGCCGGACGCGCACGCCACGCCGGTGGTGGCGCGGCTCGCCGAGGAGGTGGTGGGCGCGCTGCGGGAAATCGCCGCGCACTGCGCCGGCCCCGGCGCGGGCGGCGCCACGCCGTCGGACTTCCCGCTGGCGCGCCTGGACCAGGCGGAGCTGGACCGGGTCGCGGGCGACGGCCGCTCGGTCGAGGACGTGTACCCGCTGACCCCGGCGCAGGGCGGGATGCTGTTCCACTCCCTGTCCCGGCCCGGCGCGTACGTGGAGCAGCTGCACCTGACCGTGCGCGACACCGACCCGGCCGACCTGGAGCGGGCGTGGCGGCGGGTGGTCGACGCGGTCCCCGCCCTGCGCACCACCCTGGTGTGGGAGGGGTTGCGCGAGCCGGTGCAGGCCGTGCGCCGGTCCGTCGACGTGCCGATCACCCACCACGACTGGCGCGGCGCGGCCGACGAGGAGCGGTGGCGGCGCCTGCTGGCGCGCGACCGGGCGACCGGGCTCGACCCGGCGGCGGAGTCGCTGAGCCGGGTGGCCCTCGTGCGCACCGGGGAGCGCGAGGTCCGCGTGCTGTGGACGTTCCACCACGTGCTGCTCGACGGCTGGAGCGCGTTCCAGGTGCTGTCGGAGGTGCTGGGCGCGCCGCGGGCGCGGCGGCCGTTCCGCGACCACGTGGCCCGCGTGCTGGACCGGGCCCCGGCGGAGGAGCACTGGCGGGCCGCGCTCGCCGGGTTCCGCGGGGCGACCGCGCTGCCCTTCGACCGGCCGCCGGACGGCGCGCACCTGTCGTGCTCGTCCGCCGCGTGCGACGTCGCGCTGCCCGCGGAGGCGTCCGCCCGCGTGCGGTCGTTCGCCCGGCGCAACCGGCTCACGCTGGGCACGGTCGTGCAGGGCGCGTGGGCGCTGCTGCTGGCCCGGCACGGCGGCACGCGCGACGTGTGCTTCGGCCTGGTGGTGTCCGGGCGGACCCCGGACCTGCCCGGCGCGGACACCGTCATCGGCATGATGATCAACACCGTGCCGGTGCGGCTGCGCGTCGACACCGCGGACGTGCCCGGCTGGCTGGCCCGTGCGCAGGCCGCCGGCCGCCCGGCCGAGCACTCCGCGCTGACCGACGTGCGGCGGTGGGCCGGGCTGCCCGCCGGGACGCGGCTGTTCGACAGCGTCGTGGTGGTGGAGAACTACCCGCTGGACCACGACGTCGCGCGGGTCGAGGTCGAGGCGGTGGAGAACACCAACTACCCGCTGCACCTGGTGGTGCGCGACGCCGAGCCGCTGTCGGTCCGGCTCGGCTACGACCCCGACCTGTTCGACCCGGGCACCGCCGCCGGCCTGGCCGACGAGTTCGCGGCGCTGCTGGTGGGCTTGGCGGGCGTGGTGGACCCGGCGGACCTGCCGGGCACGGCGGACCTGCCGGTCGACGACGCCCCCGTCCCGCCGGCGCCCGTCCGGACGGTCCCGGTGGAGTTCGCGCCGCCGGCCACACCGGGCGAGCGGGCGGTGGCGGAGGTGCTGGGCAACGTGCTGGCGGTGGACCGGGTCGGGCGCGCGGACGACTTCTTCGCGCTGGGCGGCGACTCCGTGCTCGCCATCCGGGTCGCCGCCCGGCTCGCGCAGGTCTTCGGGCGCGCGGTGGCGCCCAGGGCGCTGTTCGACCACCCGACGGTCGGCGGGCTCGCGGCGGCGCTCGGGCACACCGCCGCCGAGGACGCCGGGGCGCGGGACTACCAGCTGTGACGAGGGAGGCCGCAGTGCGGGACGAGGACATCGCGATCATCGGGGTCGCCGCGCTGCTGCCCGGCCCCGACGGCGCGGTCGGGCTGGACGGGCTGGCGGGGTTGCTGGCCGGGGGCGTCGACCTGGTCGGACCGCCGTCGCCGACGCGGGTGCGGCACACCGGCGGCAGCGCCGGCACCCGCTACCTGCGCATGGCGCACCTCGACCGGATCGACCTCTTCGACCACCGGTTCTTCGGCATCCCGCTGCGCGAGGCCGAGATGATGGACCCGCACCAGCGGCTGCTGCTCCAGCTCGCCCACGAGGCGGTCGAGAACGCCTGCCTGGCGCCGGGGTCGCTGCGCGGGTCGCGCACCGCGGTCGTGCTCGGCCACTCCCAGTCCGACTACGAGACCCTGTACCGGGGCGAGGACCCGCACCAGACGCTCGGCGCGCTGTCCGCGTCGTCGGCCGCCCGGATCTCCTACCACCTCAACCTCACCGGGCCCGCCTACGTCGTGGACACCGCGTGCAGCAGCAGCCTGACCGCGCTGGCGAGCGCGGTGGACGAGCTGCGCAAGGGGACCGCGGACCTGGCGCTGGCGGGCGGGGTCAGCGTGCGGCCGGTGCTGTTCGCCGAACAGGCGCACACGCCCGTGCGGGGCGTGGAGTCGTCGGACGGCCGGTGCCGCCCGTTCGACGAGTGCGCGACCGGCGCGGTGGCGGGCGAGGGCGGCGCGGTGGTGCTGCTGCGCCGGCTGCGCGACGCGGTCGAGGCCGGCGACCCGGTGCGGGCTGTGCTCAAGGGGATCGCGGTCAACCACAACGGCCACCGGATGGTCGGGCTGAGCGCGCCCAGCCAGGCCGCCCAGACCGAGGTGGTGCGGCAGGCGTGGCGGGACGCGGACGTCGACCCCGCCACCGTGGCCTACGTCGAGTGCCACGGCTCGGCGACGCCCCTGGGCGACGTGATCGAGGTGGACGCGCTGCGCCGGGCGTTCGCCGGGGCCGGGGTCGCCGCGCCGGGCTGCGCCATCGGTTCGATCAAGGGCAACCTCGGCCACCTCGACGGCGCGGCCGGGATGGCCGGCCTGCTCAAGGCGCTGCTGTCCGTGGAGCGCGCCGAGCTGTACCCCACGGCGCACTTCGAGTCGCCCAACCCGCTGCTCGACCTGTCCGGGCCGGTGCACGTCAACCCCGCGCACCGGCCGTGGCCCGAGCGCGACGGCGTGCCGCGCCGGGCCGGGGTGAGCGCCCTGGGCATGACCGGCACCAACGTGCACGCGGTGCTGGAGCAGCCTCCCCCGCGCAGGCCGGCCGGCCCCGGTCCGGCGTTCTCCGGTCCGGCGTTCTCCGGTCCGGGCGTCGAGCTGGTGACCGTGTCGGCGAAGTCCGCCGCCGCGTTCCGGGCCTACCTCGACCGGCTGGCCGACTTCGCCGAGCGCACCGGCCACGACCTACGGACCGTCGCGCACGCGATGAACCGGGGCCGCGACGACCACCCGTTCCGCGGCGCGTTCGCGGTGGGGGGCGCGGAGGAACTGGTCGAGGCGCTGCGGTCGGCCGTGCCGCCCGACGAGGCGGTGCCCGACGACCGGCCCGTCGTGGTGCTGCTGTCCGGCGACGGCGTGCCCGACGACGCGACGTGGGCGGGGCTGGCCGAGGCGTTCCCCGTCCTGGCGGACGTGGTGCTGCCGGAGCGGCCCGCCGCCCGGCTCGTCGTGGCGCAGACCGCGCTGCTCGCGCTGGCCCGGTCGCTGGGCGTGCGGGACGCGCACCTGGTGGGCTCGGGTCCCGGGAACCTCGCCGTGCGCGTGGCCCGCGGCGAGCTGTCCGTCGAGGACGCCGTCGAGGACGCCGGGGAGCTGAGCGCCGAGCTGGACCGCACCCGGCTGGCCCGGGTGGTGGAGCGGTTCGCGGGCGACGGCGCGGTGCTGGTGGACCTGGGCGGCAACGGGGTGCTCACCCGCGAGGTCCGCCGCCTGCGCCCGGACCTGCCGTGCGTGGAGCTGTTCGCGGTGCCGGGACGGAGGGGCGTGCTGCGGCAGCTCGGCGCGCTGTACCGGCTCGGCGCGCGCCTCGACTGGGACGCGCACTACGCCGGGGCCGACGTCCCGCGCGTGGAGGCGCCGACCTACCCGTTCGAGC
The DNA here is from genome assembly GCF_031455225.1 of Saccharothrix longispora. Classification (GTDB taxonomy): domain Bacteria; phylum Actinomycetota; class Actinomycetes; order Mycobacteriales; family Pseudonocardiaceae; genus Actinosynnema; species Actinosynnema longispora. Next base: position 3,209,655 of record NZ_JAVDSG010000001.1, read on the forward strand.
CGGTGCGCTGCTGGTGCCGCCCGCTCGACGAGGTCGCGGAACCCGGTCCGCTCACCGAGGACACCCGGTTGCGGCCGGTGCTGCGCCGCCCGCGCCCCGCCCCCGGCGGCGCGCCCGAGGACCGGGTGGCGCAGGTCTGGCAGGAGGTCCTGGGCGAGGAGGGCCTGACGCCGGACTCGGACTACTTCGCCCTCGGCGGCACGTCCATCGCCGGGATCAGCGTGCTGCGCGCGCTGGAGCGGGACTTCGACGTGCGGCTGACGTTCGCCGACCTGTACGCCCACCCGACCGTGCGCGCCCTGGCCGGCCGGGTGGCCGAGCTGCGGGAGGCCGGCGGGACGTCCGCGCCCGACGTGCTCGCGCCGGTTCCGCGCGGCGGCGCCCTGCCGGTGTCGTTCGGGCAGGAGCAGCTGTGGTACCTCGACCGGCTCGACCCCGGGACACCGCTCTACAACATCCCGCACGACCTGCGCCTGACCGGTCCGCTCGACGTGACCGCGCTGCTCGCGGCGATCCGCGGCGTGCAGGACAGGCACGAGGTGCTGCGCACCCGCATCGCGGCCGACGACGACGGCGTGCCCCGGGCGTACGTCCGGGAGGGGGAGCCGGAGGTCGTCGTGCGCGACCTGCGCGCGCTGCCGGAGGCCGAACGGCACCGCGAGGCCCGGCGGATCGTCGACGAGGAGGCGCGGCGGCCGTTCGACCTGGCGTCGGGGCCGCTGGTGCGGACCGCCGTGCTGCGCCTGGCCGACGAGGACCACGTGCTGCTGTGGAACTACCACCACATCGTCTTCGACGGCTGGTCCCCCACCGTGTTCTTCCGCGACTTCACCGAGCTGTACCGGGCGGCGCTGGAGGGGCGCCCGCCGGAGCTGCCGGAGCTGCCCGCGCAGTACGCCGACTTCGCCGCGCGGCAGCGCCGCCGCTCCGCCGAGGGCGGGCTGGACGAGGGGCTGCGGTTCTGGCGGTCGGAGCTGGCGGGCCTGCGGTCGCCGGAACTGCCGCTCGACCGGCCCCGGCCGGCCGTGCGCACCGCCGGCGGGGGGATGGTGGAGTTCGAGGTCGCGGAACCCGACGCCGAGGCGATCCGGGCGCTGGGCCGCCGGTTGGGCGTCACCACGTTCGTCACCATGCTCGCGGTGGTCGACGCCCTCCTGCACCGCTGGGCGCGGCTCACCGACGTGGTGGTGGGCGTGGCCACGTCCGGGCGCGTCGACCCGGCCTCGCACGACCTGATCGGCTACTTCAACAACGTGCTGCCGTTCCGCACCGCCGTGCGCGGCGACCTGCGGTTCACCGACCTCGTCCGGCGCTGCGCGCGCACCGTCGCCGACGTGCTCGACCACGAGGAGGTGCCGCTGGAGAAGGTCGTCGCCGAGGTGCTGGAGCGCCGCGAGCCGGGACGGCACCCGCTGTTCGATGTCGTCTACACGTACCAGAACGTGCCGCAGGCGACCGCCGAGCTGGCCGGGCTGCCGTGCACGCGCTACCTGGACGGGGCGATCGCGGGCATCGCGCCCGGGACCGCGAAGTTCGACCTGACCATCGGCGTGGTGGACCAGGGCGCGGGACCGATGAGCGGCTACCTGGAGCACGCCGCGGCGCTGTACGACCCGGCGACCGCGCGGCGGCTGGCGACGTGGCTGCCCGCCGTGGTGGCGCGGGTCGCCGCCGACCCCGACGTGCGGCTGGACGACCTCACCGTCGTGGCGCCCGGTGGTGGAGGACCCGGTGGTGGAGGACCCGGCGGTGGAGGACCCGGCGGTGCGCCGGAAGCGGACGACGTGGAGGTGCGCGTGAACGGCAGCGGTCCACCCCGGGCCGTGGAGGTGCTGACCGCGATCTGCGCGGACCTGCTCGGCGCGGACTCGGTGTCCCCGGACGACAACTTCTTCGCCCTGGGCGGCGACTCCGTCCTGGGCGTGCGGGTGGCGGCGCGGGCCGCGAAGGCGGGCGTGCACATCACGCCGCAGCAGTTGTTGCAGCACCCCACCGTGGGCGGGCTGGCGGCGGCGGCCGTGGTCGACGGCGCACCGATCCCCCGCCCGGCGGCACCCGAGGCGATCGGGCCGGGAACGGTCGGACCGGAAACGGTCGCGCCGGACGCGCGGCCGATCCCGCTGACCCCGATCATGCGCAGCTTCCTGGAGCACGTCCCCGACCGGCGCGGGGACTTCGTCGAGGTGCACGTGGTGGAGCTGACCTCGACCGACGTCACCGCCGACGCGGTCCGCACCGCCGTCCGCCACCTGGCCGCGCGGCACGAACCGCTGCGCTACCGGTTCCGGCGCAACGCCGTGGGCACGCGGGCCGAGTGCGCCGCGGACGCGGAGGTGCCGTTCGACGTGGTGTTCCTCCCACCCGGCGACGAGCGCGAGGTGGTCGCGGCCGACTGCCGGGCGCTCAAGGACGACCTCGACCTGGAGCGCGGGCCGCTGGCGCGGGCGCGGTACTACGAGCGCGGGCACCTGCGCGGCGGGCTGCTGGTGCTGCTGGTGCACCACTTCGTGTTCGACAACATGTCCACCGTGGTGCTGCTGGACGACCTCGACGCGCTGATCGCCGAGGCGGTGGCCGGGCGTGCCGCGACACCCGCGCCAGCGCCGGCGGGGTGGCGCGAGTGGGCGTGGCACCTGCACGACCTGGCGGCGTCCGACGAGGTGGCGGCGGAGCTGGCGTACTGGACGGCCGTGCTGCGCGAGGGCTCGTCCTTCGGGTTGCCCGCGGGTTCCGGCGGGGAGGGGCTGGTGAGCCGGTCGGCGGGACCGGTCCCGGTCGCGTCGGCGTCCGGGCGGGAGGTCGCCCTGTGCGCGACGGCGCTGGGGCTGGCCCGGTGGAGCGGCGCGGACGGCGCCTTCCTGGCGGTGGAGGGCGAGGCGACGCCGAACGTGTACCGGCGTGCCGGGCGGGGACCGTCGATCGGGTGGTTCACCAGCCTGCACCCGGTGTCGCTGCCGGTGGCCGACAGCGCGCGCGCGACGTTGCCGCTCGTGGTGGACCGCGCCCGGTCCGTGCCGCACGACGGCGTCGGGTACGGCGTGCTGCGGCACCTGTCGCCGCACGGCCCCGGGCCCGCGGCGCTGCGCGCCCTGCCGGAGCCTCGGGCGCTGCTGGTGCACGTGCCCGGTGACGTGGCGGCGTTCGACACCGGGGTCGGGCTGCTGCGGACGCGCTGGGACCTGGCGGTGCACCTGAAGAAGGCCATGACGTCCTGGTTCCCGCTGATCGTCGCCGTGTCGGAGCGGGCGGGTGAGGTGCGGGTGGACGTCAACAGCCTGGCCGACTTCGGGCAGTCCGAGGTCGAGGCGCTGGCCGACGGGATCGCCGCGGCCTACGGCGAGCTGGCGTGATCGCCCTCGCGGGCTCGGGGTGGCACCTCGGCGACCCGGTGCCGGTGGAGCTGCTGCCCGAGTGGGCGGAGCTGGACGACGCGGAGCGGGCGGCGTGCTCGGCGCTGGGCATCGGGAGCGTGGCGGTGGCCGGGACGGCGAGCGCCACCGACCTGGCCGCCGCGGCGGCACGTCGCGCCCTGGCCGCCGCCGCGGTGTCCGAGACCGAGGTCGACGTGCTGATCACCGTGGAGTCGCGGGCCCCGGAGACGCTGGTCAGCTCGGACGCGACCCGGCTCCAGGCGGCCCTGGGCGCGCGGCGGGCGATGGCGTTCTCCGTCGGCGGCCTGGGCTGCGCGTCGCTGGCCCCCGCCCTGCTGACCGCGGCGGGCCTGCTGCGCGATTCCGCCGTGCGGACCGTGCTCGTCGCGCACGGCAGCACGCCCGCCACCCCGCGCCGCTACCGCCACCCGGTGACCCTGAACGGCGACAGCGGCGGGGCGCTGGTGCTCACCCGCACCGGCGGGGTGCGCGTGCGGGACGTGCTGCTGGAGACGAACGGCGACTACGCGGACCTGTTCCGGGTCCCCTACCGCGACCGCCCGTTCGCCGAGTGGCGCGAGGAGTGCTCCGACCCGGTGGCGTACTCCTTCCGCCTGGCCGTCGAGACCCGCAACCGGCTGCGCGACCTGACCGCCCGCCTCCTGGCCCGCAACGGCCTGACCGCGGCGGACGTGACGTGCTACCTGGCGCAGAACCTCTCGCTGCCCTCGCACCGCAACTACGCAGAGGTGCTCGGCGTAGTGCTGCACCCCGCCTGCGCGGCCAACCTCGCGCGCTACGGCCACCTGGGGCCGAACGACACCTTCCACAACCTGCACGGCGCCGCCGTGCCGCCGGGCAGCCGGGTGGTGCTGCTCGACGCCAGCCCCACCGCGGCGTGGAGCGCGGTGCTGGTGGAGACCGACGACGGCGACGACGGGACGCACCTGCTGTAGCACCGGCCCGCCGGTTCGCTCCCCGTGACCGGGTGACCACGGCGCGGATACCGCACGGGTACTGTCGGTTTTGTCAGGTTCCCCACGAGAGGTGCGCACCATGGGTCTGTTCGACGCCATCTTCGACAAGGCCAACGAGTTCGTGTCGGGCGCCACGGGTGCGGCCGAGGGCGTCTCCCAGTCCGCGACCGACGCCGCCGCGCAGGCGACGGAGGGCTTCACGGGCGCCGCCCAGGACTTCGGCGGCGCCGCGTCCGACGTCGCGGCCGACGCGACGGGCACCTTCGCCGACGCGTCCGGCACCTTCACCGAGGCCACGGGTTCCTTCACCGAGGCGACCGACGCGGTGACCGACCCGTTCCGCTTCTAGGACGCGCCTCGCGGGTCGTCGTCCCGACGGGAGGGCGACCGCGGGGTCGCCGGTCATCCGGCCGAAGGGGCGGCCCCCCGGATGACCGGCCGTTCCGCGCGCCGGGAGCGTCACGCCCCGGGGCCGAGCAGCGCGTCGCGCGGGTGCACCCGCGTGGTCGCGATCGCGACCGCCTGCAACCGGCTCGCCCGCAGGATCGGGTACATCGCCTCGCCGTGCGTGCCGCCGCTGTCCCCGGTTCCGCCCAGACCGGGGAGGTACGGGGCGTTGGCCAGGTGCGAGTCGTTGACCTTCAGCAGGCCGCCGTTCCTCAACTCGGTCGTGAACCGCTCCACCACGACGGCGTCCTCCGCCCACAGCGAGTTCCGCAGGCCGAACCTGTTGCGGTCGAGGAAGTCCAGGCAGCGGTCGAGCAGGTCCGGGCCGTCCTCGGGCACGACGACCGAGAGCAGCGGGAAGAACTTCTCGCCGCGCACCGCCGGGTTCGCCTCCGCCCGCTCGAACCCGTCGACCCGCAGCACGGTGGGTTCGACGAACAGCCCGTTCGGGTCCGGCTCGCCGTCCAGCCCGACCCGCGCACCACCGCAGACCCGCACGGCGCCCGCGCGCAGCGCCTCGTCGAGGGTGCGCTGGAACGCGGTCGCCCGCAGCACCGGGCTGAGCACCGTGTCGGAGGTCTCCGGGTCGCCCGGTCGCAACGCCGACGCCGCCGCGGCCAGCCGGGCGGACAGCTCGTCGGCGACGTCGGGGTGCACGATCGCGTACTTCGGCGCCACGCACGCCTGACCGGAGGCGTAGAAGGACTCCAGCAGCGCCGCGGTCGCGTGCTCCAGGTGCGCGTCCCGCCAGATCAGCACGCCGTCGTTGCCGGACAGTTCGAGGATCGCCTTCTTGCCGCGCTCGACGCACTTGCGCTCCAGCGCGAGGCCGTAGTCGCTGGAGCCGAAGTAGTAGACGGTGTCGACCGACGGGCTGTCCAACCACTGCCGCATGGTGACCTCGAAGTCGGCGCAGAGGACGTTGATCGCGCCGGGCGGCGCGCCGTGCGCCTCGAACACCGGGATGATCACCTCGTGCAGGGCGTAGCTCAACGACGTCGCGCAACTGCGCGGCACGCGGATCACGACGGCGTTGCCCGCGACGAGCACGAGCATCGCGATCAGGCCGTACAGGGGCGCGTTGGCGGGCGGGTCGACGCACACCACGCCGTCGGCTTGGCGCTGGAGCACGATCCGGTGCCGCGGCGCCGTGAACTCCTGGTGGAGCAGGTCGGCCGCCATCTCCAGGGACTCCGGCCGCATCAGGTCGAGCACGGCGAGGAGCTGCGCCTCGACGAGCACGCGCGGGCAGCCCTCCAGCCGCAGCAGGCGCGCGATCTCCTCGCGGTGCGCGAGGAACGCCGCGTGCAGGTCCCGCACGCAGCCCAGCCGCTCGGCGAGCGGTACCGCGCGCAAGCGGGGCGCGGCGGCCGCGGCGGCGGCCAGCGCCGCCTCCCCCTGCTCCGGTGTGGACAGCGACACCGAGCACAGGACGTGCGGGTGCGCGTGCACCTCCTCCTCGGTGCCCTCGCGCAGCAACCGGAGCAGCGCGGCGGCCTCGTGGCCGCCCGGCTCCAGCACCGAGCGCACGCTCATGCCGTACGCGCGGTCATCGGTCTCGACCCGTTCGCCGGCGATGTAGAGCGGGAAGGCCCGTGCGGCGGCTCGGGCGCTCGTCATCTGTACCAAGTGGACTGTCCTACTTTCGGGTGTAGCCGGGACTGGACCGGGCGGATGTGCGCGATCATCGGGAAAACCCCGACCGCCGACGAGGAAGAACCGGATGACCATCAGGCGACGTGTTTTCATGGCCGGAGCGCTGGCCGCACCGCTGTTCGGGCAACTCCAGGCCCACGCGACCGCGCAGGGCCGCTCGCTGATCACCATCGAGGAGGGCTGGGTCCAGGTCGACTGGACCGAGGACGCCCTGGCGCAGCTGGCGCGGTTCGGCGGCACGCCGTTCGCCGTCGAACCGGCCGCGATCGTCGACGCGGACCGCCACACCGTGCGGCTGCCGCTGCGCTCGGCGCGCGTGGACAGCTCGTTCACCGACGGCGAGGGCGCGGTCGAGGGCGGCTTCGGCGTGCAGAACGACGAGCACCGGGTGGTGCTGGAGAGGATCACCCGCGGCAGCGGCGACCCGCGCGCCTTCGCCGAGCGCACGGTCGACGGGCAGCTGTACCCGAGGGCGCCGATCTCGACCGGTGACGTCTCCGAGGGGCGCGTCACGGTCGAGCCCGGCGTCCCGGCCGTGCCGCCCCTCCCGGGCAAGCCCGCCGTCGTCCGGGTGACCGGCATCCCGGTGCGGCCCACGCAGGAGACCCTGGACGTGTTCCAGGAGGTCCTGGGTGAGCCGGTCTTCACCACGGACACGGTGATCGCGCACGTGTCCGGCGAGGGCAGCTACTGGCCCGTCCCGGAGCGCGGGGCCGATCACCCGCCGTCCTCGCTCCTGAAGTAGGCGACCAACGAGCGGGCGAGGTCGTCGATGCCGCCGCTCGCGACGACCCGCATGATGGGGATCTCGCGCCCCAACCTGCGCCTCATCTTGCTGACCAGCTCGGCGCCCATCAGGGAGTCCACGCCGAGCTGGTCCAGCGGCTTGTTCCGGTCGATCCGCTCGGGCGCCACGGCGAGGATCTCCGACAGCGTCGTGACCATCGCGTCGGCGGTGAGCGCGATCGCCTCCTCCACCGACGCCGCCTTCAGCCGTTCGAGCAGCCCGTCGTCCTCGTCCCCGTCGGCCTGACCGCCCTCGGTCAGCTCGCCCAGCCGCGGTGTGGCCAGGTGGGGGTAGAGCCTGCGCAGGAACTGCCCGTCGTGGCTCCACACGAGCGAGACCCCGGGTCCGCCGACCAGCTCGTCGAGCGCCTCGCGGACCTTGCGCAGCGACAGCAGCGCCAGCCCCGCCCGGGTGACCGTCCTGGCCGCGCCCTCGGTGCGGGCCAGGTAGCCCACCTCGTCCAGCGCACCCCACGCGATCGCCTGCCCGGCCAGTCCGCGGGCCCGACGGGCGCGGGCCAGCGCCTCCAGGAAGAGGTTGCCCGCGGTGTAGGCGACCTGCCCGGCGTTGCCGAACACGGCCCCCGCCGACGAGAACAGCAGGAACAGGTCCAGCTCACGACCGCCCACCACGCGGTCCAGCACCGCCGCGCCCGCCGCCTTCGGCGCGAGCACCGCCTCGAACCGCTCGGTCGTCAGGTCGGCGGCCAGCGCGTCGTCGAGCACCATCGCCGCGTGCACGACCCCGCGCAGCGGCGCCCCGCCGGCGTCGACGGACGCCACGAGCGCGCGCACCGCCGCCTCGTCGGTGACGTCGACGGCGTGCACGGACACCGCGGCGCCCCGCGCGGTCAGGTCGGCCACCACGTCCCCGGCCCCCGGCACGGCCGCGCCGCGCCGGTTCACCAGCACGAGGTGCCGGGCGCCCCGGTCCACGAGCCACCGCGCCGTCTCCGCGCCGAAGCCGCCCGCGCCGCCGGTCACGAGGTAGGTGCCGGTCGGGTCCGGCCGGAACGCCGCCGGGGTCCTCCGCTCCACCGGGGGCCTGCGGTCGAAGGAGACGACGAGCTTGCCGAGGTGCCGCGAGTGCTGGATCGACCGGAACGCCTCGGCGACCCGCTCGGCGGGGAACACCCGGTGGGGCAGTGCCCGGTAGGTGCCCACCTGCGCTTCCCCCACCAACCGGTCGTACGCGCCCGCGACGGCCTCGCGGCGGCGCGCGCCGAGCTGGTCGATGTCGACGGCGAAGTAGCTGATGTTGTTGCGGAACGGCCGCAGCGACACGTTCCGGTCGCCGTACAGGTCGCGCTTGCCCAGCTCGACGAACCTGCCGCCGAAGCGCAGCAGCTCCAGGCTGCGCGAGATGAACTCGCCGCCCAGCGAGTTGAGCACGACGTCGACGCCCTCGCCGCCGGTGGCGGCCAGCACGTCCGCCACGAAGGTCAGGCTGCGGGAGTCGAAGACGTGCTCCACGCCCAGCAGCCGCAGGAAGTCGCGCTTCTCCTCGGTGCCCGCAGTGGCGACCACCGTCGCGCCGACGGCGCGGGCGCACTGGAGCGCGGCGAGTCCGACACCGCCCGCGGCGCCGTGCACCAGCACCACCTCGCCGGGGCCGAGCCGCGCCAGGTGGCACAGCCCGTAGTAGGCGCTGACCGGGGCCACCGGGGTGGTGGCGGCCGAGGTGAAGTCGACCCCGTCGGGGATGGCGGCGATGAAGTTCTCGTCGGCCACGACGTGCGAGGCCAGTGAGGCCGCGGCGAACCCGACGACCCGGTCGCCCGGTCGGAACCGGGTCGCCCCGGGTCCCGCGGCGACCACGACGCCCGCGCACTCGCCGCCCAGGCTGGTGCCCGCCATGCCGCCTTCCACGACCCAGGCGGGCAGCATGCCGACCGCGAGCAGCGCGTCCCGGTAGTTGATGCCCGCGCTGCGGACCTCGATCAGCACCTCCTCCGGTCCCGGCGTCGGCACGGCGGTCTCCACCCACGCCAGTCGGTAGGACGGCCCGGTGTTCTCCGCGACGAGCCGGAACGGCGCGGTCTCGTCGGTGAGCGGGGGCGCCAGGTCGCACAGCCTGGGCACGAACCGGCCCGACGCGGTGAGCACGACCTCGTCCTCGGCGTCCGGGGCGAGCACCTCGCGGGCCAGCCGGTCGACGGGGACGTCCCTCGGGAAGGAGACGCGGCGGACTTCCAGGGTGCCGGCCTCGGCGGCGATGGTCCGCGCCACGCCCCAGGTCGCGGCGGCGGCCGGGTCGACGACCGAGTCGGGTGCGGGGGTGGTCCCGGCGGGCCTGCTGACCAGCCACAACGCGGCCCGTGCGGCGGCGGGCAGTGCGGCGGAGGCGGCGGCGAGGGCGCGGATCAGCCCGAACCGCCGGGTGGTCGCCTCGACCACGTCCGGTCCGGTCTCGGCGAGCACCAGCACGACGTCGGTCGACGGGCCGTCCAGCCACCCCGACGGGTCGCCGTCCGGGCAGCCCGCGTCGGCGCCGAAGCCGGTCAGCGCCGCCACGAGCGCCGACGCGAACCCGGCCTCGGTCCCGTCCTCGGCGACGACCACGACCCGGCCCGCCGGCACGTCCGGCGCGGGCGCCGGCAGCGGTGCCGGGCGTGGCGGCCTGGTCGCCGTCGTCACGGAGTGCGCTTCGTCCTCGACCAGGGTGTCGGGGGCCGTGAAGCCCTGCTCGGCCAGCACGTCCCGCCACTTCGCGGCGGGCAGCAGGGGCGAGGCGGGGCGCAGGTCGACGTCGGTCGTCGACCAGAAGCCCGGCAGCAGGCCGAACGGCAGCGCGAGCGCCCGCGCGTCGTGCGCCTCGACGAGCACCAGGCGTCCGCCGTCGTCGAGCGCCCCGGCCAGCGCGGCGAGCGCGGCGCGCACGTCCCGGGCGGCGTGCAGGGCGTTCCCGGCGACGACGACGTCGACGGAGCCGGGTTCGAGGTGGGGGTCGGGGTCGTCGAGGTCGAGTGCGCGGTACTCGACGAAGTCGTACTGCGCGAACCTGGCCGCGGCCGGTCCGAGGGAGGCTTTCGCGGGGTCGGTGAACACGTACCGGGTGCGGTCCCGGGGCAGCACCGGCAGCACCGCCGCGGTCAGCGCGCCGGTGCCGCCACCGACCTCCAGGACGCGCAGCGGTCGGTCGGCGGGCCACGCGTCGGCGAGCGCCCGCACCACCTCGGCCGCGGCCCGGGTGAACGGGCGCGACGTCGGCAGCAGCTCGTGGTAATGGGCGAGGGTGTCGCTCGCGTGCGCCGGGAGCAGGACGTCCAGCACGTCCCGCTCCCCCCGGAGCAGTTCGGCCAGGTGCAGGCCGCAGCGGCCGAACAGGACCAGGTCGGGGGTGTGCTCGGGGAAGTCCTCGACCAGCTCCCGGAACGGGGCCTCCTCGCCCTGCCGCAGCCGTCGGCGCGCGCGGCCCTGGAACTCGCCCAGCCACTCCACCCACCCGTGCTCGGCGGCGATGTCGAGCAGCAGGTCGAGCAGGCGGGTGAACCCGGGCAGCACCCCGGCGGCGAGCAGGTCGTCGGTGAAGAACACCTCGGCGCCGTCGAGGAGGTCGGTGAGGGCCCGAGCGGTGAACGCGGCGGTCACCGCGGAGCGTCGCCGCCCGAACTCCCGGTGCGCCGGGTCCGGGCGCACGTCGATCCGGGGTGGGGCGCACGCGACCCCGACGCCGGGCGGGAGCCCGCGCGGCGCGGCGCGCAGCTCGGTGACCTGTCGACGGACGGCCCGCCGGTTCGGCACGGGCACCCGGACGAACCGGCAGTCCAGCAGTTCCAGCAGGACGGCGCCGTCGGCGTCGGTGAGGACGATGTCCGCGCGGGCCCAGGAATCCGTGAGCGAGCGGCAGCGGAAGTGCACCGCGCCGGTGGGCGCGGGCGTGCCCCACAGCCGAGCGGCGCCGATCGCGACCGGCAGGTAGGAGTCCTCGCCGGTCGCGCGCTCGGCCAGCACGCGCCCCAGCAGGATCGCGGCCTGCGGCGCGGCGTCGGTCCACGCCGGGTGTGCGTGGAACCCGGTGGTGTCGAGGTGGGAGCAGTCGTAGTCGGCCAGCACCTCCGCGCCGTCCACCCACGCGCGGGTGATCACCAGGAAGTCCGGTCCGTAGTCGAGGCCCAGCCGCTCGCCCTCGGCGTAGAACTCGCGGCGGTCGACGTGCTCGCCGCGCGCGGCGAACCCCTCCCGCAGCGCGGCGAGGTCGACCGGTGGCGGGGCGGTGCCCACCCTGCGGCGCACGCGACCCCGCGCGTGGGTCTGCCACGACGCGGTACCGCCGGTGGAGGTGGCCACCCGGAACACGCCGTCCTCGGCGGACAGCGAGACCTGGAGGCGGGGCGGCACGACCTCGTCGTCAGGGGCGGCCATGGGTCTGGTGATGTGCAGTTCGCACACCTCCACCGGGCCGTCCAGCGCGAGCCGCCCGGCGGCCCACCCCATCTCCAGGTACCCGGCGGCGGGCATGATGGGCGTGCCGCCGGCCTTGTGCCCGGTCAGCCACGGCAACCGCGCGGGGTCGACCGTCGACTGCCAGGTCGGGTCGGACACGGCGGCGCGGTCGCCGAGCAGCACGTGGTCGGGGGGGCCGGTCTGGCCGCCCCAGGCGTGCTTGTCGCCCAGCCAGAACCGTTCGCGCCGCCACGGGTGGGCGGGCAGTGCCACGACCCGGCCGCGTCGGGGGAAGTACCGCTCCGCGCGCGGCGGGGCGCCGGCGGCCAGTGCCGCTTCCACGGTCGCGCGCAGCGCCTGCGGGCCGGGGTCGTACCTGGTGAGGGTGGGCAGCACCGCGAGGACGTCCTCGCCGGCGGCCCGCTTGAGGTAGGTCTGGAGCACCGGCCGCGGCCCGACCTCGACGATCGTGTCGAACCCGGCGGCGACGAGGTGGTCGACGGCGGCGGCGAACCGCACCGGCTCGCGCACGTTGCGCCACCAGTAGTCCGCATCGAGGAGTTCGCCGGCGAGCGGCGCGCCGGTGACGGTGGAGACGAACCCGAGGGACGCCGCCCGGGGCGCCAGTCCGGCCAGCGCCTCGGTCAGCGGCCCGCGCACCGGGTCCATCGCGGCGCTGTGGAACGGGTAGTCGAGATCGAGCAGGCGGGCGAACACGTCCCGTTCGGCCAGCGACGCGACCAGTTCGCGCAGGTCTTCGCGCGGGCCGGCGACCGTCACGTCGTGCGCGCTGTTGACCCCGGCGACCTCGACGCGGCCGGCGAAGCGCTCCAACGACCGCCCGACCTCCTCCGGACCCAGGTTGACCACCGCCATGGCGCCGGTCCCGGCGGTGCGGGCCTGTGCGCGGCTGCGGGCCACCACCAGCTCCACCGCTTGGTCCAGGTCGTACACCCCGGCCACGAGGGCGGCGGCGACCTCCCCGACGCTGTGCCCGCACACCGCCTCCGGCCGCAGGCCGCGATCGGCGAGGACGGCCGCGACGCCCGCCTGCACCGCGAACAGGACGGGCTGCACCACCTCGGTGTCGTGCAGCCGGGACTCCGCCGCCCGCAGCTCGTCGGCGACGCGCCAGCCGACCCGGGGTTGCAGGGCCGCGTCGACCTCCGCCACGACCTTCGCGAACACCGGCTCCGCGTCGAGCAGGTCGACCCCCATGCCGTGCCACTGCGCGCCGTGCCCGGAGAAGGCGAACGCGACCCGTCCGCGCGCGGTGCCGCGCTGCGGGGGCGCCGGCAGGGCGAGGCGTTCCCGCGCCTCCTCGGCGTTGGCGGCGAGCACCACCCGCCGGTGCTCGCGCCGGCCGCGGCGCACGCTGGAGGTGTAGGCGAGATCGTGGAAGTCCGGGCAGTCCACGAGGCGTGCGCGCATGTCCGCCACCGCCTCGACGAGCCCGGCCTCGGTCCGCGCGGACACCACCAGCGGCACCTCGACGGCGGGCGGCGGGCTCGGCGGGTCCGCCGGGGGCGGTGCGGCCAGCACGACGTGCACGTTGGTGCCGCCGAAGCCGAAGGAGTTGACGCCGACCAGCCCGCCCGCGAGGGGCCGGGCCTCTTCGACGGGTGCGAGCCGCAGGCCGTCGAAGTCGATGTCGGTGCTGCGCGGGGTCGCGTGCGGCGTCGGCGGGATGAGACCGTGCTTGAGCACCAGGACCGCCTTGCACAACCCCGCCATGCCGGAGGCGGGTTCGAGGTGTCCGAGGTTGGCCTTGACCGAGCCGATGGGCAGCGGCGCGCCGGTGCGGCGCACGCCGAGCGCGGCTCCGATCGCCCCGGCCTCGATCGGGTCGCCGATCGGCGTGCCGGTGCCGTGCGCCTCCAGGTAGGCGAGGTCCTCCGGGTCGAGCCCGGAGCGGGCGTACACCTCGCGCAGCAGCGCCTCCTGGCTCTCGCCGCTGGGCAGCACCAGCCCGGCGGTGCGGCCGTCGCTGTTCGTGCCCGAGCCCGCGATGACGGCGTGCACCCGGTCGCCGTCGGCCAGCGCGTCGGCCAGGCGCTTGAGGACCAGCACGCCGCCGCCCTCGGACCGGGCGTAGCCGTCGGCCCCGGCGGAGAACGGGCGGCAGTGCCCGGTCGGCGAGAGGAAGCCCGCCTTGGCGAAGCCGACGAAGGTCAGGGGGCTGAGCAGCACGTTGACCCCGGCCGCCAGCGCGACCCGGCCGCCGCCGTGCCGCAGGTGCTCGCACGCCAGGTGCACGGCGTTCAACGACGACGCGCAGGCGGTGTCGACCTTCAGGCTGGGACCGTGCACGTCGAGGTGGTGCGACAGCCGGTTCGCCGTGTTGCACAGCGCCGCGCCGGAGTTGGTGTACGGGCCGATGGCGTGCGGGGTCGGGATGTTCTGGCCGACGTAGTCCATGGCCGACACCCCGACGTACACGGCGGTGTCGGTGCCCGCCAGCGCCTGCGGGTCGATCCCCGCGTCGTCGAGCGCTTCGACGCCCAGTTCCAGCAGCAGCCGCTGCTGGGGGTCGATGCTGGTCGCTTCGCGCGGACTGATGCCGAAGTGCTCCGCGTCGAAGCCGGCCAGGTCGTCGAGGTAGCCGCCCGCGAACGTGTAGGACTTGCCCGGCCGCACCTGGTTGGCGTCCCGGTAGCGCTGCGTGTCGAAGCGGTCCGCGGGCGGGTCGCCCACCACGTCGCGCCCCTCGACCAGCACGGACCAGAGCCCGTCGAGGTCGGTCACCCCGCCGGGCAACCGGCATGCCACGCCCACGATCGCGATCCTGTCCGACATGACCGCCGATCGTGCGGCACCGCGGGGTCACCGTCCGGCAGGACACGGCGCCGGGCGCGGAGCATCAACCCATCGAGTGGTGTGCGGCGTGCGGGCGCGGGACGCCCGTCCGCGGGCGGTCGGTCGACCGGCGCGTCCGCGCGGTGCCGGTCAGGTTCCGGCCGGCCGGCCGCGCCCGGGTGCCCCGGGCGCCTCCAGCAGGCGCGCGGCGCCGTCGGCGGCCTCGGCGTCGACCAGCACGTCGTAGCTGTCCGCGCGCATCCCCGCGACCGAGGAGAAGTCACGCCTGCCGCCGGTCATGGCGTGCCCGAGCAGTCCGAGCAGGCCGCCCAGGACCGCGCCGAAGATCGCACCGTACAACGCCAGCAGCAGTCCGGCGATCAGCGGGTTGACCCAGTCGAACAACCCGAACAGCCACCCGAACAGCGCTCCCAGCACCGCACCGGACACCGCTGAGCGCGCCGCCGCGCCCCACGTGGTCAACCGGCCCGTGACCTGCTCGACGCTGTTCAGCCCCCGTCCCACGATGGCCGCCCGCTCCACCGGGAACCGGTTGTCCGACAGGTGGTCCACGGCCCGCTCGGCCTCCGCGTAGGTCTCGTAGGAGCCCACCACCACCTGGCCGGCGGCCTGTCGCACCCGCCCCGCGCCGGATTCGTACTGCGGTCGAGTCACCGCACCCACCTCCTCTCCTCGTCCGCGTTCTCACCACCCCTCGGCTTCCCCGCGCCGGCGGCTTCAACCGCCGCCGGTTCAGGCGGTCCGGCCGCCGTCGACGACCACGGCGTGACCGACGGTGAAGGCTGCTTCGTCGGAGCGCGGCCACAGCGCGGCCGCGGCGATCTCGGCGGCGGCCTCGACCGGTTGCTCGACGCCCGCGTCGTCGAACGCGACGTCCAGGCGTCCGAACGCGCCGGTCACGGGGTGAGCAGGGTCTTGACGGCGCGGCGCTCGTCCATCGCCGCGTAGCCCTCGGCGGCCCGGTCGAGCGGGAGGGTGAGGTCGAAGACCTTCCCGGGGTCGATCCGCCGGTCCAGGACCAGGTCGACCAGTTCGGGCAGGAAGCGGCGCACGGGCGCGGGGCCGCCGTGCAGGTGGACGTGGGAGGAGAACAGCTCCATGCCGGGCAGGGCGACGTCGTGGGTGACGCCGACGTAGCCGACGTGCCCGCCGGGCCGGGTCGAGCGGATGGCCTGCATCATCGACTGCTGCGTACCGACGGCCTCGATGACCGAGTGCGCGCCGAGCCCGCCGGTGAGGTCCTTGACCCGCGCCACGCCCTCGTCGCCGCGCTCGGTGACGACGTCGGTGGCCCCGAACTCCCGGGCGAGCCGCTGCCGGGGCTCGTGGCGGCTCATCGCGATGATCCGCTCCGCGCCGAGCCGGGCGGCCGCCAGCACGCCGAGCAGGCCCACCGCGCCGTCGCCGACCACGGCCGCGGTCCTGCCGGGACCGACCTCGGCCGCCACCGCGGCGAACCAGCCCGTGCCGAGCACGTCGGAGGCGGCCAGCAGCGACGGCACCAGGTCGTCGTCGGGCATCCCGGGGGTGGCGACCAGGGTGCCGTCGGCCAGGGGCACCCGCAGGTACTGCGCCTGGGCGCCGAGGGAGCCCACGGGCACCCGGTGCACGCAGGAGCTCTGGTAGCCCGCCCGGCAGATCTCGCAGGTGTTGTCCGAGGCGAAGAACGACCCGACGACGAACTGCCCCGGCCGCACGTTCCGCACGTCGCCGCCGACCTCCTCGACGACGCCGACGTACTCGTGCCCCATGGGCGCGGGCCCGTCGACCTCCTCGATCCCCCGGTAGGGCCACAGGTCCGACCCGCAGACGCACGTCGCGGTCAGCCGGATGACCGCGTCCGTCGGGGCGGTGATCCGCGGCTCCTCGCGGTCCTCCACCCTGACGTCGCCGGGGGCGTGCAGCACGACACCACGCACGGTGGATCTCCTTCGTCGTCCGGAAGCGGTCGTCCAAGACGTTCCATGGGAGGCGCCGGCCAAACCCGCGTCGGGGGTCGGGTCGTCCGGTGTCCCGCGCCCGGGACAGCACCGATGCCGTCGACCGGGGATTTCCCTCGAAGGTGTACTGGCAGGGCATCCCCCGATCGAGGGACGGGCCACCGTGGTGACGCGGGCAACCCCCGAGGACCTCCACGCCCTCGTCGGCGAGCCGCCCACCCGCAGCGATGCCTTCGGCACCCGGTGGGCGCGCACGACGTCCGCCACCACGGCACCGGTCCGGAGAACCTGCCCTGCGCCGCCAACTCCGCGACGTACCGGTCGTAGGCCCCACCGGGCCGGGTGTCCGGCGGGATGCGGTCGTGCCCTGACCGGTCGGTCCCTGACCGCGTCGCGCCGCCCCGTGTGGGAAGATCGGTTTCCGTGACACCCCCCGGCGCACGGCACATCGACGTGGCGCGCCTGCCCGAGGACGTCGTCGCCCTCATCGATGCCCTCGGACCGGGGGAGAGCCTGGTCGTCACGCGGGACGGCGCACCGCTCGCGGAGGTCTCGCGCTCCGGCGACGGGACCGGCGCACCGCGGGACGACGCGGGGTGGGCGCCGTCGGTGCACGACGTGACCGTGGTCGCCACCGCGATGAAGCTGTCGGGTTCGGCCCGGGCGTCGCTGTCCGCCGCGCTCGGCGGGGACTACATCGTGCTCGACCTGCACGCGGCGCCGACCACGGCCGACGTGCTCCTCGTGCCACCGAGCAGCCCTCAGCTGATCGGGCAGCTCCGGGCGCTGTTCCCGAAGGCCCGCGTCATCGTCGCCGAGATCGAGGACGACGGCCTCGGTGTCGGCTACCGCGGTCCGGTCCGGCGCATGCTCGACGCCGGCGCGGACGGTTACCTGACCTCGACCAGCGTCCCGCGCCTGGCCCGGCAACTCGACCACGACGTCACGCGGCACCGCCGGCTCGCCGCCGGCGGCGGCACCAGGGGCGCGATCGAGTCCTCCACGAGCGCGCCCGACCTCCCGCGATGACGTCGGCGGCTCGACGGCGGACGGCGCGCTTCAGCCGCAGGGCACGGCCGGACTCCCCGCCGCCGCCGCCGGCGTGCCGGCGGCGGGACCCGTCAGTGTGACGGGGACGCGGTTGTCGCCCTCGTCCAGCTCGTGCAGCCTGTTGCCGTCCCCCGTCGCGCTGGTCGTGGTACCGAGGGACGGGACGAGGTCCTCCCACCACCTCCTGCTCGGGCGATCGGTCGGCGAATCGGGCACGACTCGGCTCCCAGCGCACGCGAGGAGAACCGAGCAGGCGTAGCGGTTCACCCGTTCAGGTCAACAACCAGGGACCTTTGGCCCTCGGTCGACCTCCGCCCCGACGGCAACATGGGACGCCGACACCACGAACGAACGGTCGGTGATGACGCTCGCCGCCACACCGCAGGACGCGGTCAACGCTTCCCGCCACCTCGACGCGGTCGTCGGGGCGCCGCGCACGGTCGGTGTGCCGGGGGTGGATGCCCCGTGACCGGTCGCCGTGCCTCGCGGCTGCGCCTGAAGGCGTCCCGGGCCGGCGACGCGGTGCTGCTGCGCCCGGTCGGCAGGCTCGACCTGTCCACCTACGCGCACCTGCGCGACGGACTGCTCAAGCACGCCGCGGACCAGCCCACCGCGCTCCTCGTGGTGCTGGACGAGGACTTCGAGATCGGCAGCGACACCCTCGCCGCCCTGTTCGTCACCGTGTGGATGCGGGTCGCCAGGTGGCCCGACGTGCCGTTCGCGCTCGTGGCCCGGGAGCCGGTCCACCGCGCGGTGCTCACCCGCACCGGCGTCACCCGCTTCATGCCCTGTTACGAGGAGGTCGGCCAGGCGCTGGCGGCCGTCGAGGAGCTGCCGCTGCGACGCCGCGACGAGATCCAACTGCCCGCGGCGCCGTTGGCCGCGGTCCTGGCGCGGTCGTTCGTCCGCGAGAGGTGCGGCACCTGGCACCTGCCGCGCCTGGTCCTGCCCGCCGTCGCGCTGGCCGACGAACTCGTGGCCAACGCGCTGCTCCACACCGACAGCGCCCCGGTGCTGCGGATCGACCTGTTCCCCCACCGGTTCACCGTGGCCGTGCACGACACCAGCCCGGTCCTCCCCGGGTCCCCCGGGTCGGGTGCGGGCGCGCGCGGCCTGGCGATGGTCGAGACGCTCAGCAGCGCGTGGGGGAGCAATCACACCCTCGACGGGGGCAA
This sequence comes from Saccharothrix longispora, assembly GCF_031455225.1. Classification (GTDB taxonomy): domain Bacteria; phylum Actinomycetota; class Actinomycetes; order Mycobacteriales; family Pseudonocardiaceae; genus Actinosynnema; species Actinosynnema longispora. The sequence continues at coordinate 3,228,260 of NZ_JAVDSG010000001.1, forward strand.
GGTGGTGTGGGCGTCCCTGGAGATCGCGCCGAGGTGACGCGCACCGCCGCACGTCCCCTCAGGCCGACGGCGGCGCTCCCCGGTCGGCACGTCGACGGCCGGCCGCACCGGTTTCGACGTCGTCGACGGTGACGTAGCGCCCGGCGAGGTGGTCGGCGGAGCCGGTGGCGATGCGGACGAGCGCGCGGGCGGCGTCCTCGACGGGGGTGAAGCCGCCTTCCTCGCGTGCGCGGAGGGTGAAGTCGAGGATCTTGTCCGCCCACGGGTCGCCGACGTGGCCGCGGTCGAGGTGGGCGCGGGTGATGCCGGTGTCGAGCAGGCCGGGGTCGAACGCGACGGCGGTCACGCCGGTTCCACGCAGCTCGCCGTCGAGGTTGGCGGTGTAGGAGATGAGCGCGGCCTTGGACACCGAGTAGGCGCCCGCGTGCGGCCAGCGCCGCTTCCCCGCCCGGCTGACGACGGTGACGACCCGCCCGTGGCCGGCGTCGACCATGCCGGGCACGACGGCCCGCACGGTGGTGTGGGTGCCGCGCAGGTTGACCTCCTGGGTGTGCCACCAGTCGTCCGCGTCGACCGTCCACATCGGTCCGAGCGGTCCGGGGACGCCCGCGTTGGCCACCAGGACGTCGGCGGGTCCGAAGGCGGCGGCCACCGCGGCGGGGTCGGTCACGTCGGCCACCGCGACCTCGACGTCGCCCCGCGCGTCGGCGGCCAGTTCCACGGTCCCCTCCAGGGCGACCCGGTCGCGGCCGACGACGAGCACGGACATCCCGGCGTCGGCCAGGGCCAGGGCGAACTCCCGGCCCAGACCGCGCCCGCCGCCGGTGATGATGACGCGCGACGCCGGTGGCCGGACGGGTTTGCCGGTGGCCGAGCGCGGGATCTCGTGGACGCGTTCCACGAGCCGGACGCGCTTGTGCGGGGGCACCTTCGCGGCGACGAACGCGGCGAGGTCGTGCAGCGGCACGTCCTGGTCCGCGACGACGTACGCCTTGGGCAGCTCGCCGGCGGCCGGGTCGGGTTCGCCGACGACCAGGGCGGCGCGCACGGCGGGGTACCCGGTCAGCACGTCCTCCAGTTCGGCGGGTGCGATCCGGTGGCCCTTGTACTTGATCATCGACTTGATCCGGCCGGTGATCCGCAACCACCCGGCGTCCGGCGCGGCGAGGTCGCCGGTGCGGAACCAGCCCTGGGCGTCGCACAGCGGCACGAGGTCGCCGGTGTCCGGCGCGAGGTGGCCGGCCGCGACCTGCGGGCCCCTCAGCCACAGCTCACCCGCTTCCCCGTGGGGCACGTCCAGGCCGGTCCCCGGATCGACGAAACGGGCCTCGGTGCCCGGCAGCACCACGCCGACCGTCCCGGCCGGGGCGCGCTCGCCGTCGGGGGTGAAGGAGACGCACCCGGCCTCGGTCATGCCGAACCCCTGCACCACCGGCAGGCCGTGCGCCCGGGTGAATGCCGTCGCGGCGGCCGTCGGCAGGGGCGCGCCGCCGGAGACGACCATCCGCAGGTCGGGCAGCGGCGGCGGGGCGGGCAGCGCGCCCAGTTCGGCGACGACGCTGGGCACCAGGTAGGCGACCGCGACGCGTTCGGCGGCCAGCAGGGCGGCGAACGCGGTCACCTCGAACCGCGCCGGCCCGATCACGAGCGGGCTGCCCGCGCACAGGGCCGCGTTCATCGCCATCTGCATCCCGTAGACGTGGCGCAGCGGCCCCACGGCCACGACCGCCTCGCCCTCGCGCAGGCGGTGGACCCGGTCGATCAGGGCGAGCCCCGCGACCAGGTTGCGGTGGGTCACCACCACCGTCTTCGGCCGGCCCTGCGTTCCGCTGGACGACATGAGCACGGCGGGCTGGTCGCCGCCCGACACCGGGGGCACGGTGCGGCGCGGGCCCGCGATCACGTCGTCCCACCGCGCCGCGCCGTGCTCCGCCGGTCCGATGTGGACCACTCGGCTCGGTGGAAGCGGCGGGTAGGGCCACAGCGCCGCCTCGACCACGGCGAACCGCGCCCGCCTGCCGGTCGCCGCGGCGATCCAGTCCTCCTCCCGGCCGCGCGGTTCCAGCGGGAGCACGACCCCACCCGCCGCCAGCACACCGTGGTAGGCGATGACGAACTCGGCGCTGTTCTCCGCCAGCACGGCGACCGCGTCGCCCTCGCGGACGCCGTGGTCGCGCAGGTGCGCGGCCAGGTTCACCACCGCCGTGACCAGCTCGGCGTACGACCAGCGACGTCGGTGGCCGCGGGAGTGGTCGACCAGCGCGGTCCGGCCGTCCGCCGCGGGTGGGCGACGCGGCAGGACCCGGGCGGTCAGCGCGGTGCGGTCCGGGTCGTCGGCCCGGGACGCGTCGGGCGGGAGGATCGTCATCGGGGGAACTCCGGTGCTCGGGGGCTCAGGGGCGGACGAGCACCTTGGTGGCCGTGCGGTCCGCCATGGCCCGGTACCCCGAGGCCACGTCGCCCAGTGACACCGCCAGGTCGAACAGCGGCGACGGGTCGAGCCGACCCGCGAGCACGTCGTCGACCAGGGCGGGCAGGTAGGCGCGCGCGGGCGCGAGGCCACCGGTGATCGTGATGTTGCGCAGGAAGCACAGCATGGCGTTCACGCCGCCGTGCGGACCTCCGACCAGGGCAAGCGCACCGCCGTCGGCCACGACCGCCATCGCGGTGTCCAGCGCCTGCTGCTCGCCCACCGCGTCGACGACCAGGTCGACGCCGACGCCGCCGGTGGCCTCCGCCAGCTCGGCGTGGGCCTCCTCGCCGCGAGTGGTGACCAGGTCGGTGGCGCCGAACGCCGTGCCGGTGCCCAACCGCCCGGGGTGGCGGCCCAGCAGGAAGACCCGCTCGGCCCCGGCCCGGTGGGCGGCCAGCACCGAGCACAGCCCGACCGCGCCGTCGCCGATCACGGCCACCGTCGCGCCCCGGCGCAGCCCGGCCGAGGCGATCGCGTGCGTGCCGGTCGACATGACGTCGGCCAGGGCCAGCAGGGCGGGCACCCGCTCGTCCTCCGGTCCCACCGGGGCGGGCACCAGCGTGGTGTCGGCGAAGGGGACCCGCACCGCCTCGGCCTGCCCGCCGCCGGCGTCCACGCCGAACATGCCGCCGGAGCGGCACGAGCTGGGCACGCCGCGGGTGCACGGGTCGCACACGCCGTCGGAGTACTGGAACGGCGAGACGACCAGGTCGCCCGCGCGCAGCGTCCGCACGTCGGGGCCGGTGTCGGTCACCACGCCCACGAACTCGTGCCCGCAGCGCGGCCCCCGCACCGGACCGGGCTGGCCGGCGTAACCGCGCAGGTCGGTGCCGCAGACCCCCGCGGCGACGACCCGCACGATCGCGTCGGTGGGCTGTTCGACGACGGGGTCCGGCACCGACTCGACCCCGAGGTCTCCCGGGCCGTGCAGGATGGCGGCTCTCACGACGTTCTCCTCCGAAGGGGTCAGGACTTCTTGCGGGCGATGGTCAGGCCGTCGGAGACGGTCAGCAGCACGGACTCGACGCGGTCGTCGGCCAGCACGTGGGCGTTGAAGTCGCGGATGGCCTTGGCGTTGCCGGTCGCGTCCGGGGACGCGGCCTCCCCGGCGTAGAGCACGTTGTCGGCCAGCAGCAGCCCGCCCGGCCGCACGCGCGGCACCAGCAGCTCCCAGTACTCGACGTAGCCGGCCTTGTCGGCGTCGATGAACACCAGGTCGACCACGGGTTCGTCGGGAATCCGGCGCAGGGTGTCGGCGGCCGGGCCGAGTTCGACCCGGATGCGGTCGGCGACCCCGGCGGCCTCCCACGCCCCTCGCGCGATGCCGGTCCACTCGGCGGACAGGTCGCAGGTCAGCACCTGGCCGCCCGGTAGCAGGCCCTGGGCCAGCGCCAGGGTCGAGTAGCCGGTGAAGGTGCCGACCTCGACGATCGTCTGCGCCCGCACGGTGCGGGCGAGCAGGGTCAGCAGCGCGCCCTGCGCGGACGGGATCTGCATCTCCGCCACGCCGCCGAGTTCGCGGGTGCGCTCGACCAGGTCGCGCTGGGCGTCCGAGAGCACCACCTGGTCCTGGACGTAGGTGAGCACCTCGTCGGTGAGCGCCACCGACTTCGGGGCTTCCGCCGTGGGTGACGCGGTCATGGCCTGTCCCTTCGTGGGGCCGGTCGGGCGAGGTCGCGGAGGCGTTCCAGCGGGGCCGCCAGGTCGCCTTGGAAGGCGTTGACGCGGTCGTCGCCGTAGTCGACGTCCGCGGGGCGCCCGGCGAGGTCGGCGAGGACGAGGTCGAGCCGCCCCGTGGTCTGCCCCGCGAACCCGCGCGCGCACACGGCGACGCGGTCGATGAGGAAGAACTCGTCGAAGCGGTCGCGGTCCGCGTCCGTGACGTCCTCGACGTGGGCGCCGGCCTCGCGCAGCAGCGACCTGCCCTCGGGGACGAGGCGCCTGCCGATCCCCATGTGGACGACCCGGTTGAACCTCAGCGCGTGCCTGAGGCGGTCGTCGGCCACGGGGCGGAACGCCGCCAGCAGTGACGTCACGTGTTCGTAGTCGCGGGCCCACGTGCCGCTGAACGCCGGGTGCCGGGCCTTCATCCTGGCCCGGATGACCTCGGCGTAGACCTCCGGCGAGCAGCTGCCGGAGTAGAGCAGCAGCGCCGAATACGCGTCGTACAGCTCGGCGGCGACCGCGCTGGTCCCGACCACGTCGGCCGGGTTCCGGGTGTCCGGTGCGGCGGTCAGGTGCTCGCGCAGCAACCGCCACGCGCAGACCGCCACGTGGTGACCGACGATCCACCGGTACCAGCCGATCGCGCTGTCCCGGTCGACCTCGGGCCACCGCGGGGGCGCGACCGGCGACCGGGTCGGGTCGGCGTGCGCCGAGCAGGTCGGGTCGGCGCACGCCTCCCCCTCGGTGAAGGGCGCGTCGGGCGCGGGCAGGCGCAGCGGGTCGGGTTCGGCGAACGGGTCGGAGCCGGGAGCGCCGGTGGTGACGGCGACGCTCGGCGGCGCCTCGGTGGCGGGTGCGCTCATCCGGGGTTCCCCGGCGCTGCCGCCGCGTCGGCGAGCCGGTCGTCCACGAAGCGGTCGAGGGCGTCGGCGGCGGCGCGGATGTCGGCGTCGAGCGGCCGGTCGCGGTCGACGGGCTCGACCACCTCGGCCAGGGCGTCCACCAGCTCGGCGCACCGGGGCGCGGTCGCCCCGCCGGGGCGCAGGTGGGCGGCCTGCCGCAGCGCCACGCCCAGGCAGCCGTGCAGCACGCGCAGCGACCTCGCCTGCCGCAGCGCGGTGATCGCGGCCTGGGTGCCGAACGGGATGACGTCCTGGTTGTGCAGGTTCGTCGGGATGCTCTGCGTGCTCGCGGGGACGCACGCCCGCCGCATCGCCACCACCACCGACGTCGCGACGACCTGGAGCCCCTGCACGCCGTGCTGCGCGCCCGCGTGCGGCGTGAGCATCGCGGGCAGCCCGGCGTTGCGGTTCGGGTCGATGAGCAGGTCGAGCTGCCGCTCGGCGAGGTTCCCGGTCTGGGTCACCGCCATCGACAGCGTGTCGGAGGCGAACGCGGCCGGCTGGCCGAAGAAGTTGCCGCCGTGCGCGGTCAGGTCCTCGTCGGCGAAGAACAGCGGGTTGTCGCTGACCCCGCCCAGGTCGTGCCGCACGGTCCGCTCCGCCCAGTCCAGGGCGGACCCCGCCGCGCCGAGCAGCTGCGGCACGCACCGCACGCTGTAGGGCTCCTGGAGCGACCGCTCACCGGTGGGGACGGTGCCCTCCAGCCAGTGCGCCAGCCGACGCCCCGCCCACGCGGTCTCCGGGTGGCCGAACGCGGCGAGCAGGTGCGGCGACAGGAACGCGGGCGCGGCGCCCAGCAGGTCGGTGAGCAGGGCGCTCAGCGCGAGCGCGACCTCGAGCGACCGACGGGCCGAGGCCACCGCGAGCCCGGCCGCTGCCGTGGTCACCGACGTGCCGTTGACCAGCGACAACGCGTCCCGGCCGCTGAGCGCCAGCGGGGTGAGCCCGGCCAGCGCCAACGCCTCCGCCGCGGGCATCCGCACGCCGTCGACGTAGGCGTGACCGACTCCGCGCAGCGCCTGCACGACGTGCGCGAGCGGAACGAGGTCACCGCTGGCCCCCACCGAGCCGAACTCCGGCACCGCCGGGGTGAACGAGGTGGCCAGCATGTTCCGCAGCCCGTGGAACACGGCGGTCGAGACACCGGACAGGCCGTGCGACAGCGACCGGAACCGCACCAGCACGGCGGCCCGCACCACCTCTTCGGGCAGGTCGGGCCCCTGACCGGCGGTCAGGTGCTGCAACGCGTTGTCGCACTGGTCCTCGTCGTCGGCACGACCGTCGAAGACGACCAGGGGCCCGAACCCCGTCGTGGCGCCGTAGACCGGTCGGCCGTCGGCGAGGCACCGGTCGACGAAGGCGCGCCCGCGCGCCACCCGGTGCTCGGTATCCGGGGTCACGACGACGTCCACGGGACGGGCGGCGGCTTCGAGCGATGCGGGGGTGAGGGGGTCGGTCGAGGTGAGCGTGAAAAGGCCGGAGGCCAGCGTCATGGTACTTCCCCGAACTGGAGAAAGAGGAGGTGAAATGACTTCCGCAGAGGTCGGGAATCAGGCTGCACGGAAGACTAACACCCGACGCACGTCACCGAAAGGAGTCGGACAGCACATTTCCACGCCTCCCAGCTGCACAAACCGTGCAGCAGAGCAGACTGAGGAACGGTAACGAAAATGGCAACAGCAGGTGATCAACGCCACTCGTGGGAGATCCGTACGAATGCGCGGGCCGACACCCCCGCCCTCCGGGGCGAAATATTTTACGATTCATCGCCCGATTGTCACCGGCAGTTCACGCCTTTTTCGCGGACCGCGTGGCGGCGGTTGCCGACGGGCGTGGCGGCCGGCGGACGCGGCACGACCCCCGCCGCGGCGCGGCGGGGGTCGTGCCGGTCGTTGCCGGTGTCGGACACCGAGCGGGGAAGAGGACGGCGCCCGCGGCACCGGACGTGGTCAGCCGGTGCAGTTGGGGACCGCGGGGACGCTGCCGACGCAGTTGTTGGCGGTGTTGGCGGTGATGGGGGCGTTGGTGGTGGTCATGGTGCCGCCTCGGCGGTAGACCCCACCGGCGTTGCCCAGGGCCAGCAGCGCGTGGTTGTTGGTCACGGCGGTCTGGGTCAGGGTCGTGGCGGTGGAGTTGATCGCGGAGATGCCTCCGCCGCGGCCGGCGCTGTTGCCGGTGACGAACAGGGGGCTGCCGGTGACGCCGGTGACGGTCAGCGTGCCGCGCAGGCCGTTGTAGATGCCGCCGCCGTCGCCGAGCAGGGTGGTGTTGCCGGAGACCGGGCTGTTGGTGAACGTGGCGGCGGGCGCGGTGCCGGAGGGCGTGTCGGCGTTGGCGAGGCCGCCGCCGTCGCCCGAGGCGGTGTTGCCGGTCAGGGTGCTGCCGGTCAGGGTGACCGCGCCGCGGTTGAGGATGCCGCCGCCGTCGCCCAGGACGTTGCCCCGGGTGAACGCCACGCCTGTGGTCAGGGTGAGGCTGCCCGTCGGGCCGACCTCGGCGATCCGGAACAGTCCCAGCCCCAGCAGCGAGGCGTTGGTGACGGTGGCCGGGCCGATCATCTCGATCGGGGTGGTGATCACCGGCAGCGCGTTCGACGCGCCGCCGTGGGCGGCGGTCATGCGGTACGTGCAACCCCCGGCCAGGACGAGGGTGTCCGAGGTGGGCGTGGAATTGGCCAGGTTGACCGCCGCGACCAAGGCGTTCGCACTGCACGCCACGGGAATGGTGATGGCCTGCGCCACGGAGGGAAGGGCGACCAGGCCCCCTGCCACGACGGTGACGCCTAACAGGGATTGGACGATCGTACGGGTACGGCGCATGACGATGTCATTTCCTGGAGCACAGTGGAGGGTGGCCCGAGTGGCACACCGGTGCGGAGAAGATGCGGACGACGTCCGCGCACCCGTGCGATTCGAACGAGCCGGTGGTGTAGACCCGTGCAAAAGACCCCGGCTTGCGATCCACCTCCGTGATCAATGGGAGGTGCTGCGCCACCGGGGTCCGGGGTAACGATTCCCAACCTACACCTTCGGCGGATCGGCCGATAGCGCAGTCGCCCGTATGGCGGTACGGACTGAGGGTTCGACGAAAGGCGACCGCGGATGTCCGGCCGATGTCCGGGCAACGTCACGCGTCGGTGACGCCGAGCGGAACACGGTGTGGTCATCCGAATTCCGGTGATGAAACGGAGGACCCAGTGCGAAGTCGAAAGATCTACCCGATCCTGGCCGCGGGCATCATGGTCATGGGTGGTTTCGCGGGGGCCGGCAGCGCCTCGGCAGCGGTTCCGTGCACGATCGGCCCCAACGTGACCCAGACGGACACCGCGGTGTTCGGGTCCGGCGGGAACGACACGATCGACTGCACCAGCGCGAACCCCGGCAAGACCGTCCACGGCAACGGCGGCAACGACACCGTCACCGGCACCGCCTACATCGACACGCTCAACGGCGGCGCCGGCGACGACACGCTCACCGGCGGGGTGGGCAACGACATCCTCAACGGCGACCTCGGCACGGACACGCTCAACGGCTCCGCGGGCAACGACACGCTCAGGGGTCCCGGCACCGACCTCGCCCAGGACACGCTCAACGGCGGCGACAACACCGACTCCTGCGGCCCTGTCGGCGTGCCCCCGGACCTGCGCAGCAGTTGCGAGTCGTAGGACCGCACCGCCGGGACGACCCGGCACGCGTGAGGACAGGACGACGACCCGGCCCTGCGAGGGGACCGGGTCGTTACGCGTGTCGAGCACATTCGAACATGCACCGAACGGGTGGTTTGAACAGCGCTCCACCACGAACGCGCGCAGGGGGTTCCACGGATTCGCAGTGGCGAAAACCCACTGCCCGCAGCGCCCTTCACCCCGACCACGCGCTGGTAACGTGGGCGAGCGGATTCCGGTCGACGGTCGGGCCACAGCCGGCCCGATTCCGGCACGGGAATTCGCGAGTCCGCGCAGGAAGTGCTCGACGAGCCCGAAGGGCTTTCCGTGATCATTCTTCCGGATCTTGCCGAAACGACATCGACACCGTGACCCTGCTCGCGGCGCCGGAGGTGCGCTCGACGCCCCACGGGGACCAGGGGGGTTTGCGCGTCGCGCTCCTCGACGGGTTTCGGCTCACGGGGGGAACCGGCGCCGTCCCCGCTTCCGGAGGAGCGGAGCGGTTGCTGGCGTTCATGGCGATGCGGCACCGACCGGTGGGGCGACTGCTCGTGGCGGGCTCCCTGTGGGCGGGTGCGACCGAGGGCCACGCCTACGCGGCACTGCGGTCCGCGCTGACCCGGATGAACCGCACCTGCCGGGAGGCACTGCTGGTCACCCCGTCCAGCCTGGAACTCGCGCCCGGCGTCTCGGTCGACCTGCACGCCGCCCAGGCGCTCGCCCACCGCCTGCTCGACGACGGTCCGCACGCGGCGGCGGACCTGGGCGCGGCGGCGGTCGCGACGCTGTCGTCGGAACTGCTGCCGCTCTGGTACGACGACTGGGTCCTGAGCGAGGCCGAGGACTGGCGCCAACTCCGGCTCCACGCGTTGGAGGCGGTGGTGGACGGCCTGGTCGAGGCGAGGCGTTTCGGTCACGCCACGGCGGCAGCGGGGGTGGTCGTCCGGGCCGACCCGCTACGGGAGAGCGCCCAGGCCGCCCTCATCCGCGTCCACCTGGCCGAGGGCAACCAGTCGGAGGCGGTGCACGCGTTCGACCGGTTCAGCCGCCTCCTGCGCACGGACTTGGGCCTCGTGCCCACTCCGGGGCTCCGGGAGCTGGTCGGGGGCCACGCGGGGCCACCCCGCGGCTGATCGGCGGCGAGCCGGCGCTCCACCGGGTTCCTCGGCTCCGCCTCAGCGTCGGACCGGCTTGGACGTGGTGGTCGTGCCGAGCAGTTCCGCGGTGTCGATGTCGCCCGCGATGACCCCGCGGGCGACGTGGCTGAGCTTGAGGTTGTGCCCGCGGGCGTGGCCGCGCAGCGCGGCGAAGGCGGTGTCCATGTCGACCCCGAGGCGTTCGGCGACCAGCCCCTTGGCCTGCTCGACGATCACCCGGCTGTTCAGCGCGGCCTGCAACTGCTCGGTGAGCACCTGGTGGTGGTGGATCGAGCGGTGTTGCAGCAGGCCGATGGTGGCGATGTCGACCAGCGCCGTGGCCGTCCGCAGCGCGACGGCGTCCAGCTCGCCCGCTTGGTCGCGGAAGAGGTTGAGCGCGCCGATCACCTCACTGCGCAGCCGCATGGGCACGGCGTCCACGGCCGCGAACCCCGCGTCGGTGGCCGCAGCGGTGAACCTCGGCCACTGCCGACCCGCGTTGGCCAGGTCGGGGTGCCCCACCCTGACGCCCGCCGCGAACGCGTCGAGGCACGGCCCCTCGTCGTTCTGGAGCTGGAAGAGCTCCAGCAGCCGGACCTGCTCGTTGGACGACGCGATCAGCTGCAACCGGCCCCGCTGGTCGGCCAGCAGCAGTCCCGCGGCATCGACGTCGAGGAGTTCGACGCACCGGTCCACGAGCATGTGCAGGAAGTCGATGACGTCGAAGTCGTCGACCAGGGTGTCGGCCAACCCGACGAACGTCTCGACGAGACGGTCACCGTCCATCACAGCCACCTCCACTGGTGTGTTCAGAGCGCGGTCGCGTCTCGCCCGTTGTCACGGTCCTCTCCCGTCCCTGTGGAACCGGCGCCGGCGCGCCACCACGTCCGCCGCCAGGTCGCCCAGCGGCACCTGCTCGGCGAACGCCCGCGCGCGCAGGTGGGCGAACGCGTCCGCCATGCCCACGTCCAACTGCGCCGCGACCATCCCGGTGGCCTGGTGCACCCGCGGGTTGTGCAGCGGGAGCACGTCCCCGTCGGCCCCGCTGTCCGCGCCCAGGCCCGCCTGCTCGTCCAGCAGCAGGCGCAGCGCCAGTTCCGCGAACGCCAAGGAGTCGGACAGCGCCGCGGCGTCGAGGTGACCCGCCTCGACCCGGTACAGCAGCAGGACCCCGACCCGGATCGCGCCGACGCACAGCGGCAGGGCGAAGAGCGACGCCGCCCCGGCCTCGACGGCCAGTGGGGTGAACACCGGCCACCGGGCCTGGCCGGACGGGGCGTCGAGGTCGGAGACGAGCGCCGGGCCGCCCCCGCTCCAGACGTCCACGGCCGGCCCTTCCCCCACCGTCACCTGCAACTCGGTCAACCGCTCCCCCAGGACGTCCGTGGCGCACCGGATCTCCGGCCAGCCGGAGGTGTCCACGGTCAGCACGACGCCGCTCACGCCCAACCGCGCGACCGCCGTCCGGCAGAGGGTGCCGACCGAGGCGGGCGCGTCCAGTTCGGCGGCCTTCTCCGCGATCCAGCGGCTCACCAGCACCAACCGACTGGTGGTGTATCGGGCCATCCGAACCCTCCCGGTCACCCGGCCGCACGGCACGACCCGAACACCGCCGCACCTCGGTGCCGCGATCAGCTCACTCTACGTACCGGTGGCCCCGGTCATCGGTCGGCACACCGGTCGACGGCGCTGTCACCCGGATGCGCGTCCAACCGCCCACCACACCACACCGGAATTCACCCGAAGAATCGCGATGGAATTCCACGACCGCCGGCCGGCGGAAACCGGCTCCGCCAACATTCCACCGAAACGCGTTTGACGCGGCCTTGTGCCGCGACGCGGTCCAACCGTATGCTCGCCCCCTGAACTCTCGCCGCCCAGACCTCGCGGACGCCGGATCGTGGTGAGGGAATTTCCATGGGTGTCGTCGTCCGAAACGCAGATCGATCGTCGCCCGTGGTCGTTCTGCCGTCGCCCGGCCACCCAGCCGCCCACGTCTTCACGGCCGCGGTGGAGCCGTTGTCGCCCTCCACCCTCGTGTGCGCGGTGACCGGCGAGGTGGATCTGGCGACCGCTCCACGCCTGCGCGACCTCCTCGTGGGGCAGATCCGCCTCGGAGGCCCGGACCTGGTGGTCGACCTCGGTGAGGTGCGCTTCTTCGGCGCGACCGGTCTCGGCGTCCTGGTCGATGCCCTGGCCGCGGCGGGGCTGGCGGGAGTGGGGTTCTGCGTCGTGGCCCGCACCCGCCGCGTGCTGTTGCCGCTGTCCGCCACCGGCCTGGACCTCGTGTTCGCCGTGTATCCGCACGTCGAAGGAGTGCCGGTGCGGGCAGACCCCTGACCGGGCCCCGCTGACGTCGGCGACGTCCGCCGTCCGCTCGACCGTTCCGTGGGAGCATGGCGCAACACGCGAATTCGCTCCGGACCTCGGCGGACCGCCACGTCACCCGGCTTCCCGGAGGTCCGCGATGCTCGACCCCAGGCACGACGCCCACGCGACGCCCGACCGCCCCGTGGACGACCGCCTCCAGGTGGTGCGGCGGCACGTGGGGGCGGCGGACGTCGTCGCGTTGGAGGCGTGCACGGCACAGCTGCGGGCGCTCGACCACCGGCACGGTGGAGGCCGTTGCGCGGACGAGGTCGTCGCGCGGCTGCCGATGGCCCTCGCGCTGCTGCCCCTCGCCTCCACCGAGCGGGTCGGCCATGCGCTCCGCACCGCGGTCGCGGACCTGCACAACCTGGCGGGCTGGGTGTGCTTCGACACCGGCCGGACCGGCGAGGCGCTCCGACACTTCCGGACGGCGTTGGCGCTGTCCGAGACGAACGGCGACCAGGCCCTCGTGTCGAACGTCCACTACCGGTTGGGACGGGTCCACCTGCACCACGGTGCCCCGAGGTCGGCCGAGGCCGAGTTCCGGACCGCCGAGCGGGCGGCCCGGGCAAGCGGTTCGGCGCTCGCGCGAGCCGTCGTCGCCGCGAACCAGGCGTGGGCGCACGCCCAGATGGGCTCCGCGCGGCGAGCGGCCGCGCTGCTGGCCGAAGCGGCGGATCACCACGCGCGAGCGCAGGGCGACCCGGTACCGGGCTGGGCGGCCTTCTTCACCGGCGTCGAGCTCTCGGCGATCGGCGGCGTGGTCCACGCGGAACTGGCGCGGACCGGAGACCCGCTCGCGGTCGGTGAAGCGGTCCGGCTGCTCACCGGGGCGGTGGACGGCTTCACGGCGGACATGGCGCGCAGCCGGGCGTTCAGCCTGGTCCCCCTCGCCGCCTGCCACCTGCTGGACGGCCAGGTCGACCGCGGCACACGACTGGGCGAGGACGCCGTCGACCTGTGCCAAGTGCTGGTGTCGGCGCGCACCACCGCGCGGTTGCGCCCGTTGCTGGACGCGGCGCGCGGGCGACCCGCCCACCGGGGCGCCCGCGCGCTGGCGGAGCGGATCGACCGGTTCCGCCCCGCCGGCACCGCCACCGGGTGGTCGGCCGCGGGCTTCCCGGACCGGTGACCACCGGGAGGAAGAGGCCGATTCACGTTTCGCCCGGAGAACCGGGCGCACAATGCCCAGTCGATCCCCGGGAAGTATTTCGCGGACCGCGGAGTCCACGCGGGATTCGAACGCACGCCATGTCGTACGTGTAGCATCGAACCGGAAGGCGACGTTTTCCTTGGCACCGTCGGTCCGCCGCACGACCCCGGATTTCCGCGTCCGGCGAGGCGGTCGAATGCCATCCGGCCACATCGCGCGCCCCGAGGACGGCGATGACGTACCGAGGGCACTCGATCGCCGGCTCCGACCGGCCGATGGCGGCCCCGCGGCACGTCTGCCGCGAGCACGCGGTCCTCAACCGCCGACGAACAGGACACATGTGGATCAGCTCAGCCTCGGGGTCATCGCGACGTCCCGCAAGGAGGACGAGCTCCGGCTCCCCCTCCACCCGCTGCACCTGGACCGGATCGACGCGGACCTCCGCGGTCGCATCCACCTCGAACACGGCTACGGGGAGCGCTTCGGCGTCTCCGACGAGCAGCTCGCGACGTCCGTCGCCGGGTTGCGCTCGCGCGAGGAGCTCATCGCCGAGTGCGACGTCGTCCTGCTGCCCAAGCCGCTCGCCGAGGACGTCGCGGAACTGCGGGAAGGGCAGGTGCTGTGGGGCTGGCCGCACTGCGTCCAGGACGCGGAGCTGACCCAGCTGGCCATCGACCGGCGGCTGACCCTCATCGCCTTCGAGGCGATGAACCACTGGAACCCCGACGGCTCGTTCGCCCTGCACGTCTTCCACAAGAACAACGAGCTCGCCGGCTACTGCTCGGTGCTGCACGCCTTGCAGCGGATCGGCTCGACCGGCGACTACGGCCGTCGGCTGCGCGCCGTCGTGATCGGCTTCGGCGCGACCGCGCGGGGCGCCGTGACCGCCCTCAACGCGCACGGCGTGCACGACGTCGACGTCCTCACCAACCGCCGGGTCGCGGAGGTCGGCTCGCCGATCCACTCCGCGCGGATCAGCCACTTCGGCCACGACGACGCCGACCCGCGACGCAGCCAGGTCACCACGGACACCGGCCGCGTTCCGCTGGCGGGGTTCCTCGCGGAGCACGACGTCATCGTCAACTGCGTGCTCCAAGACCCCGACGCGCCGCTGATGTTCCTCGTCGACGACGACCTGCCCGCGCTGGCCCCGGGAACCCTGATCGTCGACGTCTCCTGCGACGCGGGCATGGGCTTCGAGTGGGCGCGGCCCACCTCGTTCGCACAACCGGACTTCACGGTGGGCGACCACGTGCGCTACTACGGCGTGGACCACAGCCCGTCGTACCTGTGGAACTCGGCGACCTGGGAGATCAGCGAAGCGCTGCTCCCGCACCTGCGTCCGGTCCTCACCGGCGACTGGGACTCCAGCGAGGTGATCCGGCGTGCCGTCGAGATCCGCGGGGGAACCATCCTGAACCCCGGCATCCTCTCGTTCCAGCACCGCTCACCGGAGTACCCGCACGTCCGCGGCTGAGCCCGACCACCGGGACCACCACGCCGGTTTCCACCGCGCCCTCGCGGGTACCCCATCCGGGTGACGACCTGACGAGGTCGTCCGGCGCTCGACGAATCACACCGATCGCCCCGGATCCCGGCGACGGAGGACGAATTCCGTTTCCGGAGGGACGAACGTGATCGCGAAGGTCCAGTCGGACGCACCCCCGGTCGATGCCGAGGCGCAGCCCGTGCCGGCCAAGGGTTTCTGGCACGCCCGCATGGGCTGGGTGTTCCAGCGGGAACTGACGAACGCCGCCCGCTTCGGCCCCGACCTGCTCGCCGACGACGACATCCGGCGCGTCAACCGCTGGTTCCCCGCGCTGACCGCCGTGCCCCTGCTCGCACCCGCGCTCGCCGGAGGGCTGATCACGTGGAGCTCGTCGGGCGCGCCGACCGCCTTCTTCCGGGCCGGCCTGCTGCGCGTCGCCGTGCTGCACCACGTCACCTGGTCGGTGAACTCGATCTGCCACACGATCGGCGACCGACCGTTCGCGGCACGCGACAGGTCCGCCGACTTCCGGCCGCCGGCGCTCCTGTCGATGGGCGATCCTGTCGATGGGCGAGTCCTGGCACAACTCCCACCACGCCGACCCCACCTGCGCGCGCCACGGTGTCCGACGCGGCCAGGTCGACGTCTCCGCACGGCTGATCCGGGTCTTCGAGGAGCTCGGCTGGGCCACCACGGTCCGCCGGCCGAGGTCGGAACGGCCGGCCCGCGACCTCAAGACTCCCACCCCCTGACCGCGACACCCCGATCACGACGGCACTCCACGGAGGACTGACAGCACATGCAGGACACCCCCGAAGGCGAAGTCACCATCGACCAGCGCCTCCACCTGGGCACCGGGTTCCTCGCCCCCGAACGCGACTGGGTCGTGGAACACCTGGTCGCGCTCGGTTCGAGGTTGCGGTCCTTCCGGGACGACCAGGTCGACCTGGAGATCAGCCTGAAGGACCGCGACGGCGCCGAGCAACGGGTCACCCTGGAGTGCTGGATCAACCGGACCCCCCGCCTGCACCTCGTCGCCACGTCCTCGGAGCGCGATCTCTCCGCGGCGCTGAACGAGGTCCGCACCGAGTTGGTCCGGCAGGTCGACGAGGCCAAGACGCGCACCGAACCGCGCAACAACCGCGCGCTGAGGTCGGTGCCCACGTTGCCCGAACTCGGGTAGGCGACGGCCCCGCCGGTCTCCGCTCGGCGCACCGTCGCGGCTCCGGCCGTGCCGGTGCGCCGAAGCCCTCCCGCCTCGGCACCGGCTCGACCGGGATTCCACGCGTTTCGGCGGCGGGCGATCCGGGTCGGGCTGGTGCGGCGCGGTGGTGCCTCACACCACGACGACGACCTTCCGGCGTGCGCGGGACGGATACCGGTTGTCCGCGTCGTTCCGCGACATCGCCGGTCCGGGAACGACGACCGCGGCGGGGCGGCGCCTGCCGGGTGCGGTCACCACGGCCCCGAGGCCGGTGGTCGGAACGCGCGGATGCGTTCGGCGAGCTCGCGGGCGCCGCGGTGGGACCGGCGCCGCTCGGCCTCGTTGCGCAGTGGCCGCAGTCGCTCGACGGTGCGGTGGGACACCAGCCGCTCGCACAGGTCGACGGCCTGTCCGCCCTCCTGCACCGCGGTGTCCACGCGGTCGTCGAGCAGGTGGCAGACGGCCAGCGAGATGAGGCTGAACGCCCGGCCGCGCGTCCTGTCGACCCCGTAGCCCTCCGCGGCCGAGGTCAGCAGCGGCACCGCGAGGGACGCGTACCGGGGATCGACCACCAGCGCCAGTTCGGTGCGCACGACCCCGGTCAACGCCGAGAGGTCGGTCGGGGTGAGGAACGCCGGCCCCGTCTCCGATCCGCCCGCAGGCCGGGCGAGGTCGTCCTCGATGTCGGCGAGCAGGTCCACGACCTTCTCCTCCTGCCCCAGCCGCGCCCACGCCCACGCCGTGCCCGCCTTGATCAGGGTCGCCGCGCGCCACGACCCGCTCGCCTCGGCAGCCAGGCCGCCGAGCCGGAACTCCGCCAGCGCCCGGGAGGGCTCGTTGTGGTGCAGCCGCAGACGGCCCACACGGCAGTACACGTCGGACGTCAGCGACGTGTTGCCCGCCGACGCGGCGAGCGTCACGGCGGTGTTGAAGTACCCCAGGGCCGCACCGGTCATCCCGCTGTCGAACGCCGCCCACCCCGCCGCGCTGTGCAGATCGGCCACCGCCGTTCGCAACCGGACCCGGTCGGGGCCGGGGGCCGCGGGGGTCAGCAGTCCCAGGGCCGCGGGCAGCCGACCCACGGCCGCGTCGCGGGCGAGGGCGCCGCCGTACCGGTGGTCCAAGGCCCGCACGCCGCTGGTGAACGACTCCAGGTCCGCGGTCCGGGAGGCGTCGGACTCCCCGGGAGCGCCCCAGGAACCGTCGAAAGCCTCGTACGCGGGATCGGGCACCTGCCACCTCCGAACGCGGAAGACACGGGGTCTGCCGGGGTCCGGGGCAACCACGGCAATTCTGTCACGAAGCCCGGACCGAACGGCGTCGGGGACCCGAATGTCGTAGCGGCCCGGGTTCCCCCGGCCGGTTCGGGCGGGCGTGGCACAGGGGCGCGGACGAGGTCTCGCGTCGCCCCGGGGGCCACGTCGGGCTACGAGGAGGGCGGACTCGTCGCCCGACGACTCGCACGCTCCCGCACCGCGACCGAGGAGCGCCGCGAGGTTGCGCGCCCGACCGCGCGTCGCCGAGGACTTCGCCGCCACCCGCGCGCACCCACCCACCCGTCGGGGCGGCCTGGACGACCGGCCGCCCCGACGGGTGGCGCATCACACCCCGATCGCCCCCCGATCACACTCTGACGTAACGTGAGAGTGTGACCATGGCTCGGACCTCCGCCCCTCCACCACCCCTCGCCCCCGACGCGCTGCGCGTCACCGCCCTGGGAGGGCTCGGCGAGATCGGCCGCAACATGACCGTGTTCGAGCACGAGGGCAAGCTGCTGATCGTGGACTGCGGGGTGCTGTTCCCCGAGGAGCACCAGCCCGGCGTGGACGTCATCCTCCCCGACTGGAGCTGCATCCGCGGCCGGCTGTCCGACGTGGTCGCGGTCGTGCTCACCCACGGCCACGAGGACCACATCGGCGGGGTGCCCTACCTGCTGCGCGAACGCCCCGACATCCCGGTCGTCGGCTCCCGCCTGACCCTGGCCCTGCTGGCGGCCAAGCTGGTCGAGCACCGCATCAAGCCGGTCACGGTCGAGGTGGCCGAGGGCCGGCGGCTGGTCCGCGGGCCGTTCGACCTGGAGTTCCTGGCGGTCAACCACTCCATCCCGGACAGCCTGGCCATCGCGATCCGCACCTCCGCCGGCCTCGTGCTGCACACCGGCGACTTCAAGATGGACCAGTTCCCGCTCGACGGGCGGATCACCGACCTGCGCGGTTTCGCCCGCCTCGGCGAGGAGGGCGTCGACCTGTTCCTGGTCGACTCCACCAACGCCGACGTGCCCGGCTTCACCACCTCCGAGCGCGACCTCGCCCCTGCCATCGACGAGGTGTTCCGCACCACGCCGCGCCGGGTGATCGTCTCCAGCTTCGCCAGCCACGTCCACCGCATCCAGCAGGTCCTCGACGCCGCCCACGCGCACGGCCGCAAGGTCGCCTTCGTGGGCCGCTCGATGGTCCGCAACATGGCCGTCGCCACCGAGCTGGGCTACCTCAAGGTGCCCGACGGCCTGGTCGTGGACATCAAGCGCATGGACCGGCTCAAGCCCCAGCAGGTGACCCTGGTCTGCACCGGCTCCCAGGGTGAGCCCATGGCCGCGCTGTCGCGTATGGCCGGCGGCGACCACTCGATCCAGGTCGAGGAGGGCGACACCGTCCTGCTCGCCAGCTCGCTGATCCCCGGCAACGAGAACGCCATCTACCGGGTCATCAACGGCCTGATCGACCGCGGCGCGAACGTGGTGCACAAGGGCAACGCCAAGGTCCACGTCTCCGGCCACGCCAGCGCCGGCGAGCTGGTCTACTGCTACAACATCGTGCAACCGGCCAACGTGCTGCCCGTGCACGGCGAGGCGCGCCACCTGCGCGCCAACGCCGAACTCGCCATCAAGACCGGCGTGCACCGCGACCGGGTGCCCATCGCCGCCAACGGCCACGTCGTGGACCTCCACGAGGGACGCGCGCAGGTCACCGGCAAGGTCGAGATCCACAACGTCTACGTCGACGGGCAGACCGTCGGCGGCGTCACCGAGGCCTCCCTGGCCGAACGCCGCACCCTCGGCGAGGAGGGCGTCATCGCGGTCGTCGCGATCGTCGACCTCGACACCCGGCGGCTCGCCGACCCCCCGGACTTCATCGCCCACGGCTTCGAGCACGACGCCTCGACCTTCGCCCCCGCCGTGCCCGCCATCGAGAAGGCCCTGGCCGGCGCGAACGAGCGCGGCGTCACCGACTTCGAGGAGTTGGAGCGGCTCATCGCGCGCGAGGTGCAGTACTGGGCGCACCGGACCCACCGCCGCCGCCCCGTGGTCATCCCGGTCGTGATCGAGGCCTGAGTCCCCGACCCCCGCGCGCCCCGCTCCGACCGCTTCCGACGGGTCGGGGCGTGCGGGGCCGGGGCGCGCGGGGCCGGGGCGCGCGTCGTGCGGCCGGAGCGGGGCGTCGGGCAGGGCCGTCGACCCGCGACACGCGGCCCGCCCTCGTGCGAGCCGGAGGCCCGGACTCCGCGATCACCCGTTCTCGTCGGTCTCGGTGTGCGGGCTGCCCACCGGCTTGGACTGCGACGAGCCGCGTTGGCGCAGGTAGACGCTGAACACCACGATCGAGCCGATGGCCAGGAACTCCGACTGCCAGTTCTGCAGCGACCGGTTCCAGAAGTCCGGGGACGCCAGGTACTCCCACCACGTCACGGTGTCCTGGAAGTCGACCAGCTGCTCGTTGTTGTAGGCGCTGCGCCCGGCGATGGACTGCGCGCCCCACGAGCCCAGGAACAGCGCCAGCACGACCAGGCCCAGCGAGTTCGAGTACAGGCCGGTGCGCCACCCGCCGGCACGCGCCCACGGCGGTGAGTCCCGCTCGACGTGCTCGCCCAGCAACTGCTGCTCGTCGGTCTCCCGACCGAGCCGGTCGGCGGGCTTGGACTCGGCGGACCCCCTCTGCACCAGCCACACGCAGGCGAGGATGAACAGGACGAACTGGAGGTACTCGGACTGCCAGTTCTCCGCCACGTCGACCGCGAAGTCCGACGAGGTGACGTAGGCCCACAGGCCGATCGGGTCGCCGCCGTCGGTCAGCCGGCGCTCGTTGAGGTCGGCGTTGCCGGCGAACGCCTGGCCGACCAGCGACGCCAGGAAGAGCAGGCCGAAGAACAGGCCCAGGCCGTTGTCGCGCAGGAACCTCTTCACATCCCCACCAACCCGACCACGCTGAAGAGCACCAGCAAGACCAGCACACCCAGCAGGTAGGCGTAGAACATCCCGCGTCGCGTCACCGGCCACCCACCTCGCACCGGTACGGCCGGTCCCCCCGCGGCTCACAGCCGCACCGGAGATCCGCCAACCCACCGCCAGCTCCCGCAGGAACAGCACGTCGTCGCCGAGGCGCACGCGGGCCGCGTCACCCCACACCTCGACCTGCTCCACCCCGCCGCCCGCGACCTCCAGGGCCGCGCAGTCGGCGTCCTCGCGGGCTTCCTCGGTCAGCATGTCGCAGGCCCGCGCCGACTCCCCGGCGGCGACCGCGGACGCGAAGTCCCCCGCCGCCTGCCGTACCAGGTCCTCGGTGCCGGAACCGCAGCCGCCCACCAGCACCACCGCGGACAACAGCGATCCGACACGCACCACGGTCGGGCGATGCTCCCTCACCGGCACGGGCTCCTCTCGATGGTCGACACCCCCTGCTTCCCCGCGATACGGGGTGTCAAACACCCTTCGGGGTCGTCGACCTCACCCGGCGGTGGCGCCCCATGACAGTGACCTCGACCCGCGCGAACGGGCGGCTCCCGGCCCGGACGCCGCGCCGGAGCAACTCCGGGCCGCACGGGGGCGGAGGTGACCGCCCCGGGTCAGCGGTTGCGGCCGGACAGCGCGTCGCGCAGTCGGTCGATCAGGCCGGTGCCGGGGTTGAGCAGCAGGTTGGCCGGCGGCCTGTCCGGGGCCCCCGGATGAGGTCGGGTCGGGGCGACCTTCTTGGCCGCGATCACCTTGCGCCCCAGCTCCTGGAGGTCCTCGGCCGAGCAGCGGGCGGCGAGCTGGGGCAGGAGGTCCTCCTCCTCGTCCTCGATGTGGTGGCGGATCTCCCGCATCAGCTCGCCCAGCAGCTCGTCGAAGCGCGGATCGGTCGGGTCGAGGGCCTCCAGGTCCTTCATGACCCGCTCGGCCTCGGCGTGCTCCTCGATCTCGTGGTCGGCCACCTCGTCGCCGTCGGGCAGGACCTTCCGGGCGGCCGGGTACATGAACTGCTCCTCGGCCACCGAGTGCCGCACCAGCTCGGCGATGACGTGGTCGACCAGCGCGCGCCGGTGCTCCGGGGTGCCCCTGCCGGACTCCAGTTCCTGGAACACCCGCTCGACCTCGCGGTGGTCTGCGGTGATCACGCGGACCAGGTCGGTGTCGTGCTCCCGCTCAACGGTCATGGACGATCTCCTCCGGACGTCGGTTCACCGCCGCTTACCCGAACGGGGAGGGTCCAACCACGCACCACCCGAACCGGCGGGCCGGCGGAGCCGGACGGGTCCGGCGTCGACGGGCACGCGGAACAGGTGGTAGGGCGTGCGCCGCCGGTCCTCGCCCCCCTGGTACTTCGCCTGGCGGTGCAGCTGGTTCGCGGTGACGTAGAGGTGGCCGTCGGCGATCGACATCGTGTCCGGCCACAGCAGGCGCGGGTCGTGGGCGACGGTCTCGAACGAGCCGTCCGGCAACCTCCGCAGCACCGCGTCGTGCTCGTAGTTCGTCAGGTACAGCCGTCCGGCGTCGTCGGTCTCCAGGCCGTCCGCGCCGCCGCCCTTGTCGCCCTCGTCGACCACCTGCTCGCCCACCTCGTCGTCGGGCAGCGACCGGTCCAGCAGGGCGTGGGTGGGCACGCTGTACCAGCGGCGGGAGGCCAGCGGGCAGTAGAACAGCCGCGTGCCGTCGGCGCTGATCGCGATGCCGTCCGCCCCCATCGTCACCGGTTCCGGCTCCCCCTCGGCGGGGCGCTCCAGGAACGGCGTGCCCTCCACGACCGGGCGGAAGGCGTCCAGGGGCTCGGCCTTGGTGGACGGGTGGTCGTGCAGCCTGCGCCAGGACTCGCCGGTGGCCAGGTCGACCACGATGATGCCGTTCGGGCCCGAGTCGGCCGAGTCGGTGATGTAGGCGACCCCGGCATCCCCGTGCCGCAGGTCGAACCGCACGTCGTTGAGGTAGGTCGTCCCCGGGGCCACCTCGGGCGGGAAGGTGATCACCCGGACGACGGTGTCGGTGGCCAGGTCGACGCACACCAGCTTCGGCCCGCCCGGCTCGGTCCGCCGGAACAGCGGGCTGCCCGTGTCGAGCACCCACAGCCGGTCGGCCGGGTCGACCACGACGCTCTGCACCGACACGAACGCGCCCTCGTCGTCGTCCGAGGACGGCGAGTTCCACGCCTGGTCGGGGAACGGCACCTCGACCCCGTCGCGCAGCTCCACGACGGTCGCGGGGACGTCGTCGCCCCACTTCGGGAAGTTCACGAACACCCGACCGGTGTGCGACACGCCGACCCCGGTCGGCATCGGGCCGGTGAACTCGTGCACCACTTCCAGCTCGTTCACGCGGGCGCTCCTCGTTGGACGTGCGGTCGGCGGAGTGGGCATGCACAGGGCCTACCCACTCCTCCCGGTCCCAATCGGGCGCGGTTCGCCGCCCGGGTCGTGCACGTCGTAGCCGCCGGCACGGCCTGTATTCGCGGTCACGCTCAGGGGGTAACCCGACAGGGGATAACGACGACGACACCGGAGGTCGACATGCAACCGTTCCTGTTCGTCCCGTGGGTGTGGCGCGACCCGTCATGGCTGACCGATCCGGACACCGCCCGCGGGGACGACCGCGACACCGGTGCCGACGACGCCCGCGGCGCCGCCGGCACCGGACGACGCCCCGACGTCGGCCTGATCGGCTACGACGTGGAGGCCACCGACGGCGGCATCGGCAAGGTCGACGAGGACAACGCCGAGGTCCCGGCCGACTGCCTGATGGTCGACACCGGCCCCTGGATCTTCGGCCGCAAGGTCGTCCTGCCCGTCGGTACCGTGCGGCGCGTGGACCACCAGGAGCGCAAGGTCCACGTCGACCGCACCAAGGAGCAGATCAGGAACGCGCCAGAGTACGACCCGGACGACACCGACCACGACGGCCACCGCCGACGCACCGGTGACTACTACACCGAGACCTACCGCCTCGTGCCGCCCATGCTGTAGCCCGGGGTGGGGCTGGACGGACGCGTGCGGCGCCCGCGGTCCACCGGGTGGGCGCGCCCCGGGCGCCGCACCGCCGTCGCCATCGCCGTCAGTCCTTCAGGGGATCGTGTCCCCAGTTCATCAGGGAGTAGCGCCACTTCATGTGCTCCACGTCCCCGTCCGGGCGCTGCGCGAGGTGGCGGTGGACGTAGCCGACGACCTTGCGCATGTGCGCCTGGTCGTCGTCGGTCAGCTCGGCCTTCTTCTTCCGCAGCAGCTCCACGATGCGCCTGCCGGACTCGTGCCCGACCGACTCCCCGCCGTCGGACTGGCCGACCGACTTCGACTCGTCGGTGTCCAGCCACCGCTCCAGCTCGGTCGCGGTCATGTTCACGGCCTCGTCGAACTCCCCGCTCACGAGGCGTCCCCCAGCGCGCTCGGCTTGTGCACCGCGTCCTTGCCGCTCTTGTCACTGCGCACGCGGTACTGCGGCTCGTCCTCCGACGCGCGCACCGCGCGGCCCGCCGCCTCGGTGTCCTCGGTGATCTCCTCGACCACCTCGCCGTGCACCGTCCGCCCGTGGCTGGACCAGGTGACCTCGTCGCCCTCGTCGAACTTCTCCTCACCCATGGGCAGAGTCTGTGCCGTCGCACCGGGCCGCGCACGGCGGTCGCACGCCGAACGGGCGCGCACCGCACCATTTCACCCGGCGGGGTGGTCGGTGGTGACCACGGGTGGCACGGCCGGTGTCGCGCCCGGCGGGCGACGCGGGCCGCACCGCGCGGATTCCCGCGCGCGGAGGTGCAGACGACGGGCACCGGGGGTACTCCGCGCCCACCGGCGAGCAGGACCAGGCCGGTCGACCGGATCGGCCTGGTCCTGTCGTGCGACGACTCCCACGCATCGGAGGGGGAGCACTCATGAGCGACGTCACCGCGGTCGACGTGCTGCTGGACGGGTTCGCGCGGGTGCGCGAGTCTGTGGAGCGCGTGCCGGAAGGCCTGACCCCGCAGCAGTTGACGCACCGGGTCGGCGGCACGGGCAACCCGATCGCCTGGCTGCTCTGGCACCTGACCCGCGTGCAGGACGACCACGTCGCCGAGGTCGCCGGCACCGAGCAGGTCTGGACCGCGGACGGCTGGGCCGGGCGCTTCGACCTGCCGCTGCCGACCGGGGACACCGGCTACGGGCACGGCGGCGAGCAGGTCGCCGCGGTCACCGCGTCCGCCGACCTGCTCCTCGGCTACCACCGGGCGGTCCACGACCGCACCACGGCCTACCTGGGCGGTCTGGGCGCCGGTGACCTGAGCCGGGTCGTGGACGACTCGTGGGACCCGCCCGTGACCCTGGCCGTGCGGCTGCTCAGCGTGATCGAGGACGACCTCCAGCACGTCGGCCAGGCCGCTTTCGTCCGCGGCGTCCTGCCGGAGCGCTGATCCCCGCGACGCGAACGGCGGGGGCGCACCGGCAGGAGCACTCCGGGACCCGGTGGCCGGCGGTCAGCCCATGGTGGCGAGCAGGTCGCGGCAGGCGGTCTCGCACGCCCGGCACGCCTCGGCGCAGATGCGGCAGTGCTCGTGCATCTCCGCGTGCGACCCGCACTCGTCGCCGCAGGACTTGCACGCCGTCGCGCACGCCTCCAGCAAGGACCGGCTGATGTTGGCGTCGTAGCCGGTGTGCCGCGACAGCACGCGGGCGGTCGTGCCGCAGATGTCGGCGCAGTCCATGTTGGTGCGCACGCACTTGGTCAGCTCCGCCACCGAGCTCTCGCTCAGGCAGGCGTCCGCGCAGGCCGTGCACGCCTCCGCGCACGCGATGAGCGCGTCGATCGCCTCGGCGAGCTTGCCCCGGTCCAGGTTGATCTCGGCCGGGTAGGTCTCCATCATCGGCATCGTCGTCGTGGTCACGTCGACCCTTCCTCCGTCGGATTCCGTTCCCCTCGTGGCTACCCGGGACCGTGCCGGCGAACCTGGCGAACGCCTTGCGGCGGGGCCGCGGCTCACAGGGCCCGGACGTCACAGGGCCTGCTCAGCCTTGCCCGCCGAGGTCCGGGTGGAGGCGCCGCCGAGCTGGCGGGCCGTGTTGACCAGGCCCTCCATGCTGAACGCCTGCGGGGTGTTGCCCATGTGGCGGCCGGTGGCGGGGTCGTACTCCTCGCTGAGCAGGCCGACGTCGTTGCGCAGGCCGAGCAGCCGTTCGAACAGCGCGCGGGCCTCGTCGACGCGGCCGGTGCCGTGCAGGGCGTCGGCGAGCCAGAACGTGCAGGCCAGGAACGCGCCCTCGGTGCCGGGCAGGCCGTCGACGCCGCCGTCGGCGTCGGTGCGATAGCGCAGCACGAACCCGTCCTCGCACAGCTCGCGGCGCACCGCGTCCACCGTGCCCCGCACGCGCGGGTCGTCCCAGGGCAGGAAACCGACCCTGGGGATGAGCAGCAGGGCGGCGTCCAGGCCCTGGGAGCCGTAGAACTGGGTGAACGTGCCGCGCTCGGCGTCGAAGCCCTTGTCGCACACCTCGGCGTGGACGCGGTCGCGGACCTCCCGCCACCGGTCGACCGGACCCTCCAGGCCGTGGTTGGCCACGGTGTGCACGGCGCGGTCCAGACCGGCCCACGCCATGACCTTCGAGTGCGTGAAGTGCCGTCGCGGGCCGCGCACCTCCCACAGGCCGTTGTCCGGGTCCTCCCAGTGGCCCTCCAGGTGGTCCAGCAGCGCCCGCTGGAGGTCCCACGCCGTGTCCGTGGTGCTCAGGCCCGCCTCCCGCGCCAGGTGCAGGCCGTCGAGGACCTCGCCCCACACGTCGAGCTGGAACTGGCCCGCCGCGGCGTTGCCGACCCGCACGGGCGAGGCGCCCTCGTACCCGGACAGCCACGGCAGCTCCTGCTCCGGCAACCGGCGGCTGCCGTCCAGCCCGTACATGATCTGCAACTTCGCCGGGTCGCCGGCCACCGCGCGCACCAGCCACTCGCGCCAGGCGCGGGCCTCGGCCACGAACCCGGTGCCCAGCAGCGCCTGGAGGGTGAACGTGGCGTCGCGCAGCCAGCAGTAGCGGTAGTCCCAGTTGCGCGGACCGCCCCACTGCTCGGGCAGGGACGTGGTCGCGGCGGCGACGATGCCGCCGGTGGGCGCGTAGGTCAGGGCCTTGAGCGTGACCAGGGCGCGCCGCACCGCCTCCGGCCAGGGGCCGTCGTAGGTGCAGCGGCTGATCCAGCCAGCCCAGAAGTCCTCGGTGTCGGAGATCGCCCGGTCGGCGTCCACGGCGTGCGGGCGCGGCAGGTGCGAGGCGGTGTGGGTGAGGACGAACGGCACGCGCTGACCGGCGCGCACCTCGAACTCGGCGGTGGTGGCCAGGTCGTGGCCGTGCACCGGCACGCCCGCCTCCAGCCACACCGCGTCGGGGCCGGCGACCGCGGCCAGCGCCCCGTCGTGGTGGCGCACCCACGGCACGACGTCGCCGTAGTCGAACCGCAGGCGCAGGTCCATGCGCATCGGCACGCTGCCGGACACGCCCTCCACCACGCGCACCACGTCGGCGGCCTCACCGCGGGGTGGCATGCAGTCGACCACGCGCACCGTGCCGTGCGGGGTGTCCCACTCCAACTCCAGCACCAGGGAGTCGTCGCGGTAGCGGCGGCGGGTGGCGGGGCCGCCGCCCGCCGGGGCGAGCTGCCAGCGTCCCGCGCTCTCGTCGTGCAGCAGGGCGGCGAAGCAGGCGGGCGAGTCGAACGCGGGCAGGCACAGCCAGTCGACGCTGCCGTCGCGGGCGACGAGTGCCGCGGTCTGGAGGTCGCCCAGCAGGGCGTAGTCCTCGATGCGGGAGGGCATGCGTCAGCGACCCCCGTCCAGGGTGACGACCACCTCGACGTCGTCGGGTCGGGTGCCGGAGGCGTCCGCGAACGACTCCGGGGGCACTCTCCGGGTGATCAGGCCGCCCGGCCGCCCGAGGTGCGCCCGGGCCGACGCCTCCGCCGCCTGCCGGTGGTGGCGCAGGTCGGCGTTGACCGATCCGACCACCACGTCGTTCTCCAGCAGTTCCCCCGCCCGCGGCTCGGGGTCGGGCAGTTCGACGACCTTCGACGAGCCGGCGGTTCCGGGGGTGGCGGTGAGCGCGCGCATGCGGTGGGGCTACCCGCCACCCGGATTCCCACTCACCGCGTCCGCACTCGCGTCGTCCCCGCCCGGGCGCGAGGACGGCGTGGCGGGGAGGTCGGAGCAGTGGCCGCGTTCCTCGATCCGCGAGGCGACGAGCGGAACCGGCACGGCGACGTCACCGGCCCCGGCGAAGCCGAAGCGGACGGTCACGGTGTCGCCGAAGGCGATCCCGTCGCGCAGAGAGCGCAGCACGACGTGGTAGCGCGGTCCCCCGCCGGCACCGGGGACCGCGCCGTGCTCCAGCGGCAGGGCGGTCGCGGGCTCGGCGACGCCGTCGCACTCCCGGTCCCAGCGCAGCTCCACCCGGTCCGCCCCGTCGCTGTCGACCACCACCAGCTCGTCGTCGACGCCGTGTCGGCCGGACAGCAGGAACCTCACCACGACGTCGTCACCCGGTCGCACCGGCGCGGCGTCCTCGGCCACCACGTGCACGGCGCGCAGCGCGATGTCGCCGACGCGGCCCTCGGCGCCGGCCGGACCGCTCAGCGGCCCCAGCCCCCTGGCGACGACCACCAGGCACAGCCCGATGCCCACCGCGCAGGTGCCGATTCTCGTCACCCGTCCGGGATACCCCGACCGGGTGGCTCGCGGACCGCGGTGACGTGAGCCGTCAGGAGATCGCAAGGTCCCGTCAGGCACCGGTGTTGTCGGCGCCCGGCTCGACCGGCCCGACTTCGAGGAAGGGGCCGTCCAGCGGTGGCGCGCACGCCGTGCCCTCGTGGTCGACGAACACCGGTTCGGTGTTGCCCGGCGGGTGGACCCGCAGGCCGCCTACCGCGACCTGGTCGCAGTCGGGTGTCTTGCGCGGCGCGCTGGACAGGAACAACCCGGCCGACGCGGTCTCCCCCGGCGCCAGCGTGACCACCGGGCCGTCGGTGTCCCGCTCGGCGGGCAGTCCGATCTGCTCGCCGCCCTCACCGGTGACGTAGGAGACGCCGGGGGCGCCGTGCAGCGTGCACGCCCGCGAGGCGGTGTTGGTGAACCTCAGGGGGAGGTGGGCGCCCCGCATGTCGTTGTCGCCCGGTCCGAGGCTCACGCCCAGTGCGGGGACGAGGCACCGCTCGGGCCCCGTGACGTCGCTCCGGGTGTCGGCGCTCGTCGCGCCGGCGGTGACCGACGTGGTGACCGGTCGGTCGGCGGGGCCGCTGCCGCAGCCCCCGAACAGCGCCACGGCCAGGCACGAACCGATGATGATGGTGGTGGTGTGGGACATCGGCGACTCCTCCGTTCCGGGGAAAGGTCGACGCGCGGGTTCCGCTCACCGGTCGCCGGGCTTCGCGCGGAAGCCCTCGGCCACCGGCGGGAGCGGTGTCACGGGCAGTCCGGTGTGGATCTCGGTCATGGCGTCGAACCAGGTGTGCGCGGGCACGGTGCCGCCGTACAGGTCGCCGCTGCCGCACAGCAGGGGCGGTCCGGCCCCGACGCAGACGGCGCGTGGTTCGGGGCTGTCGTTGAAGGTCTGCACCGCGCCGGCGTAGTCCACCGTGGCGCCGAGGAACGCCGCCGACTTGTACTCCTCCGTCGTGCCGGTCTTGCCGATCGCCGGCCGCGCCCACGCGTGCGCCCGGGCCGCCGCCGCGGCGGTGCCCCGGTCGTCGTCGTCGCTCAGCGCCGCGGCCAGGGCGTTGGCCAGGGGTTCGGGGACGGCCTGCTCGCACGGCGACGGCGGCGGCCCGACGGGCTCGCCGTGCCGGTCCAGCACGGCGACGAGGGTGGTGGGTTCGCACCACGTGCCGCCGCCGACGATCGTGGCGGCGACGTTGGCCAGCTCCAGCGTGCTGGACGGGGCGGGGCCGAGGGTGAAGGAGGCGTTCTGCCGGTCGGTGAAGAACCCGGCCTGGTCGACCCGCAGTTCGGGCCGCGGCGAGTCCGGGTCGGGCGGTTCGCCGGCGATGTTGCTCGCCAGGGTGCGGCGCATGCCCAGCCGGTGCGCCACGTCGACGACCGCGTCCAGGCCGACCCGCTCCTCCAGGATCACGAAGGCGGTGTTCGGCGAGGTCGCCAGCGCCTGGCGCAGCGTCATGCGCGGCGGGTAGCCGTCATCGTGGTTGCTCAGGCAGTACCAGCGCGTGTCCGGCTCTCCCGTCGAGGGGCAGCCGGGCGCGCCGCCCTTGAACACCCGGGAGGTGTAGGAGGCCGGCGACGGGATGACCGAGTCGACGCGGTACCCCTGCTCCAGCGCGGCAGCGGCGGTGAAGACCTTGTAGACCGAGCCCGCGCCGAACTTGTTGGCCACGCCGCCGGGCAGGTCGAGCATCGTCTGGAACCGCTGCGCGTCCACGCCGTGGTCGCGGTTGGCGACCAGCGCGAGGACCCGGTGCTCCTCCCTGCCGGGCTTCACCACGGCCATCGTGTTGGCGACGCCCGGGGTGTCCGAGGGCACCCGCGCCTCCACCGCCCGCTCGGCGGCCGCCGACACGCCCCTGTCGAGGGTGGTGCGGACGGTGTAGCCGCCGGTCTTCAGCCGTTCCAGGTCGAAGCCCCCGGCGACGAGCTGGTCGACCACGAACGAGCAGAAGAAGCCCGTTCCGGGATCGGCGCCCACGCACCCGGTGGGCAGGGGCCGTACCGGGCTCCGCACCCCCAGCGGCTCCCGCTTGGCCCTCTCCGCCACCTCCGGGACGAGCGTGCCGTGCCGTGCCATCAGGTCGATGACCAGGTCGCGGCGCTGCGAGGCGGCGTCGGGGTGCTGCTCGGGGTCCAGCGCCGTCGGGCTGTTGACCAGGGCGGCGAGCAGCGCGGCCTGGGGCACGGTCAGGAGGTCCGGTGTGGTGCCGAAGTAGGCCTGCGCGGCCGCCGCGACGCCGTAGGTCCCGGCTCCGAAGGGGACGGTGTTGAGGTAGCGGGTGAGGATCTCGTCCTTGGAGAGGGTGTTCTCCAGGGTGATGGCCATGCGGATCTCCCGCAGCTTGCGGGCCGGGGTCCGCACCCGCAGGCGTTCCCGGCGCAGTGGGTCGTCACGCGCCACGACGTGCACGAGGAGGTTCTTGACGTACTGCTGGGTCAACGTCGACGCGCCCTGCACCACCCCGCCGGAGGCGTGGTTGCGCAGCGCCGCCCGCGCGGTGGCCACCCAGTCGACCCCCTGGTGCTCGTAGAACCGGTGGTCCTCCACCGCCACGATGGCGTCCTTCATCGCCTGCGAGATGCCGGCCGAGGCCGTGAGCACGCGGTACTGGTCGTAGAGGTGGGCGAACGGCTCGCCGTCGGCGTCCACCAGCGTCGTCATCAGCGGCGGTTCGACGTCGGCCGGCAGTGCCGCCGGGCCCGTGACCCGGTCACCGACGCGGGCCAGCAGCAGGCCCGCGCCGCCCACGACCGGGAACAGCACCCCGGCCAGCAGCACACCCGCCACCAGGCACAACCCCACAAGACGCGTCATCGGACCTCCTCGTCGACGTAGCGGTGGGAAAGCGCACGACGCCGCTCGCACCGCGACGGCCTCGCCCTCGCCGCGCGCCGCGCGCACGACCGCTCCACCGCCACCGCCACGCCGGTCAGCGACAGCACGGTCACCACCGCGCCGACCACGACCTCGTTCACCACCGGGAGGGTGGAGCCGTGGTCGAGCGCGAACGGCGAGACCGCTGCCCACAGGCCGAGCAGCGCGGTGGCGCCGCTCGCCCAGGCCGCGGCGCGCGGTGCGGCGGCACCGGTGATCGCGACGATCGTGATCACGGCTCCGAGCACGCCGTCGTGGACCACCGCGTCCGGCTCCGGGTACTCCATGACCGAGGGGGCAAGCACGAGCCACACCCCGGCGGCGGCCACCGCCGTGCCCGTTCCGGGCGCGCCCGTGCGCGCGGTCGCCCGCGCGGCGAGCTGGTAGTCCGGTTCGTCGGGCCGCCGGCGGACCACGACGTCACCTCTCGGCACTCGTCGCCGACCGGAGGGCCGTGGTCGAACTCCCGCGCATCGCCATCGAACCGCCTCCTCCGTCCTCGGCACCGGTCGTCGCCGGTCGGGTTCCCGGCGTGTCCGGCGAGAACCTTGCGGCCACCTTGCGGCTGCGCCCGGTGCGCCGGTCCTGCGCCGCCTCACCGGGTCGTGGGGGCGATCCGCGCCTCCGTGACGGCGAACGGGGTCCCCTGCTGGCAGGTCGTGGCCTGGTCCGGCCGGGCGGTGCCGTCCACGACGACTTCGGCTCCCGCGCGGAGCACGTCCTCGTCGCCTCCCAGGAGCAGGAACAGGCCCCGGTCGGTCGCCAGCACCAGGCACCCCGGTTCGACGCCGGCCTGCACCCGGCCGCGCAGGACCGTGTCGGGCCGCGAGGGCGACGTGCCGGGTGTGGTCGCAGGGGTGGTCGCAGGGGTGGTGCCGGGTGTCGGCGACGGGGTCGCCGTGCACGTGACCGGCGGCGGCACGTCACCGTCGCCGACGACCTCCACCGGCACGTCGAGGGTGGTCCGGCCGGCGTCGGCGAAGGTGAAGGTGAGCGGGATGGTCGTGCCCGCGAGCACCTCGCGGGTGAAGTCGACGATCCGCAGGTGGTAGGCCGTATCGACGCTGCCGGGCTCGACCACCGCGCCCTCGGCGGGCAGGCGGATGCGGTCCACCCGCTCGCTGCGGCCGTCGCAGTCCCGGTCGGCCAGCAGTTCGACGCCGGCGGCGCTGTCGGTGCTCACCGCGACCAGCGCGTCCGGCCGGTCGGCGTCGGTGAGCAGCGTCAACGTCACGTCGGCGTCGTCACCGGCCCGCCACGGGCCGCCCGCGGGTGCTTCGACCAGGACGTTGCGCAGCACCACCTCGCCCACGTGCCCGTTGGCGCCCATGGTGCCGCTCCGCAGCACCTGCTGGGGTTCTCCGCAGCCCGCCAGCACCAGCGACGTCGCTCCGAGGAGCGCGAGTGTCCGGATACCGTCCATGTCCAGTGGCTACCCGGTGGTGGCCCGCACCGGCACACCGCGGCCGGGCTGTCAGCCGATCGCAAGGTCTGGGCCCGTCGCGCGCGTGTGCCGTCCGGGTGAGGCGGGTAGGCGTGGGGCATGTTCTTCGACTCCTGGACCGGCCTGCTGCGCGTCGTGGTCGTCGGCGTGTGCGCCTACGCGGCGCTCGTGGTGCTGCTGCGACTGTCGGGCAAGCGGACGCTGGCGAAGATGAACGCCTTCGACCTGGTGGCCACGGTCGCGCTGGGCTCCACGCTGGCCACCGTGCTGCTCACCTCCGACGTGGCGCTGGCCGAGGGCGTGCTGGCGCTGGCGCTGCTGATCGGCGCCCAGTTCGCCGTCGCCTGGACCTCGGTGCGGGTGGGGCGGTTCCGCCGGGCGGTGAAGTCCACGCCGGCGCTGCTGGTGTGGCAGGGGCGGTTGCGCGACCGGGAACTGCGCGAGCAGCGCGTCAGCCGGAGCGAGGTGTTGCAGGCGGTGCGCTCGCAGGGGGTGGGCGGCCTGGACCGGGTCGCGGCGGTCGTCCTGGAGACCGACGGCTCGTTCAGCGTCATCCCGGCGTCGTCGGCCGGTGGGCTCGACGCGCTCGACGACGTGCCCGACGTGCCGCGGGGCTGACGCACCGGCGCGACCGCTACCGGTCCGGCACGGCCCTCGCGACGCGCACGCCCAACGGGCCGGCCGCCTTGTCGGCGGCCTTGAACGCGGCGTCGCCGCGCATCGTGGCTGGCGTGCGCACTCCCGCGAACCGGTTGCACGGTAGGCGCTCGGCCATGCCGAGACAACCGACGACCGCCGACGACGGGCCGCCGGCGGCGAGCACGACAGGACGACCCACGTCCCGGGCTCACGGCGGGGTGACCCGCACGCGCAGCCCGCGGCGGGTCACGGCTCGCCGTGGAGCGGGTGCGGGTCCGCGGCTCCCGCCCTCCGGCGCCGGTAGGTCGCCGGAGCGCCGGCCACGGCCGGCACGAGGACGAGCAGGCCACCACGACGTCGTTGCCGATCGCCTCCGGGGCGTGGCCCCGTGCCCGGTAGCCGAGCACCAACGGCGACGCGACCAAGCCACATGCCCAGGACCGCGTTGACGAGGCTGAGCCGCAGCAACCGGTTCGGGGCCACCGCTCACCAGGGCGAGCACGGCGATCACGACGCCGGTGACCGCATCGCTCCAGCAGCCGCCCATCCCTTCGCCCGCCGGGGCGCAGCCGAGCACGCAGGGGCCGCCGGCAGTCAGGTCCCGCCGGGAACGTCACGGCGGCGACCGCGCGGCCCGGCGGAGCCGTCCGGGGTGACCACCGCGTCGTCACGGGGTTCCTCCCGGTCGTGCGTCGTGTCGGTGGTCCTGCCACTCGCGGTGGCGGGCGCACCCGCCGCCCTCAGCGTCCGCGGGAATCCGCGGTCCGCGGGGGCAGCACCGCCACGGGGCACGGCGCGTTGTCGATCACCTCGTGGCTGACCGACCCCAGCAGGGTCCGGCGCACCGCGCCCTTGCCGTGGCTGCCGACGACCAGCAGACCAGCTTCGACGGACGCGGCGAGCAGCGCGTCCGCCGGCGGGACCGCCGCGTGGACCAACCGGTACCGCACGGCGGGGTGACGCCGCGCGCACTCCACCAGCTCGGCGCCCACCGGGCCGGTCCCCTCGCGCAGCGCCGCCTCCTCGTGGGTTTCCACCGGCTCGACCGCGGTGGTCACCTCACCGCTGGAGGCGTGCACGACCACCACCTCGGCGTCGTGCCGGGCCGCGAACCCGAACGCGAACCGGACGGCTCGACCGCTGACCGGCGTGCCGTCCACCCCCACCACCACCGGGGCACCGGTGCGCCGCCCGTCGAGCGGAACCCCGTCGCGGACCACCACGACGGGCCACGGACAGGCTCGCGTGAGCCGCTCCGCGGTCGACCCCAGCAGGAACCGCGCCACCCCGCCACGCTCGGAGTGCCCGACCGCCACGAACGCCACCCGTTCCGCACCGAGGATCACCGCGTCCGCCGGATCGCCGGAGGCCACTTCGGTGCGCACCTCGACGCCCGCCGCTTCGCGGCAGCGCTCGGCGAGCCCGTCCAGCACGTCCCGGGCCCACTGCCGCACCGGCTCCTCGCCGACACCCGGGTGGATCGCGCCGAGGGGCACCGGCGCGTGGAGGTGCGCCTGCGTGTGCATCGACCACCGCACCGCGTGCACCAGCACCAGCGGCGCGCCGAAGGCCGCCGCCTGCCGGGCCGCCCACAGCGCCGCCCGCTCCGACGGCTCGGTCCCGTCCACGCCGACCACGATCGCGTTGTCCACCACGTCCACGATCCCTCCCACTTCCTCGGTCGAACCGTTCTCCGGCGATCGTCCACTCCCCCGTCCCCCGATCGGGTTCCCGTGTGCGGGAGCGGGAACCTTGCGGCCCGCTTGCGACACCGGCCGCCCCATCGTCAGTCAGTCGTCAGGTCGGATGCCCCGCGGCACGGGCATCCTGGAAGGAGCAACCGCGGACGTGGGAGAGGCCCGTGATCACTCAAGACGCCCGAGCCGACCGGTACTGCCTGGAGGCGATCGGCCGGCTGACCGCCGAGTTCCACGACGTCCTGCCCCGCGAGGTCGTGACCGACACCGTGCTCGCCGCCCGGCGGGACCTCGAAGGCCAGGTCGCCCGGGAAGCCCTCGCCGAGATGCTGCACCGGCTCGCCCACCACCGGCTCACCCGCCTGTGGATCGACGCCTGAGCGGTCCCCCTGCGCACCTGCGTTCGGGACGCGTCCGACGACGACCTCGCGATGCGCGCCCGCCGCACCCGATCCTGACGATCTCCTTGCGGTGCAACGTGATCACGCCCGATCGCGCGGACGGCCGCATAGTGTCGGCGAAGACGAGGACAAGCCCCACGACGGAGGAGGTCGACCGTGCTCGACATCGACAACACCGCCGCACAGGCCATCGACGAACTGACCACCGCCACCGGTGTGGGCCGCCAGGGCGGCCTGCGGATCGCCGCGGCCGCGCAGGCGCACGACCGCGACTTCGACCTGGCGATCCGGCCGAAGCCCGAGGTCGGCGACGTCATCGTGGTCCGCGGCGACACGCGCGTCTTCCTGGACCCCCGCGCCGCGCAGCGGTTGGCGGACAAGGTGCTCGACGTGCGCAAGCGCCACGCCGGACGTGTCCACTTCGGCGTCTACCCCCAGGCCTGAGAGGAGTCGCCGTGCTGAACATCACGCACGCGGCCGGCGCGGTGATCGGCGACCTGTCCCGCGCGGCGGACGGAGGCGGCGGCCTGCGGATCGGTTGGTCCGACCGGGACGGTGTGCAGGCGCTCACCCTGGCCGTCACCGCCCATCCCGTGGCGCGGGAGGAAGTGGTCACCGCGCCGTCCGGCGGCCGGGTCTTCCTGGCTCCGGACGCGGCCCACTACCTGCGGGACAAGCTGCTGGACGTGCGCATGGACGTCGACGGGTGCTTCCGCTTCTCCATCAACGACCGGTGACGACCGGGGACCTCGACGAGCGGCAGGCGGTGTCGCAGCGGTGGGTTCGGCCGGTCAGGACGGCCGGCCTTCCCGCTGTCGGGCCGCCGGCCAGCCCGCGCGGGTGCCGCCGCACCGCGGTCGTCGGCGCGGTGGTCGCCGCGGAAGCCGCGTGCCCGGGGCGGTTCACGCGCAGGAGCGGCAGCGGTGCGGTCCGATCGCCCGGTCCCGCCCCGTCCATCCCTCCACGACCGCCCGGTGCCACAGCACGATCCACTCCTCGCGCACGGCACCGCCGTCGAGGCCGCGACCGCAGTCGTCACAGATCAGCAGCAGGGCGACGACGCCGTGCTCGACGGGAATGGCGGTCACGGTACCGGTAATCGACTTCCTGGCGGGGAACGGTGGGGCGGGTGCCGGCCGCGCCTTTGCGGCCGGCACCCGGTCGTGCACCCTCATGGTCTCGCGGACCCCCACCACTGTGGCCGACAACGCCGCCGATCCACCTTGCGATCACCTTGCGGTCCGATCGGGCCTCACGGCCTCGCAGCCTCGCGGACACCCCGGCGGTGCCGAGCGGCTCGGTCGACAGCAGCAGGACGGCCGGTGCCGTCCCCCCGAACTCCGCGGACGGTCACGGGAGGACGTCGAGCACGTCGAGCAGCAGGACGAGCGCCGGCAGGAAGTTGTTCACCTGGTGGGCCACGACGGAGGCGAGCAGGTTGCCGGTCAGCACCCGCGCCAGACCGATCGGGATCGCCAGGACCAGCAGCAGCGGGGTGCGCGCCCACTCCAGGTGCGCCACCGCGAACACCGCCGACGTGACCGCGAAGATCAGCCACCGGTTCCACCGCCAGTGCTCCAGCGCCCGCCACAGCACACCGCGGAACAGCACCTCCTCCACCACCGGCGCGAGCAACCACACCACGAGGAACACCGCCACCGCGGAACCCGGCTCCAGGCTCCTGCCGCCGAACGCCGCACCGACCGCCGACCCCGCGCGCTCCTCCCCCACCCACGCCGCCCACAACCAGGCCGCCGGGACGGTCAGCAGCAGGCCGCCCACGCCGAGCGCGAGCCCCGCCCCCACATCCGACCAGTCCCAGCGCAACGCCAGCCCCCGACGCACGCGCCCCTCGGCCGGGCCGCGCGCCGACAACGCCACGCCCACCACCGCGGTCGCCCCCGCCGCCACCACCGGCACCGCCACGAGGGCCAACAGCGACCAGGCCGACAGCTCCGTCGTCGCGCCGGGGGACGTCGACGTGAACAGGCCGGGCGCGAACAGGGCAGCCGCCAACGACGCGGACACCAGCGCGACCAGCTGCGCGAACGCGAACAGCAGCAGCATCCCCAGACCGGCCCGCAGACCACCCGCGCGCCACCGGGGCGCCGCTCCGGGCCCGTCCCCGGTCCACCGGTCCTCCCGGCGGCCGGCCCGCGCCGTCCACACCCGCTCCATCGCGCACCCTCCCGAGGCGGACCGCGTCCCGACGGCACCCGCCGACGTCACGGTCTACCCCGTCCTCGGCGGTCGACCCGTCCCCGACGTGATCGTCAGGGCATCGCAAGGTCGCACCGGCGCACGCGGGCGCGGCGGCGACCGCGGGGCCCGACACGGCGCTCCGCGCCCGCCGGTCTTACCGGTCGAACCGCACCTCGACCCAGACGGTCGTGCTGTCCTCCAGCGGCACGACACCCCACTGATCGCCGAGCACCTCGACGATCAGCAGCCCGGCTGCCGGTTCCCAGGAGGTGGCGGCGGCCGCGGGACGGTCGCGGACCCTGATCGTGAGGCACCCGCTCCGCCTGTCCAGCGCCAGCTCCACCACGTAGTGGGGTTCACCGTGGCGCTGCGCGTTGTCCAGCAGCTCGGCGATGACCAGCTCGACCCGCAGGACGTCGTGCGCCGGCCAGCCGGCCAGGCGCTCGTGCAGCCACGCCTCCGCCTGCCCCCGCGACAGCGCCCCGGCGTCCCGGATCACGCACAGGGCGGTGTCGTGTCCGGCGCTCATGGCCGGCCCCCGGCCACTCCGGGGCGGGAGGGGCGCACGACCGCGGGATGTCGGAGCACGCCCCGAGCTTCCCACCGGAACGGCCGGGCGAACCTGACGATCGGCTTGCGCCGTCGCGGCCGGTCGCCACGTCGGGGTCGTCAGGGCTTGTCCGCCAGGACGGTGCGCTCAAGCGGCGAGATCGGCACCGCGCGACCCGTCGCGCGGACGTAGCGCGCTTCGAGTTCGTCGGCCCCGACCTGCTCCACCTCCCGCCAGCCGTACGCGTCCAGGAAGTCGCCCACCCGGTGCGGGTGCAGGCCGAAGCGCCACAGCGGTCGCCCGGTGGCGAAACGCCTGTGCAGCGCCTGCGCACCGTGCAGGTCGGTGCCGTCGAGGAAGTCGCGGAGCACGTGGGTGAACACCAGCCGGCTGCCCGCCGCCGCACCGGCCAGGAAGTCGAGGGTGCGGCGGACCCCGTCCTCGGTCAGGTACTGGGTGACGCCCTCCCACACGAACAGGCACCGCCGGTCGTGCCGGTAGCCGTGCGAGGCCAGCACGGCGGACAGGTCCTCGCGCTCGAAGTCGATCGGCACCGGGGTGATGTGCCCGGGCACGCCCAGGCGCGCTCGTTGGCGTTCGACGTTGACGGGGAGGTCGACCTCGAACACCCGCACGCCGTTCGGGGTCGTCAACCGGCGCGCCCTGGTGTCCAGGCCCGCGCCGAGGACGACGACGCGGTCGACGCCGTCCTCCAGCGCCGACGCGAACCGGTCGTCGATGTAGCGCTTGCGGCAGGCGATGCCGCCCCAGATCCCCGGCGCGGCGCGTTCCGAGGCGCGGAACAGCCAGTCGCGCACCCGCGGCCCGCGGGACAGCTCCGCCACCCACCTGGACGTGGCCGGCAGCACGGCCGCCGCCAGCGGGTCGTCGAGCAGCCGCTGCCCCGGCGGCCGGTGCTGTTCCACCGCCGCGATCACCATGGGGCCCACCGCGGTCCCCGCCGCCCTGTTCACCACGTCGGGCGCTCCTCGCACACCGGTTCAGCCCCCCACGCCCACCGGGGATCGCCCGCGGCCTCCTGCGTGACCGACCACAGGCGGGCTCGGGCCGCCGCGTCGTACGCGTGCGCGGGGGCCTTCACCGGTCGCAGCCGCTCGTCGACGTAGATCCCCCGGAGGGACCCGCGCGGTCCTCCCCCGTCGTCTCCGCCGTCGGTGTGGGACCGGATGATCCGCGCGTAGGTCGCCGCGAGCTCCTCGGGCGGGGCGGCCAGGCGGTTCTTGGGCGCGTACGCCACGCGCAGCAACCGCGGCAGGCCGGCCAGCCGATCGGCGTCGAGCCGCACCGCGGGGACGCGGACGCACGCCACGCCCAGCTTCGCGGGGGCCCGCAGCGCCAGTTCGAAGCTGAACATGACCTGGGCCAGCTTCGAGTGGTAGTAGGCCCTGGTCGGGGTGTACCAGCCCGCGCCGTCGAGGTGGTCGAAGCGGATGGTGGCGCGGGGTGTGGTGACCAGGCCCTTGCTGGCCACGGTGACGACCACCGGGCGGGGTGCCGCCGCGAGCAGCCCGCTGAGCACGGCCGTCAGCCGGAAGGGCCCCAGGTGGTTCGTGGCCCAGATCAGTTCGTGCCCGGCCGCGGTGCGGTGGGGTTCGCGCAGCGCCTGGTCGAAGTTCGCCGCGTTGTTGACCAACGCGTCGAGGTGGTCGGCCTCGGCCGCCACGGACGAGGCCACGGCGTCGAGCGAGTCGGGTTCGGACAGGTCCGCGAGCACGAGCCGCGCGGTTTCCGCCGCGGTCGCGTTGATCCGGGACAACGCGTCCTCACCGCGCCGCCGGTCGCGGCACACGATGAACACCTTGTGCCCGTCCGCTGCGAGCCGCCCGGCGGCCCGCAGCCCGATGCCGGAACCGCCGCCGGTGACGACGACGACCTCGCGCGAGTGGTCCACAGCACTTCCGTTCCGCGATCAGGCGTTCCGGGACCAGGTGGCGCCCCGCCCGGCCGATCCCTCCCCGGTACCGCGCCGCCCCTGGCGACCTGCACGGATACTGTCGCGCGGTGCCGGTCGGGACAACGGTCGTCCCCGGCCACCCGGGCACGGTCCCCGTTGCCGCCAACCGGCAACCGGCAACGTGTCCGAGTTGCCCCCGGAGCGGTTCTGCGGCATCTTCTGCCCAGGAGCGCCGGGAAGTCTGGTCGGCACGCCCTCCGCGCGGCGGAGGGCTTCTTGTCGACGACGGGATGCGGTTGATGGCGCTCGTGCTGGCCTTCGGGCTCGTGTTGTTGATCAGCGTGTCGCTCTCCGGCGTGGCCGCGCGCACCGTGCTGTCCACTGCCCTGCTGTT
Organism: Saccharothrix longispora; assembly: GCF_031455225.1. GTDB lineage: Bacteria > Actinomycetota > Actinomycetes > Mycobacteriales > Pseudonocardiaceae > Actinosynnema > Actinosynnema longispora. The sequence goes on from NZ_JAVDSG010000001.1 coordinate 3,268,333, forward strand.
CCTGGTGGCGGGCGCCCTGATCGGGCAGGGCGGCTTCGGACTGGTGGACATCCCGTCGGACGGCGTGTTCGTGACCGGACTGGCCGACCTCGCGCTGTTCACGGTGCTGTTCACGGACGGCCAGCGCGCCGGCCTGCCCGCGCTGCGCGAGGGCTGGCGGCTCTCCGGGCGCGCGCTCGGCCTGGCCATGCCGCTGACCATGATCGGCATCGCGGTGCCCGCGCACTACCTGGCCGGGTTGGACTGGACGACCTCGCTGCTGGTCGGCGCGATCCTCTCCCCCACCGACCCGGTCTTCGCCTCCGCCATCGTCGGCCGCACCGACGTGCCGCTGCGCCTGCGGCGCCTGCTCAACGTGGAGTCCGGCCTCAACGACGGCCTCGCCCTGCCCTTCGTGCTCATCTTCCTCGCCACCGCGACCCACGACTCGCCCCACCTGGGCACCATCGCGCTCGAACTGGTCCTCGGCCTCGTGGTCGGCGTCGCCGTGGCGGGGGCGATCACCCTCGCGTGGCGGCTGCGCGTCCTCACCGCGGAACCCCGCCTGCAGGCCCTGGGGCCGTTGGCCATCGGCGTCATCGTGTACGCCACCTGCCACCTGACCCACGCCAACCCCTACCTCGCGGCCTTCGCGGCCGGGTCGGCGCTGGCGACCCTGGACCGGGTGACGGCGGAGAACTTCGAGCACTTCGGCGACCTGCTCTCGGAGGTCACCAAGTTCGCCGCCCTGCTGGTGTTCGGCGCCCTCATCACGCCCGAGCGCATCTCCCACCTCACGGTCGGCGACTGGGCCGTGGCCGTCATCGCCATCCTGCTGGTGCGCCCCGCCGCGATGATGCTGTCGCTGGTGCGCACGCCGCTGCCGAAGCGCGAGCGGACGGTGGCGGCGTGGTTCGGCCCCAAGGGCTTCGCCTCCGTGGTGTACGTCCTGCTGGCCATCCAGGCGGGCATACCCGCGGGCGAGCACGTGTTCGACCTCGTCGCGATCACCATCGCGCTGTCGATCGTGCTGCACTCCTCCACCGACGTGCCGGTCGCCAAGGCCCTGAGCGTGGAACCGCCGGACAACCTGCCCACCGGCCGCCCCGGTGAGCCCCCCGAGCGGCGCGGCTTGTGACGGCGTCCGAACGGTCGACAAAATCTGTTATTGACTAACAAGTGTTAGCGGATAACACTGCGACGCATGGTCGTGGTGGTGGGTGCGGGTCCGACGGGTCTGGCGACGGCGTGCGCGCTGCGTCTCCAGGGCGTGGCGGTACGGGTCGTGGACGGGGCGCCGGGTCCGGCGACGACGTCGCGCGCCCTGGGGTTGCAGCCGCGCGGCAGCGAGGTGCTGGAGCGGCTCGGCGCGCTGGGCGACCTGCCCGAGCGGTCGGTCGGCATCCGCCGGGTGGTGGTCCACGTCGGCGGGCGGCGCTCCGGTGAACTGCGGGTCGGCCGGCCCACCCGGCTGGTCCGACGCCCCGGGCTGCTGGTGTCGCAGGCCGAGGTGGAAGCGGGGCTCCGGGCGCGGCTGGCCGACCTGGGCGTGCACGTGGAGTGGGGCACCGCGGTCACGGGGGTCGACCAGGACGAGCGCGGCGCGGTGCTGTCCACCACCGCGGGGCGCGTGGCGGCCGACTGGGTGATCGGCTGCGACGGCGCGCACAGCGCGGTGCGCAAGGCCGCGGGCATCGGCTTCCCCGGTGTGCCGCTGGTCGAGGGCTTCGTGCTGGGCGACGTGCGGGCGGACCTGCCGCTGCCCCGCGACGCGGTCGGGGTGTGGGTGCGCCGCGGGGAGGTGTTCTCCGCGTTCCCCCTGCCCGGTGGGGTGTGGCGGTTCATGGCGCCCGCGCCGGGCACCCCGGTCGGCGCCGTCCCGGAGTTCCTGTCCGGCGCGGCGCGTCGGCACGCCGGCCTGGACGTCCCGGTCGGGGACGACTGGACGTGGGCGTCGGTGTTCCGCATCCACCGGCGGCTGGCGGAGACCTACCGGCGGGGCCGGGTGCTGCTGGCCGGGGACGCCGCGCACATCCACAGCCCGTTCGGCGGTCAGGGCATGAACACGGGGCTGGGCGACGCGGAGAACCTGGCGTGGCGGCTGGCGCTGGTGGCCACCGGTCGCGCCGGCGACCGACTGCTGGACGGCTACCAGGCCGAACGCCGCCCCGTCGCGGAGGAGGTGCTGAGCGCCACCAGCGGCCTCACCGGGCTCGTGCTGGGCGAGTCGCGCCCCTCCCGGCTGGTGCGCGACCGCGTGCTGTTCCCGCTGATGACCCTCGCGCCGGCGGAGAAGGCCATCTGGGAGCGGGCGTCGCAACTGCGCACGAGCTACGCGCGCTCGCCGTTCGGGCGGCGGCCGAGGATCGGCGACCGGGTCGCGCGGTTCGCGGCGACGGGCGGGTTCGGCTGGACTCTCGCCGCACCGCGGCCCGACGCCTGCGCGGACGCCGTGCGCGACGCGCTCGGCGAGGTCCGGCGGGCGCACCACGACGGCGACGCGCTGCTGGTCCGCCCCGACGGGCACCTGGCCTGGCGCGGCGAGCCGGAGCCGGACGCGCTGCGGCGCGCGGTGGCGGCCCTGCTCCACCGGTGACACCGCACCGGACCGGCCTCCCGGTCCGGTGCGGGTAACGTGGCGCGATGGCGTTCACCCCCGACGAGATCGCGTACCTGAGAACGCAGCCGCTCGGGCGGCTCGCCACGCTCGGCGCGGGCGGACAACCCGATGTCGTGCCGGTGGCCGTCGAGTTCGACGGGACGTTCCTGTGGGTCGGCGGGGGCGGGACCGTGCGCGGCACCCGGAAGTTCCGCAACGTCGCCTCCGGGAACCACGCGGTGGCGCTGGTCGTCGACGACCTCGTGTCGGTCGAACCGTTCATCGCCCGGGGAATCCGCGTGTACGGGCACGCCGAGCAGCCCTTCGAGCGGGTCGGCCTGATCGGTCCGGGCACCTACCTGCGCATCACCCCCACCACATCCTGGAGCTGGAACCTCGCGGGCGAACCCGTCGGCGATGCCTGGTACCCGTCGGCCAAGACGGTGCACCGGGGCCCCGCGTCCTAGGCGGGCGAGGCGGCGACCGGCGCCGGGTCGGCGTTCACAGCTCCTCGTCACGAACCGCCGGCGCGGCGCGTCGGCCCCGTGGGTCGACCGCCGCTTCGACGGCGTCGGCACGACCGACGGTGACGTGCGCGGCCACGGGGGTTCCCGTCCTGGACGACGAGTGCTCGCCGACCGGGTTTCCCGGCACACCGACGGGAACCCCACCGCCCGGGCGGTCCGGCCGCTTGCCCGGACCCGGCAACGGAGCCGCCCGTTCACGGCCCGTTCCGCCCCTTACGCGCCAGGGTGGCGCCCGTGAGCATGGAGGGGGACACCTGATCAGCCGGCGGCGGGCGGTCGCGGTCGGCGGAAGGGAACCGACGTGCGGTGGTCGTGGCTCGTGCCGATCGGACTGCCGGCGATCGCGGTCCACCACCTCACCGGGCGGTGGGACCTGGCGGTCGCCACCGCGCTCGCCGTCGCCCTGCTGGTCCTCGGGCACGGCACGCGTCACCGCGCCCGGGCCCGACTCCTCCACCGGCGCGGCACCGGGGTGGCGCCGCGGACCGTCCACACCGCGAGCCGCGCGGAGCGCACCGCGCTGGACCACCACGAGCAACGCCGGTTCCGCGCCATCGAGGAGCAACTGGCGAGCGAGGACCCCAGGTTCGCCGAACGCATCCGCGCCCTCGACCGCCCGGACCACCCGGCGGCGGTCGGCCGGCTCACCGCCGTGATCGGGCTCGGCCTGGCGGTGGCGGTGATCGGCTTCGTGTCCGATCCCGCGCTGGTCGTGATCGGCGTCCTGATCGCCGCGCCGGCCTCCGCTCTCCGGGTGCTGGTCACCGCGCCACGACAGGCGCAGCCGGCGGCGGGGCCGGACGACGACGAACCGTCCGGGCCCGACCGGGGCGCGCCCGTGTGACCACTCACGACGGACGGGGAACCCGGTTCCCCGTCGCCGCGGTGACGCCCTCCCGCTGACCGCCCGGTTCCCGATCCGGCCCGATTTCACCGTTTCGGTTGCGCGGCCACCGCCGGTGCGGCATGTTCACGCGCGGAGCGCCGGGAAGTCTGGTCGGCACGCCCACTCGCGACGGCGGTGGGCTGTTCGACGTGGACGGAGGCACTTCATGGAATTCGGGCGCGCGTGCCCACCGGTCGTGGTGGGTGAAGGTGTCGACCACCGCGTTCGGCGCGGGTCGGCGGTGCCGACGTGCCGTTGATCCCGAACGTGGTCCCGGGGGTGGCCGCGCCGCAGGTGGCCGTGCTGCTCCAGGCCAGGTGGACGCGGACGCGCCTGCTGCTGCGCTGGTCGGCGGTCGTGCTGCCCTGGGCGGTGGTGGCGATCTGCGCGGTGCAGGCGGTTCTCGCGGGGTCCTGGTGGGCGGCGGTGCCCGCGGTGGGCGCGGCGCTCCCGGCCGCCGTCCGGACGGCGCGGCTGCGGCACGACGTGCTCGACCCGCCGTCCTGGCTGCCGACGGCGTTCCTCGTCGCCGGTGGTCAACTGCTGCTCGGCGCGATCCCCGCGTTCGGCTGGGCCTACTCGTCGGCCCCGGGGGCGGCGCGGGCCGCGGCGGGCCTGCTGTTCGTCGTGGTGTGGGTGTGCGCGGGGACCTCCTGCGCCCTGGCCCACCGGGCGCACCGCGGCCTGCTGACCCCGGTCGTGCCCGCGTTGGGCGCCACCGGGTTCGCGCTGGTGCTGCCGGTCAGGTTCGCCCTGGCCGCACCGGACCTGGCGTCGGCGCGACTCCGGCTCGGAACCGACCGGGTCACCTGGTCCGCGCGGCTGCACCGCGGCCGCGGCGCGGGGCCCGCCGCCGAGCACGGCGTGCCGTGGGGCGACGTGCGGGACGTGGTCGTGGTCGACCTGCCGCACCAGACCCCGCCGCGGACCTGGCTGACCCTGCCCGACGGCAGCGTGCTGCACGCCCCGGCCGGACCCGCGGTGCTGCTGCGCACCGCCCGGGGCGACTGGGTGGTGCCGGTGCACGACGGCCACCTCGTCCGCGACCTCCTGCTGACCCGACGACACCGCTGGGCGGGCCGCCCGCCCGGAGGACCCGCGAACACGCCGAGAGGAAACCCGTGATCAACCCCGACCCGCTGAAGGCCGCCGACGACCTGGACAAGTGGGCCGCCGGCCTGGAGCAGCGCGCGCGGAGCTACGCGCAACTCCAGGAGCGGATGGACGCGACCACCGCGAGCGCCGCGTCCCCGGACGGCTCGATCCGGGTCACGGTGGACAGCAACGGCGTCCCCACCGGGATCACCCTGTCCGAGCGCTCCCGCGCCCTCGAACCGACCGCGCTGTCGGCCGGGATCATGTCGGTGATGCGCGCCGCCCAGGCGGTGTTGCGGCAGCGCGTGCAGGTCCTGGTGGCCGAGACCGTCCCCGCGGAGGACCAGCCCGCGCGGGACATCGTCGCCCAGTACGAACGGCGCTTCCCCGACCCCGCCCCGGAGTCGGGCGCCGACCGCGAGGTGACGCGCGAGATGCGGATCGGCCAGGTCGAGGACGACGCCGCGCCGCCGCCGCCACCACGACCGAACCGCACCGACGCGACCGACGACGACTGGGAAGACCGCGGGTTCCTGCGCTGAGGTTCCTGCGCTGAGGTTCCTGCGCTGAGGTTCCCGCGCTGAGGTTCCCGCACCGGGATTCCCGCACCGAGAAGGAGGACATCATGGGCGACGGGTTCACCGTCGACTCCGCCGAGCTGTCGGCGCAGGCCGGGGCGGTCGGGGGCCTCGCCGGGCGCGCCGACACCGCGACCGACGCGGGCCGGCACGTGACGAGCCTGGACGACGCCTACGGCCTGCTGTGCCGGCCGTTCGCCGACCTGCTGAAGGAGCCGCAGCAGCGCGGCACCGACACCCTCGCCGCGACCGCGGAGAGCATGCGGCGGCTGGTCGACGGCCTCCAGGACTCGGCGGCGACCTACCGGGCGGCCGAGGAGAAGGTGGCGGCGGTGATGCAGGCACTGGTCAGGACGCTGGAGGCGGTGCCGTCGGCACCGCGGGTCGGGGGAGGCAACTGATGGTCGACGTCGACGACCGGAGCGACAACGAGCTGGTCGACCAGCGGTCGGACCTGCGCCACAACTACCTCCAGGACCTCAACCCCCTGGAGAACACGGGCGTGCCCGACGCCGAGTCGGGCACCGGGTTCATGACCGGCATCACCGCGTTCGAGGCGGGGTGGACGATCGCCCAGGGCGTCGACCAGAACGACCTGGGCCTGATCATCTCGGGTGTGGCGGCCGCGGGGCTGGACGTGGCGAGCGCCGCGGTCGACCCCATCGCCTACGTCGCCGGGCAGTTGTTCTCGTGGATGCTGGAGCACGTCGAACCCGCCCGGGCGGCGCTGCACGCGGTGACGGGCAACCCGGACATGGTCAAGGGCTACGCCCAGACCTGGACGAACATCGAGCAGGAGGTGCTCAAGCTCGGCGAGGATCTCCAGCGCGGCGCGCACACCGGGGTGCCGTCGTGGACCGGCGAGGCCGCGGAGGGCTACCTCCGCGAGGTCGACGCCATCGCCGGGATCGCCAAGGGCGCGGCGGGCGGCGCGCACGGCATCGCCGGCATCACGTTGTCGATGGCGGAGGTCGTCGGCGGCATCCGCGTCGCGATCCGCGACCTGCTCGCGACCCTGGCCGGGGCGCTGGTCAGCTGGGCGATCGAACTGGCGGCCACGCTCGGCGCGGCGACGCCGGTGGTCGTCGCGCAGGCCACGGCGAAGATCGCGCAGGTCGTCCGCATCGTCGCGAACATGCTCCGGGCACTGGGCAAGGCGTTGTCCAGCGCGCTGACCTGGCTCGTGCAGTTGCGCGACCTGTTCGACGGGTTCTGGCGCGCCCTCACCGAGCTGGAGAAGAGCCGGGCCACCGCCCCCGCGTGACCCGACCGCGGCGGTGGCCGGGCGGGGGATCACGGCCGGGTGGTCCCCCGCCGGTCCACCCCGGTCCCCGCCGCGCCGTCGCGCCAGCGGTCGATCACGGCGGGCAGTTCGCGCATCAGGTGGGCGTAGAAGTCGCGCATGTCGGCGAGGCGGCGCCCGGCGGCGCTGTCCTCGCCGGCGGCGGCGATCCCGGCCTCGGCGGCGGCCCGCATCTGCCGGACGACCGCGTTCTGCTCGGACATGAGCGTGGCCCAGCCGTCGTCGGGGAAGCGGAAGTGCTCGCGGCGGCTGCCGGGCGCGGGCACCTTCTCGATGAGCCCCACCGAGGCGAGGCCCTTGATGGCGGTGGAGACCGAGCCGGGGGCGGCGCCCAGCAGTTCGGCCAGCTCACCGGCGGTGATGGTGTCCTGGTCGCTGAACAGCAGCATGGCCAGCACCCGGGCGGTCATCCGCTGGAGGCCGCCGCGGGTCAGGGTGAGGGCGAGCCGCTCGGCTGCCTCGGCGTGCCCGGTCATCGGTCCCCCTTCGTCCTGACGGGATCTTAACTGCTTCGACTATTCGGAAATCTCAGAAAACTGGGTACGGTCGTGGGGTGAAGGCGTTGATCCTCACCCTGGGCACGCGCGGGGACGTGCAGCCGTTCGTGGCGTTGGCGCGAGGCCTGGCGGCGGCCGGGCACGAGGCCGTGGTGGTCGCGCCGCACCGGTTCGACTCGCTGGTGCGCGGCGCGGGAGTGGTGTTCGCGGGCATCGACGAGGGCCCGCTGCGGCTGGTCGACGACGGCCCGGTGGTCGGCGAGGTCGCCGCCGGCGGCCTGTCCGCGAAGGTCGCGCTGGCCAGGCGGATGCCGGGGATGTTCGGGCGGGTGCTCGACGACTGCTGGTCGGTGGCCTCCGGCGGGCTCGGCGCCGGCGCGGACGTGGTGGTGCACAACGGCCAGGTGGTCGCCGGTCACCACGTCGCGGAGCGGCTGGGCGTCCCGTCGGTCCTGGCCCTGCCCATCCCCCTGTACGTGCCGACCCGCGAGTTCCCGTGGCCCGGCCAGGCGGTGCCACGCCTGCTGCCGCGCGCCTGCAACCGCGCCACCTACCTGGGGATGAAGGGGCCGGCGGTGGTGTTCGGCCGCACGGTGGACCGGTGGCGGGACACGGTGTTGGGCCTGCCCCGGCGACGTGGGCGGCACGACCCGCTGCGCAACCCCGACGGCTCGCCGGCACCGGTGCTGCACGCGGTCAGCCGCCACGTGCTGCCGCGACCCGCCGACTGGCCCGCCACGGCCGCCGTGACGGGCTACTGGTTCCTCCACGACACCGGACCGGTCGCGGAACGGGACCCGCTGCCCGCCGCGCTGGCGGACTTCCTGGACGCGGGCGACCCACCGGTGTTCATCGGGTTCGGCAGCATGTCCGGCCCGGACCCGGCCGCCACGACGGCCACCGTGCTGGCGGCGGCGCGGCGGGCCGGCGTCCGGGCGGTGCTGGGCACCGGGTGGGGCGGGCTGACCGCGGCCGACTCGCGGGACGTGTTCACCACGGGCGAGGTCCCCTACGAACGGCTGTTGCCGCGGGTCGCCGCGGTCGTCCACCACGGCGGGGCGGGCACCGTCGCCGCGGCGGTCGCGGCCGGGCGCCCCCAGGTCGTGTGCCCGTTCGTGGCCGACCAGCCGTTCTGGGGTCGCCGGATGCACGACCTGGGCGTGGCGACCGAACCGCTCGACCAACGCCACCTCGACGCCGACCGGCTCGCCGGGGCGATCGAGCGCGCGGTGACCGACACCCGGCTCGCGGAGACCGCGGCCGGCCTCGGCGACCGGGTGCGGGCGGAACGCGGGGTGGACGACGCGGTGCGCCGACTGGCCGGGATCGCGGGATCGGGCGCGCGGCCCCGGCCTCGACAGCGGTGAACCCCGCCCCCGCCGTCACACGGTGGTGCGCGGCCACTGCTGGTTGGTGCCTGTGCCGCAGGTGTACTGGACGAGCTCGGCGCCGTCGGCGGTGGAGGCGCCCACCACGTCGAGGCACTTGCCGCTGTGCCGCACGTCAACCCGGTGGTACGTCGTGGGAGTCGTGGTGCCGTCACCCCAGGCGTACCGGACCCGTTCGGCACCTGAGGTGTTGCGGATGGTCAGGTCGAGGTCGGTGCCGCTGCCGCTCAGCGCGCACATCGAGTACCAGTCGTAGCCGATGGTGCCCGGCTTGCGAGCGGCACCCTCACCAGTCCAGGCCGAGACCGGCGACGTAGTCGGTGAGCAGTCCGGCGATGATCCGGTCGTCGCGCAGCGAGTAGTGCCAGTCACAGCCGAGGCGGTCGAGGTCCGGGGCGTCGTAGTACCAGTAGCGGACCGCGGCGTCGCCACGCTGGTTGCGCTCCCGCACGACCTGCTGGGCGGCCTGCGGGAACGCCGCGTTGCCGGAGTAGGCGTTGGCGCTGACCACGATGGTCGTCCCGGCGCCGTAGCGGGCCCGCAGCGTGTCGATGAAGCCCTGGTACGCGGTCTTGTAGGCGCTGACCAGGCTGTCGGGCGTCCACGGCTCACCGGCGTTGAGGGGGGTGGAGAAGTCGTTGACGCCCAGGCCCACCACGACCAGTTGCGGCCGCCAGGTGCCCGGGTTCTGCCACACGTCGCCCGCGGCGTGCTGGAGGACCCGGTCGTAGTGGGTGCGGAAGTCGGTGCCCGGGTCCTGGCCGTTGTAGTTGCGGACCATGCCGCGCCCCGAGTGGGCGTTGACCTGGTAGTCGGCGTTCAGGCTCCGGGCCGCCTGGGCGGCGAAGCCGAGGTCGGCGTTGGTGTTGCGGTCGACACCGCCGTTGGCCGAGCAGTCGCGCGTGGTGGACATGTTGCCGTAGCCGACGGTCAGGGAGTCGCCGATGAACTCGACCTGCCGGGTGCGCGCGGCGGGCTTGTCCAGGACCTCACCGCCGGGCGCGGCGGTGAAGCCGCCGAACCCGCCGGCCGTCCAGGGGCTCTCGGTGCGCTTGACCAGGCGCACCCGGTGCTCGGTGTCGGCGAGGCCGCGGACCCAGTGCGTCGTGCGCCCGGGTCGGACGAGGGTCGCCGCGGTGGTGCCGTCGACCTGGACGTCGTAGTCGTTGTGGGCGTCGTCGAGCACGATCCCCACCCCGGTGCCGCGGAAGCGGCCCTCGAAGTAGACGCCCGGCCAGGTGTACTGGAGGGCGTTCGCGGTCGCCTTGACCCTGCCGGCGGTGTGCACGCGGGCGAGCGCGTCACCGGGCTGCTGGGGGGTCGTGGTGGTGGTCGTGGTGGTCGTGGTGGCGGTCGTCGTCGTGGTGGTCGTGGGTGTGCCGGTGCAGCGGGTGCCGTTGAGCGCGAAGTCGGTGGGGACCGGGTTGGTCGAGCCGTCCCAGGAACCGTTGAAGCCGACGCCGGTGCCCGCTCCGGTGCCCAGGACGCCGTTCCAGCTCGCGTTGCCCATCGCGACCTGCGCGCCGGACTGCGTCGCGGTGCCGCCCCACGCCTGGGTGATCTTCTGGCCCGCGGCGAAGGACCACGTCAGCCGCCAGCTCGTGACGGGGTCGCCGAGGTTGGTGATGCCGACGTTCGCGGTGAAGCCGCCTTGCCACTGGCTGCCCACCTGGTACGTGACCCGGCAGCCGGTGGCGGCCTGCGCGGGCAGGGAGGTGAGGGTGGCGACGACGGCGGCGCCGACGGCGGCGACGGCCAGTCCGGCGCGGGTCCGGTTCGAGTGGGGGAAGGGCATGTGCACCGCCAGGTCTCCGTTGATCGACGAGTGGGCGCCCCGGTCGAGCGGTCACTTCCTCTGGGAGCGCTCCCAGACACTGTAGCCAAACGTGCGCGCACCGTGAACCCGTGATCGCGCCCGGTACGCCTCCCGGCGCGTCCCGGCACCGCGGATCGACCGTGGGGGAAGATCAGGTGGTCACGACCGGATCACCCTGGTGAACGAGGAGGCGGGGCGCGTGGTCGCACCGGAGTACCTGACCTGCACCACCGTGCTCGTCGACGACACGACCGCCTGCGTGGTGCCGTCGGGCGACCTCACCTTCGACAACGGCGGACTGCTGCGCGACGTGGTGGTCGACCTGCTCGCCACCCTCCGCCCGACACGCCTGCACGTGGACTGCGCGGGGCTGGCGTTCTGCGACTCGTTCGGCCTGAGCGTCCTGCTGGGCGCGCGTCGCGCCGCCGACGAGGCCACGACCACGCTGCTCCTGGACAACCGGCCGCCGTGGCTGGACCGCCTGTTGCAGCGCACCGGCACCTACCACCACCTGGTGCCCGACGACGTCGGGGAACGCCGGGCGGGCTGATCCGCGCCGGTCGGGAGACCCTGCGCGACGTGGATTTCCCGCTATTCCACGTCGCTTCGACGCAACCGCCGTGATGCGGCCCGGCAGTGCCGCCCCGAGAAGGCCGCAACCGGACGTACGCGCAGGTCAGAAGGTTCACGCGGCCGTTCGGGAAACCTTTGCACCGTGCTCCGACGGCCTACTCGCCGCGACCGTTCGGCTCAATCTTTCCAGGCGGGTTGAGTTTGCCGTGCGAAACGTGAACTATTGATCCGGCATTGGGGAAATCTGTCCACACCGGACAATCCTGGGGGAACTGGGGGAGCATGATCGACGGAAGGACGCCTGCCGCACCACCCGCCGTGCACCGGACGCGTCCGGTGACACCGAGCCGGGGGCGGCCCCGCCCCGGACCGTTGCGGGAGCACGGTTCTCGCTGATCGGCGACCGGTCGTCGGAACACCGCGCACCAGGCGGTCGCACGGTGCCGGAGTCGCGCGCGACCGCGGGGCGAACCTGTTCGGGTGGCGGCCCGGGACTTTCCTGTGCGCGCGCCGCCCACGGGCGACCGCATTGCGCACACACCAGAATTGGGGGCTGAGTCCGTGATGAACGACGCGCTCGTCGACAATCCCACGCGGGTCGTCCTGGCCGAGCGGAGAACGCTTTTCCGGATCGGGATGCGGAAGATCCTCGACGAGGCTCCGGGGATCGTGGTCACCCACCAGGTCGACACGTTCGACGGTCTTTTCCGGCACACGCGGGAACTGCCCGAGGTGGTGGTGATCGGGTGCCTGGTGGACGTGCCACGCGCGTCGGTGGCCGCGCGCCGGTTCCTCGACGGCAGGCCCTCGGCGAACGTGCTGGTGGTGGACGACAACACCACCCTGCCGGACGCACCGCGGGTGGGCGTCCTGCCGTTGAGCTCCAGTCCCGACGAGTTCCTCAGCGCCATCCGGATGCTGGCCGCCGGCTACGCGTTCTACGCCGGGCCCGCGCCGCGCGCCGCCGAGCGGGACGAGCCACCGGTGGAGCGCATCACCCGTCGGGAGACCGACGTGCTGCGCCTGCTGGTGCACGGCCGCACCAACTCCGAGATGGCGCGGAACCTGTCGTTGACCGAGAGCACCGTCAAGTTCCACGTCCAGAACCTGCTGCGCAAGCTGCGCCTGCCCAACCGCGCCAGCGCCGTCGCCTACGCCTACGAGACGGGGCTGATCAACGTCGGCGAGCTGTCCGAGACCGTCCGGAGGCCCTGAACCTTGCCCACCACGGGAACCCCATCCACCCCGACCGACGTGCGGCGCGGCGCACTGGGCGCCGCGACCGCGATGTTCTGCGTGGGCACGCTGACCGGTGTCTCCCCCGCGCTGCACGACTACCCCGTGTACGGCGGGCAGGCCGTGCGCTACCTGGTCGGCGCGGTGCTGCTCTTCGCCGTGGCTCAGGCGTTCGGCAAGGGGCCGGTGCGGCTGACCCGGCGCGAGGTGTTCTTCCTCGTGGCGCTCGCGCTGACCGGGCTCACCGCGTTCAACGTGCTGATCGTGGAGAGCACCCGGTTCGCGGACCCCGCGACCGTGGGCACCGTGGTGGCCGCCGTGCCGATCGTGCTGGCACTGCTGGGGCCGGTGATGGAACGCCGCAAGCCCGCGCCCCGGGTGCTGCTGGCCTCCGTGGTGGTGGTCGCCGGGGTCGTGGTGACCAGCGGGTTCGGCGGCGGTTCGCCGCTGGGGCTGCTGCTGGCCCTGGGGGCGCTGGCGTGCGAGGCGGGGTTCTCCCTGCTGGCGCTGCCGGTGCTGGGCCGGCTCGGCGCGATCCGGGTGTCGGCGTACTCGGCGGCGATCGCCGTGCCGCAACTTGTCGTGGTGGGGCTCGTCCTGGACGGGCCGCACCTGGTGCGGGTGCCGACCACCTCCGAGGCGCTCGCGCTGGGCTACCTGGCGGTGGTGGTCACGGTGTTCGCGTTCCTGTGCTGGTACACCTCGCTGCCGAAGCTCGGCGCCGACCGGGCCGGCCTGTTCTCCGGCTTCCTGCCGGTGGGTGCGGTGGTCTCCACGGTGGTGCTGGGCACCGGCCAGCCCCGGTTGGCCGACCTGGTCGGCGCGTGCCTGGTGCTGGTGGGGCTCGCGATCGGGCTGCGGCCCGCGCGGGTGCGGGAGGTCAGCCCGCCACGTCGGCGATGACCGGCCGCACCAGGTCCACCAGGCTCGCCGCGTCGACCTCGATGGTCTCGTCGTCCCGGCCGCTGCCGCAGTAGACCTTGCCCATGTCCGGCACCGGGGTGTGGAACACCACCACCCGGTCGGCGACGTCGGTGAGCGGGCTGATGCCGCCGGGTGCCATGCCGAGTTCGGCCAGGTCGTCCTCGCCGGCGCGGCGCAGCTTCGACCGCGAGACGCCCGCCGCCTTGGCGATCCTGCCGTAGCCGGCGGGGGTCAGCATCGGCAGGGACACCAGCACGAACCGCTCGCCGGTGCGGAACGCCAGCGTCTTGAGCAGCCGTTCGGCGGGCAGGTCCAGTTCGCGCTCGATGTCCTCGTAGGTCCGGATCGGAGCGTGCGTGAAGGACGAGAAGGGCACGCCGGCGGCTTCGAGGATCTGCGCGGGAGTCCGTCCGCTCATGATCCGAGCGTATCGGAGCGGACGGCTTCCGCCGTCGCCGGGGCGTGCCCGCGCCTGCGCATCAACCCGTGGAACACGAACCGCATCACCGGCAGCCCGGACTCGCCGGTCAACTCGCCGCGCTGGCGCACGATGCCGCAGTCCGCGCGCGTCAGCGACGGGGTCGTGCCCAGCACGGTCATCCGCCCGACCAGCAGGTCGCCGGGCCTCACCGGCCGCAGCCAGCGCAGCTCGTCGATGCCCGGCGACACCTCGGCCGCCGATCCGCTGATCACCGCGTCGACGTACAGCCGCATGAACGCGGCGGCCACCTGCCAGCCGCTCGCGATCACCGGTTCACCCGACAGGCCGAGGTGGAGGGGTTGCGGGTCGTACCGCTGCGCGAACGACCGGACGTCGGCCTCGGAGATCCGACAACTGCCCAGCTCGTGCACGTCGCCGACGCGGAAGTCCTCGAAGTACCGCACGTCACCTCCTCGCCGCCGCGCGCAGGCGCGGGAACAGCGCCAGCGCCGCCCCGCCGATGTCCGGCCGGTGCGCCGCCACCTCGCGCCGTGTCCGCCCGACCACCGGGTCGGTCATGAACGGGAAGTCCGTGCCGAACAGCACGTGCCCCGGCTCGGCGACGGCGTCCACGCACGCCAGCGCGGCGGCCGTGGACGACTGCGCGGTCTCGTAGTACAGCCGGCCCAGCTCCTCCGCCACCGAGCCGTCCTGACCGGGCAGCACCCAGGTGCGGGCCAGCTCCAGCCTCCCCACCAGGAACGGGATGGTGCCGCCACCGTGCGCCAGGACGAACCGGATGCGGGGGAAGCGGCGCAGCGCGCCGCGGAACAGCAGGTTCGCCACCGCCCGCGTGGTGTCCGCGACGAAGTCGACCAGCGGCGGCGGCACGACGGCGGCGAAGTCCGGCGCGCCCGTGCAGGAGCACCGGTAGCCGGGGTTCGGGTGCACGAACACCACCGCGTCGCGCCGGTCCAGCTCCGCCAGCAGCGGGTCCAGACCCGGGTCGCCCAGGACGGCTCCGTCGGCGAGGGAGGCGGGCAGCACCACGCCGTCCGCACCCAGCACGTCGAACGCGTGCCCGACCTCGGCCAGCGCGGCGTCCAGGTCGGGCAGCGGCAGGGTGGCCAGCAGCCCGAACCGGTCCGGGTGCCCGCGCACCACTTCCGCGGTCCACTCGTTGGTCCGCCGCACCAGGTCCGCCGCGTCGGGCAGCAGCAGCGCCGCGTCGGGCACCAGCACCGACAGCACGACCGCGGCCAGGTCGTGCTCGGCCATCACCCGGAGGGTGTCGGCGGGTTCCCAGCGCGGCACCGGCACACCCGGCGCCATGTGCGTCACACCACGGGCGGCCAGCGCGTCGGCCAGCCGCCCGTGGTACGCGTGGTGGTGCACGTCGATCCAGTCCACGTCGAACGCCTCAGACCGTCCGGGCCGGGATCTTCGGCAGCTCGGCGAGCGACGCGTCGACCTGCTCCTGCGGCACCTCGTAGTCCTCCAGCCGGCCGGCCAGGAACGAGTCGAACGCGCCCATGTCGAAGTGGCCGTGCCCGGAGAACCCGAACAGGATGGTGCGCGCCTCCCCCGCCTCCTTGGCCGCCAGCGCCTCGGCGACCGCGCCGCGCAGCGCGTGCGACGACTCCGGCGCCATCACGAAGCCCTCGGCGCGGGCGAACCGCACGGCCTCGGTGAAGACCTCGTTCTGGTTGTAGGCGACGGCTTCCACGAAACCCTCGTCGTGCAGCAGGCACAGGGTGGGCGCGTCGCCGTGGAAGCGCAGGCCGCCCGCGTGGATCGGCGGCGGCATGAAGCCGTGGCCCATCGTCTTCATGTGCAGCAACGGGCCGAGACCGGCGGTGTCCGGGTAGTCGTAGGCGTACCGGCCCCTGGTCAGGGTCGGGCACGCGGCGGGCTCGGCGGCGACGAACCGGGTGCCGGTGCGGGCGCCGGTCAGCGTGTCGGCCAGGAACGGGAACGTCAGGCCGGAGTAGTTCGACCCGCCGCCGACGCAACCGATCACCACGTCCGGGTAGTCCCCCGCCATCTCCATCTGGCGCTTGGCCTCCAGGCCGATCACCGTCTGGTGCAGCACCACGTGGTTCATCGCCGAGCCGAGCGCGAACTTCGTGTCGTCGTGTGCCAGCGCGTCCTCCACGGCCTCGCTGATCGCGATGCCCAGGCTGCCCGGCGACTCGGGGTCCCGCGCGAGGATGTCGCGGCCCGCCTGCGTGCGGGTGCTGGGAGAGGCGAACACCTCGCCGCCCCAGGTCTCCATCAGCGAGCGCCGGTGCGGCTTCTGCTGGAACGACGCCTTCACCATGTAGACGGTGACCTCGACGCCGAACAGGCTGCCCGCGAACGACAGCGCCGACCCCCACTGGCCCGCGCCGGTCTCCGTGGTCACCCGCCGCACGCCCTGGCGGGCGTTGTAGAACACCTGCGGCACCGCGGTGTTCGGCTTGTGCGACCCGGCGGGCGACACGGCCTCGTACTTGAAGTAGATCTTCGCCGGGGTGTCCAGCGCCTTCTCCAGCCGGTCCGCGCGGTACAGCGGCGAAGGCCGCCAGATCCGGTAGACGTCCCGCACCTCGTCGGGGATGTCGATCCAGCGCTGCGGGCTGAACTCCTGCGCGATGACCTCGTCGGGCAGCAGCGGCTGGAGGTCGGCCGCGGTGAGCGGCTCGTGGGTCACCGGGTGCAGCGGCGGCAGCAGCGGCTTGGGCAGGTCCGGCAGGATGTTGTACCACTGGGTGGGCATGTCGTCTTCGGACAGCAGGTACTTCTTCACGTCGTCGGTCCCCTCAGAACATCGGTGCCTGGCTGGGCGCGCGCAGCGTGCCCAGGTGCGGGTGCCACAGGTGGTCCGGGTTGTCCTCGACCTCGCGGGTGATCTCCCGCATCCGGGTCAGCGCGGCCGGTTCGCCCTCGCCGTCCCACACGTCGCCCTGGAGCATCCGCAGCACGTCCAGCCGGTAGCGGGGGTCCGCGACGAAGGCGGTGAACAGGATGTTGAGGCGGTAGTAGATCGAGATGAACTCGTACCAGTTGCTCACCGCCCGGCGCAGCTTGGTCTCGTAGCGGTCGAACGAGGGCTTGGCGAAGTCGCCGTGCTCGGCCGCTTCGAGGATGTCGTAGGAGGCGATGCGGGCGCTGTTCATGGCGACGCTGACACCGCTGGAGAAGATCGGGTCCACGAACCGGGCCGCGTCGCCGACCATCAGCCAGCCGTCGCCGCAGACCTGCTTCATGGCATAGCTGTAGTCGCCCTCGGGCTTGAACGGCCGCACCCGCTCGGCCTTGCGCAGCGCCTCGGCCAGCTCCGGCCGGGTCTCCACGGCCTCCTCGAAGAACGCACCCCACTGCTGCTTCGCGGCGGTGAAGTGCTTCTTCTGGGTCACCACGCCGACGCTGGTGACGGTGTCGGTGATGGGGATCTGCCAGACCCAGGTGTCGGTGATCGGCAGGAAGTGGATGAAGATGAAGTCCGCCTGCTTCTTGTCCACCGCCAGCGCCGAGCGGTCCAGCCCGTCGAACCAGGTGTGGATGGCGTACTGGTTGAACACCGGGTCGGGCACCTTGAGCTTGAGCTGGCGGCCCAGCAGCGTGCTGCGGCCGCTGGCGTCGACCACCAGGCGCACCCGGACGCCGACCTCGGTGCGGCCCATGGTGAACACGATCCGCTTGACGTCCTCCTCCAGCTCCACCCGCTGCACGCGCACGCCCTCGTAGACCTTGGCGCCCTGGGACTCGCTGTGCTGCAACAGCAGCAGGTCGAACTGGCCGCGGTCGACGTGGTAGGTGTAGTCCTGATCGACGCCCCGCTGGTCGCGCTCGCGGAACTCGACCTCGGCGGCCTTGAACCCGTGCGACAGCTTGAACCCGAGCGACGAGATGTCGTTGCTGGTCGCGGAGGTCCACGCCGCGCCGTACTTGCGCGGGAAACCCCCTTCGTCCACTTTGGCCAGTGCCCCGATGTCGGCCAGCACCGGGGTGGTCGCCGGGATCAGCGACTCCCCGACGTGCGGCCGGGGGAACAGCTCGCCCTCCAGCACCACGACGGACATGCCCGCCCTGGCCAGGTAGGAGGCGATCGTGGAACCGGCGGGACCGCCGCCGATGATGCCGATGTCGAAGTCAACGTCTGTCACGGTGCCCCCAGCTCAGACTTTGCGGACGTCGTTCTCCAGCTCCAGCACCAGGCGCGTGATGCTGTCCAGGTCGCGGAAGTTGCTTCCCACCATGCGTTCCGCGGGCACGTCGACCCCGAGCCGCTCGCCGATGAACACGACGAGAGCCGTCGTCGACAGGCTGTTCAGGATTCCCCACTCCAGCAGCGGGGTGTCCGGGAGGACCTCCACCCCGGCGGAGTCCAGCACCTTCTCCCGGATGAACTCCGTCAGCGTGCCGAGCACCTCAGCGTGTTCCATGCACATCTCCGTATCCGTGCAGCACAACCGGATGTGCTCCGGATGCTATGAGCGGTGGAAACCCGCTGTCTTCCGTCATTGTGGCGGGCGGCAGCCGGCCGTTCGGCGGAGGCGGACCTGTCCGTGCGGCCAGTGCCGGGCCGCCCGTCCAGCGGAGGACAACCGGGCGAGGACTGCTTAGTGTCGATCGCGTGGACTTCGGATGGCACCCCGCCGCGCAGGCCGAATTCGACCGCGTCCGCGCGCAGGCGGCCGCGTGGCCGGACGAGCGGCCGACGGCGCTGACCCGCGAGCGGTGGCGGCGGTGCGGCGACGCCGGGCTGCTCGGCTACAGCGTGCCGGCCGACCTTGGCGGCTCCGGGCGCGGGTTCCTCGACACCGCCCGCGCCGTGGAGGCCTTCGGGCTGGGCTGCCCGGACATGGGCCTGGTGTTCGCGTCGCTGGCGCACCTGTTCGCGTGCGCCATGCCCATCGCCGAGCACGGCGGCGAACGGGTCCGCGAGCGGGTGCTGCCGCTGCTGGCGTCCGGCGAGTGGGTCGGCGCCAACGCGATCACCGAGCGGGACGCGGGGTCGGACGTCACGGCGCTGCGCGCGACCGCCCGCGCGGACGGCGACCACTACGTCCTCGACGGCGTGAAGACCTTCGTCAGCAACGCCCCCGAGGCCGACGTGTTCGTCGTCTACGCGTCCACCGCCCCGGAGTTCGGGCACCTGGGCGTGACCGGGTTCGTCGTGGAGCGGGACACGCCCGGTCTGGTGGTGGAACCGTTCGAGAAGTCGGTGCTGGCCACCTGCCCGGTCGGCGAGGTGCGGCTGGAGGGGTGCCGGGTGCCCGCGCACCACGTGCTGGGCGTGCCCGGGCAGGGCGCCGCGATCTTCCAGTCGTCCATGCGCTGGGAGCGGACCTGCCTGTTCGCCGCCTACCTGGGGCAGGCCGGGAGGTTGCTGGAGCGGTGCGTCGCGCACGCCCGGGAACGCCGCCAGTTCGGCAGGGCGATCGGGAAGAACCAGGCCGTGTCGCACGCCATCGCGCGACTGCACAGCCGGGTGGAGGCGGCCCGGCTGCTGCTGTGGCGGGCGTGCTGGCTGCTGGACCGGGGCGAGCGGGCCGCGCTGGAGGTGGCCGGCGCGAAGCTCGCGGTCAGCGAGGCGGCCGTGGACACGGCGGCGTTCGCGATGCGCGTCCTCGGCGGGTCCGGGACGCGGCTCGGGTCCGGGGTGGCCCACGACCTGCTGGACGCGATGGCGTCGACCACGTTCTCCGGCACCTCGGAGATGCAACTGGAGCAGATGGCCAAGGAGCTGGGGCTGTGAGACTGCTGCACGACCTCGTCCGGGAGCGCGCGTCGAGCACCGCCGTCGCCGTCTCGGCGGCCGACGGGGAGCTGACCTACGCCGAGCTGGACGCCGAGGCGGACCTGCTCGGCCACCGGCTCTCCGCGCTGGGCGTCGTGGCGGGCGACCGGGTCGCCCTGTGGCTGCCCAAGTCGACCACCGCGGTGGTCGCGACGCAGGCGGTGCTGCGGCTCGGCGCCGCCTACGTGCCGGTCGACCCGTTGAGCCCGGTGGACCGGGTGGTGCGGGTGCTCGGCGACTGCGCGCCCAGGGTGGTGGTCACCACGCCGGAGGGCGCGGAGGTGCTGCGCGGCGACACGCCCGGCGGCGGGGCGGCGGGCGGCGGGGCGGCGGGCGGCGGGTTCACCACGCTGTGCGTGGCGCTCGGTGGCGAACCGGCGGGGCCGTTGCCGCCGGTTCGGGTGTCGCCGGACGATCTGGCGTACGTCCTCTACACGTCCGGCTCGACCGGCGTCCCCAAGGGCGTCCGCATCTCGCACCGCAACGCGATGGCGTTCGTGGAGTGGGCGGCGGCCGAGTTGGGCGCGGGAACGGCGGACCGGTTCGCCAACCACGCCCCGCTGCACTTCGACCTGTCGGTGCTGGACCTGTACGTCGCGTTCCTGGCGGGCGCGTCCGTCCACCTCGTGCCGCAGGAGGCCGCGTACGCGCCGCGCCTGCTGGTCGAGCTCCTCGCGGCGCGGCGCATCACCGTCTGGTACTCCGTGCCGTCGGTGCTGATCCTCATGGCGCGCGACGGCGGACTGCTCACCGCCGACCTGCCGGACCTGCGCGCCGTGCTGTTCGCCGGCGAGCCGTACCCCGTCGACCACCTGCGCGCGCTGCGCGCGGCCTTCCCCCGCGTCCGCCTGCTCAACCTGTACGGACCGACCGAGACGAACGTGTGCACGTTCCACGAGGTGACCGAGGTCCCGGCCGACCGGACCCACCCGGTCCCGATCGGCCGGGCCTGCTCGGGCGACCGGGTGTGGGCCGTCCGCGACGACGGGACCCCGGCGGCACCGGGGGAAGAGGGCGAGCTGGTGGTGGACGGCCCGACCGTCATGCTGGGCTACCACGGCGCCGAACCCCACCGCGGCCCTTACCGCACCGGGGACCGCGTCGTGCTGCGCGACGGGGACTTCCACTACCTGGGCCGCCGGGACAACATGGTGAAGATCCGCGGGAACCGGGTCGAGCTGGGCGACGTGGAGGCCGCCCTCCAGTCCCACCCGGCGGTGAGCGAGGTCGCGGTGGCCGTCGTGGGGAGCGGGATGGACGCGAAGCTGACCGCGTACGTGGTGCCCGCCGACGGCGGCGCGTTCGGCCTGCTGGACGCCAAGCGGCACTGCGCGGCACTGCTGCCCCGCACCATGATCGTGGACCGGGTGCACGTCCTGGCGAGCCTGCCGCGCACCCCGAACGGCAAGGTCGACCGCAGGGCGCTGACCGCCGACCCGTCGCGCCGGACGGGATGACCTCCGCACCCGACACCGCCCTTCCGCGGTGAACGCTACCGGCGGTCGTCGTCGAGCCCCGGAAGACGACCTCATCGGGTGACGAGGTGGACCCGTTTCCTGCTGCCGGTTCCCGGTGATCCGTCATTAGGCTGCGGTTCTCCACCGTTCGGATCGGCGACGGAAGAGGTACCGCCATGCCGGATCAGGTCCTGCACGACAACATCGACCGGGTCTTCGCGATCCTCGACGCGGATGGCGACGGCGGGGTCCGCAAGGACGACTTCACCTCGATGGGTCGCGGGGTCGCGCGGGAGTTCGGGCTGGACGAGGACTCGCCGCGGTCCCGTCGCCTGGTCGAGGGTTACGAGGCGGTGTGGGACTACCTCTGCGGCGCGGACCTCGACGTCGACGGCGTGGTCAGCCCGGCCGAGTTCCGCGAGGCCCACACCTCGGGGCGGGTGACGACCGAGGTGCTCGTGGAGAAGTGGGAATCGGCGTCGCGGCAGAGCTTCGAGGCGGCCGACGCCGACGGCGACGGCCACATCGACCTCGACGGGTTCGCCGGGATCTACCGCGGAGCCGGAATCCCCGACCGGGCCGTCGCCGAGGCCGCGTTCGGCGCCATGGACGCCAACGCCGACGGCCGCGTGGACTGGACCGAGCTGTCCGCGCACGTGCGCGGCCTGTTCACCGCGACCGACGACTCCGCCAAGGGCGCCCACATGGTCAGCGGCGGCTGACCACGACCGCCGGGGCAGCGGACCGGTCAGACCTCACCGCAGCACACGCGCGCCGCCCACTCCGGCTCGTGCCACCAGTGCTCCGGATCGGACACCACGGCGTGGTCGTGCGACCGCGTCGCGGCGGCGGGCCGCGACGCGCGGAACGGGGCGAGCAGGTCCTCGACCCGGTGCACGACCCCACCGAGCACCACCTGGCGAACCGCCGCGGCGGCGCGGATGTCCACCAGCGGGTTGCCCGCCACGAGCGCGATGTCCGCGTACGCGCCCGGCCGCAGGGTGCCCACCCGGCCGGTCAACCCCAACCAGGCCGCCGGGTTGCGCGTCGCCGTGGTCAACGCCTCCAGCGGCGTGAAGCCGTAGGCCACCATCGCCCGCAGGTTCTGGTGCGTCGCCGTCGCCACGGCGTCGAGCGGGGCGTCCGTGCCGCAGATCACCAGACCACCGCCGCGGTGCACCCGCAGCACCATGTCCACCCAGCCCGCGAGCACGTCCCGGGAGTACGGCGACGCCGGCGTGCCCGCGGCCTCCGCCTCCGCGACGTACCGCTCGTACTCCCACGGTGGGAACAGCACGCGCGTGCGCTCGTCGGTCACCAGGGACTTGTCGTCGGCGTAGAGCGCGCGGGCCTGGAACAACGTCGGGGTCACCGACATGCCGGAGCGCACGAACAGCTCCACCACGTCCCGGTAGGCCCGACCGGTGCGGCTCACCGTGTGCGAGTAACCGAGCCGGTTCGTCGCCCCGACGTGCTCCATGCCGTCCATGCCGATGGCCGCCGCCGGGTACAGGTAGTGCGACGACAGCGGGACACCCGCCCGGTGCGCGGCCCGTGCCGCCTCCCGCTGGAGCTCCACGGGCAACCGCACGTACGTCTTCACCATGTCGTAGTCGAGTTCGAGCGCCCGCTTCAACTCCAGGTCGAGCTGCGCGCGCGACAGCGTGGGCCGCATGAAGTTGTAGTAGACGCGCGACCCGTCGATCGCCTCGCCCGTGCCGAAGAACCGCGGCCCCAGCAGGGCGCCCGAAGCCAGGGCCTCCCTGGTCTCCAGCATCTGGTACACCGGATCACCCGGTGAACGGGTCGTGGTGATGCCGTAGGCGAGCCACGCCCTCCCCTGCCGGGCGCCCCACTGGCGCCCCCGCAGGTGCCAGTGGTTGTGGGCGTCGACCAACCCGGGCATGGCCACGAGGTCCCGCGCGTCCACCACCCGCTCCCCCGCCGCCGCGCGGTGCGGCCGGATCTCCTCCACCCGACCGTCCGCCACGACGATGTCGACGTCGTGGCGCAGGTCGCCGCCCTCCCCGTCCCACACCGCACCGGCGTGGACGATCGTGCGCCGCGGCGGCCTCGGCCTGCGCCAGGAGAAGTCGAGGCGGATCGTGCGGGGCGCCCCGCCGTCGAGGGGCACCCGGCGCAACACCCCGTTGTGGAGGTGCACGAGGGCCTCCGACCCGCACCAGGCGAGCGAGTCGGTCACCTCCCGCGTCACCTGCCGCGGGTCACCGAGGAAGCGGCCCGCCGCGTCCACCGCGACGACCCACGCGACGCTCTCCACGACGAACGCCAGGTGCCTGCCGTCCGGCGACCACACCGGCCCGTCGTCACCCCGCGTCGCGATCGACCGGAACGGCATGGGCTCGGTGTAGCGCAACTCGCCGTCGGCGAGGCGCACCGTGAGGATTTGGCTGGTGCCCTCGCGGAAGCGGCGGGAGAACGGCTTGACCGCGGCCAGCGCGATCACCGCCCCGTCGGCCGACCACGTGGGCCTGCCGGGCATGAACAACGCGGGCGTGACCTGCCTCCGGCTCCCCCCGGCGACGTCGAGCACCCACACCGCGCCGTCCTGGTCCACGTAGGCGACCCGCTCGCCGTCCGGCGAGAACCGCGGCGTCGTCTGCGCACCGGGCACCGCACCGCCCAGCGCGGTGTCCCGGCCGGTCACCAGGTCGCGCAACCGCAGCGCGGGCACCCCCTCCCGGTCGCTGGAGTAGACGATCGACCGGCCGTCCGGCGAGAAGTCGGGATCCGAGTCGAAGAACGCGCCGTCGGTGAGCCTGCGCGGCCTGCCACCCGTGATCGGGACGACGTGGACGGCGTTGAGCGCCCGGAACGCCACCTGCCGCCCGTCCGGCGACACCACGGGGCTCGCGATACCCCGCACCGGACCGCCCGTCGATTCGCGCACCGGGCGGCGAGGCGCCCTGCGGGCGACCGGCACGGTGGCCCGGAACGGGACGTCCCGCACCACGCCGTCGCGCTCGCGGCGACGTATCCGGCCGTCCGCCGTGTAGAGCGCGGACCCGCCGACCCAGGTGGCGGCGAAACCGAAGACGTCCTCGCCCGTGGTGAGCTGCCGGTCAACGAGGACGAGGTCCGCGCGGGCACCGCGCACGAGGGTGTAGCTCGGCGTGCTGCCGTCCGGTCCGAAGGCCGCGCCGTGGATGCGTCCGCCCACCGGGGCCGTCGCCACCCGGGTGCGCTCCCCCGTCGCGACCGTGACGACGTCCACGGCGT
Source organism: Saccharothrix longispora (assembly GCF_031455225.1). Taxonomy (GTDB): domain Bacteria; phylum Actinomycetota; class Actinomycetes; order Mycobacteriales; family Pseudonocardiaceae; genus Actinosynnema; species Actinosynnema longispora. The sequence continues at coordinate 3,292,637 of NZ_JAVDSG010000001.1, forward strand.
TCTCGTCCACGGCGAAGATCACCCGCTTCCCGTCCGGGGACCAGCGCGGCGCCGCGGCCTCACCCGGCGGGCCGGCCAGTGCGCCCACCTCGCCGGTCGCCACGTCGAGGAGCCAGACCCCGTAGGAACCGCCGCGGTCGCTGGTGAACGCGACGCGCTTCCCGTCCGGCGAGAACACCGGTTCCCGGTGGTCGAACGGGCCGCGGGTGAGCTGCCGGGGCCCACCGCCCCCGACGTCGACCACGCAGAGGTGGAAGTTCCCGTCCCGGAACGACTGGAACACGATGGACCGGCCGTCCGGCGACCACGAGGGCAACGTGGCGTCGTGGAGGTCGTCCGTCAGCCTGCGCGCCGCCCCACCACCCGCCGGCAGCACCCAGATCGCGGCCACGAGGTCCGTGGCGAGCCACCGGCCGTCGGGCGACGCCGCGACCGAGATGTTCGTGCCCTCCTCCAGCACGACCGAGCCACCGGACGCACCGGCCCGTTCCTCCTCCGCTCCCGCGACCGGCGTCGCCCCCGCGGTCACCGCGCCCGCGGCACCCAGCGCGACGGCCACCCGACCGGAGCGCGCCAACACCTCACGACGTGAAAGGTCTTCGGAACCCGACATGCTCCTGCCTCCCCCGGGACAGCCGCGGAACCGTCGCCGAGGACACTGCCACAACCGGCGACACCCGACAGGGGCCGTTCGCCACAACGGTCCCGGCGCTGAACGGTCCCGGCGCTGAACGGTCCCGGCGCTGAACGGTCCCGGCGCTGAACGGTCCCGGCGCTGAGCGGTCGCCGCGAGAACCGCCGGGCCCGGCCTCGACGTCCTGTTCGAGCCCTGGTTGCACGTCCGGCGGGGCACACCATAAGTTACCGGTCAGTAACGAACATGGGTCGCCCGCCCGCGCCCGGCACGACAGAGGAGCCGCCATGCCGACGCTCGACCGCCAGGACGACGTGTTCGTCCTCGACCTCGGGGGCACCGAGAACCGCTTCCACCCCGACTGGATCGCCTCGGTCGGCGCCGCGCTGGACGAGGTGGAGCAGGCCGCGGGACCGCGCGCCCTGGTCACCACCGCCACCGGCAAGTTCTTCTCCAACGGCCTGGACCTCGACTGGCTGATGGCGAACGGCGAGCAGTACCTCGGGTACGTCGTGTCCGTGCACGGCCTCTTCGCGCGGGTGCTGTCGCTGCCGGTGATCACGGTGGCCGCGCTCCAGGGGCACACCTTCGCAGCCGGGGCGATGCTCTCGCTCGCCCACGACTTCCGCGTGATGCGCGCCGACCGCGGCTTCTGGTGCCTGCCCGAAGCCGAGATCGACATCCCCTTCACGCCGGGCATGTCCGCGTTGATCCAGGCCCGGCTGAGCCCGCGCACCGCGCACGAGGCCATGACCACCGCCCGACGCTACGGCGGCCACGACGCCCTCGACGCCGGCATCGTCGACCACGCCGTGGACGAGGACGCCGTGCGCACGGCCGCGATCGAGATCGCGCGGACCCACGTCGGCAAGGCCGGCCCCACGGTGGGCACCATCAAGTCCCGCATGTACGCGCGGACCCTGGAAGCGCTGCGGGACGAGGACGCGCCGCTCGGTTGACGGCAGAGGGCCGGACCCGGTGGCCCACCCGGCGGAGTTGCGCAACTGAATCGTGCGGGGTCGCGCAACGACTTTCTTGATGCGGCTCTCGCCGGTGTGCTTTGATTCGTCGAACCCCAAGCGCGCCACCGGCGCCAGGTCCGCGCGTGGATTGCCACCGCCCATTCCGGGTTTCACGGCGAAAGCACGACGATGCCCTTTCCGTCGATTCGGGAGCGCCATTGACGACCGGAATGCCCGCGGCGGGGTCGGGGGTGCGCGCCACGTGGTCGCACTGGGTGGACGAGGCCGTGCGGCCCCGGTTGCGGATCATCCGGTTGATGCCGTCCGGCGGCGTCGGCCCGGTCGTCCTCCTGGCCGTGCTCAACATCGTCCTCGGCCTGTTGCCGGTCGCGTTCGTGGTCGCGACGAGCGTCCTGGTCGGCGAGGTGCCCGCCGCGGTCGCCGGCGGTGTCGGCAGCGAGGCCTGGGACCGGTTGATCGCGGTCTTCCTGCTCGCCGCCGCCGTGTTCCTGCTCACCCAGCTCCTCACCCCGGTGAACAACGCGGTGGGGCAGCGGATGCGGCGCCGGGTGGACAGCGCGCTGCGGGACGAGGCGATGGCGCTGATGCTGCGCCCGGTCGGCATCGGACCGCTGGAGGACCAGCGCACGCTCGACGAGCTGAGCGAGGCCGTGCGCGCCTTCGACCGCGAGTGGGGCACACCCGGTCAGGCGTGCGTCGGCATGCTGGGCCTGGTCGCGCGCTACACGCGCCTGCTGGTCCTCGTGGTGGTCATCGGCTCGACGGTCGGCTGGCCGGCGGCGCTGGCGGTCGCCGCGGCGGTGCTCGCGTTCCGCTACGGCCAGCGCGGCGGGCTGCGGAAGTACTCGCGGGTGTGGCGCGAGGTCGTGGGCAAGCAGCGCGAGGTCGCCTACCTGCACGGGGTCACGATGACCGACGCGGCGGCGAAGGAGATCCGCGTCTTCGGCCTGAGCGGGTGGCTGGCCGATCGCTACGTGGCCGCCTGGGAGGCCGTGCGGGACCCCTACGAACGGGCGCGGCGGCGCGTCTACCTGGCCCCGTACCTGGTGCTGACGGCGCTGGGCCTGCTGCTGGCGGGTGGTTCGACGGTGCACGCCGCCCAGCTCGCCGCGACCGGTCGGGTGAGCCTGACCGCGCTGGCGCTGGGGGTGCAGGCGATCGTCCTGGCGATCTCGCTGGGCGGCTACTACCCCGAGGCGGACACCAGCACGCAGTACGCGATGCTGGCCCTGACCGCCCTGCGGCGGTTGCGCGACCGGCTGGGCGAGCTGGACGGGGAGCAACCCCCGCCGGGGCGGGCCGAGGTGCCCGCGGGCACGCCGTCCACCGCCCTCGCCTTCGACCGCGTCGGCTTCCACTACCCGGGCTCCGACCGGGCCGTGCTCGACGGCGTCGACCTGGAACTGCCCGCCGGGCTCTGCACCGCGGTCGTCGGCGTCAACGGCGCGGGCAAGACCACGCTGGTGAAGCTGCTCGGGCGGCTCTACGAGCCGACCTCGGGCGCCGTGCGGGCGGACGGCGTCGACATCGCGGAGTTCGACCCGGTGCTGTGGCGCCGCCGGATCGGCGTGATCTTCCAGGACTTCGTGCGCTACGAGCTGACCGCGGCGGAGAACATCGCGCTGGGCGCGCCGCACGTGCCGGTCGACCGGGCGGTGGTGCTGCGCGTCGCCGAACGGGCCGGGATCGCCGACGCGCTGCTCGCCCTGCCCGGCGGCCTGGACACGCCGCTGTCGCGCGCCTACCCCGGCGGCACGGACCTGTCCGGCGGCCAGTGGCAGCGCATCGCCATCGCCCGCGCGCTCTACGCCCTGGAGGCGGGCGCCACGGTCCTGGTGCTGGACGAGCCGACCGCGGCGCTGGACGTCCGCGCCGAGGTCGCGTTCTTCGACCGGTTCGTGGAGCTGACGCGTGGGGTCACGTCGCTGCTCATCTCGCACCGGTTCTCCAGCGTCCGGCGGGCCGACCACATCGTCGTGCTGGACGGCGGGCGCGTGGTCGAGCGCGGCTCGCACGACGAGCTGGTCGCGGCGGACGGCCGCTACGCCCGGCTGTTCGCGTTGCAGGCGGAACGGTTCGCGCGCGGCCTGGACGTCGAGGCCGACGACGTGCCGGACGGGACACGGGAGGTCAACCGGTGATCGAGGTCGTCCGCGGCGGTGGGGAGCTGTTCGCCATCGCCTGGCGGGAGAGCCGGTACCGGCTGGTGCTCTCGGTCGTGCTCATGGTCGCGCAGGCCTCGGCGATGCCGCTGGCCGCACCCGCGCTGGCCGCGCTGGCCGACTCGGCGCTGGCGGGGGACGTGCGGGGCGCGACCACCGCCGCGGTGCTCGTCGTGGTCGCGGTGATCGCCGCGCTGACCGCCGGCCACTTCGCCCACATCTTCTACTTCGAGCTGGGCGACCGCGCCGTGCCGCGCCTGGAGCGCGAGCTGATCGAGATGACCAACGGCTCGGCCGGGTTGGAGCACCACGAGCGGCCGGAGTACGCCGACAAGCTCCAGGTGCTGCGCCAGGAGCTGCACCGGGCCGCGTGGGGTTCGATGGAGTCCCTGCTGAACAGCCTGGGCCTGCTGGTGGCGATCTCGATCACCGCGGTCCTGCTGGCCCGGCTCAACCCGCTGCTGCTGCTCCTGCCGCTGGCCGCCGTGCCGCCGCTGCTGCTCGGGCGGCGGGCCGAGTCGATCGTGAACGCCGCGCGCGAGCGGTCCGCGCCGCCGTCCCGGCACGCCAGGCACCTGTTCGGGCTCGTGGCGAACCCGGTGTCGGCGAAGGAGCTGCGCGTCAGCGGGCTGGAGTCGGAGATGCGGTCCCGGCAGCGGCGCGCCTGGGACGACGCGTCGGAGGAGCTGTGGCGCGGCGAGCGCCGGGCCGTGCTGCTGCGCGCCGCCGGTCAGCTGTTCTTCGCCGTGGCGTACGTGCTGGGCACGCTGCTGGTGCTGCGCGAGGCCGTGGCGGGCAGCCGCAGCGTCGGCGACGTGCTGCTCGTGCTGACCCTGGCGTCCCAGGTGAACCAGCAGGTGACGTCCGCGGTGACCGCGTTGCAGGAGATGCAGCGCACCGGGCGGGTGATGGCGAACATGCGCTGGACCCGCGCCCTGCTGGCGAGGCAGGCGCCCCCACCGCCCGACCGGGACGTGCCCGAGCGCGTCCGGGACGGCATCGAGCTGCGCGGCGTCTCCTTCGCCTACCCGGGCACCGACCGGCCGGTGATCTCCGACGTCGACCTGACCCTGCCCGCGGGCGGCACGGTCGCGTTCGTGGGCGAGAACGGGGCGGGCAAGACGACCCTGGTCAAGCTGCTGTGCCGGTTCTACCCGGCCACCACCGGCGTGATCGAGGTCGACGGCACGGACCTGGCGCGCTTCCCCGTGGACGGCTGGCGCGGCCGCGTCGCCGCCGGGTTCCAGGACTTCGCCCGCTTCGAACTGCTCGCCCGCGAGAGCGTCGGGGTGGGCGAGCTGGCCGACGTGGAGTCCCCCGGGGCGGTGCGCGACGCGCTGCGCCGCGCCCGCGCCGAGGACGTCCTCGACCGCCTGGAGGACGGCCTGGAGACCCAGCTCGGCAAGTCCTACGCCGACGGCGCGGAGCTGTCCGGCGGGCAGTGGCAGAAGCTCGCGCTCGGTCGGGCCATGATGCGCACCGAGCCCCTGCTGCTCGTCCTCGACGAACCCACCTCGGCGCTCGACGCGCAGGCCGAGCACCGCTTGTTCGAGCGGTACGCGGCCGGCGCGCGGGAGGTCGGCCGGCGCACCGGCGCGATCACCGTGCTCGTCTCGCACCGGTTCTCCACGGTGCGCATGGCCGACCTGATCGTGGTGGTGGACGGCGGGCGCGTGCGGGAACGCGGTTCGCACGACGAGCTGATGGCCGCCGGCGGCCTGTACGCCGAGCTGTACGCGATGCAGGCGGCGGCCTACGCGTGAACGCGGCGGTCGAAGTGCCCGCGCAGGAACGCGGCGACCTCGGCCCGGGCCTCGCGGGCCGCGTCCACGACGCCCGACATGGCGAAGAAGCCGTGCGCCATCCCGGCGTAGCGCGTCGCGACCACGGGCACGCCGGCCTCGCGCAGGCGTTCGGCGTACCGCTCCCCCTCGTCGCGCAGCGGGTCGTGCTCCGCGGTGATCACCAGGGCGGGTGGGAGGCCGCTCAGGTCCTCGGCGAGCAGCGGTGAGGCCGACGGGTCGAGGCCGTCCTCCGGCCTCGCCAGGTAGTGGCCCCAGTACCAGGCGACGGACCGGCGGTTGAACGCGGCGGGGTCGTCGTTCTCGCGCATGGAGCCGGTGTCGCCGCGGTGGTCGGTGTTGGGGTAGACCAGCACCTGGGCGGCCAGGGCGGGCCCGGCGCGGTCGAGGGTGACGGCGGCGGCGAGGTTGCCGCCCGCGCTGTCGCCCGCCACGGCGAGGCGGTCGGGGTCGACGCCGAGCTCGGCGGCGTTCGCGGCGATCCAGCCGACGGCCGCGCGGCAGTCGTCCACGGCGGCCGGGAACCGGTGCTCGGGCGCCAGGCGGTAGCCGACGGTGATCACCTGGCAGGGCACCGCGTTGGCCAGGGCGCGGCAGATCTCGTCGGAGGTGTCGATGCTGCCGAGCGCCCAGCCGCCGCCGAAGAAGTAGACCGCGGTGGGCAGGGGCTCGGCCGTGTCGACCGGGCGGTAGACCCGGATCGGCAGGTCGCCCCCCGGTCCGGGGACGTGGCGGTCGGTGACGTGGCGCACCGGCTCGCCCGCGCCCGCCGCCGCGCGGATCGCCGCGAGGTCGGCCGCCCGCGCCTCCTCGATCGAGAGCTCGTAGAGCGGCCGGACCCCCGCGGCGACCGCGTCGTCGCGCATCGCCCGCAGGGTCGGGTCGAGTGGCATGTGCCCTCCGTGTCCTGGTCGTCAGTGCTCGAACGCCTTCCGGACCGCGGCCGCCAGCCTGGCGCGGTCGGGTTGCACGGCCCGGTCGAGCGCCGGCGCGAACGGCACCACGGTGCCGTCCGGCCTGGTCACCCTGACCGGTGGGGCCAACAGGTCGAACCGCTCGGCCGCCGTCGCGAGGACCTCGGCCGCGATGCCGCAGGTGCGGTTGGAGTCGTCGGCCACCACCAGGCGGCCGGTCCTGGCCACCGAGTCGGCCAGCCCGTCCCAGTCGAACGGGTACACCGTGCGCGGGTCGAACACCTCGACCGAGACGTCACCGGCCAGCTCCTCGGCGACCGCGAGCGCGTCGTGCACCAGGTGCCCCACCGCCACGACCGTGACGTCCTCGCCCTCCCGGTGGACCCGGCCGACACCGAGCGGCACCGGGGCCAGCCCGTCGTGGTCGAGGTCGGCCCGGACCTCCAGCGCCGCCGCCGGGGCGAACACCACGACCGGGTCGTCGTCCCGGATCGCCGAGGTCAGCAGGCCGTAGGCGTCCTCGGGCGTGGCCGGCACCACCGTCTTCACGCCGGCGTGGGCGAACAGGGCGTACGGGTGGTCCGAGTGCTGCCCGGCCCACCCTGCCTTCGACCCCGAGCCGGGCACCAGGTAGGTCACCGGCACCCGGGCCTGGCCACCGGTCATCAGCGAGAACTTGTGCGCCTGGTCGACGATCTGCTCGAACGCGAGGTACAGCAGCGCCGGGATCTGGAACTCGATCACCGGCCGCCGCCCGCTCAGCGCGGCGCCGGTGGCGAAGCCGGTGAACGCCTGCTCCGACAGGGGCGTGTCCAGCACCCGGTCCGGTCCGAACCGCGTGAAGAGGCCGGCGGTGACGTTGGAGACCGCCACCCGGACGTCCTCGCCCAGCACGAACACCGCCGGGTCGCGGGCCAGTTCGTCGCCGAGCGCCCGGTTGAGCGCCTTCCGGTAGGACAGCCACGGCATCAGCCACCACCGCCCGGACGAGGGCGCATCCCGGTGGCGTACAGGTGGTCGAGCGCGCCCGCCGGATCGGGGTGCGGGCTGTCGAGCGCGAACGCGACCGCCGCGTCCAGGGTGGACCGCACCTCGGCGTCGACCCGCTCCCGCTCCTCGCCGGTCAGCCGCGCGCCCTGGATCACCACCGGGTCCCTCTCCCGCCCGGTCCGGACCTCGTCGTCGTCCCGGTAGCGGACCCGGGCCCGGTGCTCCCAGGTGTGGTGCGCGTCGAACCGGTAGGTCAGGCACTCGACCAGCGACGGCCCGCCGCCCGCGCGGGCCCGGTCCACCGCCTCGCGCGCCGCGTCGAGCACCGTGCGCGGGTCCATGCCGTCCACCGTCACCGACGGGATGCCGAACGCCTCGCCGCGCCCGGTGATCGTGCCCGCGACCGCGTCCGCGACGGTCAGCGTCGTCGCGTACCCGTTGTTCTCGCAGACGAACAGCACCGGCAGCCGCCACAGGGCCGCGAGGTTCATGGCTTCCAGCAGGACGCCCTGGTTGACCGCGCCGTCGCCGAAGAAGCTCACCGCGACCCGGTCGCCGCCCTCCTGCCGGGCGGCCCAGGCCGCGCCCGCGGTGATCGCGCCGTTCGCGCCGACGATCGCGTTCGCGCCGAGGATGCCCAGGCCGAAGTCCGCGGCGTGCATCGACCCGCCCCGGCCCCGGTTGAGGCCGGTGGCGCGGCCGGCCAGCTCGGCGAGCACCCGGGCGGGGTCGGCGCCCTTGGCGAGCACGTGCCCGTGCCCCCGGTGGGTGCTGGTGATCACGTCGTCCACGCGCAGCGCCGCGCACACCCCGGCGGCGATGGCCTCCTGGCCGGTGTAGGGGTGGATGCCGCCGACGACGTCCCCGGAGCGGACGAGTTCGACCGCCCGCTCCTCGAACAGGCGGATCAGCCGCACCGTCCGGTACAGGCCGACGTCGGTGTCCGGTGCGTGTGCCATCACCCCGCCCCGCCGCTCAGGCACGCCACACGGTCGGGCAGAACTCCGGGTCGGCGTAGTCCGGCCTGCCGTCCGGCGTGCGGCGCACGAGGGCGTCGTGGTTGTAGAAGGCGAGGCCACCGTCGGACAGGCGGAACTCGCGGTAGGCGTTGTCCCCGTCCTGGAGGTGCAGCGAGATGGCCTGGCGCGGCCGGTTCGCGCGGTTGGGCCCGCTGCCGTGGTAGGTCCGGCAGTGGTGGAAGCTCATGTGCCCCTTGGGGATGACCATCGGGACCTTCACGACCTCGGCGCCGTTGTGCGCGGCGTTGGCGGTGAGCAGGTCCTCCAGGTGGGACGCGTCGCGCTCGGCGAAGTGCTTCGTGGCGCTGTCGTCCGACCCCACCTCCTCCCAGAGGTGGCTGCCGTCGACCATCGTGATGGTGCCCAGCTCCTCGTCGCAGTCGTGCAGCGGGATGAACGCGGTGAGCATCCGGTCCGACGAGGACGACGCCCAATAGTGCTTGTCGAAGTGCCAGGGCACGATGTTCGACGGCTCCTCGGCGATCGGCGGCTTGTGGATCAGGGTCGACTGGAACACCCGGATCTCGTCGACCTCCGCCAGGCGCGCGGCCACCGCGCCGATCAGCGGTTTGAGCAGCGCCTTGGCGATCGCGTCGCTCTCGTGGTGCACGTAGTCGTTGTGGCGCTGGACGTCGGCGTGCTCGGGCGTCCAGTAGGCCAGCCGGTCGGGGCGGGTCGGCAGCAGGCGGCTCCGCTCCCCCGCGTAGTACCGGTCCACCGCCACGCCCAACTCCTCGACCTCGGCGTCGGAGAGGAGCTTCTCCGACAGGTACCAGCCGTGCTCGGCGTAGAACCGGACGTCGTCGTCCGACGGGAGCAGGGCGCGCTCCCGCCCGGTCAGGGCGAACTCGTTCACCGCGGTCTCCTTCACGTGGCCGTCGTGCCGGGCGGTCCGCCCCGCTGCGCCGCGCCGGGGCCGGACGCGGTCCGCACCGCGTCACCGGCGCGCGGCCCGACGTGGTCAGTCCCGGACGTGGTCATCAGGCGTCCCGATCACTTCCCGGAGCACGTCCGCGGCTCCCGAGACGGTGGTCATGCGGCCGTGCTGCTCGCCGTCGAGTTCCACGCGCACGCCGTAGCGCTGCTCCACCTGGTGCACCAGCCAGGCCAGTTCCATCGACTCGATCATCTCGGGGACCTCCTCCGGGGGCCTGCCGTCGAGCCCGGCGAGCATCGCCAGGACGTCGTCCCGGTCGGGTGTCCCGCCCCGGCTCACCGCGGCGCCCCGTCCCGGGTGGCGGAGGTGACGACCTGCGTCCTCATCGGATCACCTTCCCCCGCGAGCGGCCTGGCGGAGCACCGAGTGGTCGCGGACCAGTTTTCCCGTGGTGGTGCGCGGCATCGCGTCGAGCACGTGCAGCCGGCGCGGTCTCTTGTACGCGGCGAGCCGTTCGGCCAGACCCGTCCGGACGGCCTCGGCCGTGGCCGGGGCGTCGAGCTGCGCGTAGGCCGTGACGACGTCGTCGTGCAGCACGACGGCCGCCACCACCCCCGGCAGTCCGGCGAGCGTCGCCTCGACCTCGGTCAGGTCGACCTTCAGCCCACCGACCGACACCTGCGAGTCGAGGCGCCCCTTGACGGTGACCAGGCCGGTGACCGGGTCGACCGCGCCCGCGTCCTTGGTGCGCAGCCAGCCGTCCGCCCACCGGTCCGGGTCGGACAGGCCGACGTACGGCGACTCCGGCTGGCTCACCAGCAGCTCCCCGTCCCGTTCGACCACCGAGAGCCCGGGCGCCGGGGTGAGGGCGGGCCGGTGCTCGCCGGACAGGTCGGTGGCGATCACGCCGACCTCCGTCATGCCCCACATGTTGCCCAGCGGCACGCCGTACCTGGCGGTGAAGGCGGCGGCGGTCGCGGCGGGCACCGCCTCGCCCCCGGTGGTCATCCGCTTGAGCTGCGGCAGCGGGGGCGGGTCCGCGACGGAGGCGAGCAGTCCGATGTGGAACGGCACGCCGAGCACGGTCGCGGGGGCGGGGTCCGCGGCGATCGCGTCGAGCACGCCGTCGCCGGTGAGCCGTTCGGGCGGTCTGACCTGCACGCCGGCGTGCAGGCCGTACAGCAGGGCGCCGACCAGGCCGAGCACGTGCACCATGGAGGCCAGCACGACGATCCGCTCGCCCGGCAGCGGCACGCCGTCGATCCGGGTGTACCGCTCGATCTCGGCGACCAGGTCGGCGGCCGTCCGGCCGATCACCTTGGACGGGCCGGTGGAGCCGGAGCTGAGCTGGATCACGGCGTGCGGGGTCGCGGCGTCGCGGCCGTCCCGCACCGTGACGGTCTCCTCCACCTCGGCGAACGCGCTCAGCGGGCTGCTCGTGATCCGCCCCGGCTCGACCACCACCCGCGGTGCGAGCCTGCGGAGCGCGAGCTCGGTCTCGAACGCGGTGAGGCGGTGGTCGAGGAGGATCACCTGGGCGCCGGTGCGCCACCCGGCGAGCAGGTTCGCCACGTACGCCGTCGACGGCGGCAGTCGCAGGGCGAGCGACCCGCCCGCGCGCAGTCCGGCGTCCGCGAGGCGTGCTTGCCGTTGCGCGACCAACCGCCGCAGCGTCCTCCGGTCGAGGGGGCCTCCCGAATAGAGGCAGATATCGTCGTCCGCGCCGCGCAGCAGGATCTCGTCGACCCATTCCGGACTCGCCGCCAGTTCCATTCCGGTCGACGCCAGACCTTTGGTCATCGGGTCTCCCGCCTTGTCCGCGCACTTATCGAAACATTTGCGCAATAGTTTCCGCTCAACCGCGGTCCGAGTGGGAAGAATCGTACGTCACGGTTCACGCGGGACACCATCGGCCAATCGGCGGTGAGCAATTGCACCCGCCGAACGGCCACGTCCACCAGTGCGCGGCGCGGTGGACCGCAATGGGACCACGGAAATACCCAACGGCTCCTACGCCATTCCGCAGTGAATTCCCCGGCGCGTCCGGGCGGATCAGCGGAATACCGGCGAAACCCTCGGGTGCGGGTGCCCGTCGACCTGATCCGCGCGGGTGCCGGCGGTCACCGGCACAGGACTTCCAAGCGGTCGTACCCGCGGAGCATGAAGTGGCGGCGCGGGCGCGGCGGGGCCGCGAGGGCGAGGGAGGGGAAACGGGTCACCAGGCGGGCCAGCGCGATCCGCCCCTCCACCCGGCCCAGTGCCGCGCCGACGCAGAAGTGCGGGCCGGCGCTGAACGCGTAGTGGTGGTTGTCGGCGCGGGTCGGGTCGAACCGGTCGGGATCGGCGAACCGACCGGGGTCCCGGTTGGCGGCGGCGGTGAGGATCAGGACCGTCCGCCCGCGCGGCACCTCGACCCCCGCGACCTCGGTGTCCTCGACCGCGTAGCGGACGGCGAAGTGGACCGGCGGGTCGAAGCGGAGGACCTCCTCGACGTACGCGGACGCCGCGGAGGGGTCGGCGCGGAGGGCGTCGAGGGCGTCGGGGTGCGTGAGCAGCAGGTGCAGGCCGTTGCCGAGCAGGTTCGCCGTGGTGCGGAACCCCGCGTTGAACACGACGACCAGGTTGGCCAGCAGCACGGGCTCGGCCAGCCCGTCGGCCGCGGCCAGGACGGAGATGAGGTCGTCCTCGGGTTCCGCCCGGCGGGCGGCGAGGAGGCCCGCGAAGTAGGAGGTCAGCTCCTCGGCCGCGGTGTCCGCCGCGCGCAGCTCGCGAAAGGTGCGCTGACCGAGTTCCAGGATCGCGTCGAAGGTCCTGACCCGCTCGGGGAACCCCGCCCGGTCCGCCTCGGGGACGCCCAGCACCTCGCCGATGACGTCGCTGGGCAGGCGCAGGGCGAACCGCGTCATGAAGTCGACCGGCGCACCCCCGCCGCCTTCGGCCGCGAGCAGGTCGAGCAGGTGGTCGGTGCGGCGGGTGATCATCGGTTCCAGGGTGGACACGCGGGTCGAGCCGAACGCCTGGCCGAACACGCGGCGGGTGCGGGCGAGGTGGTCGCCGCTGTCGTTGAAGACGGAGTCCTGCATGGTGCGCACGGCGGGGTGCGCGCGCCACCGGGTGCTGCCCCGGTCCAGGTACTCCGCGTCCAGCACGTGGAAGGTCGGGTCGCGCAGGACCCGGCCGACGGCGTCGTGCCCGTGGACGATGGCGGCGTGCCTGTCGCCCGGCGCCAGCGCCACCGCCGGTCCCCGCTCGTGCAGGCGGGCGTAGAGCGGGTACGGGTCGCGGCGCCCGTCCTCGCCCAGCAGCTCCCGCAGCCACGCCGTGCTCGACGTCGTGCTCACCGCGTGTCCCCCTCGGCGGTCCGGCGGCGGTCCCGGGTGGCCGTGACCGCGCGCAGCAGGTCGTCCAGCTCCGCGTCGGACAACGCCGCCAGGCCGGCTTCGACGTCGTCCGCGGGCGCCAGCTCGGCCGACACGAACTCGGCGAGCGCCGCGATCGTGGGCGAGGTGATGATGCGGTCCATCGGCAGGACGACGCCGTAGGCGTCGGCGATCCGGGACGCGAAGCGGACCGCGGTCAACGAGCCGCCGCCGCGGCCGAACAGGTTGTCGTGCGCGCCGATCGGCTCGGTGGTGCGGAGCAGCTCCGCCCAGATCTCGGCCATGGTCCGCTCGATCCCGTCACGCGACGGGACCCCACCACCCGTCGGGGCGTCGCCCGCGAGCGGAGCGGGGTCGTGCGCCGCCGACCGCCCGGCGTCGTCCGCGGCCGGGCGCGTCCGGCGCGGCGCGCCGGTCGGGAACGCGGCGGTCGGGAACGCGGCCCCCTCCACCGGTAGCAGCGGCAGGTCCGACAGCGGGGTGTCCGGGGCCCGCCCGGCCTCCTCCACCACCGCCACCACCGATCCCAGCAGCCACTCGGCGAACCGCGGGTCGACGCGGTGCGCCAGGGTCACCACCCCGTCCTCCCCCGCGACCAGGTCGAGGTCGGCCCCGTCGGCTGGCACGGGCAGGACCCGGCTCCGCACACCGGGGAAGTCCGGTGCGGGCACCTCGGGCGGCCGGAACGCGAACCTCACCGCGTCGTCGCGGAGGTCCAGGCCCAGTTCCTCGGCGAGCAGGTCGAGCGGCACCTCGTCGTGCGCGAGCGCGGTCTCCGCCGCGTCCCGCACCCGTGCCAGCAGTTCGGCGAAGGTCGACGTGCCCGCCACCGACACCCGGACCGGGACCGCGTCGGCGAACGGGCCGACGATCGGCTCCAGCTCCACCCGGGTCCGACCGCTCACCGGCACCGCGATCACGAGGTCCGCCTGCCCCGTGTGCCGCGCCAGCACCACCGCGTACGCGGCGAGCAGCTCCACCGGTGACGTGGCGGCGGGTACCGCCGCGGTCAGCCGCCCGCCCGGTCCGCGCTCGAAGGACATCGCCGGGGGCGCGTCGCGCAGCACCGCGCGCCAGTGGTCCAGCAGGCGTTCCAACTCCTCGCCGCGCAGCCGCTCGCGCTGCCACAGCGCGTAGTCGCCGTAGTCCATCCACGGCGCCGGCGCGGGCGGGCCGCCCCGGTACGCGACGGCCAGGTCGGCGAGCAGCACCCCCACCGCGGCGGCGTCGGCGACGACCTCGTGCGCCGCCAGCGCGAACAGCCGGCGTTCCGGTCCGAGTTCGACCAGCGCGACCCGCAGCAGCGGCGCGCGTCCGAGGTCGAACGGTCGTGCGGCCAGGTCGGAGGCGATCGCCTCGGCCCGTGCCACGTCGTCGGGACCGCCGGGGAGCACGACGTGCTCGACCACCACGCCGCCGGTGGGGGCGACGACCTGCTCGGCGTCGGTGAAGCGGGTCCGGAGCACCGGGTGCCGGGCGACCACGACGTCCAGGGCGCGGCGCAGGGCGTCGGGGTCCAGCGGACCGTCGAGCCACGCGGCGCAGGACAGCGGCGACGCCCGCCCCCGCGACCGCCGCTGCGCGAATGACAACGGATACCTCACGAGCTACCTCCCGCGTGGCGCGTCCGCCAGGACCCGTTGGCGCATCAGGAACTTGCGCACCTTCCCGGTGGGACCGACCGTCAGCCGGCCGTCGGGCACGACGTCGACCCGGCGCACCGTGCGCGCCACCGCCTCGCCGAGGGCGGAGCGGACCGCCTCACCGCGGTCGAGCGCGGGGTCGGCGCCCTCGTGCAGGACCAGCAGCACGTCGGTGACCGCCGGACCGCCCTCCGGTTTCGCCGCGAGGACCGTGCAGTCGCGGACGTCCGGGCAGCGGGCGAGGACGCGCTCCTCGGACAACGCGGTGTAGAGCCAGTTCCCGTCGCCCAGGTCGATCGCGTCGTTGGCCCGGTCGAGGTGGTAGTAGTACCCCTCCTCGTCGCGGTACATCAGATCGCCGGTCAGGTAGTAGCCGTTGAGCCGGTTGCGGTAGGTGGCGGCCGAGTCGTTCCAGTAGCCGGGCGCGAGCGTGGGCGACTTCAGGCCGCACTGCCCGACCTGGCCGACCGGCACCTCCTCGCCCGTCGCCACGTCCAGCAGCGCCACCTCGGCGAACGGGTACGGCTTGCCGACGCACCGGTCGTAGCGGTCGCTGCCGGGCCGGTGGCTGATGGCGAACGCGCTGTGGCCCATCTCGGTCGAGCCGAGCGTGTCGATGAACTTCGAGCCGGGCCGGTCGACCACGCCGTCCGGGGTCCACACGGGGTGGCTGCCCACCGCGACCAGCTTCCGGATGTGCGGCTCGTGCGCGCAGTCGCCGGTGCTCGACCAGTTCCGCACCGAGCCGAGGTCCCGCTCCGACAGGTCGAACCGCGCCAGCTCGGCCCACGTGACCGCGAAGCCGAACACGCCGGTCGGCCGCCACCGCTCGATGGCGTCCAGCACGACCTCGCCGCTGCACTCGAACGGTCCACCTTGCGCGGACAGGCACAGCAGCTCGTAGCCGTTGCACAGCGCCTGGTTCACCACGATGATCCCGGCCGCGTGCGCGGCGGGCAGCACCGACATCTCCCGCACCGGCCCGTGCGGCCTGGCTTCGGTGAGCCGCACCGCGCGCACGGCGGCGAACAGGCTGTGGTGCGAGTGCACGACCGGCGTGGGCATCCGGGTGGTGCCGGAGGAGTGCGTGATGGCCACGGGGTCGTCGTCGTGGTGGCGGTAGGGCGGCGGCGCCCGGTGCGGATCGCCGGTGCCGGTGTCCGCCGCGTCGCCCAGGACGGGTACGCCGAGTTCGTGGTCCCGCAGCGCGGCGTGGTCGGCGTCGAGCACCACGCCGACCGCGCGCAGCCGGCGGACGAACTCCGCGGCGACCTCGATCGGCATGCCGCCGTTCATCAGCGCCGGGATCGCGCCGAGGTGGTTGAGCGCGAAGAAGTTGAGGAACACGTCGGCCGCCGAGGTGACGAAAACGGCGACCGGGTCGCGTCGCCCGATCCCCTTGCGCGCGAACCAGTCCGCCCGGGCGGCGACCCGTTCGACCAGGTCGCGCAGGGACAGCGGCGTCCACGCGGGGATGCCGTCCACGTCGACGTCGAAGGTCATCCGCGGGGTGTCCGGGTCCGCACCGTGCTCCAGCAGCATGGGCAGCACGTTGCCCGCACCGACCCGCGGGTCCCGCGCCAACGCGGTGCGCAGGTTCGCCCGACTCATGGGACCTCCCGGTCGAAGAACTGGATGGACCACCGACGCTCCCGCGTCGCGGCGACGTGCTCCGGGGCCCGCGCCGGCCCCGGTTCGATGTGGACGGTGCGCTCACATCCCCGGCCGCGGTTCCGACCGCCGATCTCGTGGACCGGCCCCGGCGTCCGCGGACCCCGCCACCGAGACTAGGTACGCGATTCCCCCGTGGCAATCGGGCTTTCGGACGTGTCGGCCGTCCGCGCGGACGCTTCCGGGCGGTCAGGAGGACGCGGCCAGGAGGGTGCGGCCAGGCGGGCGGTGAGGGCCGCGCCGATCCGCGCGACCGGCTCGGGGAGGAGCATGTGCTCGTGCTCGCAGTCCACCTCGACCACGTCGATCGGCCGGCTCACGTGCTCCGCCCAGGACGCCAGCTTCGACCGGGTGGTCCGCGGGCCGGCGGTGGCGGCGAAGAACAGCACCGGGCAGCGCACCCGACCCGGCCGGTGCCGTTGCGCCACCGCGACGTTGTTCCTGATCACCCTCGGCAGCGCGAGCAGTCGGCGGTCCGGCCACTCGTGCAGCCCCAGCCCCGGCCTCGCCCGCACCACCTCCAGCAGCCGGGCGACGGGGTCGGGGTCGTCCGGCTCGATCACCGGTTGGTAGCCGAACTCGCGGAGCACGAAGTCGCACAGCAGCCACAGGTTGTCGTCGGCCACGCTGAGGGTGTGCGGCAGGTGCGGCGTGGCGTCGGCGATGGCGAGCAGGCCGACCTCGTGACCGCGCCGCTCCAGCTCCTCGGCGATCGCGTGCGCCGTGTTCCCACCGTTGGACCAGCCGAACAGGTGATACGGGCCGTGCGGCTGGGTGATCCTGATCCGGTCGGCGAAGTCCCGCGCCAACTCGGCCATGTCCACCGGCAGCGGCTCGGGCCTGCGCAGCCCGCGCGACTGGAGCCCGTGCACCGGGTGCTCCGGTGCCAGGTGCGGCAGCAGCGCGAGGTAGCACCAGCTCGCGCCGACCAGCGGCGGCGCGCAGAACAGGGCGGGCCCGTCACCACCGGCCCGCAACGTCAGCACCGGGTCGAGGACCCCGCCCGCGGCGCGCAGGTCGGCGCGCCGCTGCCTGGCCCACGCGAACTCCCTGGCCGCCGGTAACGCGCTCGCTCCGGACCTGTCCACCCGACCGTCCTCTCCGTCATGCGCCGGACGCCAGCCCGACGAGGTGCGCCGCGGCCGCGGCCGCTCCTCCGGCGGCGGAGAACTCCGCCGCGATCCGGCGGGCGGCGTCCCGGTGGTCGGGACCGTCGAGGACCGCCCGCAGCGCGGCGTCCAGCTCGGCCACCGTGACGTCGAGGACGGGGACCTCGACACCCGCGCCCGACCTGGCGACCTGCCGCGCCAACGCCACCTGCTCGGCCCGCACCGGGGCCACGACCATCGGGACCCCGAAGGCGAGCGCCTCGTTGACGGCGCCTCCCGCGTGGCACACCACCGCGTCCAGCTTCGGCATCAGGTCGAGCATCGGCACCAGCTCGGCGACGATCGCGTTGTCGGGGAACGACTCCGCGGCCACACCCGAGGTGACGAACACCGCCTGCACCTCGTCCGCCAGGGGCGCCAGCACCGCCGCCGCCCGCTCGTAGAAGTCGCCGATCATGTGACCGACGAGGGTGCCGACCGTCACCAGCACGTGGCGGCGGTCGTGGTCCCACAGGTGCCAGGGGAACTCCGGGGCGTTCGGCCTCGGCCCCAGCGCCGCGCCGGTGAGCACGCAGCGGTCCGGCAGCTCGGCGTCGCCCACGAGCCCCCGGGTCATCAGGGCGATCACCAGGTGCGGCGAGAACCGGGGGTCGACCGGGGCGTCGGCGGGCAGCCCGGCCATCGCCACCGCCCGGGCCACCCGGTCCGCGACGAAGCCGTCGAACTCCGGCAGGTCCTCGGGCGGGGTCAGTTCGAGCGTGCCGGTGCACAGGGTCGCCCACCGCACGCCGCGGCGGTGCGCGACCAGACCGCCGGCCAGCGCGTACTGCTCGGTCACGACGACGTCCGGCCGGTGCAGCGCCACCGCCTCGTCCACGGGGCCGAGCGTGAAGCGCGCGAACGGGAGCAGGTAGCCGTCCCAGAGCGCGCGCAGACCGGCCATGCCGTTCTCGTCGTAGCGCCGGTACGCGCGCACGCCGGTGGCGTGCACCGTCGCATCCGGACCGACGAGCGGGCGCAGCACGTTCTCCGGACCGCACCAGACGACGTCGTGGCCCGCGCGGGCAAGCTCCTGCCCGATCGCGAGCATGGGGTAGAGGTGACCTTGCAGCGGCAGTACGACGAGCAGAAACCGCGACACCACAACATGATGGCACACATTGACGTTCACCGGAACGACGTGGTGTGATCCCGAAGTGTGACCGCTCTCGACGCGGTGTCGGTGTACACACCGGCTTTCCGCGCCCCCCTCGAAGACCTGGCCGCCCCGCTCGGGCTGACCGACGTCCAGGTCAGGCTCTTCCGGCGGTTCCACGGGCTCGACCAGGTCCGGTTCGACCCGGAGCGGTCGCTGGTCGAACTGCTGCGCGCCGCGGTCGACGAGCTGACGGCATTGCACGGCAACGAACACCGCGTCCGGTACGTCGTCCACGGCCGCGCGATGCCCGTCGTGGCGCCGTACCCGCACAACCCGCTGCACGACCTGTGCCGCGAGCTGGGACTCGGCCACGCCCTCGCTTTCACGGTCACACAACAAAGTTGCGCAAGTGGTCTGCTGGCGGTGGAGCTGGCGGGCCGGCTGCTCGCCGCCGATCCGGCCGATGACGCCCTGGCGCTGGTGCTGACGGGCGAGAAGGCGTTCACCCGCGACGCGCGACTGCTGCCGGGGACGTCGCTGTTCGGCGAGGGCTCGGCCGCGTGCCTGGTGAGCGCCGACGGACCGCGCGACCGGCTGCTGTCCTACGTGTGCGCCCAGCGCGGCGAGTTCGACACCGAGTTCGGCGAGCAGTCCGACGGGTTCCAGCGCGAGTACCGCCCGGCGCTGGCCGAGGTCGTGCGTCGGGCCGTGGCCGAGGCCGGTCTCGCGCTGGACGACCTGGACCTCGTCCTGCCGCACAACGTGAACGTCGTGACCTGGCAGCGCCTGTGCCTGCTGCTCGACTTCCCGGTGCGGCGCGTGCTGCTGTCCAACGTGGCCGAGAACGGCCACCTGTTCTGCGCCGACGCGTTCGTCAACTACCGCACGGCCGGGGAACGCGGTCTGCTGCGCGAAGGCGGCCACTACCTCGTCGCGACCGTCGGTGCCGGAGCCGGGGCCACGTTCTCCGCGATGGTGTTCCAGCACTGATCCCCCGTCCCGCACCAGGAGGCCGACATGACCGCACCCGACGCACAGCTCGACACCGACCTGCGCCACCGCGTGGTCGAGGCCATGACCGCCGTGCTCGCGCGCCTGGTGGAGCGCGACGAACCGATCACCGAGGACGTCGACATGGCCGACGGGCTCGGCGTCAGCTCCTCGATGGGGCTGGAACTGCTGCTGGAGGTGGAGGAACAGGTCGGCATCCAGATCGACGTCGAGAGGATGCGCCCGGACGAGCTGCGCACCGTGGGCGAACTGGCGACGTTCATCGCCGGCCACAGCCGGCCCTGGTGAGCGGGGTGCGCCTGCTCCGCGCCGAGCGCGGGAGGTTCACCGGCAGGGCCGGCGTCCTCGACGACGACGGCCACCGGGACGAGGTGGCCGCCTACTTCGCCGACATGGCCCGGCCCTTCGGGGTCGAACCCGGCTCGGAGCCGGCCGGCCAGTCGTACGGCGAGATGGCGAAGGCGCTGGTGGCGGCCGTGCCGGCGGACGAACCGGTCGACCTGCTGGTGCTGGCGTTCTCCGTGCACGACATGTGGCCGGGCCGGGCCACCGCGACCTACCTCAGCCACCTGTGCCCCGGTGCGCCGCTGTCGTTCGCCCTCTGCGACCAGGGCAGCGCGACGCCGTTCACCGGCCTGCGCGTCATCCGCGCCCACGGTGCGCGGCGGGCGTTGCTGGTGGTGGTGGAACAGGCGTCCCTGCCCTACGCGTCGACGGCACCCCTGCCGGTGGAGCACCGGGGTGTCGCCCTGCTGTTCGGCGGTGGCCCGGACGACGGGTCGGAGGGCCTGCGCCAGCACACCGGTGTGGAGCCGGGAGCCGTGCCGGGACTGGCCTCCGCCGCGGTGGCCGGGCTGTCGGCCGGCCGGGACGCGCGGGTCGTGCTGAGCGACGCGCTCGCCGCGGTGTGGCCCGGTCCCCCGGACCACGTGCGGATACCGGCGGGGCAGCCGACCACGGGCGTGTGGTGGCACCTGGCCGGGGCGCTCGGCGCATCGGCGGACGTGGTCGTGCTCGGCGACTACGACCCCGGGCTGCGCTACCTCAGCTTCGCGGCCGTCCCGGTGCGCGCCTGAGCCGCCGCCCCGCTCACGGGACCACAACGGCGTCCGTTGTGGACGGTGGTGGTCGGCGCGGTGGTCCCGTTGGCGCGCCGGGGTCGAACGCGGCGCGCACCGCCACCTCCTCCACCGAGCGCAACAGGGCTTCCGCCCGTTCCCCGGTGACCGCGGTCGAGTCGTAGACCAGGTGCAGGTACACCGTCTCGGCGCGGTCCTCGACGGCGACGAACAGCTGCTCGTCCACGTCGTACCGGTGCCCGTCCCACTTGACGAAGGTCTCCGGCAGCCTGGCCCGGACGGCTTCCTCCGTCACGCGCGCCTCGCGCGCCATCGCCTCGGTCGCCGCCCTGGTGCTGAAGCGCCGGTCGCTGATCCGGTAGGCGACCCGGGCCGGCCGGCCGCGCTCGGCGTCGAGCCGCGCGATCAGATCGTCCAGTTGGTCCGGGTCGTAGTACGCCTGCAACCAGGCGACCGTCGCCGCCCGGCGGGTCCGCGCCACCACCTCGTCCACCGTGCCGTCGAGGCCGATGGTCAGCACGGTGTTCTGGCTCAGCGAGCCGATGACGTCGGCGAGGCCGGGCCGGAACCGGTTGCCCGTGACCAGGTTCGCCACGACCGGGTCGGCGCCAGTGACCGCCCCGATCGCGATGGCGATCAGCGCGAGCAGGACCGCCGAGGTGTCGGTGCGGGTCCGGCGGGCGATGGCGAGCACGGCGAGGTGCGCGGCCGGCGAGTGGAACCGCGCGGTCCGGCACCGCCGCGCCGGCCGTTCCCCCGGGTGTCCCGGCTCGCCGGGGGCCGCCGGCGGGAGCGGTCGCAACTGCGCTTCCCAGTAGCGCATGGCGCGGTCGCCGATCCGCCGCACCCGCGGCGTCCGCTCGTGACGGGCGAGGTCCGCGGTCGTCATCGCGCGCGGGTCCACCGGGTGGCCGACCATCTCGCCGAGCCCGAGGTCCGCCATCACCAGCAGCGCGGCCGTGCCGTCGGCGACCAGGTGGTCCAGGGCGAGCACCAGGTGCACCGCCACGCCCCGGTGCCGCACCACGGCCATCCGCAGCGGCCACGGCGTGATCGGCTCCACCAGCCAGTCGATCCAGAGCCGGTTGCCGTGGTCGACCGCTTCGGCGCGGTCCAGTTCGTCGGCGAAGGTCACGACCTCCAGGTCGACCTCGCCCGCCTCGGCCACGACCTGGCAGGCGTCGCCCTCCTCGTCCACGCCCAGCCGGGTCCGCAACGCGGGGTGCTTGCCCATGACGCGGCCCAGGCGCCCGGCGAGGTCCTCGACGGTCACCCCCTCGGGCAGGGCGTGCGCACCGCTGATGTTGTTCGTCCAGCCGCTCGCCCGCACGTCGCGGAGGATCGCCTTCTGCCCCCAGGTCAACGGCGCGGTGCCCGCACCCGGTCCGGAGAAGCGCACCGGGAGACGGGTGACGGTGAACCGCTCAGCCATCGGCGCGCCCGAAGACCACGCTCACGTTGTGACCGCCGAAGCCGAACGAGTTGGACATGACCGCGTCCACCGCGGCGGCCGACGGCTCGCCGCGAACGTGGTTGAGGTCGCAGGCCGGGTCCGGGTCGTCCAGGTTGTGGGTCGGCGGCAGCAGCCCCTTGCGCAGGGCCGTGACGGCGATGGCGGCCTCGACGACCCCGGAGGCGCCGAGCAGGTGCCCGGTGATGCCCTTGGTCGAGCTGACCGGTGGCATGCCGTCGCCGTACACGCCCCTGATCGCCTTCGACTCGGCGGAGTCACCGGCTTTCGTGCCGGTGCCGTGCGCGTTGAGGTAGCCGATGTCGTTCGTGGACAGGCCGGAATCCCGAAGTGCGATCCGCATGCTCTCCGCGGCGCCGGAGCCGTCGGGGCGGGGCGTGGTCGGGTGGTACCCGTCGCTGGTCGCACCCCAGCCGAGCACGTGGGCGAGCACCGCGGCGCCGCGCGCGCGGGCAAACCCGGCGCGTTCGAGCACGAGCACACCGGCGCCTTCACCGAGCACGAAACCGTTGCGGCGCCGGTCGAACGGGCGGCTCGCGGTGGTCGGGTCGGACCAGCCGCGGGCGAGGGCGAGGGCGTTGCCGAAGGCGTCGGCGAACGTCGGGAACAGCGGGGCCTCGGTGCACCCGCACACCACCACGTCCGCCTCACCGGACCGGAGGATGCGCACCGCCTCGCCGATCGACTGCCCGCCCGCCGCGCACGCCGTCCCGGAGGACGACATGTACCCCCGGATGCCGAACTTGATGGCGACCCGCGCGGCCGCCATGTTCGGCAGGACACCGGGCAGCATGAAGGGGCTGACCCCGAGGCGACCGCGTCGCGACCGCTCGACCGCTTGCCGCGCAAGGGTCCCGAGGCCGCCGACGCCGGAGAGCACGACCGCGACCCGGTACGGGTCGACGTCCTGCCCCACCTCGATCCCGGCGTCCGCGAGGGCGTCTTCGGCAGCCCGCACCCCCAGCACGATCGAGCGGTCCACCACGCGGGCTTCCTTCGGCGGGATGACGCTCTCCGGATCGACGGGCGGGCCGATCGCGGCCACGTCCACGACACCGTGCAGCGCGTGCCCCTCGGGTGGCCGCACGATCCCGGACCGGCCCGCGCAGACCGCCTCGAACACCTCATCCACGGCCGTGCCGACCGGGCTGACCAGTCCGATGCCCGTCACCGCAACGCTTTCGCTCACGTGGCGGAGGCGGTCTGCACGCGACGCGCCACCTCGGCGCAGAACTCGCCGACCGTCATGGAGGCGAACATCTCGGCCTCGTCGTCGTCGAACCGGACGCCGAAGTGGTCCTCGACCCGCATGGACAGCTCGGCCAGGGCGAGCGATTCGAGGTCGGCCCCGGCCGGGCCCAGCACCGTGTCGTCGTCCATGTCGGCCGTGCTGTATTTCATGACCGTCAACGATTCGAAGAGGAACTGGCGAATCCCAGGAGTCATGGCAAGCGCTTCCCTTCCCGAGAGGTCAACGGGAATGTGCCCTACCGGGACCGAAGCCGTCAAGGACATCCGCCGGCCCGCATACGGGCTATGGACCGCGGTTCGCAGCAGACCGCAGAATGACCTCCATGCCGCCGGCGATGCTCGATCTCGTGACGCACGACCAGGCGTCGCCGCGTTCCCCCGCCGTCCACCTCGCGGGCGGCCGGACGCTGTCCTACGGCGACGTGGCCCGACTGGTCGCCGAGGCGGAACAGGCGTTGCGGCACAACGGGAAAGCGCTGGTGCTGTGCGCCGGGGACCGCGACCTGCCCACCGTGGTCGCCTATCTCGCCGCACTGCGGCTAGGCCACACGGTCGCATTCCTGCCCGCTTCCCGCGAAATACTTTCGCTGTACCGACCGGAGTTCGTCCTGCCGGCTCCGGGCGGCGGGAATCCGGCCGAGTCCGATTACGAACCCGTCGACCGCGGGATCGGCGCCGCGAAACTCTTTCGCCGGCGTTCGGCCGAACCGGCCGAGGACATATTCCCGGAGACGGCGCTGCTGCTCGCGACTTCGGGGACCACGGGCAGCCCGAAGACGGTGCGGCTGTCCTACGGGGCGCTGGCCGGCAACTCCGCCGCCGTCGCCCGCGCGCTCGGCATCACCGCGGCGGAACGCGCGCCGACCACGTTGCCCATCACCCGCGCCTACGGGCTGTCGGTGGTGAACAGCCACCTGCTGGCCGGCGCGAGCATCGTGCTCGGCGACGGGTCGCCGCTGGCGCTGGCGACGTGGGACCACCTGGTCAGGGCGGGCGCGACCTCGTTCGCCGCCGTGCCGACGACCTACGCGGCGTTCAGCCCCGCTCACGCGAACCTGTTGGAGCGCACGCGGGTCCGCACGATGACGCAGGCGGGCGCGCGGTTGGGCGACGAGCTGACGCTGCGGCTCGCGCGGGTGATGGAGCGGCGACGGGGCCGGTTCGTCCCGATGTACGGCCAGACCGAGGCCACCTCGCGGATCGCCTGCCTCGACCCGGCCGACCTCCCGGACCACCTCGGGTCGGTGGGCGTCGCGGTGCCCGGGGGCACCATCACGATCGAGGAAGCGCGGACGCACGACCGGGCCGTGCCCGGCGAGGGGGCGGTCCACTACCGGGGTCCGGGGGTCATGCTCGGCTACGCGGCCGGTCGGGACGACCTCCGCCGCGGTGCCGAGGTGGACGTCCTGGACACCGGTGACCTCGGGTACCTGCGCGACGGTCGCCTGTACCTGACCGGTCGCACCAAGCGGATCGTCAAGGTGCTCGGCGTCCGCACGAGCCTCGACGACCTGGAGCACCTCGTCGAACGACCGGAGCACCCCGCCGCGGTGATCGGCGGCGACGACGTCGTCTACCTGTTCGGCGCCGGGGACGCGGCCGTGCACGAGGGGCAGCGACGGCGACTCGCCGAGGTGCTGGGTGTGCCGAGCCGGCACGTCGTCGTCCGGCACGTCGACCGGCTGCCCCAGACGCCCGGCGGGAAGGTCGACTACCGGGCGCTGACAGCGGCCGTGGACACGGGGGAGGTCGGACGGTGGAGCTGACCCACTGGCGGGTACTGGTCGACCGGGGACCGGATATCGTGCTGTGCCTGGACTTCCCGGGCGCCAGGGCCGCGGCGGGCTTCGCGGACCTCGCGGCCGGTGTCGCGGTGGGCGCCTGCTTCCTGCACCTCGCGCGGCCGGGCACCGGTCCGCTGGACGCGTGCGTCGAGCGCTGGGCGGCGGAGGTGTCGGCGACCGGCCGCCGGGTCCGCGCGGTGCTGGGGTACTGCGCGGGCGCCGCGCTGGGCACCCGCGTCGCCGACGCGGTCGCCGGGTCGGGCGCGCCACCGGCGACCGTGCTCTTCGACGCCGTGACGACGAGCGCGGGCTCGATCGCCCACGAGTTCACCTCGACGATCGAAGCGTCCGCGGAGCACCTGACCGCCGACGAGCTGGCCGACGCGCGGGCGCTGGCGGACGAACTGGTCGACGCGCACCCGGACGACCTGCCCCGCATCGCCGCCGCGCTGGTCGAGCGGTACGACGGGTTGATGGGCGAGGTCGCCCGCAGGCTGTCGCTCAACGAGGTCTTCCGGCGGCAGCTCACCGGCGGGTTCACCGCGTACGTCGAGTTCCTGCTCCTGGCCGGTCAGGGCCGGTTCGACGCGCGCGGCGGAACACCCCTGTTCGTGTCGTCGAAGGACCACGAGCCGCCGGTGGACGCGGCCGGGAACCTCTCGCTGGACGTGGACCACACCAGCCTGCTGCGCGAGGCCGAGGTGCACGGCCTCGTCGCCGAACTGCTGACGGGAGA
Source organism: Saccharothrix longispora (assembly GCF_031455225.1). Taxonomy (GTDB): domain Bacteria; phylum Actinomycetota; class Actinomycetes; order Mycobacteriales; family Pseudonocardiaceae; genus Actinosynnema; species Actinosynnema longispora. Next base: position 3,318,291 of record NZ_JAVDSG010000001.1, read on the forward strand.
GCGCACATGGTGAGCGTGGCCGAGATCTCCGACGCGTTGTCGGCCCACCCCGGTGTCGGTGCGGCGGTGGTCGCCGTCGTGCGCCACGACGGGCGGGACGTCACCGTCGCGGCCGTCGAGCCGACCGAGTACCTGAGCGGCCCGGTGCTGCGCAACCACGTGCGCCGGCGGTTGGGCGGGGACTGCGGGTTGACCGGCGTGCTGGTCGTGGAGCGCCTCCCGGTGGTCGGGGGCGCGGTGGACGTCGAGTTCCTGGCGGCGGCGGTCGCCGACGGCCGGTGCACGCTCTTCGAGGACCCGCGCGACGACGTCGAGCGCCGGGTGGCGGAGATCTGGTCGGCGCAGATGGACGTGCGGCCGGTCGGCGCGACCGACGACTTCCTGGAGCTCGGCGGCGACTCGCTGTCCGCGCTCGGCATCATCGCCGCCCTCGAAGCGGAGTTCGACCGGCCGCTGGACGTGTACGAGTTCATCAGCGCGTCCAGTGTCCGACGACTGGCCGAGATCCTGCGGTGACGACGACCCTCTCCGTGCACCGGCGGATCGACGCGATCGCGCGCTCCGCCCCCGGGCGGACGGCGCTCGTCGGGTTCGACGCGGCCCTGACCGAGCAGTCCCTGTCGTGGCGGGAGTTCGCCGACTCCGTCGGGCAGGCGGTGGCGGCGCTGCGCACGGCGCTCGACCCGGGCGTCCCGTCGTGCGTCGTCGTGGAGGCGGGCAACACCCCGTCGGCGGCGATCGGCATCGCGGCGGCGCTCGCGGCCGAGGTGCCCGTCTTCCCGGTCAACCCGGCCACCCCGCCCGCCGAGCGGGACGTCCTGGTCGGTCTGCTCGGCCGCCGGTTCGGGCACGTGCACCTGGCGGACGCGCTCGACCGTCCGCCGGCCTCGACCGTGCCGTCGACCGCCGGCGACCCGGTCGCGTACCTGCTGGCGACCGGCGCGAGCACCGGTGTCCCCAAGATCTCCGCGAAGCCGGGGCCCCTGCGCTACGACCCCGCCCGCACACCGTCCCTGGTGATCAGGCAGACGGGCTGGCGGACCGGCCAGCGGCAGCTCGTCGTCGGGCCGCTGTACCACGCCGCGCCCTTCACCGCGTACGTGGACGCGCTGCTGGACATGAACACCGTCGTGCTGCAACCGTTCTTCTCCCCGGAGTGGACGGTGGACCTGGTGCGGCGGCACGGGGTCGAGTGGGTGCAGCTGACGCCGACGCACATGCGCGAGATCCTGCTGCTCGCCCGCCCGCGGCCGGAGAGCTTCGAGAGCCTGCGCGCGCTGCTGCACACCGCGGCCCGCTGCGACGCGGACACCAAGCGCGGGTGGATCGACCTGCTCGGCCCGGAACGGGTCTTCGAGCTGTACGGCGCGACCGAGGGCATCGGCGTGACGCTGGCCCGCGGTGACGAGTGGCTCGCCCGACCCGGCACCGTCGGGCGCGGCGTCCTCACCCAGCTCCGCGTGCTGGACGACGACGGCCGGCAGGTCGCGCCGGGTGCCACCGGCACCGTGTTCATGCGGACGCCGCACCGCGTCGGCCGCTCCGACTACGTCAGCGAGCAGTCCATCCGCACCACCCCGGACGGGTTCGCCACGGTCGGCGACCGCGGCAGGCTCGACCGGGACGGCTACCTGTACCTCGAACCGCGCGACCACGACACCATCAACGTGGGCGGTGAGAAGGTCGATCCGCACGAGGTCGAGGCCGCGCTCATGGCCCACCCCGCGGTGGTCGACGCCGTCGCCCTCGCCGTGCCGCACCCGGCGCTCGGGTCGGTGGTCGGCGTGCACGTGGTGCTGCGGCCCGACGTGAACGTCCGCAAGGCCGACCTCGCCGCGCACTGCGGGCGGCGGCTGGCCGGCTACAAGATCCCGAAGCACTTCACGTTCGTCGACCGGCTCCCCCGGTCGGCGGCCGGGAAGGTCCAACGCTGGCGACTGGCTCCCAGCCACGAGGGCGGTGCACCCACACGATGAACCCGACCGCGGACGACGTGATCGAGACCGGCTACCGGCACCCGCGCGACCCGGTGGAGCTGTGGCTGGCCCGGCAGTGGCAGGAGGTCATCGGGTTCGCCGTCGGGGTCCGGGAGAACTTCTTCGAGCTGGGCGGCAACTCGCTGGACGCGGCGAGGGTCGTCAACGCCGTGTTCGAGGAGTTCGGCGTCCAGCTCCCCCTGAACGCGCTGACCGAGCACCCGACCGTGGAGGGCCTCGCCACGCGGCTGCGCGGGCAGAACGAGCGGTTGTCGGACCCGCTCGTCGCCATCCAGCGCGGCGACGGGACCCGACCGCCGCTGTTCCTGGTGCACCCCGCCAACGGGCAGGTCGGCGCGTACGCCCACCTGGCCCAGGCCCTGGGCGAGGAGTTCACCCTGTTCGGGTTGCAGGCGACCGGCCTGCACTCGGACGCGGCCCCGCTCGACACGGTGCCGGCGATGGCCCGCGCCTACGTCGACGCCGTGCTGGCGGTGCGGACCGAGGGACCGTACTTCCTCGGCGGCTGCTCGACCGGCGCGGCGGTCGCCCACGAGATGGCCGTCCACCTCGCCGGCACCGGCGCCGAGGTCCGGCTCGTGGCCGTGCTCGACGCCGGGCTGCTGGACGGCATCACCGAACCCGGGTTCGACGGACCCGATCACGGCGACCAGGAGGTCCTGGAGCGGTGGCGGGCGCGCGGCCTCGTGCCCCCGGACGGGACGCCCGGGTTCGTCGCGCGCGCCCGGCGCGTGTGGCGGGCCGACCACGACGCCGTGCGCGACTGGGAACCGCGACCGTACCGGGGTCCGCTCGACGTCTTCCGCGGCCCTTCCGGCGCGCCGTCACCGGTCGCGGACTGGCCGGCGGGCGCCGTGCGGCAGGTGCGGGAGCACGACGACCTGGCCGCGCTGCGCGGCATGATCGGCTGACCGGCGATGACCACCTCCACCGACACCGGCCGGAACCGCCGGCGACGCGTGCGGCTGACGCCGGCGGAGCCGGTCCCGGTCGCCTTCACCGGGCGGCGGGCGGGCGAGGGCCCGCTCACCCTCGGCCAGCTCAACACCGTGCAGTGGCTCAAGCCCACCCCGGACCACTTCGCCGCGGTCCTCTGCGTCGAGCTCCCGGTGCCCGGCGGCGTGTCCACCGACGACGTGGCCGAGGCGCTCGCCGTGCTGGTGTCCAGGCACGAGGGCCTGCGCACCACGTACGTCGTCGGCGAGCGGCCCCGCCAGGTGGTCGCGGGGACCGGCGTGCTCGCGCTCGACGTGTGCTCCCTCGGCGAGGGGTCGTGGGGACCGCGCGACCGCCCGGCGGTGGCCGCGAAGCTCGTCGGGTGGTTGCGCGAACGACGCGGCACCGTGGCCACCGCGCTGCGGGTCGCGGTCGCCACGGCCGGGGACGGGACGGTGGTCGCCTGCGCCGCCGGGTTCTCGCACCTGGCCGTCGACCTCGGGGCCATCGAGGTCGTCAAGCGCGAGTTCGCCGGGATGCTCGCCGACCCGGCCCTGCGGCAGGTGGGTCCGCCCCGGCACCAGCCGCTGGACCAGGCCGAGCTGGAGGCGACACCCGCCGGGCGGCGGCGGGCCGAGTCGGCGCTCGACTACCTGGAGGGGCAGTCGCGGCGGATACCCCGCTGCCTGTACGCCCTGCCGGGCAGGCGGGCCTCCGGCGAGTCGCTGGCGGTGGAGCTGTCGTCCGCGGCGGCGGCGATGGCCGTGCGGCAGGTGGCGGCGCGCACGCGGGCCAGCCGGTCCGCCATCGTCCTCGGCGCCGTCTGCGCGGTGCTCTCCCAGCGGACCGGTTACCGGGAACTGGTGTTCCCCCTGCTGTCGAGCAACCGCTTCGACCGCAGGCTCGCAGGCTACGTCGGCACCCTGGCGCAGGGCGGCATCGTCACCGTCGAGGTCGGCGACCGGACCTTCGACGCGCTGGTCAAGCACACGTGGACCTCGGTGCTGGAGGCGAGCAGGCACGCCGGGTACGACGGCGCCGAGCGGGCCGCGATGGGCGAGCGGCTCGAACGCGAACGGGGCCTGCGGTTCCTCTACGACCCGCTGTTCAACAGCCTCGTCCCCGAGTCGTGGTCCGGCGCCAACGCCGGGGTCAGGCACCGACCGGAGGAGATCACCGCCGCACTGGCGCACACCGAGCTGCGGTGGCGGCCGGTGCACCGCAACGGGACACCGGTGCGGTTCGGCCTGACCCAGGTCGACGACCGCGTCCGGCTCGACCTGTGGAGCGCGGACACCGGGCTGGTGCCCCGGTCCGAGATGGAGTCGCTGCTCCTGGCCGTCGAGAGGCTGCTGGTCGACGCCGCGTCCGGCGACCTCGACCCGGAGCGGATCCGCGACCTCGTCGGCCTGGACCCCATCGCCCGCGGCGCCGACTGGGTGCTGGTCGACTCGTGCTGGGTCGACCTCGTCGAGGTGCAACGGCTCCTGGACGAGGCGCTGGGCCCTTCGGTCGCCCGCGTCCACGCGTCCGTCGACGGACGCCCCCTGGTCGCCCACCTGACCGCCACGGACGCCGTGCGGACACCGGAGCAGGCGCACGCCCTCTGCATGGCCGCGCTGCCCGACCACCTCAACGCCCTCACCCCCCGCTACTACGTCGTCTGCGCGACCGCCCCGCCGGACCCGGCGGACCCCGCCGCCTGGCCGACCCCCCTGAGCGCCGGCACGGGCCGCTCCTTTGTCGACGGGACCTGACCCCACACCCACCTGATACAGCGTCTGCTGTACTGTTGTGGGCGTGCTGAAATGTGAGACGCGCGAGGACGCCCTCGCCCGGCTGGGCAAGGCGCTGGCCGACCCGACCCGCTGCCGCATCCTCGTGGCCCTGCTGGACGGCGTCAGCTACCCCGCCCGGCTCGCCGACCACCTGGGGCTGACCAGGTCGAACGTGTCCAACCACCTGTCCTGCCTGCGCGGCTGCGGCCTGGTCGTCGCCACCTACGAGGGCCGCCAGGTCCACTACGCCCTGGCCGACGCCCACCTGACGCGGGCGCTGGGCGAACTGGTCGAGGTCGTGCTCGCGGTGGACCCCACCGAGCCGTGCCTCGACGACGCGCGGCCGGCGGGCGCCGTGACCACGACGGAGGTCGCCGGATGAGCACCGACCACGACCGCGTCGACCTGGCGCGCTCCCCCGCGCCCGCCCCGGCACCGGCCGGGGACGGGTGCGCGGACGGGTGCTGCTCGTCCGGGGCCGCCCCGACGCCGGACCCGCGGCGGCGGGCGGTGCTCACCCGGCGGGTGCGGCTGCTGGTCGCCGCGACGATCACCTACAACGTGGTCGAGGCCGTCGTGGCGATCACCGCCGGGACGATCGCCTCCTCCACCGCGCTGATCGGCTTCGGCCTGGACTCCGTCATCGAGGTCGCCTCCGCCGCCGCGGTGGCCTGGCAGTTCTCCGGCGCGGACCCCGAGGAGCGCGAGCGCACGGCGCTGAGGGTCATCGCCGTGTCGTTCTTCGCGCTGGCCGCCTACGTCACCGTCGAGTCGGCGCGCTCACTGCTGGGCGCCGGGACCGCCGACCACTCCACCGTCGGCATCGTGCTGGCGGCCGTCTCGCTGGTGGTCATGCCGTTCCTGTCCGCGGCACAACGCCGGGCCGGGCGGGAACTCGGCTCGGCCAGCGCGGTCGCCGACTCCAGGCAGACGCTGCTGTGCACCTACCTCTCCGGTGTGCTGCTGGTCGGCCTGGTGCTCAACTCCCTGTTCGGCTGGTCGTGGGCCGACCCGGTCGTCGCCCTGGTTATCGCCGCCGTCGCGGTCAGGGAAGGCCGCGAAGCCTGGCGCGGGCGACACTGCTGCTGACCCTGCCGGTCCCGACCGGCGCGCACGGGATTGTCGGATGCCGCTGATACGTTCCCCGCGGCTCGGACCGGAACGAAGGGGACACCGGTGGCAGAGGTGGCATTGCGGCCGATCGAGGATTCCGACCTCGACGCGCTGTTCGACCAGATGCGCGACCCCGAGTCGGTCCGGATGGCCGCCTTCACCGCCGAGGACCCCGACGACCGCGCGGCGTTCGACGCCCACATGGCCGAGGTGAGGACCTCCCCCGACGTCGTCCTGCGGGCGGTGACCCTCGACGGACGCCTCGTCGGCAGCATCTCCTGCTTCGTCGTGGAGGGCGACACCGAGATCACCTACTGGATCGACCGCCCGGTCTGGGGCCGGGGAGTCGCCGGCCGCGCCCTGGCCCTGTTCCTCGACGCGGTCACCGTCCGCCCCCTGCACGCCCGCGCCGCCGGTGACAACCTCGGATCGCTCAAGGTCCTGCGCGAGGCGGGCTTCGCGGTCATCGGCACCGAGACCTCCTACGCGTCCGCCCGGAACGCCGAGATCGAGGAAAGCGTCCTGCGCCTCGACCACGGATGAGCGGCAGCGGCCCCGGGTCCGGTCAGGCGGTGTCGCCCAGCACGTCGCGGAGCGCGGAGCGCACCCGGCGCGCCTCCTCCTCGGCGGTCACGACGTGCGCGTCCGGGCCGGGGAACAACAGCACCCGCTTTTCCGTGTCCAACCACCGCACCAGGTAGGGCGGGGTGCCGTCGGGGTGGCGCAGTTCCTCGACCACGGCCCGGCGGGCCGCCGAGCCGACGGAGTCGCGCTCGACGACCACCCAGTCCCCCACCCGCGCCTTCACGCCGTCCCCCGTCCCGACCGCGGGTGGCGGACGCGGTGCGTGCCCGACCGCTGTCCGACCGGGACGGTGGGGCCCCCGGTGAACCCGTGCGAGGCCGTCGCCGCGGCGGTGTGGCGGATCGCTTCCCCCGGGGTCACCGGGTCGGGCCTGATGTCACGCGCTCCCATGGCGCACCTCCTCACGGACGACGGTAGCCGGCCGCCGGTCCGCCCACAGCGGGCTTTGGTCCCTGCGGACCAGGGCCCTGCGACCGCGTCGCGCGCACCCGCGCCGGTGGCCCACTGGACGTGACGGAAGGAGCGGTGATGCGCTGGTACCACGGTTACGGCCCGATGACGGGCGGCGTGCTGCTGTGGGTCGTCCTGGTGTCGCTGGTGGCCGGGGCCGCGCTCGTGGTCGCCCTCGTGGCGCTGCGGGGGCGGCGGTCCGGCTCGGCGACGCACGTCCTGGACGAGCGGTTGGCCCGGGGTGACATCGACGCGGAGGAGTACGAGCGGGTGCGCAGGGCGCTGCGCCCGTCGTAGCGGGGTGGCACCGGGTCGCCACGACGACCGGCGGACCGCGCGGGTCTCCGGCGGACGGCGCGGTCGTCGTGGCGGCGGTCGGGCGGTCCGGGTGGCCGGCCCGTCCGCGGGGATGCCCGTCAGGCCGGTGGCCGGAGCGGGAAGCCGAGACCGCGGCCTGCCTCGGCGAGCTCGTCGCGGACCCGGGGGTGGGCGACGTGGTCGATGATCTGCTGGGCCTGTTCGCCGGCGTCGTGCCCCCAGATGGTGGCGGAGCCCTGTTCGCTGACCAGGTAGCTGTGCTGGAACGAGGTGACCGGGCCGGTCAGGCGGGGCACCACGGTGGACACGTCGGCCTTGGGGTGCCAGGAGGGCAGGGCTACGATCGCCCGGCCGCCCGGTGAGTGCAGGGCCCCGACCACGAAGTCGGTCTGCCCGCCGAACCCCGAGTAGATGACGCCGTGCACCCGACTGGCGTTGGCCTGGGCGTACAGGTCCACCTGCAACGCGCTGTTGATCGACACCAGGCGTTGCCGGCGGGCGATCAGGCCGGGGTCGTTGGTCTTCTCGGTGCGCAGCAGCCGGACCCGCGGGTTGCGGTCCACCCAGCTGTACAGCTCCGGGCTGCCGAACACGAACGACGCGGTGATCGGGGTGTCCGGGTCGAGCGCGCCCGCCCGGTCCAGGCCGAGCACGCCGTCGCTGAACATCTCCGACCACACCGCGAGGCCCTGGCGCCCGGTGAGCGCGGCGAGGACCGCGTCCGGGACGGCGCCGATGCCCATCTGCAGGGTCGCGCCGGCGGGGACGAGCGCCGCCACCCGTTCGGCGATCACGTGGGACACCTCGCCGATCACGCGGGGGGTCGGCGAGGTCAGCGGCTCGTCGACCTCGATCGCGTAGTCCACCTCGTCGCAGGGCAGCACCCCGTCGCCGTGGGTGTAGGGCATCCGCGGGTTCAGCTGGGCGATGACCAGCCCGCCCCTGGCCCGGGTCGCCTCGATCGCCGCGGGGAGGATGTTCACCTCCGTGCCCAGTGACACGCACCCGTCGACCGGGGTGGAGGTGTGGATGAGGACGATGTCCGGTGGCAGCGACTGCTGGAGCAGGTGGGGCACCAGCGACAGCCGGGAGGGGAAGTAGCGCAGCATCTTCCGGCCGCGCATGCCCGGTCCGACAAACGGCGTCTCCAGCACCACTCCGTCACGGTCCGGGATGCCCGGTTGGGCGTTCAGCGCGAACAGGCGGTACTCGGCCACCGCCTTGTCCAGCACTCCCAGCACGTGGTGAGGGGTGGCGTGGTTACCGCTCACGACCACTCGCGGGCGGGCCGTGGCCGCGGACACCACGGCGGACAACTGGGACTCGGACACGATGCGCATGGGTAATGGTCACCTAACTGGGTCGGCGGCGCGATGCGGCGAGGCGGGACGCGTGGGCGGGTGCGGGTTCCCCGGACGCCTCGGAGCGGGCGGGCTGTGCCCGCCCGCTCCCGGGTGCGTCACCGCAGCCAGGTGTGGTCGCGGACCACCGGCAGGGTCGCCCACCAGCGGGCCAGGCCCCGGGTGGCGCCGGCGGTGGTGAGGGCGACGGCGATCAGGGCGAGGGCGTAGACGACGTGGTAGTCGATGACGGGGTTGGTCGACATGCTGGGCTCGCCGGCGGAGGTGAACCGGGCCAGGGGCCATTCGGCGGCCCACATCAGCAGCATCATCAGGGTGCCGGCGGCGGCGGCGGGGCGCAGGGCGATGCCGGCGGTGACGGCGAGGCCGATGGCGAGCAGGCCGAGCATGAACAGCCAGTCCGCCCACCAGGCGCCGGCGATGGCGTGGAAGGTCGATTCGAACGGGCCGACGGCGACGCGGCTGAGGAAGCCCTTGGTGGGCGAGCCGCCGTTGATCCACGCGCTCGCGGACTTGGTGGCGTAGCCGAGGCCGAACAGCTTGTCGAGGAAGGCCCAGAGGAACACGGCCCCGGTGGCGACGCGCAGGACCGCGAGCGCCCCGGCCCCGGCCCCGGTCCCGGCGCGGACCGCCGTCGTGGCGGCGACCGCCCCGGCGGCGGCGGTGGCGGTGGTGGTGGTGCGGGCGGCCTTGCGGGGGTGGGCGATCGAGGTCATGGTGTCGTCGTCTCCTCTGGTTCGTCGTTCACGTCGATCATCGTGTCGCGGGAGGGTCGACGAGACGGGCGAAGGTCTCCATCGCACCGGGACCTTGGGCGGAGGTCGACGGCTCCGCCCCGGGCCCCCGTCTGCGGTCCGAACCCTCAGGACGGCAGGTCGGGACATGGTCAGGGCTGGTCGGGGCCGCGCGAGACCCGGTGCGGGAAGGTCGGATGTCCCGGCCGCACCGGGGACGGCCGACCCTGTTCCGGCGGCCGCGGTCGAGGTGGACTGGCGGCATGGTGCTTGCGTCCAGGAACGGCGAGACGTCCACCCCCCGGAGGGCTCCGGCGGTGAACCGGTTGGTGCTGCGCCTGCTCGGGTCGGCGGGGCACCGGGTGCTGGGCGGGAAGGTGTGCGCGTTGCGCTACCGCACCGCCGGCGGTGCCACCGTCGAACTGCCCGTGCAGTACGTCCGCGACGGCGACCGGTTGGTGGTGGTCGCGGGCGGCGCGTCGGGCAAGCGGTGGTGGCGGCACTTCCGCACCGCCGCGCCCGTCGAGGTGCTGGTGGACGGGGACCGGGTAACCGGGTCGGGCGCCGTCCTGGGCGGTGCCGAGCGCGACGCGGCACTGGACGCCTACCGCCGCGCCTTCCCGCGCGTCACCACCGACGCCCAGGTCGTGGCGATCACGATCGGGCGATTCCCGGCCGGACGACCCCCGCTGCGGGGTGCGGCGCTGTTCCGCACGTGGCTGCCGATCGTCGCCCTCGCCGAGTTCCTCGGCTTCGCGGTGCCCGCCGGGGTCGGCGCGCTCACCGCCGACGGCCCCGCCGCGCTGGTCGTCCCGGCCCTGCTGGCGGCGGGCGCCGTCGAGGGCGCGGCGCTGGGGTGGGGTCAGGCCGCGGTGCTGCGCCGGGCGCTGCCCGCGCTTCCCCGCGCCCGCTGGGTGGCGGCCACCTCCGCGGCGGCGGTCGTCGCCTACCTGGTCGGCCTCGCACCGTCCACCTGGGGTGCGGCGATCACGTCCTGGCACCCGGTGCCGATGGTCGCGACGGCCGCCGTGCTGGGCTGCGTGCTGCTGGGGTCGATCGGCACCGCCCAGTGGCTGCTCCTGCGCCGCCACCTGCCCCGCGCGGGCCGTTGGATCGCCACCACCGCCACCGCCTGGCTGCTCGGCCTGGCCGTCTTCCTCGGCTTCACCATGCCGCTGTGGCACCCCGGCCAGGCCCTCGCGGCGACCGTGCTCATCGGCATCGTCGGCGGCCTGCTGATGGCCGTGACCACCGCCGCCGTCACCGGGTTCGCCCTGCGCCACCTGCTGCCGCGACGGTGAGACCCGGCCCCCGAGCCGGGCGAGTCGTACGTTCAGGACCCGTGTGTTCTTCACTCGCGAGTGAAGAACACACGGGTCCTGAACGTACGACTCTCGCGACCTGAACGTACGACTCGCCAGGCTCGGGGGCGTGGACCCCGGTCAGGGCTGGTCGGGACTGATCAGGCCTGGTGCGGCGGGATCACGGCGACGGGGCAGGGCGCGTGGTGGATCAGGGTCTGGCTCGTCGACCCCAGCAGCAGCCCTCGGAAGCCGCCGCGCCCCCGCGACCCCACCACGACCAACTGCGCGTGCTCGGCGTGCTCCACCAGCGAGCGCGCCGGCCGGTCGCGGGTGACCAGCGTCCGCACCACCAGCTCCGGGTGCGCCTCGCGGTGCGGGGCCAACTGCTGCTCCAGCAGCCGCTGCTCAGCCTCCTGGATCGATTCCCAGTCCACGGTCAGCCCGTGCTCCCAGGCGGTGTCCACCGCCAGGTCCGACCAGGTGCGCACCGCCACCAGCTCCGCGTTCCCGGACGCGGCGACCTCGACCGCGAACGCCAGGGCGGCCTCGCTGGTGGACGATCCGTCCAGACCCACCACGACCGGGCCTTCGCGCCGCCCGCCCGCCTCGGGCCCGCTCCCCCGCACCACCACGACGGGGCAGTGCCCGTGCGTGGACACCGCGACCGCGATCGACCCGACGAGCAGGCCGGTGAACCCGCCCAGCCCGCGCGATCCCAGCACCACCAGCTGGGCCGACGCCGAACGCCCCACCAGGTCCTCGGCCGCACCGCCGAACACCAGTTCGGTGCGCACCTCCACCTCGGGAACCGTCCCGCGCGCCTCCGCCTCGGCCTCGGCGAGCCGTTCGCGCCCCTGTTCCAGAACCGCTTCGTGGTAGCTGCGGGGCAGCGGGACGGGCTCGGGGACGTGCCCGGCGACCACCGGGCAGGCGTGCACGATCACCAGCGGGGCCGTCCGGCGGGCGGCCTCCCGCGCGGCCCAGCGCACCGCCCGCGCGGCCGACTCGGAACCGTCGACCCCGACCACGACCGGCCTGCCCACCACAGCGATCTCCGTCATTCCCGTCTTCTCCCCGCACGATCCCGACAGACGACACGTTCGTCACCCGTCCGCGGGTGACGACACGACCCTATGCGGTCACCGCCGCGGCAGCAGTTCGGGACCAAGGACCCTGCGTCGACAGGACCTCGGAGGGCGGTCCCGGAGCGGTGAACGGTGAAAACTGTTCTCAGCGACAACGAGAGGAGTCATCGTGAAGGCCGCTGTCGTCACAGAACTGGGTGCGCCGCTGGAGGTGCGGGACGTGCCGGTGCCGCAGCCGGGTACCGGTCAGGTACTGGTGCGGTTGGAGTCGTCGGGCATCTGCCACACCGACATCCACGCCGCCAACGGCGACTGGCCGGTCAAGCCCACCCCGCCGTTCATCCCCGGCCACGAGGGCGTCGGCACCGTCGAGGCCGTCGGCGACGGCGTCGACCCGGCGCTGCTCGGCACGCGGGTGGCCATCCCGTGGCTGGGCCACGCCTGCGGCGAGTGCTCCTACTGCGTGTCCGGCTGGGAGACGCTGTGCGAGCAGCAGCGCAACACCGGCTACTCCGTCGACGGCTGCTACGCCGAGCACACCCTCGCGGACGCCCGCTACACCGTGCCCGTCCCCGACGCGGTCCCCAGCACCGACGCCGCACCGCTGACCTGCGCCGGTGTGACGACCTACAAGGCGGTCAAGGTCGCCGGCGTGCGCTCCGCCGAACGGGTCGCCGTGTTCGGCATCGGCGGTCTGGGCCACCTCGCCCTGCAGTACGCCCGCGTCGCCGGTGGCTTCACCGTCGCCGTCGACGTCGAGGACGACAAGCTCGCCCTCGCCCGCGAACTCGGGGCCGACCACACCGTCAACGCCCGCACCGCCGACCCCGTCGCCGCGATCCAGGCCCTCGGCGGCGCCGACGTCGCCATCGCCACGGCCGCCTCGCCCAAGAGCTTCGAGCAGGCCTTCGCCTCCTTGCGCCGCGGCGGCCGGCTGGTCTGCGTCGGTCTGCCGGCCGACGGCGTCCTGCCCATCCCGGTGTTCGACCTCGTCCTCAAGGGCATCAGCGTGGTCGGCTCCATCGTCGGCACCCGCCAGGACCTCACCGAGGTCTTCGCCCTGCACGCCGCCGGCCGCACCAAGGTGATCGCCCAGGCCCGCAAGCTCGACGAGATCAACGAGTCCTTCGCCGAGGTGCTGTCCGGCACGGTCCCCGCCAGGCTGGTCATCGAGTTCTGACCGGCGACGGCACACCCGGCTCGAACACCGCCCGGCGCGAGGTGATCGCCTCGCCGTCAGGGCGGCGTTCGAGCGGGACGGGACCGTCAGCCGGGCTGGTCCTGCTTGGCGACCTCGACGCCGACGACACCGGGGACGGCGCCGGCGACGACCGTGGCGACGTGCCGCTCCACCTCGTCGGCGCCTTCACCGTCCAAGGTGACCACGCCGTCGGCGACGGTGACCCGCCAGCCGATGCGCCCCGACGCGACGGACAGGTGGTGACGCACGTCGGCGGCGATGGTGGCGTCGTCCCGGGCGATCGTGCGCAGCAGGTCGCGTCGGCTCACGACACCGACGAGGCGGTCGCCGTCCACGACGGGGATGGTCCGCAGGTGCCGGTCGAGCATCAACCTGCCCAGCATCGCCGCGTGCGTCCCGGGTGTCGCGGACACCACGTCGGTGGTCATCACCTCGGCGACGGTCCTCGACGCCGGCGCGGCCGGTTCCGACGGCTGCCCGTGCACGAACGTCCTCGGGTCGGGCAGGAGGCGGTTGCGCAGGAGGTCCGCCTCGGCCACCACCCCCACCAGGCGTTCGGCGTCGTCGACCACGGGCAGGGTGGTGAACCCGTGCTCGGGCGGCAACCGCGCGGCCTCCTTGGCCGACGTGCCCGGCCGCACGGTCACCACCGCGCGGGTCATCAGATCCTTGGCCCTCATTGCGCCTCTCCCGAAGTCGTCGTTCTCGCGGAGTCGTCCGACGTGCCGCGGTGTGGGGCGTGGTCTCGCGTCGCACCACCGGTGGACGCCGGTCACTCCTCGGTCGAGGGGGCGGGTGTGCGCACCCCGGTGGCGAGCACGGCGACGTCCGCGCCGCTGCGCGGCACCCGCGCCACCGCCTGCCCACCCCTCCGCGTCTCGACTCCTCTTCAGGCGCTACCCGAGGACACGGACCGTAAACGACCTCACCAGTCTTGAAACCGGGCGTGCAGGCGGGCGTACTCCTCGGGAGTCATCCCACCTCGCGCGGGTCGCAGGGTCGTCCCCTCGAAGTCGGACTCGTGGTACCAGTGCATCACCGCGTCCCTTCGTCCAGTCGCACCCATGAGGCCACTCGGTCGACAGCCGGCGCCCCGGTCCACAGTGCCTGGTCCACAGTGCCTGGTCCACAGTGCCTGGTCCGCGGGGACCGACGACCCGGGCCACCTGAGCAGCGGCAACCGTCCCGCCCCAGGAGCCCTGTTCCGCGGGCGCGGGGGTGGGAGCCCGTCCCGACCGGCGGGGCGTCCCGACCGGCCTGCTGGTGTGAGCGGTCTCATTGGCGTCCGCACCGGACTCGGGGCAGGGTGGTCCCCACCGGGTGATCGAGCAGACGGAGCGTGTGGACGTGGGGTTGCGGAGGGGCGCCATGCCGTTGGCCATGGCCGAGCGGGAGCGGAGCGCCCACCACGGGCTGCCGGTGCACGAGGTGGTGCCGCTGGTCGGGACCGACGTGACCACCGGGCTGACCGGGGAGGTGGCCGCCCGCCGGTTGGCCGAACTGGGGCCGAACGCGTTGCCCGAGCAGCGGGGGCCGGGGTGGGTGCGGCGGTTGCTGGCGCAGTTCCACAACCCGTTGATCTACGTGCTGCTGGGTGCGGCGGCGCTGACGTCCGCGCTGGGCGAGGTGGTGGACGCCTCGGTCGTGCTGGCCGTGGTGCTGGTCAACGCACTCGTCGGCTACCTCCAGGAGGCACGGGCCGAGAAGGCGCTGGACGCGCTCGTGGCGATGGTGCGCACCGAGGCGACCGTGGTCCGGGACGGGGTGGCCACCAGGATCGCCTCGGACGAGCTGGTGCCCGGTGACGTGGTGGTGTTGGAGGAGGGCGACCAGGTGCCCGCCGACCTGCGGGTGGTCGCGGTGCGCGAGCTGCGGGTGGACGAGTCGGCGTTGACCGGCGAGTCGCAGCCGGTGGCCAAGGACCCGCTGCCGGTGCCGCACGACGCGGTGCTGGCCGACCGCACGAGCATGGCCTACTCCGGCACGCTCGTCACCAGCGGCGGCGGGCGCGGCGTGGTGGTGGGCACGGGCGGGGACACCGAGATCGGCAGGGTGCACCGCCTGGTCGGCAGCACCAGGACCGTGCAGACGCCGCTGACCCGCAAGCTGGCCCGTTTCAGCATGCTGCTGACCTGGGTGATCCTGGGGCTGGCCGTGCTCAGCGCGGTGGTCGGCGTGCTGCGCGGCGAGCCGGTGGCGGGCATGGTGACCGCCGCGGTCGCGCTCGCCGTGGGCGCGATCCCCGAGGGCCTGCCCGCGGCGGTGACCGTGACGCTGGCCATCGGCGTGTCCCGGATGGCGCGCCGCAACGCGATCATCCGCCGGCTGCCGGCCGTGGAGACGCTGGGCAGCACCACCGTGATCTGCACCGACAAGACCGGCACCCTGACCGCCAACGCCATGACCGTGCGGTGGGTGGTCGCCGACGGGGTCCGGCACGAGGTGACCGGCGTCGGCTACACCCCGACGGGCCCGATTCACCCGGAAGTGGGGTCGGCTGCACGAGAGTGCCTGCTCGCGGGCACGGCCTGCAACGACGCCGACGTGGTCGAGCGCGATGGCGCCTGGATCGCGGTGGGCGACCCCACGGAGGCCGCGCTGGTGGTGGCCGCCCGCAAGGCCGGCCTGTCCACCGCCGACGTGCCCGCGCGCGTGGACGAGTTGGCGTTCACCTCGCAGCGCCGCTTCATGGCCACCCGCCACACCGGCGGCGTGGTCTACCTCAAAGGCGCGGTCGAGCGCATCGCCGAGTTCACCGGCGACACCGACCACACCACCGCCGACGAACTCGCCGCACGGGGACTGCGCGTGCTCGCCCTCGCGAAAGCCCACCTGCCCGAGGACACCGAGCTCACCGAGGAAGCCCTGCGCGGCCACGCCCGCCCGCTGGGCCTCGTCGCCATGCACGACCCGCCCCGGCCCGAAGCGCAGGCCGCCGTGCGCGCCTGCCGCGACGCCGGCATCGAGGTCCGCATGATCACCGGTGACCACCGCGCCACCGCCCGCGCCATCGCCGCCCACTTCGACCTGCCCGACGACGCCGTGCACGCCCGCGTCTCCCCCGAGGAGAAACTGCGGCTGGTCGAAGGGCTCCAGGCCGACGGGCACGTCGTGGCCATGACCGGCGACGGCGTCAACGACGCCCCCGCCCTGCGCCGCGCCGACATCGGCGTCGCCATGGGCCGCGGTGGCACCGAAGTCGCCAAACAAGCCGCCGACATGGTCCTCACCGACGACGACTTCACCACCATCCGCGCCGCCGTCGAGGAAGGCCGCGCCGTCTTCGACAACCTCCGCAAGTTCATCATCTGGACCCTGCCCACCAACATGGCCGAAGGCCTGGTCATCCTCACCGCGATCCTCCTCGGCACCGCCCTGCCGATCCTGCCCGTGCAGGTCCTCTGGATCAACATGACCACCGCCGTCGCCCTCGGCCTCACCCTCGCCTTCGAACCACGCGAACCCGACGTCATGCACCGCCCACCCCTACCCCCCTCCCTCCCCCTGCTCACCGGCGCCCTCCTCCACCGCATCCTGCTCGTCTCCGCCGTGCTCCTGGCCGGCTCCTTCGCCGCCTTCCACCTCGCCGACGGCACCGTCGACCAAGCACGCACCCTCGCCGTCAACGTCTTCGTCACCGCCCAGATCGCCTACCTGTTCAACTGCCGCTCCCTGCACAACCTCCGCCCCCGCGTCGGCCTGCGCGCCAACCCGTGGCTCCCCGCCGGCATCGCCCTCACCGCCGCCCTGCAACTGCTCTTCACCTACGCCCCGTTCATGAACACCCTCTTCCACACGGCCCCCATCGGCTGGAAGGATTGGGCCCTCGCCGCGGCCATCGCCACCGTCGCCTACGCCGTCGTCGAAGCGGAGAAGTGGTGGCGGCGCAACCACGCCCACCGGACATGACCGTCGGGGCGTAGCGGGACCGACAGGGGGCCGGCACTGCCAGGCGGTCCACGCGGCGGGGTGGCCCGTCCGGCAGTCGTGCACCACGTGCCGGCGGAAGTCCCACAACCCTCGACGCGCTCGTCGAGGGGCCACTGCTCCGGGGTGCCGAGGTAGCCGGCGCAGTGGCGGGCGTGCCCGGTTCGCGGACCCCGGCACCACTGATCGGCCTGTCGGGTTCACCCTGTCCCGCACCGACGTGTCGACCTTGGGCAGGGGGATCGCGGCTTCACCCGGAGCGGGCACCGCGACCCGGTCGTGGTGACCCACAACCGATCCCGGGCTCCGCTGGTGTGAACCGGCGACGACCGGGACGTCCACTCGACACGCGAACCGGGCGGCGTGCACTGGTGGGGCGAGATCGCGAGTCGGTGATCATCCGGTCGTGTGCGGATCGCACCTGTGCGTGTCATCGGGCCCAGGCGGGGTCGTAGGCGCGGTGGCGAAGATGGTGCGCCGGGGTGTGAGCGTGACGACCGCGTCGCGGCACCCGTCCCAGACGTGTCCGGCACCGTGGTAGCGGGTGGTGATGTAGGACCACTCGAGGTTGCCGGCGAGCATCCACCCCAGGGCCTCCGCGTACTGCCTCACGCCGGGGCTGGTCCCCACCGCCCCGGTGAGCAGTTGTCCGCGCAGGACGAGGAACCGGTCCTCGACCTCGCGGACGGTGGCGGCGACGCGGTCGACGGCGGTCTGGAGGTCGCCGAAGGGGTTGAGGGCGATCTCGTTCATGGTGTCGCCGCCGTGGAGTTCCTTGCGGTAGGAGAAGATGTCGTTGACGCCGATCCAGTGCCGCGCGACGAGGGCGTTGAGTTCGCGCAGTTCGGGTCGGACGGCGAGGTCACCGGTCAGGTCGAGGCCGAGCCCGTGCTCCAGCAGCGGGAAGCAGCACTCCCCGATCGACTTGCGCCGGGTGCGCACGTAGGCGGAAGGACCGATCGCGGTCCGCGCGTCCTGCCACTCGCGTTCGGTCCGGCAGGCGCGGAAGAAGTCCGCGGTCGTCCGGGCGAAGCGCTCCCGCAACGGGGTGGGCATGTCCGCGCGCAACTGTCGCCACAGCGTCGTCAACGCCCTCAGGTGCGGGGTGCGGGTTGTCGCGGTAGCGCCGTCGAGGACCGCGGGCAGCTCGTGCAGTCCCAGGTCGCGCGTCCGTCGTGGTGAGGCGTGGGCGAAGGCGTCGTCGAGGCTGAACAGGACGTCGATCCAGCGGCAGACGACCTCGACGCGATCTGGGCGGCTGGTGGGGTAGGTGAGCAGGGACCACAGGCTGGTGCGCTGGTCGAGGAACCGCTGGAACCCCGCCGGGTCGTCGCTGTAGGCGTCCCGCAGGGCACGGGACAGCCATGTGCGGCACCGCGCTTCGAGGTGGTCGAGGTCGGGTCGGCGCAGCGCGGGGGCGAAGCGCGGGAACAGGGGCAGCCGGAAGCTCGGGTACGTCCCGGTGGTGGACGCCCGGTCGCCGGTCACCCGTGGTCCTCCCCACCGGGGTGGCGGCGGTGCGGGAGCATCGGTTGGGCGGCGGGCACGAGCAGGAACCGCGGAACCGGGCGCAGCGGGCCGGGGCGTGCCGGGCGCAGGTTCCACGTGCCGCTGATGGTGGCCAGGGCGATCGTCGCCTCGGCCATGCCGAACAGCTCCCCCATGCACCTGCGCCGCCCTGCGCCGAAGGCGAGGAACGCCTGCTTCTGCCTCCCCGTCACCCGTTCCGGCAGCCACCTGTCCGGATCGAAGGTGTCGGGGTCGGGGAAGACGGTGGGGTCCCGCTGGAGCGCGTAGGGGCTTATGACGACATCGGCGCCGCGGGGCAGGGTGGTGCCGGCGATGGTCGTGTCCGCGACGGTGACCCGGCTGAGCATCCACGTCGGCGGGTAGAGCCGCAGCACCTCGGTGAGCACCCGCTTGGCGTAGGGCAGCCGCGCGAGGTCGTCGAAGGACGCCGGACGACCGGCCAGGACCGCGTCGACCTCGACCCACAGCCGCCGTTCCGCCTCCGGGTTGCGGGCCAGCAGGTGGAAGGTCCAGGTCAGCAGCGTGGCGGTGGTCTCGACGCCGGCGGCCAGGATCGACATCACCTGGTCGCGGACCTCGCGGTCGTCCGGCCGGCGACCGGACGCCGGGTCGCCCGCGATGATCCGCGACAACAGGTCGTCCCGCTCCTCCTCTGCCCGGCGGTAGTGCCGGATCGCCCCGCCGATGGCCTCCTCCAGCGCCGCGCAGGCGCGGGCGAACCGCCGGTTGGCCGGGGTGGGCACGCGGTGCACCCACGGGACGGGCAGCAGCATCCGGCGCAGCAACCCCGCAGCAACTGCGGCAGCGCGGACGCCATCACCTCGGCCGCCTGCTCGCCGGCCGGCGCGGACACGAGCGTGCGAGCGACGACCGATGCCGCGAGCCGGTACATCGCCCCATCGAGGTCCACCTCCCGGCCGGACTCCCACAGCGCCGTCGCCTCCACCGCGCAGCCGCGCATGACCTCGCCGTGCGCGGCGACCCGCCGGCGGTGGAACGCGGGCGCCACCACCGGCCGCTGGCGCCGGTGGTCGTCGTTGCCGCAGGTGATCACCCCGTTGCCCACCAACAGCCGGGCCGCTTCCATGAACGGGCCGCCCTTGTCGAACGCCTGCTGCTCGGCGGCCAGCACCCGCATCGCCGCCTCGGCACCGGTGACCAGGAAGCACTGCCTGCGGCCGAGCAGCAGCCCGACCACCGGGCCCGAATCACGGGCGCGCTCCATGAACCCCAGTGGATCGCGCAACAACCTCGCCGCGTGCCCCAGCACCGGCAAGGCCCCGGGGAGCGGGAGTCGTCCCCTGTGACTGGTCACGCTCGTCCGCTCCTCCCGCACCGAGGCCGATCGCCCCGAAGGCGGCTCGATCGACCGATCGGCGACGCGCCGAGCGCGCTTCTCGACCGCACGCCGGGCCAGGCTAGGTCCGGCACTGGAAGGCGCTGAACTTCTTCCACCGATCCGGGGACACCCGATCGAGGATGCCTCCAGGACGTCGCCGCGACGGGGCGCCTACCCGGGGGTGGCGTCGCGGGCGGCCGGCTTCTTCGCCGGGGCACCGAGCCAGCGGGTGATGAGCGGTCCGGTGGTGGCCAGGACGAGCACGTAGGCGGTCACCAGGGGGCCGAGTTCGGGGTGGGCGGCGCCGGCGAGGCCGACGATGACGATGGAGAACTCGCCGCGGGCGATCAGCGCGGTGCCGGCGCGCAGCCGACCGCGTCGGGCTGCGCCGTCGCGGCGGGCCGCGTACCAGCCGGTGACGACCTTGCCGGCGGCCCCGACCACGGCCAGCGCGAGCGCCGCGGGCAGCTCCGGGAGCAGGTCGGCGAGGCTGACGGACAGGCCGATGGCGAGGAAGAAGGCGGCGGCGAACAGGTCACGCAGCGGACCGAGCACGCGGCGGGTGCGTTCGGCGGCTTCCCCGGTGAGGGTGAGGCCGACGAGGAAGGCGCCGACGGCGGCGGAGACGTTGAGGTACTCGGCCAGGGCTGCGACGACGAGGGTCGTGCCGAGCACGCGGAGCATGAGCTGCTCGGCGTCGGGGTGTGCCAGCCACCGGTTGACGTGGTGGCCGAACCGGTGGGCGACCAGGAACGCGCCCGCGACGGCGGTGACGGCGACCAGGACGCCCAGCGCGGCCTGCCACCACGTCCCGCCCGCGACGAGGACGGCCAGCACGGGCAGGTAGACGGCCATGGCGAAGTCCTCCATGACCAGCACGGCCAGCACGGACGGCGTCTCCCGGTTGCCCAGCCTGCGCAGGTCGCCCAGCAGGCGGGCGATGATGCCCGACGAGGACACCCACGTCGCGCCGGCCAGGGCGAGGACGCCGACGGCGTCCAGGCCCAGCAGCCACCCGGCGACCGCGCCGGGCCCGGCTCCCAGCGCCAGGTCGAGGGCGGCGGAGGGGACGTGGCGGCGCAGGCTGTGGGTGAACTCGGCGGTGGAGAACTCCAGCCCCAGGGTGAGCAGCAGCAGCACGACGCCGATCGAGGCGCCGGCTTCGACGAAGTCGCCTGCCGTGGGCACCGGCGCGATCCCACCCTCACCCAGGGCGAGACCGGCCAGCAGGTAGAGCGGGACCGCGGGCAGGCCGAACCGGCGGGCCGCCGTGCCCAGCGCGCTCAGCACGACGAGGATCAGGCCCAGTTCGAGCAGCAGGGCCAGCGAGGTGTGCACGCCGGTTCAGCCCCCGACGATGCGGCGCACGGCGTCGATGCCCTCGGCCGTGCCGATCACCACCAGCACGTCGCCCGCCCGGATGACCTCCGCCGGCATGGGGGCGGCGATGACGTCGGGTCCGCGCACGACCGCCACCACCGACACGCCGGTGCGCGTGCGCGCCCGCATCGTGCCCAGCGGCTGGTCGGCGTGCGGTGACCCGGCCGGCACGTCGACCCGGTCCGACAGCAGACCCGGCACCTCCCGCGACAGGTCGGCGAACCGCTCGACGATGCGCGGGGCACCCAGGATCTCGGCGACCGCGTCGGCCTCCTCCCGGGTCAGCCGGAACAGCGGCCTCGCCTCGTCGGGGTCCTCCGGCGGGTAGGCCACCAGCTCGAACCCGCCCTCGCGGCGGGCGATCACCCCGATCCGCTCGCCGTCGGCGTTGGTGAACTCGTAGCGCAGGCCCACGCCCGGCAGCAGCACCTCGTTGACGTCCATCTGATCATCATGACGCGGCCGGCGGACGTCGGTGCGACCGGTGACCACGACGGCTGTCGGGAGCGCGGTCGCGGTCCGCTGCACGGGTGATCGGGGTGGCAGGGCCGAAAGTCCCGTTCGCGGCGGACGTTGCTCCCTGCCCGAGGACGCGCGCGTCGCGCAAGGTGGGAAGCGTGACTGGACCGACTCGGCCCGCCCCGCCTTCGACACCCCAGGAGGACCACACCGTGCTGTCCACTGCTTCCGCCGAGGTGGTGCGCGCGACGCTGCCCGTCGTGCGCGACCACGCCGTCCAGATCACCGGCGAGTTCTACCCGTCCATGTTCGCCGCGCACCCCGAGCTGCTCGACCTGTTCAACCAGGGCAACCAGGCCGGCGGGCAGCAGCGGGTCGCGCTGGCCTCCGCCGTGGTGGCCTTCGCCGGGCACCTGCTCGACCCCGGCGACGACCCCGGTTCGTTCGACGCGATCGCCGAGCGCATCGCGCACAAGCACGTGTCGCTGGGCATCCGCGCCGAGCAGTACCCGATCGTCGGCCGCCACCTGATGGCCGCCGTCGGCACGGTGCTCGGTGACGCGGTCACACCGGAGGTCGCCGCCGCGTGGGACGAGGTCTACTGGCTGTTGGCGTGTCGGCTCATCGCCGCCGAGGCACGGCTCTACCAGAGCGGCGGGATCGACCCGGCGGTGCTCTGGCGGCGGTGGCGGGTCGTCAAGCGCCAGGACGAAGCCGTCGACGCGGTGTCGTTCACGCTCGTGCCGGACGACGGTGGCGCGGTGCCCGACTTCCTTCCCGGCCAGTACGTCTCGGTGGCGGTCGACCTGCCGGACGGCCACCGCCAGCCCCGGCAGTACTCGCTGTCACAGGGGCCGGTGCGGGGCTCGCTGAGGATCGTCGTGCGCCGCGTGCGCGGAGTCGACGGCGCACCGGACGGCGCGGTGTCCAACCACCTGCACGACCACGTGCACACCGACGACACCCTCCTGGTGGGCCCGCCCGCCGGGGAGAACACCCTGGACCCGGGCACCGGTCCGGTGCTGCTGGTCAGCGCGGGCATCGGCATCACGCCGATGGCCTCGATGCTGGACCACCTCGCCCGGACCCAGCCCACGCGCCGGGTGGTGGTCGTGCACGCGGACCGCTCCGCCGACCACCACGCGCTGCGCGCCGAGATCCGCCAGACCTCCGCGGGCCTCACCGACGTCGACCGGCTCACCTGGTACGAGACGGGCGACGACGAGCGTCGCGGCTTCGTCGACGTGGACGCCATCCCGCTGACCGAGGACACGACCGCCTACCTGTGCGGACCGGTGCCGTTCATGCGCGACGTCCGCGCCGGCCTGCTCCGCCGCGGCCTTGCGGGCGACCGCATCCGCTACGAGGTCTTCGGCCCGGGGATGCTCGACGGCCGGACCGGCTGACGCCCTGTCAACGCCGCGCACCCGGTGGGACTCCGGGAGTCGGAAGGGCGAGGGGTGCCCACCGACTCGCGGCACCGCACCAGGGGCACGGCACTCGTGCAGGGGTCCACTTCGGCGGAATCCGGCCCGGGGTGCGGGAGTGCGCAGGTGGCAACTCATGGCGGGCGGCTCGGCGGAGTTCCGGGAGGTCGAGCAGGCCGGTACCGCCGTGACCGTCCGGTCCGGACGGTTCGGCCCGGCCGGCATCCGCCTGCACCGCGTGATCGCCGGCTTCCGGGTGGCGGCCGACGTGGACGGCGCGTTCGCGCCCCCCGGGACTCGTCGGTCCGGGTGGCGCACCCGGTGCACCTCGTGCCGCCCGCGGACGACCTCCTCCACGGTGGTGGGGCGCTGGTCACCGGTATCGCCCCGGCGCCGTCGCCCGGGGTCGCTGTGGTCGCGCCCGGTCCCGGCGGTCCACCCGTCGGTAGTCGCTCCATTCGGCCCACGAGTTCCCGGCGGCGCGTGGTTACGATCCGGAATCGTGAAAGCTTCCGACGACGAGGTGACGCGCTGGGCGCTGGCCGCGCGTTCCGGCGACCACGCCGCCCTGGAGCGGTTCGTCCGCGCCACCCAGCGGGACGTGTGGCGCTTCGTCGCCCACCTGGCCGACGTCGGCCTGGCCGACGACCTCGCCCAGGAGACCTACGCCCGTGCCCTGCCGAGCCTGCGCCGCTTCGCCGGGCGCTCCTCCGCCCGCACCTGGCTGCTGGTCATCGCCCGCCGCGTGGTGGTCGACCACATCCGCACGGCGCAGGCGCGTCCCCGGTTGTCCCCCGGCGCGGACTGGGTGCGGGAGGCCGACCGCAAGGCCGTCGCCCCCGGCTTCGAGAACGCCGTCGAGCTGAACGTGCTGCTCGACGCGCTGGCCCCGGATCGCCGCGAAGCCCTCGTCCTCACCCAGGTGCTGGGCCTGCCCTACGCCGAGGCGGCGGAGGTCGTGGGCTGCCCGGTCGGCACGATCCGCTCCCGGGTCGCCCGCGCCCGCGACGACCTGCTTCGCGCCACCGGCGACGAGGTCGCCGACGGCGAGGCCTCCGAAGCCGGCTGACCCGGCGGGTCGCGGGTCGCGGGTCGCGGTACGAGGAGCGCAGAGCGGAACCCCGACGTCCGGTCGGGGGTCCCGGGAACCGGACGGCGGTCGCATCCGACCAGTGGGCAGGTCTTCCCCTCTTCCCGCCCGAGGTGCCCCGTGTCCGCTCCCCCCGTCGACGACGTGCACGTGCGAACCGACCAGGCCCCCGGCCCGGTCCGGGTGTCCGTGCTGCCGCTGCTGCGCCGACTGCACTTCTACGCCGGCGTGCTGGTGGCACCGTTCCTGCTCGTGGCAGCCTTGTCGGGGCTGCTCTACGCGTTCGCTCCGCAGCTCGACGCCGTGCTCTACGACGACGTGCTGGAGGTGCCTGCGGCCACGGGCGCGCCTCGTCCGTTGGCGGAGCAGGTCGCCGCCGCCCAGGCAGCCCTGCCCGAGGGCGCGGTCACCTCCGTGCTGACCGCCGACGCCCCGGAGGCCACGACACGGGTCGTGTTCTCCCTGCCCGGCCTCGCGGAGGGGCACGACCGGACGGTCTACGTCGACCCGTACACCGCGCGGGTGCGGGGACAGCTGACCACCTCGTTCGACTCCACGCCGGCCACGACCTGGCTGGGCGGCCTGCACCGGCACCTGCACCTCGGCGAGCCGGGCCGGCTCTACTCGGAGCTGGCGGCGAGCTGGCTGTGGGTGATCTCGCTGGGTGGCGTGGCGCTGTGGGTGTCCCGTCAGCGGGCCGCACGTCGCCGCGTCCGGGCCGTGCTCGCGCCGGAGCCGGGGGCCAAGGGCGTGCGCGGGACCCGGTCCTGGCACGGCAGCACCGGCACGTGGGTGCTGCTGGGGGCGCTGTTCCTGTCCGCCACCGGCCTGACCTGGTCCACCTACGCCGGGGAGAACTTCAGCGCGGCACTGACGGCGCTCGACGCCAGGACCCCCGTGCTGGACACCAGCCTGACCGGCACCGGGGGCACCGCCGGCTCGGACGGCCACGGGGAGCACGGCGACGCGTCGCGGGGCATCGGGCCGGTGGACCCGGCGACGTTCGACCAGGTGCTCGTCGCGGCCCGCGACGCCGGCCTGGACGGCCCGGTGAAGCTCGGCGTGGCGAGCGCGCCCGGCACCGCCTGGACCGCCACCCAGAACGACCAGACCTGGCCGGTCCGCCTCGACGCGGTCGCCGTGGACCCCGCGAGCGGGGACGTCACCGCGCGGGCCGACTTCGCCGACCGCCCCGTGCTCGCCAAGCTGTCGACGCTGGGCATCCAGGCCCACATGGGCCGGCTGTTCGGGGTGGCCAACCAGGCCGTCCTGTTCCTGCTGGCGGCGGGCATCCTGACGCTGGTCGTACTCGGCTACCGGATGTGGTGGCAGCGCCGTCCGACCCGCGCCGACCGCCGCGCGCCCGTGGGCGGCGCGCCCAAGCGGGGGACGTGGCAGCACCTCCCCCTGTGGTTCGTCGTCCCCGCCCCGCTCGTGCTGATCGCCGTCGGCTGGGCGATCCCGCTGCTGGGGTCGAGCCTGCTCGCCTTCCTCGTGGTGGACGGGCTGCTCGGCCTGGCCCGCCGGCGTGCCGGCGGGCGGACGGCCGGGCAGGGCGGGTGAGCGGCTCGGCCAGGTCCCGGTGAGCGCGCCCGTGCCGCGTCGACGCGATCGTCGCACGCGGCACGGGCGGGCCGGCCGGCCGGTGTCAGCGGGTGCCGGTGTGGTGCTTGAGGGCGAGGAGCTTGTGCCGGTACATGCGGCACAGGGCGACCAGGACGTGGACCTGCCCGCCGGGTCCCAGCGGGCGCAGCAGTTCGACGAGGTCGTCCGGGTGCAGGTCCTCGTCCGCGGCCAGGCGCCGGTTGAGGATGGTGCGGGCGAGGCCGTGCTCGCGGTCGCCGACGGCCAGCCGGTCGACGTCGCGCAGGTCGTAGGTCTCGGGCAGCGGGAACCGGACGAGCGGCTCCGGGTACCGGGCCGCCATGAGCTGCACGGCGATGTTGACCAGGTGCGCCACCATCGCCGCCGCCCGGTCGGGGTCGTCGAGCATCACCGACAGCTCGTTCACCGTCACCGTGTCGGGTTCGAACGCAGGCGGCGAGTCGATGTCGACGTCGAACCGGTGCAGGGCCAGGGTGATGTTGTCCAACACCCGTTCGGGGTCGACGAACACCCGCTCGGGGCGGTCGCCCTCGACGCTGGCCCGCGGGTGCCACGGATCGAGGAACTCCCGCACCGCGGCTTCCCCGAACACGTCGGGATCGGGTGAGGGCCGTCGAGGACGGGGAGACTGCTCCACCACCCTGCCTCCTGCCGTATCGCCATCGGGCGGCCGGCGTCGTCGCCGCCGCCGACCCCCGTGCCCGGGGTGTCCCCGCCGGTGTACCCACTGCGGGGCGGGTGCACGACAACGCGCTGCGGTCGCCTCCGTGCGCCGTCGTGCGCGGGCAGCGACGACCCGAGCCGGTTCCCGAACCCGAATGGCCGCCGGAACCACGCGATCAGCCGATTCCCGTGCCGGGGACAGGCAACTCGAAACAGTTTTCCGCAGATCTGCGGCCCTGTTCCGTTCGGTATCCCGCACGATCACCCCGGTAACGCGGACACCGCCGGGACGATAGCCCGAGCATTCGGTGACGACAACTCGGAGGATCGGATGCTCAAACCGGTCGACGGCATGGACGACCTGGTCTTCGCGTTGGAGGACGTCATCGGCAACCGACCCGCCGCGCCCTCGCCGGTGGTCGTCGCGACGTCCGACGACCCCGCGTCGAACAGCGAGTTCCTCACCGACGTCGAGCGCCGGTTGTCGGACTTCGACGGCCGGGACCTGGTGCCGCACGCGCACGCGAAGCCGGACCTCGCCGAGGCGTCCGCCGGGAACGCCCTGCCGACGGACGCGGCACTCCTCGACCTGCTCGCGCAGGAGTTGAAGAACACCACTCCCCGCGGTGCCGGCCGGAATTGGAAAACCCCCCGCTTCCAATTGGTCCTCGACGTCCTGGAAGTCGGCCAGGACGTCAACTGGACGTCCGTGGCGACGCAGAAATCCACCCTCCTCACCCTGCTGTACCGACGTTGGGAGAGCCGCCACCCCTTCCTCGCCTGGGCCCGGGAGATGAGCAGCGCGAATTTCCCGATCCAGTGGATCGGCGTGGTGCTCACCGCGATCCTGAGCGGTCCGAGCAGGTGGTTGTTCTCCAGGAGGATCAACGGGCGGTCGACGCGGCGGCTCCGCGAGCAGTTCGCGAACGCCGGTCGCACGGGTGGGGGTTTCCCGTACCAGGCGCTGCTCCTGCTGCCCGCCGGCAACCCGGAAGGCCACACCGACCTGCGCCGCCGACTCCTGGTCGGCTCGATCCTCCAGGACCTGGCCGACGTGATGCGGCGCGGCCGGATCTCACCGCGACGCCGTCGGCGCCAGTGGACGCCGGTCGTGCTGCTGGACGGCGTGCACCCGCTCACGGCGGTGCTGCTCGACCAGTTCGCCGAGCAGGTGAAGGACCACGAGCCCGCCCCGCTGCTGGTCGTCGGCACGCTGGCCCCCGAGCACGCCGAGCGCGTCGCGAAGACCGTGCACACCGTGCCGGAGGCGGCGAAGGCGCTGCGCCGGTTCCTCAAGGGGGACCGCACGGCGCTGCCCCGGCCGCCGTACCTGGCCTTCCGGCTCCCCCGGGACGAGGTGGTCGACCCCGCTGTCGAGATCCGGTTGACGCCGCACAAGGCGGTCGCGCCGCGGGTGCCCGGCGTGTCGGCCTTCGTGCCGTTGGCACTGGTGCTCACCGTGGTGGCGGGCGGGCTCGGCGTGGGCGTCCACCACTACCTGCGCGGCGGTTGCGCGGACACGAGGGTGAACGCCGCCGGTGAACGGGTCGGCGTGATCGAGAGCGGGTGCAGCTTCGTCAGCGGCAAGACCGGCTTCGGGGACAAGGTGCCGGACCTCGCGCTGCTCGAACAGCGGGTGGCCGAGAACAACGAGGCCGTGGACCGGCTCAAGGACCGGCAGGGCAAACCGCGCTACTACCGGACCGTGGTGTTCTTCGGGCCGCTGACCCGCGCCGACCAGGCGGAGAGCACGGCGCCGCCGAACGCGATCTGGCAGTTGGCCGGCGTCGTGGACCTGCACCAGGAGCACAACCGACTCGCCGACAGCGACGACGGGAGGGTCCCGGTCAAGCTGATCCTCGCCAACAGCGGCGACCGCTTCACCGACGGCCGCTGGGTGGCCGAGCGGATCGCCGAGCGCGAGCGGGTCGGGCGGGGTGAACTCGCGGCGGTCATCGGCATCTCGCAGAGCAGGCCGGAGGCGCTGGAGGCGGTCGGCGGCCTCACCGGGATACCGGTGATCGGCGCGGCGATGTACGGCAGCGAAATGGCCCAGAACCCGAACATGTTCCTCTCGTCACCGTTCAACGCGGCCTTCGCCGAGGAGATCGCCACGTGGGTGAGGGGTCAGGGCAAGCAGGGATCGGCCGTCGTCTACGACCCTGACGACCCGTACTTCAGCAACGAGCTGCGCGACGAGTTGAACGCGCGCGGCGTCGGGTCGGAGGACAAGGACGTCGTGGCGAAGGAGACCCCGGGCAAGGGCGGCAAGGGCGAGCCCACGTTGAAGAAGGAGGACGTGGCGCGGCTGTGCGCGGAGGCCGACACCGTCGTGCCGGTGGTCGCGGGCCGCGGGGACCAGTTGCTCAAGCTGCTCTCCATCGGCGCGACGCTGAAGGCGTGCAAGGACCGCGTCGACCGCCCGATCCGGTTGATCGCCGGGCCGGGCGGGGTGGTCGTGGCGGCGCAGGACGTGCTGGACGACTACAAGTGGGCGCGGGTGTGGGTCGCCGGGCTGGCGGACACGGCGGAGCAGAGCGAGCGGACCGCCGGCGCCAACGCCTTCGGCATGGCCACCCAGGCGATCGCGGACGCCCACCTGGCCACCACGCAGTTCCCCGACTGGGACGTCTCCCAGGTGCTGGCCAGCCTGCGCGACCCGGACTTCGACTACGACGGTCTCAAGCCGAACGTCACCGGCATCGGCGAAGGCCGGGTGCACATCATCCAGCCGGAGGCGGTCGGCAACGGTTGACCGCTCGCCGGGAGGGCGGTGCGGGCGGCGGTCCGGCGGGTCCGGGCGAGCAGGCCGTGGCGCGGCGCGAACAGCCGGCACAGCAGGACCGCCGCGCCGATCAGCGCGACCGGGACCACGTCGGAGTCGCTGATGCCCAGGATCGAGCCGAACAGGAACGACTCCAGCGAGCCCCCGTAGCCGGGGGCGGTGCTGAGGATGACGATGCCGAGGCCGAAGGAGGCTGCGATGCCGGGGAGGACGGCGTGCGAGACGGCGTCGCCGATGAACGCCGTGCCGCGCAGCACGACGTGGCTGCCGATCACGCCGCAGACCAGGCCCGACATCAGCGCCACCAGCAGCGCGCGACGCCAGAAGTCGTACTGCCACGGCGCGGTCGGGAAGTCCGGGAACGCGGTCACCCGGTCACCCCCAGCGCCTTGAACAGCTGCTCGGCCCGGTCCAGGCCGAAGGTGCGCAGCCAGATGTCGGTGTCGGCCGGCGCGGCCGGCTCGTCGTCGGCGACGACCGTGGGGTTGAGCAGGCACAGCCGGCTGCACAACGTGGCGGCGGCGGCAAGGTCGTGGGTGGTCATCAGCACCGCCACGCCCTCGTCGCGCAGTTCGGCCGGCAGTCTGCTCAACGGCTCCTGGGTGGGTGCGTCGACGCCGGTGACCGGCGTGAGCAGTCCACCCAGCGCGAGCCAGGACACGTTCGCGCCCGTCGCGGCGAGCTGCGCCGACGTGGTGGCGGTCGGGATCGAGGGCGCCGACGGCCGGCGGTACGTCACCGCGTCGTTCTGGAGCGCGACCCGCGTGGAATGGATTCCACGCGGTCGTGAAATAAAACGGGACCAGCGCCGCGGTTGCGAAGCCACCACTTGTGGAAGTAGCCTGCGAACAGGTGGCGAAAATGTCGGGAGGGCATTCTCTCCGTCTCCGGGGGTATTCATGCGCATTGTTGCTTTCGTCCTGCTGTCAGCCCTGCTCTTTCCCGTTCCCGTCGCGGCCACCACGTCGAACACCTGGTTGGCGCAGCGGTTGTCCCATTCGGTGAGCACCCGTGACGCCATGGCCTCGGTGCGTGCCTTCGACGCCGCGGCCCGGGCCGGAGGTGGCAACCGGGCACCGGGTTCACCCGGTTTCCAGATGTCCCGGGAACACCTGGAAGGCGTTCTCGAACGCGCCGGCTACCGGGTGACCACGCAATCCGTTCCTTATCGCGAGTTCACCGTCGACACCGAATCCCTGATCACCTCGGCCGGTGCCCGGGTGCGGGTCCTCATGGCCCAGTACGCGCCGTCGACACGGGTGGAGGGCTCCATCGCCCGCGTGACCGCGTCCGGGTGCGCCCCCGCCGACTACCCGCCGGGCACCGCCATCGCGGTCGCGCCCAGCGGTGCCTGCACGACCGCGGCGAAGACGATCGCGGCCTCGGAAGCCGGTGTGCGCGCCCTGCTGGTCTACGACCCGTCGCCGGTGGCCGACTCGGTGATCCGCCGCCAGGCCACCGGGGCCGTGCTACCGGTGGCGTTCGTCAGCCGGCGCGACGGGGAGTCGTTGTCCGGCAGCGGTGTCCTGGAGCTGAGCGGGCGGTCCTCCGACGCCACCACCGTCAACGTGTTCGCCGAAACCGCCGGGGGTCGGGCGGACCACGTCGTCATGGCGGGCGCCCACCTGGACAGCGGCGAGGACGGGCCGGGCATCAACGACAACGCCACCAGCGTCTCGGCGCTGGTGGAGACCGCCGTGCGGCTCGCACCGCACCAGCACCGCGTCGAGAACCGGGTGCGCTTCGCGTTCTGGGGCGCGGAGGAGCTGATCAACGTCGGCTCCACCCACTACGTCGCCACCCGCACGCCGGAGGAGCTGGCCGCGATCCGGCTCTACCTGAACTGGGAGCTGATCGCCTCGCCGAACTTCGTGCGGTTCGTGGTGGACGGCGACGACAGCGACCACCCGGACGTCGGCGCGCCCGCGGGGCCGCCCGGCTCCGGCGTGGTGGAGGCCGTGCTGACCCGGGGGTACCGCGTGCAGGGCCTGCCGTTCCGCACCGCCGACCTCGGCGACATCCGCTCCGACCAGGAGCCGTTCGCCCGCGCCGGCGTGCCGGTGGGCGGCGCGTTCGGCGGGGTTCGGGGCATCAAGACCGCCGACGAGGCCGCCGTGTTCGGCGGCGTCGCCGGTCAGCCCTACGACCCCTGTTACCACCAGCCGTGCGACGACCTGTCCAACGTGCACGTCCGCGCGTTGGGCGAGGCGATGCGCGCCATGGCCTGGGCCGTGGGGCGTTTCGCCGTGGACGACGACCTCGACGGGTGAGAGGAGGTGTCCCCGATGGACTACCCCCACTAGGTGAACCGTGACGCGGTGGGGTGCGGGCGACCGCGCCCCACCGACCCGAGAGGAGAACGGTGAGCAGCATCTTCGCCCCGCTGTCGGACGCCATGCTCGCCGACCCGCACGCCGTGTACGCGCGCCTGCGGGCCGAGGACCCGGTGCACCGGCACGAGCAGCTGGCCGCCTGGGTGCTCACCCGGCACGACGACTGCACCCGCGTCCTCAAGGACACCGGCGCCTTCGGCTCGGACCCGAGGGCACTGGGGAAGCCGATCCCCGAGCAGGTGCTCAGCGTGCAGACCCTCGACCCGCCCGAGCACACCGCCGTGCGGCACCGGTTCGTCGACGCGGTCCGCCGCCAGGAGGTCGCGGGCTGGGCCGACGCCGTGCGGCGGGCGGCGGAGGAGCTGGTCGGCCGGCTCGACGGCGTGGTCGACCTCGTGACGGAGGTGGCCGAACCGCTCGCGCTGCGGGCGGTCTGCGCCCTCTACGGCGTGCCCGTGCCGCACGACCACGAACAGCTGCGGTCGGCCTCGCGCACGCTGGTGCTCGGCATGGACTCCGGCCTGGCCCCCGAGCGCCGGGCGCCCTCGCTGGCCGCCCGGGACGCGTTGAACGCGATGATCGACCGGTGGCGTGCCGCGGCCCGACCGGACGGCGTGCTGGCCGCGGTGCCGCCCGACGAGCGGGTGCTGCGCAACTCGCTGCGCGCGGTGTTCGACGCCGGCTACTCGACCACGGCCAACCTGCTCGGCAACGCGGTGGCGTGGCTGGTCGGGGACGGCCCGTGCCGAGGCGCGGACCTGGCGGCGCTGGACGGCCGCGGCGCCGAGGAGCTGATCCGGCTCGCCGGACCGGTGCAGGTCGTCAGCAGGCACTGCAAGGCGGACGTCGAGCTGCGCGGGCGGCGCCTGGCGCGGGGTGACGTGGTGGTGGTCGTGCTGGCCGGGGCCAACCGCGACCCCGAGGTCTTCCCCGACCCCGACACCGCGGACTTCACCCGCAACCCCAACCCGCACCTGGGGTTGGGCCGGGGCACGCACTCCTGCTTCGGCGGCCACCTGGGCAGGCAGGTGCTGCTGGCGCTGCTGCACGCGCTGGGCGGGGTGACGCGCCTCGAACCCGCCGGCGTC
Source organism: Saccharothrix longispora (assembly GCF_031455225.1). Taxonomy (GTDB): domain Bacteria; phylum Actinomycetota; class Actinomycetes; order Mycobacteriales; family Pseudonocardiaceae; genus Actinosynnema; species Actinosynnema longispora. Next base: position 3,350,779 of record NZ_JAVDSG010000001.1, read on the forward strand.
CCGGTGCGACGGCCGACCGCCACCCAGCGGGGGCTGGACCACCTGCCGGTGCGCGTGGTCCGGTGAGCGGGTAGGACCTGTGCGATCCCGCGGTCTTCCCGGTCACCATGAGACCCGGGTCGGGGGAACATCGGACCGCGGTCCGATTTCCGCGCCGCCCGCCCGGTTTATCGTTGCGGTCATGCCGGAACGGAGAGCGCGGGACGTCGGCCAGTCCCGCATCGAGATCGCGTACGAGCGCCTGGGCGACCCCGGCACCCCGCCCGTCCTGCTGGTCATGGGCGCGGGCGCGCAGCTGGTCGACTGGCCGGACGGGTTCTGCCGGGAACTGGTGGATCGCGGTGTCCAGGTGGTCCGGTTCGACAACCGCGACGCCGGTCGGTCGACGCACTTCCCCGACGCGCCCGTGCCGGACTTCGCGGCGGCCCTGGCCGGCGACCTGTCGACGGCGTCCTACGCGTTGTCGGACATGGCGGCGGACGCCGTCGGGCTGCTCGACGTGCTCGGGTGGGGCGGGGCGCACGTCGTCGGGGCGTCGTTGGGAGGGATGATCGCGCAGGTCCTGGCGATCGAGCACCCCGGGCGGGTGCGGTCGTTGACGTCGATGATGTCGACCACCGGCGAGCCTGGTGTGGGTGAAGCCGACTTCTCTCTGTTCGCCGAACTGGGCCCGCCGCCGCCGGAGCGGGAGGCGTTCGTCGAGTGGCGGGTGCGGACCACGCGGATCACCGCGTCACCGGTCTTCACGTTCGACGAGGCCGAGGTCGCCGAGCGCGCCGGGGTCGTCCACGATCGGGGGTACGACGCCCTGGGCGCCCAGCGACAAGGGCTCGCGGCCGTGGCCACGGGCGACCGCACCGCACGGCTGCGATCGCTCGATGTGCCCGCGCTGGTCGTCCACGGCACCGCCGACCGCGTGATCGACCTCGGAGGCGGACATGCCACGGCGGACGCCGTTCCCGACGCGGATTTGTTGCTGGTGAACGGCATGGGCCACAACCTGCCTCGGGAACTGTGGTCCGAACTCGCCGAGCGCGTCGTCAGGCTGGTGGAACGCGCCGAAGCGGCCTCGGCCCGGCACCCTGCCGACAGCCGCGACGGGCGGTGAGCACCTGCCCGCGGGCGCTTCGCACCGACGCCGGTCAACGGGCGTGCCAGTCGACGACGGGTGGCGCGGGTATCCCCCAGGGGTGCCTCGCGGGCTCGGCGGGCTGGTGCGGGGACGCGGGTGCGCGGGATCGCGCCGGATGCGCCACCACCTCCGCGTCCCGTCCCACCGAGGACCCGGTACAGCACGGCGACAGGCTACGCCGTGGTGCGGGTGAGTTCCAGGACCGGAATGGTGCGGATACCGGCGGTCTTCTGCGCGTACTCGGCGAAGCCGGGATAGCGGCGGGCCTGTTCGTCATACCGCTGGTCGCGCTCGACACCGGTGACCTCCCGGACGACCACGGGGTAGGTGTCGGTGCCGCGTTCGACGGTGGCGCGGCCCGCCGTGGTGAGGTTGTAGTACCAGTCCGGGTTCTCCGGTGCCCCCGCCTTGGAGGCGAAGACGTAGATGACCTCGTCGTCGGTGTCGTGCGGCAGGTACATCATGGGGGTGAGCAGTTCACGTCCGCTCTTGCGACCCCGGTGGTGGACCAACACCATGGGAGCGCCGGCGAACGGGCCGCCGACGTGCCCCTCGTTCGCCCTGAACTCCTCGATGACCTTGGCATTCCAGTCGCTCATGTCCGCACCCTCGTCCTGTCGGGTCGTGATCGTGCGTGCCGATTGTCCGTGCGGCCCGGTGTCGCGGAACGGGCCGGTTCAGACCCAGTCCGCGTCGATCCCACGGGCACGCAGCATCTCCAGCGCCTCCTCGTTACCCGTGTAGAGCAGCGTCATCGACTTCAGGTTGGGGAAGTGCCGCAGGTCGGCGAACTCGTCGACGTCGAACAGGTCGTCCTCGCCGTCCCAGTTCGGCGCGATCTGGAGGTAGACCTCGTTGCCGCCGTCCATCCCGATCTCGGTGATCTTCTCCGCGAGCTCGACGGGGACCTCGAGCGCCTCGAAGTAGGCCAGGGCCTCGGGCACCGCCTCGACGCTCCCGTGGTCGTAGGTGAAGCCCTGCTCGGCGGCGTACTCGCGCAGGTCGAACCTCGGCAGGAGGTCCTGGTCGTACATCAGCTCCTGGACGACGGCGAGCTTGAAGTTGGCGTCGGCGAACGGGATCGACTGGCTCATACCCGAACCATATAGGCGGGCCATGACACCGCCATCCGGAAGTCCTCCCGTTCTCGCCCCACCCGGCGGTCCGGGTGGGGCCCTGCTCCATTACCGCGGCCAGGAGGTCCTCGGCGGTGGTGATGTCGAACTCGTCGGCGAGGCGGTCGCGGGCCGGCGTTCCAGCGCGTCGTCGCCATGCGGATGTCGCGCAGGCGGACAGCGGATCACGTCCGCCGCTGACGTGCACGACCTGCTGCGCTCCGGGTTCGATTTCGGGCCGTACCGCGGGCCAACGCCGCGGCGCTGTGGGATGTGCCGAGTGGCGAGACCGGTGACGTGCGCATTCGCCGGATCGACTCGGAGAAGAGCAGGCGACTGCCGGGCGATGACGAGTTCGCCGCTCTCGTCCGAGTCGTGCGGCGCGTCGATGTCGTGCACCGGGAATTGCCGTGCACCGGGAATTGAGGGAGGAACTCGGCAGTAATCGCGGTGCGGTGTCCGCCATCGACTCGTGACCTGCCCACGAGTCGATGGCGAGCGAGCGCCGGCACAGCGGTGCCCACGTCGCCCTCGGCCCGCACGACGAGACCCGTACCGCTTGGCGGGAAGCGCTGGCCCCCACCGGCAACACGGCCCCACGCCGACGTCGGGATCGATCCGGATCGTCGACCACCCTCTCGGAGCACCCGTTCCGCCGCACGGGTGGCACCGTTGTTCCGAGCGACGTGTCGGACGTGATCACCGGACCGCACAAAGCGGCCACAGGCATTCCCGGCAGGAATCGATTACACCCATCAGGTGGCCGGCGCGTCCGCGACGCGGATTCCGCTTCCGCGCGGACCACGTCCACCGACTCGCCAACGGCGGACAAGTGGCGGCGGCGTCGAAATTCTCCCGTATGGTGTTCCCGGTCGAGGCGTCGTGTCCGACGAACGGGGGAAGATGAGGTCTGTCCCCCGGTCAGCCCCGCGTACTGGTCGGAGGGCCGGTGCGGCTCCCGGGACGGTTCCGGTTCGATATCCGAAGGGATTCGTGGATGAACGGGATGAAAGCACTCGTGCGCATCGCCACCGCCTGTCTGGTGGCCTCGGCGGTGCTGTCCGGCGCGGCGCCGGCCGCCAACGCGGATGCGGACGCCGGGCAGGTCTGCCTGGTCAACGAAGTGGTGTCCTTCAGCCAACCGGTGACGAACACGCCGCAGACGGTCACGGTCACGGTCCAGGGGCAGTTGTTCAACTGCACCAGCGGTTCCGTCGCCACCGGCTCCTACACCGAGACGGCCGCACTGCCGAACTACAGCTGCACGCAGCTGTTCTACCAGGGCAGCGGAACGCGGGTCTTCACCTGGACCGATCCGACCGCCGCGCCCAGCGCGTATTCCTACAACAGGACCTCCAGCCGGGTGGGCGCCAACATCGTCATCCTGCTGCTGGGGTCGATCACGGGCGGCACGTTCGCCACCGAACCGGCCAAGATGGAGCTCACCGGGCTCAACCCCGACCCGATCAGCTGCGCGACCACGGGGATCTCCCAGTTGACGCTGCTGGGCGTCCTGACCGTGGGTCTCTGACCATGGGCCTCCGACCGCGGTTCGTCACGGACTCCGGCCCGACGACTTCCACCGGCTCGACCAGTCCTTCCCGGCGTCCACGATCCCGAGGTGGACGAAGGCTCGGAGCCGTGTCGGCCGCTGCCGCTTGACGGCCGCCGGTGGGGGTGCCCGGCCGCTCCCGGGCCTCGCCGCCCGGTGCGCGGCGAGGCCCGGTTCGTCACGTCGCGGGGAGGATCTCGACGTACCCGTCGGTTCCGTTCACGCGAATCCGCTGCCCGTCCCGGATCGAGCGCGTCGCGTGCTCCACCCCGACGACGGCCGGCAGGCCGTACTCCCGCGCGATCACCGCGCCGTGGGTCATCAGTCCCCCGACCTCCGTCACCAGGCCCGTGATCGCGACGAACAGGGGCGACCAACCGGGGTCGGTGTGGGCCGTGACCAGGATGTCGCCCGGTTCGAGATCGGCCTCCGCCACGTCCAGGACGACACGGGCGCGCCCTTCGACCGTCCCGGCGGACACCGGGAGGCCGACCAGCGCACCGGCCGGCAGGTCGTCGCGTCGGTAAGCCCCGGCGACGGCCTCGCCATCGGACGTGAGCACGCGGGGTGGGGTGAGCGCCTGGTACGACCTGAACGCCTCCTCGCGCCGACGGACGAGCTCGTCGTCGACCCGGTTCGTGCGCACGACGTCGTGGAACTCCTCGAACCTCAGGAAGAAGACGTCCTCCTCCCGACGCAGCACGCCGGCCCGCACCAGGCGCCCGGCCTCGGCCAGCAAGGCCCGCTTGTACACGAAGTAGCGACTGACCATGAAGTACTTGGGGTACTCCCGCCACCCGGTGAACGTCCGGACGCGGTCGATCACCCGCTTGGTCTCCTCGGCCTTCCGCTGCCCGTCCGGCAGGGCTCGCAGGCGCTCCAGCAGGTCCTGCTCCTTCTTCCACGCCTCCTGTCGCCCTTGTTCGAAGCGGCGTCCGGCGGCGCCCGGCTCGAAGTTCCCGACGTTGGTCAGGATCACGGGCAGGAGCGCGGTGGGGCGTTCGCCCCACCGCGGCCTCGTGATGTCGATCTCGCCGACGCAGCGCATGCCGTACCTGTCGAGGTAGGCCCGGATGGCGTCCCGTGCTTCCCGCCCGCCCGCGAGGCCGACGAGCTCGTCGAGGAAGCCGTCGTCGTCGACACCGCGCAGGAAGTCGACGACTTCGGGGTGCGGGCGGATCACGTCCGCGACGTCGAGGAGCGACAGCCCCATCTCCGAGGTGACGTTGTGGGGGACGGACTGCGTGAGCACGTCGGCCGCGTTCTTCTCGCCCAGCCAGTCGAGCAGTCGTTCGTTGAGCCACCACGTCGCCTGCATCGCCGCCGTGATCACCCGGGTGCTCAGCGGGTCGAACAGCGTTCTCCGCAGCTCCTGGAGGTCCGCCAGGATGAAGTCGAGCAGTTCCGGTCCGGACTTCGTCCGGATGTCGCGTTCCACCGCGGCGACGGACGCCTCGCCGCGCCCGATCAGCTCGGTGACGACGGCCGGGTCGGTCTCGATCGTGGTCGGCGCGGCACCGGGGATCGACTCGGCGGGAGCGTCGTCCGGGAGTGAGGGGACGAAGCCGTCGCGTTCGAGGACGGTCCGCAGCGCGTCCCCGATCAGCGGGTCGGACTTCCCCACGACCTCCAGGAAGCCGGCGCGGCTCGTGGGCGACGCCAGCAGCCGGGTGACGTCGGCGAACAGCCTGCCACCCGCCTCGGCCATGGGGCGGGGCGTCGTCAGCTGCCACAGGGACAGCCCCAGTGGCTTCATGGCGTCGGTCATCATCTGCTGGTGACCGACGGAGACGTAGACGTGGTTCTCCCCGTCGTCGGTCTCGGGGATGGGGAACAGCGTGGTGATCGGCCGGCTCTGGACGACCTGGAAGTCGTCGTCGACCAGGCACCACTCGATGTCCTGGGGGCGACCGAAGTGCGCTTCGATCCGTCGGCCGAGCCGCACGAGCCGCACGACCTGCGCGTCCGTCAGTGCCGGCTGGTCCTGCCGCGCGGGCTCGATCGCCTGTTCCCGCGTCCCGCCGTCCGGTGAGGCGCGGAGGGCGAGTTCCTTGGTGGCGACCGCCTTGGCGATGACCTCGTCGTCGCGCACCCGGTAGGCGTCGGCGTTCACCAGGCCGGAGACCAGGGCTTCGCCGAGGCCGAAGCCGGCCTCCACGGTGGCGACCTTCCGGTTGGAGGTGACGGGGTCGGCCGTGAACAGGACACCGGCCGCGTGCGGGAAGACCATCCGCTGCACGACCACGGCCATGCGGACCTCGCGGTGGTCGAAGCCGTTGCGCAGCCGGTAGGTCACCGCCCGCTCGGTGAACAGCGAGGCCCAGCACCGGCTGACGTGCCGGAGGACCGCCGCCGGTCCCAGGACGTTCAGGTACGTGTCCTGCTGGCCCGCGAAGGAGGCCCCGGCCAGGTCCTCCGCCGTCGCGCTGGAGCGGACGGCGCAGGCGACTCCCCCGCCGAGCCGGGCGGACGCGCCGCTGATCGCCGCCGCCACGTCGTCGGGGACGGCGATCCCCTCGACGAACCGCCGGACCTCCGCGCTGCGCGAGCGGATCTCCTCCCGGTCGTCCGGGTCCAGGCGCGACAGCCGGTCCAGCCGATCGCCCATCGACGGCGCGTCCTCCACGACCCGCCGGAAGGCGTCGGTCGTCACGCAGAACCCGGCCGGCACGCGGATGCCTTCGATCCGCGAGAGTTCTCCCAGGTGCGCGGCCTTGCCGCCGACCACGGCGACCCGCGTCCGGTCGACCTCCCGGAGATCGAGCACGTAGCTACTCACCCATTCACCTTTCCCCCTCGCCCGTCGGGCGTCGGTGGCAGATTCTGCGGCCCGCCCCGGGTCTTGCGGCAAGACCCCCCGTGCGCTATATGTTGACAATGGCAAGAGGTGTCGGACACCTTTGCCTTTCTTTTGCCTTCTTCCTCGCGAGCGCGGTAGTCCGTTCGAGGGTCGGCACAACCACTCGTTGCCCCTGGCCGCCATGACCGTTGTTCGATCCGGTGTCCACCGATCGCTTCGATGACAGCGGTCGACTTCCGTCGACCACGGTCGTGTCGACGGGTGTCGTTCGACGACTGCGCTCCCAGCGCGCCATTGCGAGGAATTCCCATGCCCGCTCAAGAACGTCTCCACGTCCGCACAGCGGAGTTCGCCGTGGTGGCCGAGCGAATCGAGCACTTCGAGGAGCACGTCTTCGTCAACCAGGGCTGCGCCTTCCTGGGCCAGGGCGGCATCCACCCGGGCAACGGCGTCCTGATCGGACGCGGTGCCGTGGTCGGCGCCGGAGCCACCGTCACCAAGGAAGTCCCCCGACACGCTGGTGACCGGACCGGTCGCGGTCGCGCGCGAGCACTGGAACGGCTGAACCCGAAAGCCGGGGCGGACGGGGCCGGCCACGTCGCCCGGGGCGCGGCGGCGTCCGCCGCGCCCTTCGGCGGCCACGCCGGGGATCGGCGACAACCGGCAATCCTCACAGTGGTGTGTGAACGACATCAAAATGGGTAGGCGTCCGACATCACCCGCCAGGGTGAAGACGGGGATGGTTCGCCAGTGGTGTCAGTGGAGTCGGTAGCGGTCGGTGACATCCAGGTCGTCCGGGTCACCGGAGAAATCGACCTGGCCACCGGGGACCTGGTGTGGTCGGAACTCCTGCTCTGGCTCGACGACGCGGGATCGGCCCTCGTGGCGGACCTGACCGGCGTGACCTTCATGGCGGCCGCCGGCGTGCACCTGTTGCTGGACGTGGCCCACAACGCCGGACACCGCGGCGTCCGGTTCGTCCTGGTCGCCGGCGACAACACCGCGCTGTCCACGCTCTACCTCACCGGCGTGGACTCCGCGATCCCCGTGCACCCCGATCTCGACCACGCGATCGCGGTGCTCCGGCAGGCCGCCGTGCACCCGGTGCGCGCACCGGCCGACACCGCCGAGCACCGGAGAGGTCCGCACCGGCACCGGGGGCGCGCGGGCTGACACCCACGTTCCGGCGGGCGCGGCCGACCCCGCCGGCAACGGGCAGAATCCGCACGTCACCGCCGGGGTGACCGGTGCGGTTGAGGAGCGACGATGACGCGACCGGGCGAACCGCGACGGGAACCGCTGATCACCGCGGCGGTGCTGTGGGCGTCGGGAGCCGCTTGGTACCTGGTGTCGGAGGCCGTCGCGGCGTCCGCCTTCCCGGGCTACAGCTACGCGCACGACTACATCAGCGACCTCGGCACCGTGCGACGGGACCCCCTCGACACGCACCTGCCCGACTCGCCCCTGGCGGAGGTCATGAACCTCGGCTTCCTGCACCAGGGCGTGTTCTTCCTGCTCGGTGCGGTCTTCGTCGCCCGGGCGCTGCCCGGCGGCCGTGGCCGTCCGGCCTTTCTCGCACTGGCGGTCGCGCACGCGGTCGGCAACGCCCTGGTCGCCACCTTCCACAGCGGTCGACAGGTGGCGGGTGTCGTCGCGGCGCTCCACCCCACCGGAGCGGTGATGGCGATCCTCGGCGGCAACCTGGCGACCGTCGCCGCGGCCCTCCTGCTCCGACGGCACGCCACGGCCCGCTCGGTCCGCATCGCCGGCTTCGCGTTGGGCGCCACCGGCATCGCCTCACTGCTGGGGCTGGGGGTCAACACCGTCTCCGGGGCGGCCGTGCTGTTCGACGACGGCACCTGGGAGCGGGGCTCCGTCTACGCGATCACCGCCTGGCAACTCGTCGCCGCGACGGCCGTCTTCACCGCCAGGTGCACCCGGACGGACGAGACTGCCGCGGGGTAGGCGGGCGGGTCGTCGCCACGAGCCCGTCGCCGACGAGCGGAAGACCTGTTCGACCCAGTTCAGGTGGAGCGCCGGCGGGTACCCCGGAGGTGGACACTCTCCGACATCGCGGGCGTGAAGGCCCGCTCACCAGAGTTGGACCGGCATCCCGAGGTGACGCCTTGGCCGACCAGACCCGAATAAATTTCATGTCCGAGTTGCCCGACCGGACGCGCCGCCCCCCGGCGGGGGCCCAGGCGCCCGCCCGGGGATCACGCGCCGGGTGGGCGATGATAGCCGTGTTCGTCGTGGCCTCGGTGGTGCTGCTGCTGGTCGCCGCCCTGGTGCTCGCCCCGTTCGCGTTCACCGACCCCGACGTGCTCGACGGCCCCTTGCCGACGCTGCCGCTGCTGGCCCTGCTGATCGTGCCCCTGTCCGTGGCGGCGCTGACCGCGATCGCCGGCACCGCGCTGGTGGGCACCGGCCCGAGGGCCGGGCGCACGCGCCGCGAACTGTCGCTGCGCTGGGACCCCAAGGCCGTCAAGAAGGGCATCGCGCTGGGACTCGGCGGCCTGCTCCTCGCACTACCCGCCGCAGCGCTGTGGACCGCCTGGAACGGCGACGAGCGGACCTCCTCCGCCGTGGGCGAGGAGTTCACCGACAGACTGCTCTCCCCCGGCACCGCCCTCGTCGCGTTCGCGGCCCTGTGGCTGCTCGCCCCCTTGGCCGAGGAGGTCCTCTTCCGCGGCGTGCTCTGGAGAGCGCTGGAGCACTGGCGCTGGAACCGCTGGCTCATCTTCACCGCCACCACCGCGCTCTTCGCCGTCGCCCACCTGGAACTGCTGCGCACCCCCCTGCTGCTCCTGCTGTCGACCCCCATCGGCCTGGCACGGGTGTTCACCGGAAATCTGCTCGCCTGCGTGGTGGCCCACCAGGTCAACAACTTCCTCCCCGCGACAGCGCTCCTGCTCACCACCACCGGCGTGTGGTGACCCGCCCGGGAACCGCTCGCGGCTCCCGTCGACGCGGTCGGGGCGGGCGCGTCCGGTGGCCGGCCGTCGGGCGGCGGCGCTATGGTGGATCGGTGAGTGGCAGCTGAGAACTCGGGTGTGAACGACCCGCGCCGTGGTGGATCGGCGCAGGTTCGCGCCGCCTTCACGGCGCTTCCTCCTCCACGCGCTGTCCGCGCGTTCCCGAGATCCGGGGTCCCTTCCCCATGTCTTCCCCCATTCGGGGATGGTCGCGCGCCCGAAATCGGCCGGTCGCGTTGGCCGGTCCCGATTCCCTCGCGTTGTCGCAGTTCCTCATCGCGGTCGACGACCAGCCCGGCGGCGCGAGCGGCATCGCCCTGTGCGCCGGGGTCGGCTTCTCCACGCTGCCGGCACCGGGCACCGACCCGTTCCTGCTCTCCCACGGACTGGCACTCGTCCCCGGCACAGGTCCTGGGGTTCCCGCATCCGGGACCTGAGCACGTCGAACTCGCACCCCGGCGCGTCCGGGTCGAAGCCGTGCTCGATCAGCCAGTGCGACGCCACCAGGCTGCGCGGTGACCACCAGCCGCGGATCACGTCCCGGTCCGCGCCGGGGCCGTAGCCGGCGAGCAGGTCGTCCAGGCGTTCCTCGTGCCCGAGCGTCACGGTGGCGAGGTCGGACATGGCGTCGCCGGGGGTCGCCTCGGACCAGTCGATGACGCCGGTGACCTCGTCGCCGTCCACGAACACGTGGGTGATCTGCAGGTCGCCGTGGATGAACACCGGTTTCCACGGCCGGAGCGCGGCCTGCGCGATCTCGCGGTTGCGCCGGACCACCTCGGCGGGCAGGACGGCGTTGGCGAGCAGCCACGCGCACTCGCTGTCGAGCTCCGCCGCCACGTCGTCGAGCCCGCGCCCCGGCCACGGCGGCAACGGCGCGTCGTGCAGCCCCCGCACGGCGGCACCCACCGCGGCCCACGCCGCCGGCGAGGCGGCCGACGGTTCGCCGAGGACGCCGAGCGCCGTGCCGGGCACGGCGGCGATCGCGAGCACGGGCGGCTCGTGCCAGAGGACCGCCGGGGTCGGTACGGGCGCGAGGGCCATCGCCCGCACCTCGACGTCGGCGTGCGCCGGGCCGACGTCGACCTTCAGGAACACCTCGCCGACGCGCAGCGTCGCGCGCTGCCTGTGGGCGACGACGACCTCGACCTCTTCCACACCCGCCATCCTGGCGCGGACGGCCGCTCGCGTCGCCGGATTTCGCGGGCGGCGGTGGCGGGCGTCGCCGGCCCCCGGCCCGTGCTCGCGAGGCGCGAGCACGGGCCTGTCCACCTCGGCGAGCCGGTTCAGCCGCGCAGGCTCCACCGCTGGTTGGCGCCGCCGCCGCACGACCACAGGATGATCCTGGTCCCGTTCGCGGTGGCGGCGCCGTTGGCGTCCAGGCACAGCCCGGACTGCACTCCCCTGATGGTGCCGTCGGCGTTGACGTTCCACTGCTGGTTGGTCTGCCCGTTGCAGTCCCAGACCACCACCGCGGTGCCGTTCGCGGTGCCCTGGTTGTCGGCGTCGAGGCACTTCGTCCCGGACACCTGCAACTGCTTGCCCGAGGTGTGGGTGAAGCGCTGGTTGACGCCGCCGTGGCAGTCCCACAGCTGCGCCTGGCTGCCGTTCGTCGCGGCTGCGCCGGGGATGTCGACGCACCGGCCGGACTGACCGCCGACGATGGTGACGCCCTGCTGGCCGCCGCCCTGTCTCCGGACGATCGACTTCGACTCGGGCGACCGGTTCCCCTGTGCGTCCACGACGTAGAGCCGGTAGTCACCGGACGCGGACGGCACGTCGATGGTCGTCGCGGTGCCGCTCGCCCTGGTCATCGTCGGGCCGACGGCGAAGGCGGTCGTGCCCGCGGGGGCCAACCAGACCGCCTTGGTGGCGTCTCCGGCGCTCCGGACGGGGATCGGCGGACTCCCGGCACCGACGAACGTGCCGGCCGGCAGGACGTGGTCCGGCAGGGAGGGGTCGCCCCGCGGGACGACGTCCCGGTACGGAGCCTCCGGGCCGGAGTTCACGGCGATGGCGTAGGCCGCCGCCGGCCACACGTAGTCGGCGTAGACGAGGATGTCCTGGATGGTGCTGTTCGGCAGGGTCTTCTGGGAGACCTTGTTGATCGGCCCGTAGGTCTGCGTGATGCTCAGGTCGTGCTTGCGCCCGAAGTCGTCGGAGTTGACGAGCCACGTGACGTTCTTGTCCACGCTCAGGACGTTGTCGCGGAAGGTGATGTGGGCCGAGCCCTCGTCGGGGTGGAGCCCGTACTTGTGACCGGCCGGGACGCCTTGCAGGTAGTTGCCGGTGATCGTGGTTCCCGGCTGGCTGCCCAGCGTGTAGATGGGCGCCGTGTCGCCGAGGCGCTGCACCGTGTCGATGATGTGGTTGTGGCTGACGGTGTTGTTCTTCGCCGTGGTGGTCGGCCGGCCGGGGACGATCGAGCCCGCCGATCCGTCGAAGTTCCACCACCCCCAGCCGAGCGTGATGCCCGACCACGGGCTCTTCTCGATGCGGTTGTGCCGCACCGCGAGGCCGTCGACGAAGTACGCCGAGATGGGGCTGTGCCCGTTGAACAGCACGGCGCTGTCGTAGAGGTGGTTGTTCCCGATCTCGATGTTCCTGGGCAGCCCCTCGACCCGGGCGGAGTACTTCTCGCCGTTGGTCGCCGTGTGGTCGCCGATGTAGACGTGCTGGGGGTGGCCCACGGTGATGGCGGACCCGGCGATGTCGTTGGTGCGGTTGCCAATCAACCGCGTGTCCTGCACGTCGTTGACCATGTTGATGCCGTCGGCACCGGTGTGCTGGACCCGGTTGCGCTCCAAGTGGATGCCGTCGGCGTTCTCCACCTGGATGATGCCCGGCGCGACGTCGACGTTGCGGTAGTGGTAGACGTGGAAGTTGCCCTTCACGTACTGGGTGTTGCCGAGGTTGCCCTGCTGGGCCTGCTTGAACGAGGACCCGGCCACGGTGAACAGGTTCCAGTCGGAGTGCTGCACCGTGAGGCCGGAGAACGTGATGTTCCGGACGTGGTCGGTCGTCGAGGTGCCGGCGATCCGGAGCACGGTGGACACGTTGTTCGGCGCGTGGACCGTCGCCGTCGCCATGTTCTCGGAGTCGCCCTTGTAGTAGTACAGCGTCTTGCCGGTCTTGTCGAAGTAGAACTCGCCCGGTGAGTCGAGGAACTCGTAGGCGTTCATGAACTTGTGGCTCCCGCCGACCTGGTGGTTGCCGTTGAACGCGCCCTGGGCGATGGCCGCGCCCGGTTGGTGGAAGAGGGCCACGCGGTTGGCGCCGTCACCGCTCGTGGTGACCTGGCGGACTCCCGCGATGGCGGTCGTCCAGGTCGTCGCCGTCTCGATCTCGATGTCGTCCGGGTTGCGGGAGATGGCGGGGAGGTCGCCCGGGGCGTACTTGGCGCCGTCGCACTGCGAGCCCGATTCCCGCGCCCAGGGGGCCTGCCCGGCGTTGACGGTGTACGTGCCGTGACACCCTTGCGAGTTCACCGTCTTGGCGGCCATGAACGCGCGCTTGTCGTTGACGTAGAGCGTCCGCAGCTTGTTGGCGCGGTCGAGCGGAGCCTTCCAGATGTTCCCGCCGTGCTGCGTCCACCCGGTCACCCGCACGCCGCCGCTCAGCACCGGCGTCTCGTCCTGGTACGCGGCGTACACGACCCGGTGCCCGTTGGTGCCCGAGTCGCCCGGCGTGAAATCCACGGTGCCGCCCACCGGGTAGTCGCCGCCCCGGAGGTACACGTGGATGTCGCCGGACATGTTCGCGTTCACCGTGCGGACGACGTCACGCGCGCGCCGCAGGGTCCTGAACGGCGCGGTGAGCGTCCCCGGGGCGGCGTCGTCGCCGTCGGGGGCGACGTAGTACGTCGCCTGGGTGGCGGCCGAGGCCCGGAAGCCGTTCCCGGAGGTCGGCAGCAGCACGGCGGACACGAACACCGCGATCGCCGCCAACGACCTCACGGCGGTATTGGCTGGTTCCACCTTCTTGCCCCTTCGGCTCGGTTCCGATCGGATGTGCTCGCCGCGCGCACCGCCGCCGCGCGCCTGGTGCGCCGGTGGGCGCCTCTTCCGACGGAGCGGGTGCGCCGGCGAGAGCCGCCACGCGCGCTCGGAGGTGTCGGAGCGGCGCTCTCCTGCCGATCGGCCGGGTCCAGCCCTCATGGCTCTCCACTTCGCTGTGGCAACCGGGTGACACCTGCGGCGATCCGGACGGGACCGCCCTGTGCGGACGAGCGGCACCGGTCCCGGACTCCGTCGTGGCCGCGACGACGGCGGTCCGACGGCAGGCGCGGCGGCGCTCGCCGGACGGGATCGAGTCCCACCCCGTGACGACGCGACCCGGTGTCATCCTCATGGAACTACGGCCGACCAAGACCGGTCAACGCTAAATGTGAGCGCTAACTTTGAGCAGTTCGACGACGCGGAGCGGCCTGGCCCTCCCGGCTGGACAAGACGAGCATTGCCGATGCCCACGGCGGTGATCGCCGCGTTCCGGCGCGCTTCCGCCCCCTCGCCGCCGGGCCTGGATGTTAGCGCTAACGCCAAGCGGGCCCGGCTGGCGGCGGTCATGTGGCCGCGGTGGCGGACGCGCCCACCGGGGGTGCGGGGTTCCTCGGCACCGCCGTCGGGACACCCGGTGGGCGCGTGTCCGGTCCTCGGGTCAGGCCGGGGTGCGCAGGGTCCACTGCTGGTTGGACTGCCCGGAACAGGCCCACAGGGCCAGCCTCGTGCCGTTGGCGGTGCCGTGCCCGACCGCGTCCAGGCACAGGCCGGACTGCGCGTTGGTGATCGTGCCGTCGGCGTTGGCGTTCCACCGCTGGTTGGTGCCGCCGTGGCAGTCCCAGATCACCACCTGCGTGCCGTTGACCGTGCCGCGACCGTAGGCGTCCAGGCACTTGGTGCCGTGGACGACGAGTTGCCCGGCGGAGTCGTGCGTCCACGTCTGGTTGGGCCCGCCGTGGCAGTCCCACAGCTGGAGCTGCGTGCCGTTGGCGGTCGTCGAGCCCGGCACGTCGAGGCAACGCCCCGATCCCACGCCGACGACCTGCCTGCCCTGCGCGGGAACGGGGTCGCCGATGCTCCCGGGCGTGGCGCGCAGCGCGGCGTACCAGGTCGCGGCCATCTTGTCGTAGCCGGTGGCGGTGGGGTGGACGCCGTCGATCAGGTCGGCCGTCGTCAACGCAGCGTGCATGTCCACCAGGCGCACGCGCTTGCCCGCGTCGACCTTGCTCCGCACCATGCCGGGGATCGTGGCGTTGAAGGCGCGGGCGGCGGCCTCCTGGCCCGGGTTGGCCAGGGGGATGATCGTCGCGACGAGCACGTCGGCGTTCGGGGCGGTCGCGGTGATGCGGTCGACGAGCGCCGACAGCCGGGCGGGGGCGTTCGCCACGTCGCGGTTCTGGAGGATGTCGTTGGTGCCGATGTGCAGCAGCACGGTGCGCGGGGTCGTGTTCCGCAACCAGGTGGCCACGTTCGCGTCGATCTGGTCGATGCGCCAGCCCGGGTGGCCCTGGTGGTCGTGGTCGCCGAGGGAGCCGGGGCCGTTGAACTGCGAGCCGACGAAGTCCACCCGGTAGTTGCCCGACCCGAACCGCTGCCACAGCCCGATCCGGTAACCGCCGGGCACCTGCGTCCCCTCGGTGATGGAGTCGCCCAACGGCATCACCCGGACCCCGCCGTTGGACTCCGCGGCGGCGGGACCGGCCGGCAGCAGCGCGGCGGTGATCAGCGCCGCGACACAGGCGGCGAGTCTGCTGAGGTGTTGTCGCACGTGTGCTCCTCGGGTCGGGCCGCGGTCCGGCAGGTGTGCCGGACCGCGGTCGGGTCACGAACTCGTGGCGGGGGTCGGACGCCCGCTGCCGGCAGTCGCCACCGGCAACGGGGCGAGTGCCATGACGACACGCGTGCGGTCCGATCCGGTCGGTGCGCGGAGGCCGGGGCGTCGGCCTCCGCGCGGTGGGTCAGGTGCGCGGGCTCCACTGCTGGTTCGTGCCGCCGTGGCACGACCAGAGTTGGACCAGGGTGCCGTTCGCGGTGCCGTTACCGGCGGCGTCGAGGCACAGCCCGGACTGCACGCCGGTGATGGTGCCGTCGGCGTTCACGTTCCACTGCTGGTTCGTGCCGCCGTGGCAGTCCCAGGTGATCGCCGCGGTGCCGTTCGCGGTCCCGTTCCCGCTGGCGTCCAGGCACTTGCCGCCACCCACCACCAGCTGCTTGCCCGGCGTGTGGGTCCACCGCTGGTTGGTGCCGCCGGCGCAGTCCCACAACCGGGCCCGCGCGCCGCTGGCGCTGCCGTTGGCGATCTCGACGCAGCGTCCCGACTGGGTTCCCACGAGCATGGCGTTCTGCGGGCCGGTGCCGCCCCCCGGCCCGGCGTCGGCCATCACGGCCTGGGCGCCGGCCGGCCAGTTGCCGTTGGCGACGACGACGTTGCCCGACACGACGTTGCCCCGGTCGCCGTTGGTGATGTTCGTGCTGCTGTTGGTCGACCAGTTGCCGGTGACGGTCCAGTTGCCCATGTTCTCGCCACCCCAGTAGTTGGCCGTCGCCCACGTGCCGGTGTCGGCGAAGACGTTGCCCGTGGCGGAGTAGTACTTCGAGCCCTCGTCGAAGTAGAGCCCGAAGTGGCCGTTGGTCCGTCGGCAGTGGTTCCCGCTGATCGAGGCGCGGGGGTTCCACGCGAGCGTGTAGATGCACCCGCCGTCGTTCATCTGCTGCATGACGTCGTGGATGTGGTTGCCGATCAGCCGGTTGTCGGACGCCGTGGTGGGGGTCGTGTAGCGCGGCTGGTGGTTGTAGAGGCCGCGGTTGGCGTAGTGGTTGCTGCCGCCGGCGTCGTTGGCGCCCCAGCCGTACCCGATCGACATGCCGGAGTAGGGCATGTTGTAGACCTCGTTGTGGGCGACGGTGGCGGTGCTGACGTAGGTGTTCAGGACCGAGACGTTGCCCCGGTAGTCGACGCCCAGGTCGTGGATGCGGTTGTGGCTCACGGTGATGTTCCGGTTGACCATCCGCTGGTCGCCGGGGTGGTGGGCGTCGGCGCGCACGCCGCCGACCACGACGCCCCCGGCCGAGCTGCGGGCGATCTCGGACCGGGTGACCGTGATGTCGCCCGCGCCCAGGCCCACGCCGCTGGAGTGGGCGTTGGCGTCGTTGCCGATGCCGATGGCGGTCTGCCCGAGGTTGAGGAACCGCGACTCGGCGAACGTGATGTGGTGGGCGGCGGACACCTGCACGGCGGCGGGCATCTGGGACCAGTGCGGCCGTGCGGCCTCGAACTGGGGGCAGCCGTTCTGGCACGAGGTGATCCGGTCCGCGGGCCAGTTCCAGTTGCCCGCCAGGTAGGCGCCGGTCTGCTGGTCGGCGTACCCCTGGTTGCCGCTGGGGCCCAGCCAGCTGGTGCCGGTGAACGTGATCCCGCTGAACGAGATGTGGTGCGCCGGGGCGTCGTAGGTGCCCCCGACGCTCACCAGCGACTGCAACACCGGCAGCTCGACGCCGGCGGTGGTCATGTCCTGGCCTGCTCGCGGGATGTAGGACAGCGCCCCTGTCGCCGGGTCGAGGTACCACTCCCCCGGCGAGTCCAGGAATTCGTAGGCGTTGGCCAGGTAGAGGGGCCCCGCCCGGTGGGGGGCGGCGAGCGTGTCGTACCCGAAGGTGTTGTTGTTCCACGCGGGTTGCTGCATCGTGAGGAAGTTGCCGCTGATGCTCTGCACCGGCGAGTACCGGTCGGTGAACGAGTTGACGCTCTCCACCTCGACCCGGTTCTGGTCGGCGAGGTCGTTCAGGTAGCCGAGCGCGGTGGTGGAGAACCTCATGCCGGTGCCGGTGAAGGCGAAGTCGGCCCGGTTCACCTGCGTGCGCGCTCGCGTCGCGATCGCCCCGTCGACGTACAGCTGCCGGGAGTCGATCCCGGCGGGGACGGTCGCCCGCCAGATGTTCCTCCCGGCGTCGACGACCGACCAGCCGGTGACGGCCCGGGCGCCGGTGATGACGGGGCGCGCGGATGGGGCCGCCTGCCACAGCACGCGGTGGCCGTTGTTGCCGGAGTCCGCCGCGGTCAGCCGCAGCGGCGCGGACAGCCGGTACGCGCCGTCTGCCAGCTGCACGACGATGTCACCGGACATGGCGGCGTTCTGCGACCGCACCGCTGCCTGGGCGGCGGGCAGCGAGCACGGCTGGGCGGCGGAGCACGCGGTGCCGGTGCCGGTGGGGGACGCGTGGAGGGTCGTGGTCGCGGCGTGGGCGGGTGGGGCGAGCGCGACCACCGCCGTCGCGGCGATCAGCACCGCGGCGAAACCGGCCGAGGCCGGCTTTCGCACCGCGGAGGACGAGGACGTGGACAAGGGGACCTCCTGGCGTCGGGGGTGTGCTGCGCGGCGGCCGGTCGGGGTGGCGGCGGGCACTTCGTGGCACCCGGCGGAAGCGGTGCCCAACGGGAAAGCGGCGGCTAACGGGAAAGCGGCGGCCGACCGGGAAGCGGTGGCTCGTCCACCGGGCGCGGCACGGCGGCGCCGGGGCCCAGGTGCCACACCTCGACCATCGGCTCCCAGCGGGAGTCGGAGTCGGGGGTGGTCGGCGACTCCTGGCACGGGTCGGTCAGGGCCCACCAGCGCTGCGACTCCGGATCGGCCGCGACCCGGGCCTGGTCGGCCTCGTGGTCCTCGCCGGTGTACTCGTAGTAGCCGAAGAGCAGGTCGCCGTGCAGGAAGATGCTGAAGTTGCGGATGTTGGCGTCGAGCAGCACGCGCTTGACGGACGGCCAGACCGCGGCGTGCAACCGGAGGTAGTCGTCGCGCCGCTCGGGGCGCAACCGGGTGACGATCCCATAGCGTCGCAAGCGGTTCACGCAGGACTCCCGGAGGTCGTCGCGGATGGCGTTCCCGCGAGGAGGTGCGATCGGCTCGACATCGTCGTCGGGCCGACCGGAGCGGCCGGACCGGTCGGTCAGGACGGCAGGGCGTGCAGTTGTCCCGGTGGCGTGGCGGTGCCCTGCACCACCCCCAGCAGCCGCTGCCCGGCGCGTTCCGGCCGGACGTGCGGACCTTCGGTCACCGGGAGAGCGAGCCTGCGGGACGCGGCGATCGCCTCCTCGTTCACGCGGACGCCCAGCCCGGGGCTGTCGCCCAGGACGAACGCCCCGTCCTCGACGTGGAGGTCGATCGAGATCCCGGACGGCGGCTGGAGGTCCTGCAACTCGCTGACCAGGTGGTTCGGCACGGAGGTCGCGGCGTGCAGCAACCCGACCGGTGTGTTGCCGATGGGGCTGACGGGCAGGTCGTGGGCGTGGGCGAAGGCCGCGACCCGCAGGAAGTGCGTGACACCCCAGCCCGCCGCCGCCTGCACGATGTCGATCGCTCCCGTGGAGATCAGCGGGCGGTACTGCTCAAGACCGGTGAGGTTCTCGCCGCTGGCGACCGAGGCGCGGACGCCGCGGCTGACGGCCGCGTGCCCGTCCGCGTCCCACCGCCGGACCGGCTCCTCGATCCAGATCAGGTCGAGCACCCGTTCCAGCTCGCCGACGTGGCGCACCGCCTGCTTGCGGGTCAGCGCCTCGTTGACGTCGAGCATCAGGCCCGGTCGCGCGCCGCCGCCGGCGTCGGAGAGCACGTCGCGCACCAGGATGAGGCGGTCGCGGTCCCGGTCGACGTCGAGACCTCCCTTGATCTTCGCCACCCGCAGCCCGCGGTCGGCGTAGGTCTCGTACAGGGCGACGAGCTCGTCGTCGCCCAGCCCGATGTCCACGCCGGAGGCGTAGGCGGGCACGCGGCGGTCCCGACCACCGAGCAGGCGCCAGAGCGGTTCCCCGGCGGCCTGCGCCTTGATGTCCCACAGCGCGGTGTCGAGCGCTCCGATGGTGCCGAACACCGCGCCCGCGTGACCGGCCTTGAACACCTGGCGCAGCATCCGGTCGTACAGGGCGGTGACGCCGCGAGGGTCCTCGCCCTCCACGGCGGCGAAGACCGAGTCGATCTCGACGTGCGGTCCGAGCCCGACGCCGGTGATGCCCACGTCCGTGTCGACGAGGACGATGGGCACCCGGACGACGCCGTCGGCGAAGACGCCGTTGGCGTCGCCGACCGGGCGGCCCCAGTCCTGGACGGTCGTGAGGGTCCGGTAACCGGTGATGCGCATTGTCAGCCCTTCGTGGCCCCTGCGGTGACGCCGTCGGCGATGCGGCGCTGCAGGAACAGGTAGACGACGAGGACGGGTACCGCGGCGATCAGCACGCCGGAGGCGAACACGGGGATGTCGTCCGAGTACTGCCCGCGCAACGAGGTGACCCCCACCATGAGCGTGCGGTGTTCCGCCGACGGCATCACGAGCAGGGAGATGAGCACGTCGTTCCAGCAGAACAGGGCGTTGAGCACGCCGACCGACAGCAGTGCCGGGGCTCCCAGCGGGAGCATGATCCGCCAGTACACGCCGTACAGCGTGTTCCCGTCGATCCGCGCGGCGTCCACGATCTCCGCGGGCACGGTCGAGTAGTAGCCGGTCATCAGGAAGACCGTGAACGGGAGGAACTGCGCCACGTACGCGAGGACGAGCCCCGGGTAGGTGTCGACGAGGCCGGCGTCGGCCATGATCCGCGCCAGCGGGACCATGATCACCTGGAAGGGGATGAACAGTGCGGCGAGGATGCCCAGGAAGAGCACCGAGGAGCCGCGGAACCGCAGCCGGGCGAGCACGAAGCCGGCCATCGACCCGAACAGCAGCAGCAGCGCGACCGAGCACGTCACCACCACCGTCGAGTTGAGGAAGTACCGGGACATGCCGACGCTCGTCCACGCCGCCGCGATGTTGTCCCACCGCAGCGCGTCCGCCGGGGAGAACCGGTCGAGGACGTACTCGCGGCGGCTCTTCGCCGCGACGTTGGCGGTGAAGAGCAAGGGGTAGATCGTCGCCAGCGCGAGCCCGGCCATCGGGACCGCGACGACCCGCTTCGCCCACCGCCGGCCGGTCATCGGCCCTCCCTGCCCGCGCGGCGCAGGACGGCGATCTGGGCCAGCCCCACGACGAGCATGATCAGGAAGAGCGCCGTCGACGCCGCGGACGCGAGCGCGGGCTGGTTGAACTGCCCCTGCTGGACCCAGATGTAGTACTCGGGGAGGTAGGTGGAGCCTTCCGGACCGCCGCCGGTCATCACGAGGAGCAGGCCGAACATCGACGTCAACATGCCGATCATCGTGGTGACGAAGACGAACTGGATCGTGCGGGACAGCCCCGGGACGATCACGTGCCGGATGGTCTGCGGGAAGGACGCCCCGTCCACCACGGCGGCGTCCAGCAGCGAGGGGTCGAGGGCGGAGAACCCCGCCAGGAAGACGACCAGCGCCATGCCGAACGTCGCCCAGACGTGCACGCCGACGACCGCGAAGATCGCCACGTCCGGGTCTCCGAGCCAGTCCACCGGCCCGAGGCCCACCGCGCCGAGGACCGCGTTGAGCGGGCCGTCGTGGGCGAGCAGCAGGTTGAAGATCGCCCCGACGATCACCGGGGAGAGCACGGCCGGGAAGAAGTAGACGCCCCGGTAGACCCGGTGTCCGGGCACGCGGAGGTGGATGAAGGTGGCGAGCAGTCCCGGGATCGCCACGGCCGCGGGGAGCAGCAGCACCAGCAGGCCGACGTTGCGCAGCGCGGTGCGGAACAGGGGGTCGGCGAACAGGGTCGCGTAGTTGTCCAGGCCGACCGCCGTGCCGTTGCGGTCGCCGTCACCGGTGAAGGAGAAGTTCACCCCGAGCGCCAACGGCCACAGGCGCAGCACCACGATGATCAGCACGGCCGGCGCCAGCAGCACGAACGGGGCGAGGCGCTCGGCCCGCGACCCGCCGCGGGGTCGTCGCGGGAAAGGCCTCCCCGGCCGCCGCGCCGCCGCTTCGGCGACCGCCCCCACGCCGGCCCGCTCGGCGACCACCGGGCGGACCGGGGGCGGCGAACTCCCGGGCGGCACGGATCAGCCCGCCGCGTCGGAGACGGCCAACTGCGCCACTGCCTCGTCCACGGTGGCGGAGCCGCTGACCAGTTGCTGCGAGAGGCGCCCCATCAGGTCGAGCGTCCTGCTCGACAGGGCCACGTGCAGGGCGGGCTTCCCGGTCCTGATCGCCGCGGTGATCGCGGTGACGGCCGGGCCGCCCGCGGAGACGTCGATGGTGGTGTCGGACGCGATGGCGCCCGCGTCGGCGTGGAAGGCCTTCAGCGCCTCGGACGAGGTCAACGACCGCACCAGGTCGGCGGCGACCTCCGGGTCCCGGGTCCACTTGGCGACCGCGTAGCCGATCCCGCCGTCGTACGGCAGGCTCGGCGTCGCCGCGGGGTTGACCACCGGCGCCGCCATGACGCCGACGTCGTCCCGGTCGAGGAACTCGGCGAAGTCCTTCCAGTGCCCGATGTCGGACATCAGGCCGATGACGTGCGCTGCCTTGCCCGACTGGAAGAGCGCGAACGCGTCGTTGAACATCGCGGTGGAGTTGATCCCGTCGTTGTTCAGACCGGCGTCGCCGACCTGCTCCCAGAGTTCGAAGATCCGCTTCACGTCCGGGGAGGACCAGTTCCGCTTCCCGGCGATCCAGTCGTCGTACTCCGCCGGCGTGAGCACGGCCGACCCCATGGCGGACAGGAAGAACTGGATTCCGATGCCTTCCTTGTTGCCCACGCCGAAGCACGTGGCGCCCGTCCTGCCGGCGATGGCGCCGCAGTCCCCGACGAAGTCGTCCCACGTGTCGGCGGGCGCCTCGGGGTCCAGTCCCGCCTGCTCGTAGAGCGCCTTGTTGTAGTAGAGCGGGTGACCTTGCAGCGTCACCGGCGAGGCGTAGGTCTTCCCGTCCCGGGTGAACGCCTCCCAGCCGGACAGCCGCTGCCTGTCCTGGTCCACGTACTCGTCCAGCGGCACCAGCGCGTCGACGCGGTCGCGGAGTTGGCCGCCGCCGTTGAAGAGCATGACGTCGGGCCCCCTGCCGGCCTGGATCGCCGCCCCGAGGAGCGTGTAGTACTGGTCGAACGGCTGTGCCACGAACTCGACGTCGACGTCCGGGTGCCTCGTCGCGAAGTCGGCCTTCGCCTTGTCGAGGTACGCGGCCGCGTCCGCGTCGCCGGACTTCCAGTCCCAGACCACCAGTGCGTCGCCCGAGCCGCCGGAAGGGCCCGGCGCCGCGGCGCTGCCGCATCCCGAGGCCAGGGCCAACCCCAGGACCACGGCAGCCGACCACGGTGCGCGCTGCTTCATCGCTGCCCACTTCCCAGACGACGGCCGGGCGACTGAGCGCTCGGCGCGATTGACCCGCGGAACCGATTGGTACGACGCCTCCGGAGGGAGCGCCGGATCGTCACGCGACGACACCACCCCTCCGCGCAGCCACTTCGCTGAGCGTCGTCGCGCTCAGGGCCGACGACTTCCGGTCACCATACCGATCCGTGACGCCCAAGGGAACGATGAGTCGTACTCACCCGCTCGCCTGCCGGGAACCCGCCACCCCGACGGACATGTCGATCCAGCCCAGGTCCGCTGCGGCGACACAGCTCCGGACCACTCCTCGACCGGACGGTAACCCTCGCGGGCTCTCCCGAGCACGGGCACGCTGCCCGGATGAGTCCGACTCATCGGCGGCGGTCCGATTCGCCCGACCTCGGCCGTGAGCGCCGCGACGTGGCGGGCCAACCCGTGCCGCAACAGCCGAGTTGCCCATAGCGGCAACGAGACATCGGATCAATAGGGCGATCCGCACTACCGCCACGCGTACTTTCGGGGAAGGAAGGGGGTGACCCCTCCCGGGAGATGGGATGTCTTGCTAGCCTTCCTCGGCACACCCGCGCCGGACGTGGGGAGTTCGATGACACCGACCGACATGATCCGCATCGACGCGCACCACCACGTCTGGCGGCTCCTCCCGCCGGACGGGCGCGCCCGCACGGGGCCGAGCCCCCGCGCGCACGCGTGGCTGAACGCCGCCGACCTCGCCCCGATCCGCCGCGACTTCACCCTCGACGACCTGGCGTCCGTCGCCGCGGTGGCGGAGGTCGACCGGACGGTCCTGGTCCAGGTCGTCCCGGAGGTCGAGGAGACCGCGGACTTCCTGTCGCTGTCGGCCGACGAGGGCGGGGACCTGGTGGCGGGCGTCGTCGGGTGGGTCGACCTCACCGATCCGGGCGTCGCCGACGTGCTCGCCGCACTGCGCGCGGGCCCCGGCGGCGACCTGCTCGTCGGTGTGCGGCACCTGGTGCAGGGCGAGCCGGACCCGCGGTGGCTGGCGCGGCCCGACGTCCGGCGCGGGCTGCGCGCGGTCGCGGAGGCGGGGCTGGCCTACGACCTGCTCACCCTCGTGCACCAGTTGCCCGCGGCGATCGAGACCGTGCGCGCGCTGCCCGGGGCGACGTTCGTCCTGGACCACCTGTCGAAGCCCCCGATCGCCGCCGGCGTCCGCGAGCCGTGGGCGTCCCACCTGCGCGAGCTCGCCGCCGAGCCGAACGTCACCTGCAAGCTGTCGGGCATGGTCACCGAAGCCGGCCCGACCGGGTGGACCGTGGCGGACCTGCGCCCGTACGCCGACGCGGCACTGGACGCGTTCGGCCCGTCACGGGTGATGTTCGGCTCCGACTGGCCGGTCTGCCTGCTCGCGGGCTCCTACGAGGAGGTCGTCGCGGCGGCCGAGGGGCTGACCGCGGGGCTGACCCGCGCCGAGCGCGACGAGGTGTTCGGCGGCACGGCCGCGCGGGTCTACCGACTGCCGGGGGGACGGCCGTGACGGCGCGTCCCGCCCACCCACCGGGATGTACGCTGGGCGGACAGCGGTGAGCCTCCACACTCTTCGGGCGACCCGTCACTAAGGAGCGGCCTTGACGGATGGCGCACTCGTGCCGCACGGCCCGACCGGACGACCGGACACCACCCCGGCGCCCGGTCCGTACCGGCCGGGTTACGAGCTCGTCGCGGAGCAGATCCTCCGGCTGATCGCCGAGCTGGGTTTGCGGCCCGGCGACCGGATGCCGACGGAGAACGAGCTGGCCGCCAGGATGGGGACCAGCCGGACGGTCGTGCGGGAAGCCGTCAAGATCCTCTCCGCGATCGGGCGGGTGCGGGCGCACAAGGGCCGCGGCCTCTACGTCACCGACGACGAGGGCATGCTCGGCTCCTCCCGGTGGGGGGGCTTCTTCCTGCCGACCAACCTCGATCACGTCTACATGCTCTTCGAGTTCCGCCGCGTCCAGGAGACCGCCGCCAGCCGACTGGCCGCGATCCACGCCACCCCCGCCGAGCTGCGCGCCATCGGCGCCGCCGCGGAAGCCTGCCGACAGGGCCACGTGAACGACCAGTCCGCGCTGTTCGAACGCGGCGACGAGGACTTCCACCTCGCCGTCGCCGCCGCGTCGCACAACCAGTTCCTCGTCGCCGCCGTGCGCGAAGCGCGCCGCCTCCAGCGCCAGTCCAGCACCATCGGGCTCCACGGCACGGTCGGCGGGCACGCGGCCGAGGCCGTCGAGGAGCACCTCGCGATCTACCACGCGATCCGCGACGGCGACCCCGACGCCGCCGCCGAGGCCGCCGGCGTCCACATCGACAACACCCTGCAGGACTACCGCAGCGAGATCCAGCGCCGCCTCTTCGGCTGACCCCGAGCGCTGATCGGCCACGCGACACCTGCTCGCCCGACCACACCTGCTCGCCCGACGACACCTGCCCGTCCGACGGGCGGAGCACCCGAGCGGCGATCGCGCGTCTGGACTCGCCCGCCGGATGTGTGTTACAAATCATGGCGGCTTCACGGGCACGTGTATGACATCAAGCCCTCGGGCCACGACGCACCGGTCCAGCACGCGCACAGCCGCCACCGACGCTCGGCGACACCCGCCGGACGTCGTTGATCTTCCCGCACGCCGCCGCCGCGTAATCCAGTCAGTCGCCTTCATCTGCCCCAGAGGAGTGGCAATGCGGCACAGATTCGCGCGCCTGTCGTCGATCGTGGGATGCGCGTTGGTGATGATGGGGCTGGCTTCCGCGCCGGCGCCCGCGCACCCCGAGGGGTTCCACGTCCTGCTGTTCAGCAAGACGGCCGCCGGGGCCTACCGGCACGACTCGATCCCCGCCGGCATCGCGATGTTCGAGCAGCTGGCCGCCCAGAACGAGTGGGAGCTGACCAAGAGCGAGGACTCGACGGTCTTCAACGACGCCTCCCTCGCCACGTTCGACGTGGTCGTCATGCTCCAGACCTCCGGCATGGTGTGGGACAACGACGCACAGCGCGCCGCCACGCAGAAGTACATGCGCGGCGGCGGGGGCTTCGTCGCCATCCACAACGCGACGGACATGAACGTCGAGCAGCAGTTCCCGTGGTGGGACCAGATGCTCGGCGCCACCATGACGCAGCACTCGGCGACCGTGTCCGGCACCGCGAAGGTCGCCGACCGCGTCCACCCGTCCGGCACGGCGCTGCCGGACCGGTGGACGCGCACCGAGGAGTGGTACAACTTCACCCGCTCGGTCCGCGGCAACGCGCACGTGCTGGTGACCGCGGACGAGACGACCTACGACCCGGGTTCGAGCCGGATGGGGTACGACCACCCGATCTCGTGGTGCCGCAACCACGAGGGCGGCCGGCTGTGGGCCACCGCCATGGGCCACCAGGCCTCCAGCTACTCCGAGCCGCTGTTCCGCGAGCACGTCAAGGGCGGCGTGGAGTCGGCGGGCGGCAAGGTGCGGGCCGACTGCGGCCCCACCACGTGGAGCAGCTTCGAGAAGGTGGCGCTGGACGACAACACCGTCGGACCGGCGGCGCTCGACGTCGCGGAGGACGGTCGCGTGTTCTACGCGGAGTACGGCGGCAAGGTGAAGGTCCACAAGCCCGACACCCGCACCACCGTCACGGCGGCGACCCTGAGCGTGTACACGGGAGGCGAGGACGGCCTGACCGGGCTCGCCCTCGACCCGGACTTCGCCACCACCAGGTGGATCTACCTGATGTACTCGCCCGCCGGCGGCGGCGAGGACATCGCACGGGTCTCCCGGTTCACCGTGAACGGCGACGCGCTGGACACGACCAGCGAACGGGTGCTGATGAAGGTGCCGTCGTCGCGGCAGGCGCCGGAGCCGGGCCACACCGGTGGGTACATCGCGTTCGGCCCGAACGGCAACCTCTACATCGGCACCGGCGACGACGTCCAGCCGCACCGCTCCGACGGCTACGCGCCGATCGACGAGCGGCCGGGCTGGGCGAGCAACGACGTGCAGGCCACCTCGGCCAACACCAACGACCTGCGGGGCAAGATCCTGCGCATCCACCCGGAGGCCAACGGGACCTACACCGTCCCGGCCGGCAACATGTTCGCGCCCGGCACGGCCAGGACGAAGCCCGAGATCTACGCGATGGGCTTCCGCAACCCGTTCCGGTTCTCGGTGCACCCGACGACGGGCGTGGTCTACGCGGCCGACTACGGTCCCGACGCGGCCAACGACAACGCGAACCGCGGACCCGGCGGGACCGTGGAGTGGAACGTCATCACCTCACCCGGCTTCTACGGCTGGCCGTACTGCATCGGCGACAACATCCCGTTCAACGACTACAACTTCGCCACCGGCCAGTCGGGCGCCAAGTTCAACTGCGACCGGCCGGTGAACAACTCGCCCAACAACACCGGCCTGACCGAACTGCCCGCCGCGCGCAAGGCAGACGTCTGGTACGGCAACGGCGCGAACGGCAACAAGTTCCCGGAGATGGGCAGCCCTTCGGGCGGCGAGGCGCCCGGCGCGTTCCCCGTCTACCAGTACGACGCGGACAACCCGTCCCCCACCAAGTTCCCGGCCTACTTCGACCAGACGCCGTTCTTCGGGGAGTGGTCGCGCAACCGGATGTGGGAGTTCCGCCTCGGCCGGGACGGGAAGCTGCTGAAGATCAACGACTTCCTGCCCAACCTCGGCTTCAAGTCGCCGCTGGACATGAAGTTCGGCCCGGACGGAGCGATGTACCTGCTCGAATGGGGCTCCGGCTACGGCCGGGACAACGCCGACTCCGGGCTCTACCGCATCGACTACAAGAGCGGCGACCGCAGCCCTGTCGCGACCGCGACGGCGACACCCACCTCCGGTCCCTCGCCCCTGGCGGTGCGGTTCTCCAGCGCCGGCTCCGGTGACCCGGAAGGCGCACCGGTGACCTACCGGTGGGAGTTCGGCGACGGCGGCACGTCCACCGAGGCCGACCCCACGCACACCTACACCGCCAGGGGGCAGTTCAACGCCAAGCTCACCGTCACCGACCCGGGCGGGAAGTCCGGCGTGACCAGCGTGGTCGTGACCTCGGGCAACACCGCCCCGACGGTCCGCCTGAGCGTCCCGGACGGCGGCATGTTCGGCTGGGGCGACGACATCCCGTACACGGTCACGGTCACCGACCCCGAGGACGGCGCCATC
This sequence comes from Saccharothrix longispora, assembly GCF_031455225.1. GTDB lineage: Bacteria > Actinomycetota > Actinomycetes > Mycobacteriales > Pseudonocardiaceae > Actinosynnema > Actinosynnema longispora. The sequence goes on from NZ_JAVDSG010000001.1 coordinate 3,378,743, forward strand.
GACTGCTCCAGGGTGACCACCACCCCGGCGTTGGGCCACGACCAGCACGGGCACGACCTGTCGCCGATCCCCGGCTGCTCGGGCACGCTCAAGGCCGAGACCGACAGCGCGCACGCCAACCTGAACTCGTTCTGGGTGGCGGCGAGCAGGTACACCGACAACGGCACGACCGGCGTACCCGCCCTGGAAGGCAGCCGGAAGGTCCTGCTCCAGCCCAAGCGCAAGCAGGCCGAGTACTTCACCGGCTCCTCCGGCGTGCGGGTCGTGTCGCAGTCCGGGGCCGAGTCCGGCGGCCGGATCGGCGACATCGGCAACAACGACTGGATCTCGTTCACGCCGTACAACTTCACCGGCGTCAACCAGGTGTCCGTCCGGCTGTCCTCGCCCGGCGGCGGCGGAACGGTCGAGTTCCGCGCCGGTTCGCCGACGGGGGCGCTGATCGCCGCGGTCCCGGTCCCGAGCACCGGCGGCTGGGACACCTACGCGAGCACGCCCGCGGTGAACGTCACCGACCCCGGTGGCACCACGGAGCTGTTCGTGGTGTTCAAGACCGGCACGGGCAACACCTACGACGTCGACTCGATGACCTTCACCGGCCCCGGGGTCGGCACACCCGGCACCGGCGGTGGGACGGGCCGCGTCGTCGGCATCGGCGGCAAGTGCGTCGACGTCAACGGCAACAGCAGCGCCGACGGCGCCAAGGTCCAGCTGTGGACCTGCAACGGCGGAGCCAACCAGACGTGGACGCGCACCGGGCAGACGCTCCGGGCCCTGGGCAAGTGCCTGACCGTCAACGGCGGCAGCACCGCCGACGGCGCGCTGGTGCAGCTGTGGAGCTGCACCGGCTCCGCCGCCCAGAACTGGTCGGCGCAGTCGGACGGCTCGCTCCGCAACGGCGCCAAGTGCCTGGACGCCAACGGCGGCAGCTCCGCCGACGGGACGCAGCTGATCATCTGGACCTGCAACGGCGGCGCGAACCAGCGGTGGACGCTGCCCTGATCGGGAGGTCCGCGGCTCCGGCACGTGCCGGAGCCGCGGCACCGCCACCAGGTTCCTTCCCGACGCACGGCAAGGAGGAAGGTCATGGGCAGGACCACGTCGGCGGGGCGGCAGCGGCCCGGGAAGCCGTCGCGCCACCCCGCCGGGCCGCGATCCCGGTGGAGCTCGGCCACCGCCCTGGTCGTCACGTTCGCGCTCGGGTTCGCAGTCGCGTTCGCGTCCGGCTCGTGGACGTCGGGACCGGACGCGACGCAGCGCCGGATCACCGAGCTCGAACAGGCCGAGGCACGACGCGACGTCGAGCAGGTCGGGACGTTGACCGAGCTCGCCAGGGGCGGCCGGGAACGCCTGGCACCGGTGCTGGAGGCGATGGCGAAAGCCGCACCCCCGCACGACGCGGCACCACCGGCCGCGCCCGCGATCGACGAGGTGCGCGGCTGGCGCGACGTCGTGTCCGCGGAGGTGCGGCGCTACGCGGAGACACCGTCCGCCGGCAACGGGGTGAACGTCGCCCGCACCGGGATGCGCACCGCCGTCGAACAGCTCGCCGCCGCGGTCGACGGTTTCGCCGCCGCCGTCACCGCTCCCCGGCCACTGGCGGACGAGCTGCTGACGCTGGCCGGCGCACAGCGCACGTTGGCACTGCGGACCTGGTCGGTCGCCGCGCTCCAGCTCGACGTGATCAGCATCCACGCCGGCAAGGGGCACGTGCACGTGTACCTGCCCTCCGGTCCCGGCTCCGGCACGATCCCGGCCGACACGGCGCCGGAAGGCAGCGGGTGACCGCGCCGAACCGCCCCCACCGAGCCACACCACACAGGACGGAAGCAGACCCGTGTTCGAGGACAACCGGCCCCACCGGCACTGGGCGTCGATCGGCGCCGCCACCGCACTGCTCCTGGCAACCGCCGCCGCCGGTGCCGCCGGCGCGGAGCCCGCACCGGCGGCACCGGACACCGTCACCACCGCCGCCGCGACAGCGGGCTGCGGCACGACGCCGACCCTGCGCAGCGGCACGCACACGATCCAGAGCGGCGGCAAGAGCCGCAGCTTCGTCCTGAGCGTGCCCGACGACTACGACAACACCCGCCGACACCGGCTGGTCTTCGGGTTCCACTGGTGGGGCGGCACGATGAACGACGTCGCCTCGGGCGGGAGCGACGGGGACGTCTACGCCCACTACGGGCTGCGGCGGCTGGCGAACAACACCGCGATCTTCGTCGCGCCCCAGGGCCTCGGCAACGGCTGGGCCAACTCCGGCGGCGAGGACGTCGCGTTCGTCGACGACATGACGAAGCGGATCGAGGACGCCCTCTGCGTGGACACCGCGCAGCGCTTCGCCCTCGGCTTCAGCTACGGCGGCGCCATGAGCTACGCCCTCGCGTGCGCCCGCGCCACCGCCTTTCGCGCGGTGGCGGTCATCGGCGCTCCCCGGGAACTGAGCGGCTGCGGCGGCGGCACGCAACCGATCGCCTACCTGGGCATCCACGGGATCTCGGACAACATCGCTTCGGGACGCGCGTTGCGGGACCGGTTCGTCCGGAACAACGGCTGCACGGCGCAGAACCCGCCGGAACCGGCGGCGGGCAGCGCCACGCACACCACCACCGCCTACACGGGGTGCCGCACCGGGTACCCGGTGGTCTGGGCCCCGTTCGACGGCGGTCACCAACAAGGCCCGGTCGACGGGTGCGCCGGGTGCGAGAGCGGCGCCAGGAGCTGGGTCAAGACCGAGGTGTGGAAGTTCTTCACCGGCGAGCAGGCACCGACCCCGACGACGTTCCGGCTGCGCGGCGAGGCCGGCGGCCGTTGCCTGGACGTCGACGGCGCCAACTCCGCCAACGGCACCCGGATGATCGTCTGGGACTGCAACGGCGGTGCCAACCAGCAGTTCACCCGGAACGGCGAAGAACTCCGCGTGATGGGCAAATGCCTGGACGTGCCGGGCAACGCCGCCGCCGGCACGCGCGTGCGGATCTGGGACTGCCAGGGCGGCACGAACCAGCAGTGGGGCGTGAACGCCGACGGCACGATCCGCAACGCCCAGAGCGGGCTGTGCCTCGACGTCAACGGCGCCGCCACCGCCAACGGCTCCGCGGTGATCGTCTGGAACTGCCACACCGGCGCGAACCAGCGCTGGGCCACGGCTTAGGCGACACGGGGAAGCTGCTCCGACTCCTCCTCACGGGCGGGTCGGGAGCGCACGGAGAGGAGCAGGACGCGACGCAGTCGGGAACGGGGATTCCGGCGGCGCCCGCGCCGAAGGTGCCGGCGGTGGGACCGGCAGGCGCCGACCGCCCCTCACCAGCGGGGCCACCTCCACGGCCCACTACGCCGAATTGGACTGGACCATGGTGCCGATCGGCGGTGCCCCGAACCGGTGCCGACAGGCAGCATGGCGTCGAACCCCGACCCCAGGGAGCCCCATGCGCACCGTTGCCGCCCTCCTCACCGCCGTCGCCGTCGCCGCCCTCGCCCCCGGTGCCGCGCAGGCCACGAACTGGATCACCATGGGTCCGTACCCGACCAAGGAGTCGTGCGAGGTCGACAAGAACCGCTACCACGTGATCCACCCCGCCTGGGGCTGCTACCAGAACGGTGCCGGCTGGTACTTCCAGTACAACAAGGTCTGACCACGGGGCCCGCGCGGCCGGCCGGCACCCGCTCCCCGCCGACCGACTCGTCGGACCGACCGGTTCCCCCGGCACGGTCGCGCGGACCGACGAGGTGGACGTCCACCTCCTGCGGACAACCGGCCGTGCCCGACCGACCGGCACCCCGGTCGACGGCGACGACCGGCGGCACCCGACGTCCCGACTTCCGCCCCTCCCCGCCACACCGCCTTCCCGCCCCCTGCGTCCGATCCCCACCGACCCACACCGTTCCCGCGGCGAACGTGGCCGCAAAAATCGGCCGCCCCACGCCTGCGACGACCACCGCTCACACCCTGGGTGTCGCGACCCGACGTCGTGTCCCACCGTCGGCGGCTTGGCCCGAACGCGCACGGCGACGACGCTTGTCACGTCCCACGACGGGACAACGCCTCAGACCTGTCGGACCACCGCCCGCCGGGCAGGTCCACCGAGTCGCACCCCGGACACGCACACGACCCGCATCGACGCGGACGCCACCCACAGCGGTCGCCCCGGCAGGCCGGTGACGACCGGGACCGCGGCCATCACCACCGCGGGCCCGCGCACGGGGTCGACACCTCAGCGAACCGCTGACGATCACCTTCGCCCCTCGACCGACCCGTGACCACCACCCCGACACCACCTGGCACACCCGACCGGTGTGACCGAAAGGGGACTCCCATGTCGCGCATCGCCACCCTGCTCGCCGCAGCACTGATCGCCGTCGCCTCCACGACGTTCACCGCGTCCGGCAGCGCCGGCGCCGACGGGCTCGACCTCACGTGCACACCACCCAGCAGCGTCGGTCTGCGGTTCGACCCGCCGGCGACCAACACGCCGCAGACCCAGACGCTCACAGCGTCCAGGCGGTACGGCCCCTGCGTCTCCCCCGCGCACCCGGACATCACCTCCGGCACCTCCGATGCCTCCGGCACGTTCCCCGGGGCCACCTGCCTGAGCCTGTTCGGCGCGAACTCGATCACCATCCACATCACCTGGAACAACGGGCAGACGTCGACCCTGTCCGGCAACAACGTCTCCAGCATGGCCGGCGCCACCCTGACGGTCGTCACGACCGGCACGGTCACCGCAGGCGCGTTCGCCGGCGGCACATTCGTCCACACCGTCGTCTACCCCAGCCCGGAACTGCTCCTGTGCAACCTCGGACTGGGAACACTGCCCAGCCTGTACGGCCAGGTCGTCCTGGAGATCCTCACGCCGTGAGCCGGGAGCCCGGCAATGCGCCCACCCCTTCACCGACGACTCACATTCGTCCACACTGAAGATATGGAGCGCACAAGCGTGAGAGCGACACGACGGGGACGGCGGTCCTCGGGGCTGCCGGACACCGGCCGCGAGGGGCCGGTCAGCCGCGCCCGCAGCGTGCGTCGATGACGGCCTGCGCGTCGTCCGGCAGCGTCTTCGGGTCGTCCAGGAAACGCCCGGACTGGCAGATCCGGACGAGGGCGTCCCACACCTCGCGGTACAGGAGCGGATCTGCCCGCAGGTCCTCGGCCTGACGCGGTGTGAGGGGGAACTTGTAGTTGCCGTCCCAGTGGCCCTGCCCGACGTCGAGGTCGAGCAGGTACGCCGTCCCGCGCCGGACGATCGCGGGGGCCCAGTTCCAGTCGGACCCCCGCGGCCGGAAGACCTCCTCGTCGCCGTGGGGAAGCCGGAGGAAGACCGCCTGGTCGCTGGTCACCCCGTCGACGAGCACCGAAGACAGGGTGATCCACACGACCGTGTCGTCGCGGACACCCACGTGCGTGGCCACCCGGCCGTTCGCGGGAGGCGCGGCGGGGAAGTCCCACGCCGCGGTCCGCGCGACGTCGGGGTCGTAGCGCGCGGCCGAGGGTTCGAGAGCGCGAACCTCGTAGGCGCCGCCCAACGCGTCGATCACCGCCCGGACCTCGGCGCTGTCGACCGGTTGGCCCAGCGCGTTCGCGAACGTCTCGTGCGGAACCGCCGCGAGCGGCGTGGACCTCGTGCGCTTCGACTTCGTCACGGCCTCATCCTCCCGGGACGAGCACGGCCCTCGATCCGGCAGACGGCCCCGACCTCGGACAGGACCGGCACATCGCCGTCCCCGGTGTGCCGGTCCGCACGCCCTGCCCGAACGTCGCGCGGCAGGCGTTCACGTCCGGTCGATCCGCGGGCCGAGGTGCGTCGCGATGGCGTCGATGGTCGGGAAGTCCCAGACCAGCGTGGGTTCCACGAGGACGCCCCAGCGCTCTTCGACGTCGACGCACAGCCCCATGACGTGCACGGAGTCGAAGCCGAGCGAACGCAGCGCCACCCCGGTGCCGACCTGCGAGGGCGACAGCCCCAGGTAGCCCGCCACGGCGTCGACGAGCCAGGCCCTCAACGACTCGTCAGACATGGATCTCCCCTGAAGCGGTGACGACGGCGGCGACCGCGGGTGACAGCACGCTGTGCAGCGCCGGCAGCCCGCCGTCGAGGAACAGGTCACGCATGTGCCCTCGACGCACCTTGCCGCTGGTGGTGTGGCGGATGACGTTCGACCGGACGACCACGACGCTCACGGACACGCCGGACTGCCTGGTCACGGCGTCGAGCACGACGTCGGCGAACTCGACGGGGTCCCCCCGCGAGGCGCGGCGCATCTCCTGCACCAGCACGACGTGCTCCCCCGACTCGGCGTCCCGCACGCCGAAGGCGGCGCCCCTGCCCGCGTCCGGGTGCGCCTCGCGGGCCGAGAACTCGATGTCCTGCGGGTACAGGTTCCGGCCTCGGACGATGATGAGCTCCTTCAGCCGTCCGGTGACGTAGAGCTGTCCGTCGAGGAGGAACCCGAGGTCACCGGTCCGCAGCCACCGGCCGTCCGGGCCGGTGAGGAACGTGGCGCGCGTCGCGGCGGGGTCGCCGTGGTAGCCCGCGGCCAGGCTGGGCCCGGCCACCCTGATCTCGCCGATCGTGCCGTCGCCCACCTCGGCGCCCGCGGCCGGGTCGACGACGCGCACCTCCATGCCGCCCGGCTCGCCGCACCCGACCAGCGGCACGCCGTCGGCGGCGGAGGTGGGCACGACCTCGCCGGCGGCCAGCGACGCGGGGGTGAACGAGCGGACGGTCGGCCCGAGACCGCGTGACGTGCAGGTGACCACCAGGGTGGACTCGGCGAGCCCGTACCCCGGGGTCAGCGCGCTGCGCCGGAACCCGACCGGCGCGAACCTGTCGGCGAACGCGTCCAGCGTGGCGATCCGGATCGGCTCGGCTCCGCTGACCGCCATCGTCAGGCAGGACAGGTCGAGTCCGTCGAGCTCCTCGTCGCCGACCCGGCGAGTCGTCCACGCGTAGCCGAAGTCCGGGGCCACGGTCCAGTCCACCCGGTGGTCGCTGATCGCGCGCAGCCAGCGGATCGGGCGGGCGACCACCGCCTCCGGCGAGAGCAGGACCAGGTCGGCCCCCGCGTGCAGGGCCTGCAACTGGAGCCCGACGAGCCCCATGTCGTGGTGGTGCGGCAGCCAGCCGCCGATCCGCCGGACGGGGACGTCGCCGCTGATCTTCCCGAACAGCTCCAGGTTGTGCGTCAGGCTGCCGTGGGTGACCTCGACGCCGCGCGGCCGACTGGTCGACCCGGAGGTGTACTGGAGGTAGGCGACGGCATCGGCGTCCACCTCCAACGGCTCCCGGGGGTCGGGGGCGGCGGTCTCGTCGAAGGTCCGCGCCGACAGGCCGCCCAGCGCGGTCACGTGCGCCTCGTCGGTGAGCACCATCGACGCGCCCGAGTCCTCGACCAGGCGGTCCACCCGGTCCACCCGCGAGGCCCCCGACAGGGGCAGGGGTGCGGGCACCGCCACGGCACGCGCGTAGAGGCAGCCGAGGAACGCGACGAGGAAGTCCAGTCCGGCGGGGTAGAGCAGCAGCACCGGTCTGCCGGCCATCCCGGCGTCGGTCAGCCAGGACGCCACGGCCCTGGCCCTCCGGTCGAGTTCGAGGTGGGTCAGTTCGGCCGCCGGGCGCCCGTCGGGGAGGTGGGTGACCTTCCGGTCGGAGCGCGGGCGGGCGCGGAAGCGGGTGACGAAGTCCGTCATTCGGGGAGCCCCTCGCGGACGTACCAGGAGATGAGCAGGTCGAGGATTCGCGGTGTGACGGGTGGTGGCTCGGCGTCCTCGTGGGACTCGAACCCGTACTCGTACCGGAAGTAGGGGGAGGTGAACTTGCACCGCATGTTGACGATCGCCTCGAACCTGCCGAAGGGCTCGGCTTCGACGTCCGCGGCGGTGACGGCGACCAGTTCGACGGGCAGGTGCCTGGAGATCGCGGCGAACACGTCGGTCACGGGCACCGCGGCCGAGGGCACGAGGTGCCGCACCGGCCGGTCGAGCGGACCGGCCGCCAGCGCCAGCATCCGGTCGACGGTGCCGTCGACCGGTGTCAGGTGCAGGGCGGCCCTCGGGTGGCAGACGAAGCGGACGCGTTCGCCGGGGGTGCGCCGCGCGAACAGCGCGATGACCCTGATGAAGTCGTAGATGCCCAGGTCGGACAGCGCCCGACCGGTTCCGGAGTGGCCGACCATGACGCCCAATCGAGCGACAAGAACGGCACCCTTCCGGGCTAATTCAGTCCGCGAAAGGTCGACTTCGGCCGTCCTTTTGGAGTGTTCGTAGTCATTCCTGAACTCGGACGGGTGACCGTATTCAGGCCATTGCTCCAACGCCTTACCCTGGGTAGTCCCATGTTGGTAGGCCGTGCCGACGTGGACGTACCGGGAGCCGGGTTTCGCGTGCCTGGAGAACGCGGCGGCGGCATTGGCCGAGCCGACCACGTTGACGGCGTGCAACTCGGCCTCGCGACGCGGGAAGAACGTGATGAGAGCGGCGCTGTGCCAATAGGTGCAGGGTTCGGCGAACACCTCGGAGGTCGACGTCCCCAGCTCCGGTTCGGCCAGCGAAAACCTCTCGACCTGTACTTTCTCTGCCAGGGCGGGGTTCAGGTGCAGCGTGGTCAGCGCATCGGCGACCCTCCTCCTGACGACTTCCTCACCGGCGCGCGCCAAAGCGACCACCGAGTCACCGCGCGCCACGAGCGCGCCGATGAGATGGGAGGCGACAAACCCGTTCGCCCCGTCTACCACGTGGTCAGCCACCGGGCAACCTTCCTGCGGCGGCATCGCCGACAGTAGCGTTCACCACGCCAGAGTAATGCCCCCCGCAGAAAGGGCCGCACCCCCGTGCTCAACGAACTGCTGAAGCGGAAATTCGCACACCTCTTCGCCCTGCTGGACGTGGACGACGACGGCACCATCGACAAGATGGATTACACGGCGTCGGCCGACCGGATCGTCACCGCGTTCGGGTACGCGCCGGGCTCGCCCCAGAGCGAACTCGTCCGGGACCGCTACAACAGGCTGTGGGAGGCGGTCACCCGCCCGATGGACACCGACGGGGACGACCGCGTCGACGTCGAGGAGTACTCCTCGGGCATGGACCGGTTCGTGACCACGTCCGAGGAGGGCTACCGCACCCACATCGCACCGGTCGCCGATGCCTTCTACGACCTGATGGACGTCGACGGCGACGGCCGGATCACCAGGACCGAGTACGTGCGCATGGCGGCCAGCGCCTTCCGCCTGTCCGAGGACGCGGGCAACGCCGCGTTCGACAAGCTCGACCTGGACGGCAACGGCTCGCTCGACCGCGACGAGCTGCACGCCGCCAACGAGCAGTTCTTCCGCTGCCCGGAGGAGGACTCCAGGGGCAACTGGATCTTCGGGCCGATCGCGGCCTGACCCCGGCCTGCCGGGTGCGGACCGCGACCGGCCGCACCCGGCGGCCCACCGGCGGGACCTCCGGCGCCCGCCCCCGACCGGATCGGCCGGATCGGCAGTGGAGGCGCACGGGCGCGGGCGGGGTTCGTGATACCGCAGCGATAACGGATTCTGATCGAAGGCGGGAATGGTGGGGCCGGACTAACGACTACGGAGGGACGTGGACATGTCGGTGGAGAGACCGGAGGGGTATCCGACTCGCGATGTGGTCACGGCGGTGGGGGTCGAGCACGTCCGTTTGAGTTACGAGTACCTCGATCGGCGTGACCTGGACGGGTACGGATCGTTGTTCGAGGTCCCGGCGGAGTCCCGGTCGGCCGAGGTGGACGCGTCCCACGTGCGGGCGGAAAGCGGGTCTTACCGGGTCGGCGGGGGCGACGGGGGGTGCTCGCACGTGCTGGAGCAGGTGTTCTGCTGCTCCGGGCGGGTGGTCGTGGTCGGGCGGGTGGTGCGCGGGGAGCGGAACGTGGAATTCGTCGACCTGTTCACCCTCACGGAGCACGGCTTGTTGCGCTCGCGGAAGTCGTACTTCTTCGTCGAACCGGGCGCCGTGGGCATTTAGAGGGGTGCCGGCGCGGGGTTTCGCCATTGGCCGGTCTGATCGGTGGGTGCGTTTCCGGGCAACGCGGGATACCGTCCCTTCGGGGATCTATGCACGTGGAGCAGCCGATGGACTTAGGACCGGTCGCGTCGCGACCTGCCCCTGTGTACCGGGTGTTGGGGCCATTGCACGTCGCCGCCGGCCCCGACCGGGTCAGCCGGGTGCCTCCCGGACGGCAGCAGGTGGTGCTCGGCGCCCTGCTGCTCGACGCGAACCGGGTGGTGGGCATCGACCACCTCATCGACGCGGTGTGGGACGACGCGCCACCGGTCACCGCTCGTCGGCAGATCCAGATCTGCGTGTCGGCGCTGCGCGCGAACCTCACGTCGATCGGGCGCGGCGAGGCGATCGTGACCCGGCCGCCGGGGTACCTGCTGCGGGTCGCGGACGGTGAATCGGACGTGCAGCTGTTCGCCGCCCTCACCGCCGAGGGCGAGGCGTTGGTCCGGTCCGGCGATCCCAGGGGCGGGCTCGCGCTGCTCCGCCAGGCGCTCGCGCTGTGGCGCGGACCGGCGTTGGGCGGCACGGCGGGCAGCCGGTTGACCGCCAAGGCCGCGAAGCTGGAGGAAGACCGGATCGCGGTGCTGGAGACCTGCTTCGACCTGGAGCTCAACGCGGGGCGGCACCGGCAGGTCGTGGGTGAGATCAGCGCGTTGGTGGCGCAGCACCCGCTGCGGGAGCGGTTGCGGTCGCAGTTGATGCTGGCGCTGTACCGGTCGGGGCGGCAGGCCGAGGCGTTGGAGGCGTACCGGGCGACGCGGGAGCTGCTGGTCGACGAGCTGGGGTTGGAGCCCGGCGAGGACCTGCGCCGGTTGGAGGCGGCGATCCTCGCGGGTGATCCCTCGTTGGCGGTCGGGGCGGAGGGCGTCCCGGCGCGACAGGGGCGGGAGCGGCAGGCGCCGGCCGCCCCTCCCCCGGTCGGGACCGTCGTGCCGCTCCAGCTCCCGGCGGACATCGGCGAGTTCACCGGGAGGGCGGAGCTGGTCGCGCAGGCGCGGGAGTTGTTGGCGCAGGGTGGCCGGGCGACGCGGGTGGTGGCGCTGGTCGGCAAGCCGGGCATCGGCAAGAGCGCGGTGGCCGTGCACGTCGCGCACCTGCTGGTGGAGGAGCACTTCCCGGACGGTCAGCTGTACTGCGACCTGGGCGGCACGCGGGAGCACCCGGCGAACGCCGCGGACGTGCTGGGCCGGTTCCTGCGCGCGATGGGCATCCCGGGGACGTCCATCCCGGACGCCGAGGACGAGCGGGCCGAGATGTACCGGCAGCTGGTGGCGCGCAAGCGGATGCTGGTGGTGCTGGACGACGCGGCGACCGAGAGCCAGGTGCGGGCCCTGTTGCCGGGCAGCAGTTCGTGCTCGGTGGTCGTGACGAGCCGGACGCGGCTCACCGGCCTGCCGGGGGTGCGGGTGCTGGAGGTCGAGGTGCCCTCCCAGGACGAGGCCCTGGAGATGCTGGCCACGGTCGTCGGCCACGACCGGGTGGACGCGGAACCGGCCGCGGCGGCGGCGTTGATCCGGTTGGTCGGCTCGCTGCCGCTGGCGCTGCGCATCGTCGCCGCCCGCCTGTCGGCCCGGCCGAGCTGGTCGCTGGCGTGGATGCTGGAGCGGTTGTCCGACGAGCGGCGGCGGCTCGACGAGCTGGCGCACGGCGACATGATGGTGCGCGCGAGCCTCGCGCTCACCTACGACGGGTTGCAGGGCGAGTCGCGCCGGTTGCTCCGGCTGCTCGGCGCGCTGGACGGGCTGAGCTTCCCGACGTGGGTCGCGGCGGCCCTGCTCGACGAGGACGTGTTCGTGGCGGCCGACCTGCTGGAGGGCCTGGTCGACGCGCAGATGCTGGAGATCGTGGCGGTCGACGCGACGGGCGGCCCGCGGTACAGGTTCCACGACCTCATCCGGTTGTTCTCGCGGGAGCAGCTGGAGCGCAACGAGGGCGAGGGGCCGCGCGCGGCGGCGGTGCGGCGCGTCGTCGGCGGTTGGCTGGCGCTGGCGGGTGAGGCGCACGTGCGCGTCTACGGTGGCGACTTCACGTCGTTGCACGGCGACGCGCCGCGCTGGCGTCCGTCGGCGTCCCACGTGGACAGGTTGCTGGCCGATCCGCTGCTGTGGCTGGAGGCCGAGCAGCAGAACCTGTGCTCCGCGGTCGAGACGAGCGCCGAGGAGGGGTTGCACGAGGCGTGCTGGGACCTGGCGTTGACGCTGGTCACGCTGTTCGAGGCGCGGTGCTACTTCGCCGACTGGGACCGGACGCACCAGCGGGCGCTGGCCGCGGTGCGGGCGGCGCGCAACAGCCGGGGCGAGGCGGCGCTGCTGTGCTCGTTGGCGTCGTTGCAGCTCTCGTGGTCGCGGGCGCGGGCCGCCCGCGACCTGGTGGAGCCCGCGCTGCGGACGTTCGAGGCGCTGGCCGACGGGCAGGGCGTGGCGCTGGCCCGGCGCAACCTGGCGCTGGCGCACCACCGCCTCGGTGACCTGGACGCCGCCGCGCCGCTGTACCTGGCCGCGTTGGAGGGGTTCCACGCGTCCGGGGACCCGGTCGGGCAGGCGTGGGTGCTGACGCAGGTCGCGCAGATCGAGCTGGAGAGCGGGGAGCAGGAGTCGGCCGCCAACCGGTTGTACGAGGCACTGGACATCTGCCGGCGGTTCGGCAACCACCGGGTGGAGGTGCAGGTCCGGTACCGGTTGAGCGACCTGATGATCCGGCAGGGCCGGCACGACGAGGCCGCGGAGGCGTTGACCGAACTGCTGACGGGGGTGCGCGCGTCCGGCGACACGGTCGGCGAGGCGCGGGTGCTGCACAAGTTGGCGGTGGTGAGGGGCGCCCTGGGGGACGCGGGGGGCGCGGAAGCGCTGTTGCGCGAGGCGCTGGAGGTCCGGGAGCGGGCGATGGACCACGGCGGTGCGGCGGAGACGCGGGCCGAGTTGGCGGTCGTGCTGGCCGATCGCGGTGACCGGGACGCGGCGGTGAGCCTGCTGGGCCGGGCGATCTCGACGTTCGCGGAGCGGAACATGGGTGCGGCGAGGCTGCGCGCGCAACAGGTCCTGGAGCGGATCAGGACGACCTGACCGGTCGACCGGCGGGCCGCCGGGTCAGATCGCGGTCGGGCCCCACGGGGTGTCGTCGGCGGTGATCGCGGTCGGGCCCCAGGGGGTGTCGTCACCGGTCGGGCCCCAGGGGGTGTCGTCGGCCGCGGTGACCGCGGTCGGGGCGGGGGCGGCGTGGGCGGCGGTCGCGGCGAAGACCGGCGCGAGGATGATCGCGGCGCTGACGGCGGTGGCGGCGAGGATGCGGTCGATGCGCATTGGGGGGCTCCCTGTTCCTGGTGGTCGGTGTTCCGGTCCGTGCTGCTGGAACCGACATTAGGAATGCGCGACATTGCCGAATTATCGCGCGGCGAACGCCCGCGAAACCGGCGTTTCACGGGGCGCGCACCGCCGCGATAACGGCGCGATACCGGCGTGACGATGCTGGAGCGCAGACCACGAGGGTTTCACCTCTGCGCAGGTCGAGGCGGGTTCACCGGAACACCGCCTGGAGGGCCGCACGACCTCATCGTCACGGAGTGGGCATGGACGGGAATTTGACGCACTGGCAATTCGGCGATCTCCTCAAGAAGTACCGCATGAAGCAGGGGGCCACACAGCGGCAATTGGCCGACCTGTCCACGGTCAGCGTCCGGGCGATCCGCGACCTGGAGGCGGGGCGGGCGAGCCGGCCGCGCCGCGACACGGTGCGGCTCATCGCCGAGGGGCTGCGGCTCAGCGGGCGGGAGCTGACCAGGTTCGAGGCGGCGGCCATGCGGTCGCGCGGCGGTGTGGAGATCGACTTCGTGCCCGACCTGGCGGCCGTGCCGCCGCCCGCCGCGCTCGACGTGCTGGTCGGCCGGGACGCCGAGGTGTCGTCGTTGCTCGCGCTGCTCGGCGAGGGCGGTTCGCGGCTGGTGGCGGTGACCGGCCTGCCCGGTGTCGGCAAGACGCGCCTGGTCGTGGAGGTCGCGGGGCGGTTGCACGACTCGGGCGCGGCCCGCGTGCTGTGGGACGCGGCCACCGCGCAGGCCCCCGGCGGCGCCGCGGGCCGCCTGCGGCTGCTGGTGCACTCCGCGCTGGCCGTGGCGGAGGACGGCGAGGGCTGGGAGGCGCTGGCGACCCTCATCGGCGACCGGGAGGCGGTGCTGGTGCTCGACGGCCACGACCCGGCGTGGCCCGACCCGGACCGGGTGCTGGCGCTGGCGCACCGCTGCCGGCGGCTGCGGCTGCTGCGCACCACGCGTGGCTCCCACCCGATCCCCGGCGAGCGCGTCGTCGCGCTGGCGCCGTTGGCCCACGGGCACGCCGTGCGCCTGCTCGGCCGCCTCGCCGGTCACGGCACGACCGGCGCGTCCGGCGCCGCGCTGACCGAGGTGGCCGCACGGCTGGACGGGCTGCCCGGGGCGTTGGAGGCGGCGGCGTCCTGGCTGGTGGTGTACCGCCCGGACGAACTGCTGGACCTGGTGCGGGCCGATCCGCTGGGCGTCGTCGCGGACCGGCTCCCGGACCTGCGCGACGCCCTCCGGCGGACGTTGTCGGGTGTGGACGGTGCGGCCGTGGGGGCGCTCGCGGCGGCGCGCGGCGACTGGTCGGTGGCGGACGCGGCCCGGCTGACCGGGATCGCACCGGTGGCGTGCGCGCGCCTGGTGCGGCACCTGCTGCTGCTCGGCCTCGTGCGCCCGGTCGGCGACGACCGGTTCCGCGTGCTGGCCCTCGCCGGCGCCCTAACTGCCTCCGTGCTGCCGGTCGGGCTGCCCCTCGACGCCGCGCGCGACTCCTAGTTTCGGCTTCCAAGACCGTTCCGCGAGCGAAGGAGTGCCATGGACCTGGTGGAAACCGACGTCGGGCTCGACATCGTGGTGACGAGCCTCGCGTCCGACGCCCACACCTGGAACCTCGTGTTCCTCCAGCTCGTGCTGGAGGAGATGGGGCACCGGGTGCTGAACCTCGGCGCGTGCGTGCCCGACGGGCTGCTGGTGTCCGAGTGCGCCCGGCACGCGCCGGACCTGGTGGTCGTGAGCAGCGTCAACGGGCACGGCTTCCACGAGGCCAAGCGCGTCATCGGCCTGCTGCGCGCCGAACCCGGTCTCGCCTCGACGCCCGTGGTGGTCGGCGGCAAGCTGGGCATCGACGGTCCCGGCGGGCGGGAGCGCACCTCCGCCCTGGTCGGGGCCGGGTACGACGCGGTGTTCGAGGACGCCGGGAGCCTGGCCGCGTTCCGCGCCTTCCTCGACCGGTTGCCCGTGGGCGTGCGGTCATGAGCGACGGGTCGTTCGGCGGGTTCGTGGCGCGGGCCGCAGCGGAGGGCGAACTGGTCGTCCAGCCGCGCATGGGCCTCGGCGACCCGGCGGCCATGCGTGCCGGCCTGGCCGCGGTCCGCGGGGCCGGGGTGCGGGCGGTCGGCACGATCACCCTCGACAGCTTCACCCGCGTGGGTGACCACGACGCGGTGCGCGCCGCACTGGCCGCCGGTGACGCCCTCAACGGCTACCCGATCGTCGCCTACCCGCCGGGAACCACCCGGGAGGTGCTGCGCGGCCTGGCCGGCGACGCGTTCCCGGTGCAGGTGCGGCACGGCTCGGCCCGGCCTCAGGACATCGTCGTGGCGCTGCTGGAGGCGGGGCTGCACGCGACCGAGGGCGGTCCCCTGTCGTACTGCCTGCCCTACAGCCGGGTGCCGGTGGCCGAGGCGGTGCGGGCGTGGGCCGAGTCGTGCCTGCTGCTCGCCGAGCTGCGGGACCGCGGCGGCGAGCCGCACCTGGAGTCGTTCGGCGGCTGCATGATGGGCCAGTTGTGCCCGCCGGGGCTGCTGGTGGCGATCAGCGTGCTGGAGGGCGTGTTCTTCCGCCGGCACGGCCTGGGCAGCATGTCCCTGAGCTACGCCCAGCAGACCCACCCCGGGCAGGACGCGGAGGCGGTGCGGGCGTTGCGGGTGCTCGCCGCCGAGCACCTGTCCGACGTGGACTGGCACGTCGTGCTCTACACCTACATGGGGGTCTTCCCCCGCACCCGGCGCGGCGCGTCGGCGCTGCTGGAGCAGGCCGCCGAGCTAGCCGTGCGCACCGGCGCGGAACGCCTGATCGTCAAGACCACCGCGGAGGCGCACCGCATCCCCACGGTCGCGGAGAACGTGGCGGCGCTGCGCGCGGCGAGCGCCGCGGCGGCCCGCGCGGAACCCGGCGGGCCGGTGGAGGACACCGGGGTGCTCGCCGAGGCCCGCGCGATCGTGGAGGCCGTGCTGGACCTCGCCCCCGATCCCGGCGTGGCGCTGATCCGCGCCGTCGAGCGCGGCTACCTGGACGTGCCGTACTGCCTGCACCCGGACAACGCCGGCCGCACCAGGGCGGTCGTCGACCGCACCGGCCGGTTGCGCTGGTCCCGCACCGGCTCGCTGCCGCTGGCCGGGCTCGTGGAGGCGACCACGGGCGCGGAGATCACCTCGACCGAACTGCTGCGCTCGCTGTCGCACGTCGAGCGGACGTTCGACGACGCCGCCCTGGACCGGGTCGGCGCCCACCCGGTCGGCTCCGGCTGACCACCACCGCCCCACCGCACACCGCCAGCACCCACACCGAAGGAGCCAGAGCGACATGGACCCCATCAGCGCCGACGCGGCGACCCCGTTGCCGGCGAGCCCCCGCGAGCACCTGTCGTCACCCACGACCCGCGCGGTCCTGCGGCTCCAGCACACCGTGTTGGACGCGGCCCGGGAACACCTGGGCTCGGCGGGCTTCACCGAGATGCTGCCGCCGATCATCGGTCCCGTCACCGACCCGGGCGCGCGCGGCGCCAAGCAGGTCGACGTCGACTTCTACGGCCACCGGTACAAGCTGATGACCAGCGCGATCCTCTACAAGCAGGCGTCGCTGACCGCGTTCGACCGGATCTTCTGCATCGCGCCGAACGTGCGGCTCGAACCGCTGGAGACCAGTTCGACCAGCCGTCACCTGGCCGAGTTCCACCAGATCGACGTGGAGGTCGCGGGCGCGTCCCGCGACGACGCGATGGCGGTGGCCGAAGGGCTGGTCACGCACGTCGTGCGGCGCGTCGTCGAGCGGTCGGCCGGGGAGCTGGAGGTCCTCGGCCGCGACCCCGACGCGTTCGCCGACCTGCTGTCCGACGAGCCGTTCGAGCGGCGCACGCACATCTCGGCCGTCACCGACCTGCACGCCCTCGGGCACGACCAGAACCCCGACGCCGAGATCGACTGGGCGGGCGAGGCGGTGCTGTCGGCGAAGTCCAGCAGGCCCTTCTTCCTCACCGACTACCCGAAGGGCTCGCGCGGCTTCTACGACAAGGAGAACCCGGCCCGGCCGGGGCGGCTGCTGAACTTCGACCTGCTGGCCCCCGAGGGGTACGGCGAGCTGTGCAGCGGCAGCGAGCGGGAGCACGAGTACGGCACGATCATCGCCCGGATGCGGGAGACCGGCGAGAACCCCGCCAAGTACGGCTGGTACCTGACGATGGTGCGCGAGGGCATCCCGGGCAGCGCGGGCTTCGGCATCGGCCTGGAGCGGCTGGTCCGGTACATCGCGGGCCTGGACTCGGTGTGGCAGGCCAGCGCCTACCCCAAGCTGCCCGGGGTGGTGTCGCCGTGAGCGGGCTGAGCGCGGGGTCGTTCCCGGAGGCGGCGGTGCGCGAGCGGGCCCGGCGCGGCACGGGCGCGGCGTTCCCGGCGCTGGAGGACTACGGGCGGGTGCTGTTCGGCGCGCCCGAGGCCGGGCCCCCGGGCGACGAGCTGGACGCGGCGCGGCTCGTGCCGCCGGTGTTCGTGCCGGAACGCCTGGAGAAGCTGATCGACCTGGCCCGCGAGCCGCTGCACGGCGACGTGGACCTGGGCGCTGAGGTCGGCGGCTTCGCGTCGCCGCTGCCGCTGTACCTGTCGGCGTTCGGGTCCACCCAGGTGGCCAGCGCCGACCTGGGCCGGGCGGCGAGCGCGCAGGCCGGCGCGCTGGGCGTGCCGATGGTGGTGGGCGAGAACGTCGTCCCCGTCAACGGCTACGGCCGCCTCTCCGGCGGTGGCGGGAAGTCGCTGCTGGGGCGCATCGAGGCGTACGCGGAGGCCGTGCCCGACGGGCTGGGCGGCGTGGTCGTGCAGCAGAGCACGGAGGACGCCGACGCCGAGGTGTGGAACCTCGTCTACAGCGACCCGTCGGCGCTGCCCCTGCTGGAGTCGGGGCGGCTCGGGTTCGAGCTGAAGGTGGGCCAGGGCGCGAAACCCGGCCTGGGCGGCCTGACCGTGGTGGGCGCGGCGGACGCCGACCGGTTGTCCGAGCAGTTCGCCCTGGAACCCGTGTTCGGCGCGGGGACCGGGCGGGTGCTGCGCTGCGCGAGCCCCGGCACGTTCACCGAGGAGATCCTGCGCCAGCAGATCCGCTTGATGCGCAACAACTTCCCGCGCGCCCGCGTGTGGGTGAAGCTGCCCCCGGGCCGGGACGTCGCGCTCGCGGCCGCGGTGGCGTGGGAGGCGGGCGCGGACGCGGTGACCGTGGACGGCGCGGAGGGCGGCAGCGGCTGGGCGCCCACGTCGTTCCTGTCGGGCGTCGGCCTGCCGCTCGCCGAGTGCCTGCGCCGCATCGGCGGCCCCACCGGCTGCCTGCTGGTGTCCGGTCGCGTCTGGGAGGGCCTGCGCGCGGCGAAGTGCCTCGCGGCCGGCGCCCGCGCGACCGGGCTGGGGCGGGCGGCGCTGATCGCCGTGGACGAGGACCCGGTGGCCGGGCTGACCCGGCTGGTGGAGTGCCTGGCGCTGGAGCTGCGGCTCATCGCCAGCGCCCTGGGCAAGTACCACGCGGCGGCCCTGTCCCCCGACGACCTGTGGTCGCCCACCGGCTGGGCCGTTCCCGCGCGCACCCCCGTCGGGGCGGTGGCGCGGTGACCGCCCCCGCCCGGCTCCGGCGCGGTCCGCTGTCGACGTCCTACCTGGCGTTCGTGTCCGCCACCGGCCTGTCCTCGCTGGGTGACGCCGCGTGGATGCTCGCCCTCACCACCACGCTCGTCGGCGTGGCCAGCGCGACCACCGCCGGCCTCCTGCTGGCGCTGGCCGGCGTGCCGCGGGTGATCGCGCTGCTCGGCGGCGGGGTCGCGGCCGACCGGTACGGGCCGGTGCGGGTGATGGTGTGGACGGACCTGCTGCGCTGCGCGGTGATGGTCGTCGCGGCGGGCGTCGTGCTGGCGGTCGAGCCGACGGCGGGCGTGCTGGCGGCGGTAGCCGCGGCGATGACGGTGCTGGGCGCGTTCTTCGTGCCCGCGTCGGGCGCGCTGCGGCCGTTGCTGCTGCCGGAGGAGCACCTGGTGCGCGGCAACGCGCTGTACCTGATCGGGCTGCGCGCCGGTCAGGCCGCGGGCGGTCCGGTCGGCGCGGCGCTGCTGGGCCTGGGCGGGGTGGTGGCGGTGGCGGTGGCCAACGCCGCGAGTTTCCTGGTGTCGGCGGCGGCCGTCGCGCGCAGTCGGCCGGAGGTCCCCGGGCCCGTCCCGGTCCCGCGCGACCGCGTGTCGGTGCGCGAGGGGATCGCCGGAGGGTTGCGGCACGTCGCCGGGGACCGGGCGCTGCGCGGCCTCGTCCTGGTGGTGGGGTTGTTGGAGCTGTCGGCGGCGGGCCCGGTGAACATCGGGCTCGTGCTGCTGGCCCACTCGACCGGCGCGGGCGACGTGGGGGCCGGTCTCCTGCTCACCGCGTTCACGCTGGGCGCGGCGCTGGCGTTCGTCCTCACCCTGGTGCGCCCGGTGGGCCGCCGCGCGGGTCCCGTGCTCGTGCTGGGCGCGTGCGCGCAGGCGGTGGTGCTGTGCTCGCTGGGCGTGCTGGGCGCACTGCCCGCGCTCCTCGCCGGCTACAGCGTGCTCGGCCTGGTCAGCGCGCTGTGCGGGGTGGTCCTGGTGTCCCTGATCCAACGCCGCACACCCGCCCCGGTGCGCGGCCGGGTCATGTCGATCATGTCGTTGGTGGTGTTCGGCGCACCCCTGCTGGGCAACGCCGTCATCGGGATCTCCGTCGACGCGCTCGGCCTGACCACCACGATGGTGCTGCACGGCCTCTCGGCCGTCGCGGCGGTGTGCGTGTACGCGTCCTCACCTGCCCTGAGGGGAGCCCGCCTTGACTGAGACGACCGCGGCGGAGTGGCCGTCGTTGACCGACCTGCGCTCGCGCCTGACCGGGGGCCTGCTGACCGCGGCCGACCTGCTGTCGGCGTGCCTGCGCCGGATCGAGGAGGTCGACCCGCTGGTGCGGGCGGTCCTGGCGCTCGACCCGACTGCCCGCGAGCAGGCGCGCGAGAGCGACCGGAGGATCGCCGCCGGGCTGGCCCGCCCGCTGGAGGGCGTCCCCGTGCTGCTGAAGGACAACATCGGCACGGCGGGCCTGGCGACCACCGCCGGGTCGCGCCTGCTGGCCGGCACGCCACCCCGGGACGACGCCGACGTGGTGGTCCGGTTGCGCCGGACCGGCGCGGTCGTGCTGGGCAAGGCGAACATGTCGGAGTGGGGCAACTTCCGCTCCACCGGCGCGGTCGAGGGCTGGTCGGCGGTCGGCGGGCAGACCCGCAACCCGCACGTGCTCGACCACAGCCCGGGTGGGTCGTCGTCCGGGTCCGCGGTGGCGGTGGCGGCGGGCATGGCGCCGTTGGCGCTGGGCACGGAGACCGACGGTTCGGTCGTCGTGCCCGCCGCGCTGAACGGGGTGGTGGGCGTGAAGCCCGCCCTGGGCCTGCTGCCGGGACGCGGGATCGTGCCCGTGTCGCGCGCGCAGGACGCGGTGGGCGTGCTGGCGCCGAGCGTCGCCGACGCGGCGGCCTGCCTCGCGGCGCTGGCCGGCGGACCCGTGGTGCGCCCCGCGCCGGCGCGGGGGCTGCGGCTCGGCCTGTGGCAGGGGCGGCGGATGCCCGGGACCGTGCTGGCCGAGGTGGAGCGCGTCGCCGGGCTGCTGCGGGCCGCCGGGGTCGTCGTGGTGCCGGTCGAGCTGCCCTGGGAGGGCCCGCCGCTGATCGCCGGGATGGAGGCGCTGATGGCGGAGTTCCGGGTCGGCCTCGACGGGTACCTGGCGGCGCGCGGCGGGCCGGTGACCTCGCTCGCCGACGTGCTCGCGGGCAACCGGGACGACCCCGTGGAGTTGGAGCTGTTCGGCCAGGAGCTGCTGGAGCAGGCCGCCGGGGTCACCGACGAGCAGATCGCGGGCGCGGCGGCGAACCGCGCCCGGGCGCGGTGGTGGGCGCAGGACGCCATCGCCGCGGTGCTGGCGGAGCACTCGCTGGCGGGGATCGTCGCGCCGACGAGCGAACCGGCGTGGCGGCTCTCCGGCGGCGGCGACCCCCCGACCCGCAACACCTCCACGATCCCGGCGATGGCCGGCGTGCCGAACGTGACGGTGCCGGCGGGGTTCCTGGGCGACCTGCCGTTCGGGGTGTCGGTGTTCGGTCCCCGCGACACGTTCGTCGCCCTGGGCCTCGCCGCGACGGTGGAGGAGGTGTGCGGGGACCGCAGGGCTCCCCGCTTCCTGGGGGCGTGACAGGCCGGTCCCCGACGGGGCCGGGTCGGTACGACGGGTCTTCCCGGTCGCGCCGACCCGGCCCCGTCGCCGTTCCCGCCCCCGTCGCCGTCCCCGGGAGCGGGCGGGTTCCCGGGGGCGGGCGGGTTCCCCAGGCGGATCTGCCGCCCAACTGCCTCCCGCACTGCCGGAACCGCGGCCCCGCCGCCCCTAGCGTTCGCGGTACACGAACCCGTTGTCCCGCAACGAGAAGGAGCCCACGATGACGAACCCCTTCGACAACCAGGACGGCGAGTTCCTCGTCCTCGTGAACGACGAGGGCCAGCACTCCCTGTGGCCCGGCGACATCGCCGTCCCCGCCGGCTGGGAGGTCACCCACGGGCCCGCCGGCCGCGCCGACTGCATGGAGCACGTCGAGGCCACCTGGACCGACCTGCGCCCGGCGAGCCTCGCCGCCCTGCGCGGCTGAACCGACGACACGCGACGACGGACGACTGGGGAGCTGGTTAGCGGTGACCACGACACACCCGATCGACACGGCCCTCCCGGCCGTGCACGAGCTGTTCGCCCGCCAGGCCGGGCGGGCCCCCGACGCCACGGCACTGGTGATCGGGCAGGTCCGGGTGACCTACGGCGCGCTCGACGTCCGGGCCAACCGGCTCGCGCACCACCTGGTGGACCTGGGGGTGCGACCGGGCGACGTCGTCGGCGTGCGCCTGCCGCGCGGGGTGGACCTGGTCGTCGCGGTCCTCGCCGCGCTGAAGGCGGGCGCGGCCTACACGGTCCTCGACCCGCGCTTCCCCGCCGCCCGGCTGATCTCGGTGTGCGACCGGGCCGACGTCGCGGTGGTCGTCACGGCGGACGACGCGCTCGCCGCCGGCCGCACCGCCGTGGACCCGGCCGCGCCCGGGATCGCCGGGCGCCCCGCCACCGCGCCGGCCGTCACCACCTCGCCGGAGGACGTCGCGTGCGTCATGTTCACCTCCGGCTCCACCGGTGAGCCCAAGGGCGTCGTGGCGCCGCACCGGGCCCTCGTCGGCACCCTGACCGGCCAGGACTACGCCCGCTTCGCGGCGGACGAGGTGTGGCTCCAGTGCTCCCCCGTCTCCTGGGACGCGTTCGCCCTGGAGCTGTTCGGCCCCCTGCTGCACGGCGCGACGTGCGTGCTCCAGGACGGCGAGGCGCCCGACCCGTCGCTGATCGCCGACCTCGTCGCCGAGCACCGGGTCACGACCGCGCACTTCTCGGCCAGCCTGCTGAACTTCCTGCTCGACGAGCACCCCGGCGCGTTCGCGGGGCTGCGGGTGCTGATGACGGGCGGCGAGGCCGCGTCGACCCGGCACGTGGCGACCCTGCTGGACCTGCGCCCCGACCTGCGGCTGGTCAACGGCTACTCGCCCGTCGAGAACATGATCTTCACCCTGTGCCACGACGTCACCCGCGACGACGCGCGCCGCACGTCCGTGCCGGTCGGCCGGCAGCTGGCCGGCAAGACCGCCGTCGTCCTCGGCCTGGACCTGCGCCCCGTCGCGGACGGCGCGACCGGCGAGATCTACATGAGCGGCGTCGGCCTGGCGCACGGCTACCTCAAGCAGCCGGGGACGACCGCTCAGCGCTTCGTGGCCGACCCCTCGACGCCCGGCGCGCGGATGTACCGCACGGGCGACCTGGGCAGGGTGCGCGAGGACGGCGCGGTGGAGTTCCTGGGCCGCGCCGACGAGCAGGTCAAGATCCGGGGCTTCCGGGTGGAGCCCGGCGAGGTCTCCGCCGCGCTGACCGGTCACCCGGCGGTGCGGCAGGCGGCGGTCGTGGTCCGCGAGGACCGGCCCGGCGACAAGCGCCTGGTCGCCTACGCGGTGACCGACGGCTCCGCCGGCGCGCGGGAGCTGCGCGCCCACGTCGCCGACCTGCTGCCGGAGCACCTGGTCCCCTCCGCCGTCGTCCTGCTCGACGCGCTGCCCCGCACCGCGACCGGCAAGCTGGACCGCGCCGCGCTCCCCGCGCCGTCCGCCGCCACCTCCGCGGAGGCGCCGCGCACCGCCCACGAAGAGGTGCTGTGCGGCCTGTTCGCGGACGTGCTGGGGCTGCCCGAGGTCGGCGCGCTGGACGACTTCCTCGACCTGGGCGGGCACTCGCTGCTGGTCGCGACCCTGGTGAGCAGGGTCCGCGCCGCGCTCGGCGTGGAGCTGCGCATCGCCGACGTGTTCGCCGCCCGCACGCCCCGGGCGCTGGCGGCGGCGCTGCCGTCCGCCGCCGCGGCACGCCCCCGGGTGGTCGCGACCGCCCGGCCCGACGTCCTCCCGCTGTCGTTCGCCCAGTCCCGGCTGTGGTTCCTCGACCAGGTCGAGGGCGGTGCGACGTACACGATCCCGATGACCGTGCGGCTGCGCGGCGACCTGCGCCCGGACGCCCTGCGCGCCGCCGTGGGCGACGTGGTGGCGCGGCACGAGCCGCTGCGCACCGTGTTCCCGACCGTGGACGGCTCCCCCGTCCAGCGGGTCCTCGACACCGCCGCGCCGAGCTGGGCCGAGCACGCGTGCACCGACCCGGACGCGCTGGTGCGGGTCCTGGCGGCGGAGCCGTTCGACCTCGCCGCCGAACCGCCGCTGCGCGCCCACCTGCTGCGCCTCGCCGACGACGACCACGTGCTGCTGCTGGTGCTGCACCACATCGCGGGCGACGGCTGGTCGACCGCGCCGCTGCTGCGCGACCTGGCCGCCGCCTACCGGGCCCGCCTGACCGGCGACGCGCCCGACTGGCCCGCGCTGCCGGTGCAGTACGCGGACCACGCGCTGTGGGAGCGGACGGCGGGAACGCCCGACGCCGGGTTCTGGCGCACCGCCCTGGCGGGCCTGCCGGAGGAGTCGTCCCCGCCCGCCGACCGACCCCGCCGCGCCGTCCGGGGCGCGCACGGCGACACCGTCCCGCTGGCGCTGGCCGCGGGTCCGCACGCCGCGCTGAAGGCCCTCGCCGGGCGGACCGGCAGCACCGTGTTCATGGTGCTGCACGCCGCCGTGGCCGCCCTGCTCACCCGGCTGGGCGCGGGCACGGACCTGGCGATCGGCACGCCCGTGGCGGGCCGTCCGGACGAGGCGCTCGACGAACTGGTCGGGTTCTTCGTCAACACGCTCGTGCTGCGCACCGACACCTCGGGCGACCCGACGTTCGCCGAGCTGCTGGACCGGGTCCGCGAGGCCGACCTCGCCGCCTACGACCACCAGGACGTGCCGTTCGAGCAGGTCGTGGAGGAGCTGAACCCGCCGCGCTCGCTGTCGCGGCACCCGCTGTTCCAGGTGATGCTGGTCCTCCAGAACACGCCACCGGCGGCGGCCGACTTCGCCGGGCTGCACGCGGAGCACCGGGTCGTGGACCTGGACGTGGCGAAGTTCGACCTCACCCTCGACCTCACCGAGACCCGCGACGACGGCCTCACCGGCACGCTCAAGTACGCGACCGACCTGTTCGACCGCGCCACCGCCGAGCGCTTCGCCGCGGCGCTCACCCGCCTGCTCACTGCCGTGGTCGCGGCCCCCGGCACGCCGATCACCGCCGTGGACCTGCTGGACGCGGAGGACCGCGCCCTCCTGCTGACGACCTGGAACGGCGCCCCGGCGCGGGGCGACGACCGGCCGGCGCACGTCGTGTTCGCCGAGCGGGCCCGGCGCACCCCGGACGCGGTCGCCCTGGTCTCGGGCGGGGACGGCGTCACCTACGCCGAGCTGGACGCGGCGGCGAACCGACTGGCGCACCACCTGGTCGACGCCGGGGTGGCCCCCGGTGACGTCGTCGGCGTGCTGCTGGACCGCGACCGGACGCTGGTCGCCGCCGTGCTGGCGGTGCTCAAGGCCGGCGCGGCGTACACCGTGCTGGACCCGGGGTTCCCGACCGGCAGGCTCGCCGCGGTGGCGCGCCGCGCGGGCCTGCGGCACCTGGTGTCCTCGGCGGGTTCCGGCCTGCCGGGCGTGACGACCCTGGACGTGGCCGGCGCGGCCTCCCGCCCCGCCACCGCGCCGGACGTCGCGGTGCACCCGGACGACCTGGCGTGCGTCATGTTCACGTCGGGCTCCACGGGTGAGCCGAAGGGCGTGCTGTCCACGCACCGGGCGCTGGTGGGCACCCTCACCGGGCAGGACTACGTCGACTTCGCGGCCGACGACGTGTGGTTGCAGTGCTCCCCCGTCTCCTGGGACGCCTTCGCGCTGGAGCTGTTCGGCCCGCTGCTGCACGGTGCGACGTGCGTCCTCCAGGACGGGCACGTCACCGACCCCGCCGCCATCGCCGACCTGCTCACCCGGCACGGGGTGACCACGGCGCACTTCTCCGCGAGCCTGCTCAACCACCTGCTCGACGAGCACCCCGACGCCCTGCGCGGCCTGCGGCAGCTGATGACCGGCGGTGAGCCGGCCTCCGTCGCCCACCTCGGCCGCCTGCTGGCCGACCGGCCGGACCTGCGGCTGGTCAACGGGTACTCGCCCGTCGAGAACATGATCTTCACCCTGTGCCACCACGTCCAGCCCGAGGACACCGCGCGGGCCACCATCCCCGTCGGCTCACCCATCGCGGGCAAGCGCGTCTACGTGCTCGACCACCGGCTCAACCCCGTACCCGTCGGCGTACCCGGCGAGGTCTACATGACCGGCGGGCTCGCCCACGGCTACCTCGGCGCGCCGGGGCTGACGGCCGAGCGGTTCGTCGCCGACCCCTTCGAACCCGGCGCACGCATGTACCGCACCGGCGACCTCGTCGCCTGGCGCACCGACGGCACCCTCGACTTCCTCGGCCGCGCCGACGACCAGGTCAAGATCCGCGGCTTCCGCGTCGAACCCACCGAGGTCCGGGCGGCCGTCGAGCGGCACCCCGGCGTGCGGGAGTGCGCGGTGGTGGTGCGCGAGGACCGGCCGGGCGACAAGCGGCTCGTCGCCTACGTCGTCGCCCCCGGCACACCGGTGGCCGACCTGCGCGCCCACACCACCGACCTCCTCCCCGACCACCTCCGCCCCACCGCCTACGTCCCGCTCGACGCGCTGCCGCTCACCCCCAACGGCAAGCTCGACCGCGCCGCCCTGCCGGCGCCGGACCGGGTCGCCACGCCCCGGCGGGCCGCGCGCGGCGCCCGCGAGGAGATCCTGCGCGGCCTGTTCGCGGACGTGCTGGGCCTGCCCGAGGACCGGGTCGGCCCGGCGGACGACTTCTTCGCGCTCGGCGGCCACTCGCTGCTGGCGGCGAAGCTCACCGGCCGGGTGCGCGCCGCGTTCGGCGTGGAGATCGGCGTGCGGGACGTGTTCACCGCGCCCGTGGTGGCCGACCTGGCGCTGCGCCTGGACGGTGCCGCCGCCGCACGGCCCGCGCTGGTCGCCGGCGACCGGCCCGACCGCCCGGCGCTGTCCCCCGCCCAGGCCCGGCTGTGGTTCCTCGACCAGGTCGACGGCGGCACCGCGTACAACGTGCAGTTCGCGGCCCGGGTCACCGGGCCGGTGGACGCCGCCGCCCTGGACCTGGCCGTCACGGACGTGGTCCGGCGGCACGAGCCGCTGCGCACCACCTACCCGTCCGTCGACTCCGAGCCGCACCAGCACGTGCTGCCCGAGGACGCCGTCGGGTCCGTCCTCACCGTGCACGACGTCGCGCCCGACGAGGTGGACGCGGTGGTCCGCGCCGAGTCCGGGCACGTGTTCGACCTCGCCGCCCGACCGCCGATCCGGGTGCACCTGCTCAGCACCGGCGAACGGGACCACGTGCTGCTGGTGACGCTGCACCACATCGCGGGCGACGGCTGGTCGCTGCGCCCGCTGCTGGCCGACCTGGCCGCCGCCTACACCGCCCGCCTCGGCGGGCGCGCCCCGGAGTGGACGCCGCTGCCGGTGTCCTACGTGGACTACGCGCGGTGGCAGCAGGACCTGCTCGGCGACGCCGCCGACCCGACGTCCCGCCTGGCCCGCGACCTCGCGCACTGGCGGTCCGCGCTGGCCGGCCTGCCCGAGGGCCTGGACCTGCGCACCGACCACCCCCGGCCGCCGGTGGCGAGCCACCGGGGCGGGTCGCTGCCGCTGCGCGTCCCCGACGGGGTGCGCCGGGCGCTGGCCGACCTGGCCCGCGCGCGGGGCGTGACGCTGTTCATGGTGCTCCAGGCCGCGTTCGCGACCCTGCTCACCAGGATGGGCGCGGGCACCGACATCCCCATCGGCACACCCGCCGCCGGACGCACCGACGAAGCCCTCGACGACCTGGTGGGCTTCTTCGTCAACACGCTCGTGCTGCGCACCGACACCTCGGGCGACCCGACGTTCGCCGAGCTGCTGGACCGGGTCCGCGAGGCCGACCTCGCCGCCTACGACCACCAGGACGTGCCCTTCGAACGGCTCGTGGAGGAGCTGAACCCCGTCCGCGACTCCGCGCGGCACCCGCTGTTCCAGGTGATGGTGGTGCTCCAGAACAACGCGTCGGCGGCCGTGGACCTGGCGGGCGCGGCGTGCGTGCCGGAGCCCGTGCCGAACACGACCGCCAAGTTCGACCTGACGCTGGCCGCGACCGAGACCGCGGACGGGATCGGCGGGTACCTGGAGTACGCCGAGGACCTGTTCGACCGCGACTCCGCCGAACGCCTCCTCGACCGCTTCACCTGGCTGCTCGCCGCCGTCGCGGCCGACCCGCACCGCCCCGTCACCTCCCTCGACCTGCTGACCTCCGCCGAGCGGCACGACGTGCTGGTGGCGTGGAACGACGGCGGACCCGCCGCCCCCGCCGCGACGGCCCACGCGTTGGTCGCCGAGCAGGCACGGCGCACGCCCGGGGCCACGGCCCTGGTCTGCGGCGCGGAGCGCGTCACGTACGCCGAACTGGTCGACCGGTCGAACCGGCTGGCCCACCACCTCGTCGCGGCCGGTGTCCGGCCCGGCGACGTGGTCGGGGTGCTGCTGGACCGGGACCCCGACCTGGTGGTCGCCGTGCTGGCCGTGCTCGGCAGCGGCGCCGGCTGCACCGTGCTCGACCCGAGGTTCCCCGCCGACCGGCTGCGCGCCGTGGTGGCGCGGACCGCCGCGCCGGTGGTGGTCACGTGCACCGACCTCGCCGGGGTGCTGGACGGGATCACCCCGGTCCTGGTCGACGCCGAGTCGGACGTGATCGCCGCGCGTCCCGACGGTGCCCCGGACGTCGCCGTGGACCCCGCCGACGTGGCGCTGGTGATGTTCACCTCCGGTTCCACGGGCGAGCCGAAGGGCGTCCTGTCCACCCACGAGGCCCTGGTGCGCACCCTCACCGGGCAGGACTACGTCGACTTCGCGGCCGACGACGTGTGGTTGCAGTGCTCCCCCGTCTCCTGGGACGCCTTCGCGCTGGAGCTGTTCGGCCCGTTGCTGCACGGTGCGACGTGCGTCCTCCAGCCCGGCCACGTGACGGACCCGGCGGTCATCGCCGACCTGCTCACCGCGCACCGCGTCACCACCGCGCACCTGTCCGCGAGCCTGCTCAACCACCTGCTCGACGAGCACCCCGACGCCCTGCGCGACGTCCGGCAGCTGATGACCGGCGGCGAACCCGCGTCCGTGGCGCACGTCCGCCGACTGCTCGACGCACGCCCCGACCTGCGGCTGGTCAACGGGTACTCGCCCGTCGAGAACATGATCTTCACCCTGTGCCACCACGTCCAGCCCGAGGACACCGCGCGGGCCACCATCCCCGTGGGCTCACCCATCGCGGGCAAGCGCGTCTACGTGCTCGACCACCGGCTCAACCCCGTACCCGTCGGCGTACCCGGCGAGGCGTACATGACCGGCGGGCTCGCCCACGGCTACCTCGGCGCGCCGGGGCTGACGGCCGAGCGGTTCGTCGCCGACCCCTTCGAACCCGGCGCACGCATGTACCGCACCGGCGACCTCGTCGCCTGGCGCACCGACGGCACCCTCGACTTCCTCGGCCGCGCCGACGACCAGGTCAAGATCCGCGGCTTCCGCGTCGAACCCGCCGAGGTCCGCGCCGCGCTCACCGCGCACCCCGGTGTGGTGGACGCCGCCGTGGTCGTCCGCGAGGACCGACCCGGCGACAAGCGGCTCGTCGCCTACGTCGTCGCCCCCGACACCCCCGTCGCCGACCTGCGCGCCCACACCACCGACCTCCTCCCCGACCACCTCCGCCCCACCGCCTACATCCCACTCGACGCACTCCCCCTCACCCCCAACGGCAAGCTCGACCGCGCCGCCCTGCCCGTGCCCGCGGCGACCGCGCCGTCCGCGCACCGCCGGCCGCGCACGGCGCGCGAGCAGATCGTCGTCACCCTGTTCGCGGACGTGCTGGGCCTGCCCGAGGACCGGGTCGGCCTGGACGACGGGTTCTTCGACCTGGGCGGGCACTCCCTACTGGCCGCGAAGCTCGTGGGCCGGGTCCGCGGCGCGCTCGACGCGGAACTGGGCATCCGGGACCTGTTCGACGCGCCCACCCCGGCCGCGCTCGCCGAGCGCCTGGGCTCGGCCCGTGCCGCGCGCACCCCGCTGCGCCGCGCGGAGCGCACCGGGTGGACGCCGCTGTCGCCGGCGCAGGCGCGCCTGTGGTTCGTGGACCAGTTGCGGGGCCCGAACCCCGCCTACAACGTGGCGCACACCGTGCGGCTGCGCGGCGACCTCGACGTGGCCGCGCTGCGCGCCGCGCTGGGCGACGTGGTCGGCCGGCACGAGTCGCTGCGGACGGTGTTCCCGTCGATCGACGGCGTGCCGCAGCAGGTGGTGCGGCCGGCAGGTGACGTGGACCTGCCCGTGCTCGACCCGGGCGCGTCGCCCGTGGACGAGGTCGTGGCGGCCGCGGCGCGGGAGGCGTTCGACCTCACCGCCGAGCCGCCGGTGCGCGCCTCACTGCTGCGCATCACCGACCACGACCACGTCCTCCTCCTCGTCCTGCACCACATCGCAGGCGACGGCTGGTCCCTCGGACCACTCCTCCACGACCTCACCGACGCCTACACCGCACGACTCCACGACCACGCACCCGACTGGGCACCACTGCCCGTCCAGTACGCCGACTACACCCTCTGGCAACGCGAACTGCTCGGCAGCGCCGAGGAGCCGACCGAGTCGGCCCGGGCGCAGTTGGAGTTCTGGCGGCACGCCCTGGCCGGGCTGCCGAACCAGGTGCCGCTGCCGCTGGACCGCCCCCGCACGGCCTCGGGCGGCGCCGGCGGGCTGGTGGACGTGCGCTGGGGCGCGGACCTGCACCGGGCGCTGCTGGACGTGGCGCGGGCGCACGGCGCGACCCTGTTCATGGTGCTCCAGGCCGCGTTCGCGGTCGTGCTGACCAGGATGGGCGCGGGCACCGACGTGCCGCTGGGCGGCCCGGTGGCGGGGCGCACCGACGAAGCCCTCGACGACCTCGTCGGCTTCTTCGTCAACACCCTCGTGCTGCGCACCGACACCTCCGGCGACCCGACGTTCGCCGAACTGCTGGACCGGGTCCGCGAGACCGACCTCGCCGCGTGGGACCACCAGGAACTGCCGTTCGACCGGCTGGTGGAGGAGCTGAACCCGGTGCGCGTGCCGGGCGCGCACCCGCTGTTCCAGGTCGCGTTCGTGGTGCAGAACAACACCGGCGCGCGGCCCGAGCTGCCCGGCCTCACCGCCGAGGTCGCCCCGGTCGACACCGGGGCGGCGAAGTTCGACCTGACGCTGAGCCTCGGCGAGGAGTACGACGACGGCGTGCCGGCGGGCGTGGTCGGCGGCCTGGAGTACGCCGCCGACCTGTTCGACCGGAGCACCGCGGCGACGCTGGTGGACCGGCTGGCGGGCGTGCTGGCGGCCGTCGCCGCGGACCCCGGCACCCGGATCGGGCGGCTCGACGTGCTCACCCCCGCCGAGCGGGAACTGCTGGCGGCCGGTTCGCCGAACGGACCGGCGCGGGTCGTGGACGACCGCACGGCGCACGAGGTGGTGGCCGCGCACGCGCTGGCCTCCCCGGACGCCACGGCGGTGGTGTGCGGCGGCCGGCGGACCACCTACCGCGAGCTGGACGCGGCGGCCAACCGGTTCGCCCACCACCTGCTCGACTCCGGGGTCCGCCCCGGCGACCTCGTCGGCGTCCTGCTCGACCGCGGCACGGACCTGGTCGTCACGGTGCTGGCGGTGCTCAAGGCGGGCGGCGCGTTCACCCTGCTCGACCCCGGCACCCCCGACCGGCGCGCGGCCGCGGTCCTGCGGGCCGCCGACGCGAGCGCGGTCGTGACCGACGCCGCCGGCCTGGCGCGGCTGGAGGGCCCGTACCGGGTGCTCGACGTCGCGGTGGACGTGGGCGCGCGGCCCGACCACGCGCCGCCGGTCGCCGTGGACCCCGCCGCGGCGGCGTGCGTCATCTTCACCTCGGGCTCCACCGGGCGGCCCAAGGGCGTGCTCGCGCCGCACCGCGCGGTCGTGCGGACCCTCGTGGGCCAGGACTTCTTCGACAGCTCGCCCCACCACGTGTGGTTGCAGAGCGCGCCGGTGCCGTGGGACGGGTTCGTGCTGGAGATGTTCGGCGCGCTGCTGTCCGGCGCGGCGTGCGTGCTCCAGCCGGGGCCGGCGCCCGAGCCGGCCGTGATCGCCGACCTGGTCGCCGAGCATGGCGTGACCACGGCTTTCCTGTCCGCCAGCCTGCTCAACTACATGCTCGACGAGCACCCCGGCGTGTTCGACGTGCTGCGGCAGGTCATGACCGGCGGCGAGGCCGCGTCCGCACCGCACCTGCGGCGGTTGCTGCGCGACCACCCCGGCGTCCGGGTGGTCAACGGCTACGGCCCGGCCGAGCACATGGTCTACACGAGCTTCCACGACGTGCGGCCCGAGGACACCGGGGCGGACGACGGCGGAGCGGAGGACACCGGGGCGCGGGCCGTCCCGATCGGCCTCGCCGTCGCCGACAAGCGGTCCTACGTGCTGGACGACCACCTGCGCCTCGTGCCGCCCGGCGTGCCCGGCGAGCTGTACGTCACCGGTGTCGGCTCCGCCCACGGCTACGCGGGTGAGCCGGGCCTGACGGCGGAGCGGTTCGTGGCGTGCCCGTTCGAGCCCGGCGCGCGGATGTACCGCACCGGCGACCTGGTCCGGTGGCGCTCCGACGGGAGGCTGGAGTTCGTCGGCCGCGCGGACGACCAGGTCAAGATCCGGGGCTTCCGCATCGAGCCCGGCGAGGTGCAGGCCGTCGTGGACGCGCACCCCGGCGTGCGGCGGTCCGCGGTCGTGGTCCGGGAGGACCGGCCCGGCGACAAGCGCCTGGTCGCCTACGTGGTGCCCGAGGCGGGCGCCGCCCCCGACCACGCCGCGCTGTCCGCCCACGCGGCGGCCGTGCTGCCGAGCCACCTGCGTCCCGCCGCGTACGTGCTGCTCGACCGCATCCCGCTCAACGCCAACGGCAAGCTCGACCGGGCGGCGCTGCCCGCGCCCGCGCAGCACTCCGGTGCGGCGCGGCGCGCACCGCGCACCCCGCGCGAGACGATCATGGTGGGTCTGTTCGCCGACGTGCTGGGCCTGCCCGAGGATCGGGTCGGCCTGGACGACGACTTCTTCGCCCTGGGCGGGCACTCCCTGCTCGCGGCGAAGCTGATCAGCCGGGTGCGGACCGCGCTGGACGCGGGACCGGGCATCCGGGACCTGTTCGACGCGCCCACCCCGGCCGGGCTGTGCGAGCGGCTGGACCGGGTCTCCGACCGGCCGGCGCTCACCCCCGTGCCGCGCCCCGACGAGGTCCCGCTGTCCTACGCGCAGGCCCGGCTGTGGTTCATCGACCAGTTGGAGGACGCGGGCGCGGCGTACAACGTGGCGCACAGCGTGCGGCTGCGCGGCGACCTCGACGTGGCCGCGCTGCGCGCCGCGCTGGGCGACGTGGTCGGCCGGCACGAGTCGCTGCGGACGGTGTTCCCGTCGATCGACGGCGTGCCGCAGCAGGTGGTGCGGCCGGCCGCGGACGTGGCGCTGTCGCTGGTGGTGCGCGACACCGACGAGTCCGGTGTGGAGCCGGCCGCCGCCGCGGCGGCGCGGGAGGCGTTCGACCTCACCGCCGAACTGCCGGTGCGCGCCTCACTGCTGCGCATCACCGACCACGACCACGTCCTCCTCCTCGTCCTGCACCACATCGCAGGCGACGGCTGGTCCCTCGGACCACTCCTCCACGACCTCACCGACGCCTACACCGCACGACTCCACGACCACGCACCCGACTGGGCACCACTGCCCGTCCAGTACGCCGACTACACCCTCTGGCAACGCGAACTGCTCGGCGACCCGGACGACCCGACGAGCCCGCTGGCGCGGCAGCTGGAGTTCTGGCGGCACGCCCTGGCCGGTGTGCCGGACGAACTGCCGCTGCCCGCGGACCGCGCCCGCCCGGCGACCTCGTCGGGCCGGGGCGAGTCGGTGCCGGTGGAGCTGGGCGCGCCCCTGCACCGGGCGCTGCTCGACCTGGCCCGGGCCACCGGGACGACGCTGTTCATGGTGCTCCAGGCGGGCTTCGCGGCCCTGCTGACCAGGCTCGGCGCGGGCACCGACGTGCCCGCCGGGTCCCCGGTGGCGGGCCGTTCCGACGAGGCCCTCGACGGTCTGGTGGGCTTCTTCGTCAACACGCTCGTGCTGCGCACCGACACCTCAGGTGACCCCACGTTCCGGGAGCTGCTGGCCCGCGTCCGCGACACCGACCTCGCCGCCTACGACCACCAGGACATCCCGTTCGAGCGGCTCGTGGAGGAGCTGAACCCCACCCGCTCGCTGTCCCGGCACCCGCTGTTCCAGGTCATGCTGGTGCTCCAGAACAACGCGGCGGGGCGGGTCGAGATGCCCGGCCTGACCGCCGAGGTCGCGCCGGTCGACACGGCGAGCGCCAAGTTCGACCTGACCCTCGGCCTGCGCGAGGAGCACGACGACACCGGTGCGCCGATCGGCATCACCGGCGGCCTGGAGTTCGCCACCGACCTGTTCGACCGCGGCACGGCCACCGCCCTCGCGACCCGCCTCGCCAGGATGTTCGCCGCCGTCGCGGACGACCCCGACACCCGGATCAGCCGCCCCGAGCTGCTGGACCGGCAGGAGCGGCGCGGCCTGCTGGCGGCCTGGACCGACACCGCCGCCGACGCGCCGGTGGACCGCTGCGCCCACGAGCTGGTCGCGGCCCTGGCCGCGCGGACCCCCGACGCGGTGGCGCTGGTCCACGGCGACCACCAGGTCACCTACCGGGAGCTGGTGGAGCGGGCGAACCGGCTGGCCCGCGAACTGGTGGCGCGGGGCGTGCGCCCCGGGCAGGTCGTGGGCGTGCTGCTGGACCGGGACGCGGACCTGGTGGTGGCCGTGCTCGGCGCGCTCACCGCCGGGGCCGGGTACACCGCGCTCGACCCGCGCTTCCCGCGCCGGCGGCTCACCGAACTCGTGCGGCGCACCGGCGCGCCGGTCGTGGTCACGTCGGCGTCGCTGGCCGACCGGGTGGACGGCGTGCCCGCGCTGGTGGTGGACGACCCGGGCACGGCCGCCCGCGTCGCGGCCCACCCGGCGACACCGCCGGAGGTCGAGGTGCACCCCGAGGACGTCGCGTGCGTCATGTTCACCTCGGGCTCCACCGGCGTCCCCAAGGGCGTCGTGGCGCCGCACCGCGCCCTCGTCGGCACCCTGCTCAGCCAGGAGTACGTGGACTTCTCCCCCGACCACGTGTGGCTCCAGTGCTCGCCGGTGTCGTGGGACGGGTTCGCCCTGGAGCTGTTCGGACCGCTGCTGGCGGGCGCGACGTGCGTGCTCCAGCCCGGCCCGACACCGGAGCCCACCCTGATCGGCGACCTGGTCGCGCGGCACGGGATCACCACCGTGTACCTGTCCGCGAGCCTGCTCAACCACCTGCTGGACGAGTACCCGACCGCGCTGACCGGGGTCCGGCAGATCATGACCGGCGGCGAGGCCGCGTCCGCGGCGCACCTGCGCAAGCTGCTCGACCGCCACCCCGGCGTGCGGCTGGTCAACGGCTACGCGCCGGTGGAGAACATGATCTTCGCGGTGTGCCACCGGGTTCGCCTGGAGGACACCGAGCTGCCGTCGATCCCCATCGGGCGGCCGATCGTGAACAAGGGCTTCTACGTGCTCGACGCCCACCTCAACGTGCTGCCGCCGGGTGTCGTCGGCGAGCTGTACATGACGGGGGTCGGCCTGGCGCGGGGCTACCTGGGCGCGCCGGGGCAGACCGCGGAGCGGTTCGTCGCCTGCCCGCACGGCGGTCCCGGTGAGCGCATGTACCGCACGGGCGACCTGGTCAGGTGGCGGGCGAACGGGGTGCTGGACTTCCTCGGCCGCGCCGACGACCAGGTCAAGATCCGCGGTTTCCGGGTCGAGCCGGGCGAGGTGTCCACCGCGCTGGGCCGGCACCCGGCGGTGCGGCAGGCGGCGGTCGTGGTCCGCGAGGACCGGCCCGGCGACAAGCGCCTGGTCGCCTACGTGGTGGCCGAGCCGGGGGTGGAGCCGAGCCCGGCCGACCTGCGGGCGCACGCCGAGGAGCACCTGCCCGAGCACATGCGGCCCAGCGCCTACGTGCGGATGGACGAGCTGCCCCGCAACGCCAACGGCAAGCTCGAACGGGCGGCCCTGCCGCCGCCCGACTACCTCGACCGGCCCGCCGGGCGCAAGCCCGCGACGCCGCGCGAAGAGGTGATGTGCGCGCTGTTCGCCGACGTCCTCGGCCTGACCGGCGAGGTG
Organism: Saccharothrix longispora; assembly: GCF_031455225.1. Lineage (GTDB taxonomy): Bacteria > Actinomycetota > Actinomycetes > Mycobacteriales > Pseudonocardiaceae > Actinosynnema > Actinosynnema longispora. The sequence goes on from NZ_JAVDSG010000001.1 coordinate 3,414,938, forward strand.
GGGGCGGACGACGACTTCTTCGCCCTGGGCGGGCACTCGCTGCTGGTGACCCGGCTGATCAGCCGGGTGCGGTCGGCCTTCGGGGCCGAGCTGTCCATCAAGTCCGTGTTCGAGAGCCGCACGGTGGCCGCGCTCGCGGAGCGCCTGGGCCACGCGGAACAGGCCCGCCCCGCGCTGCGGCGCCGGGTCCGCCCGGAGGAGGTCAAGTGAGCGCGCCGACGATCCCCCTGTCGTTCACCCAGCGGCGGCTGTGGTTCCTCAGCCGCGCCGAGCCCGGCGCCACCTACAACATCCCGGTGGCCCTGCGGCTGGGCCCGGACCCGGACCTCGTGGCGCTGCGGGCCGCGCTGGGCGACGTCGTGCTGCGCCACGAGGTGCTGCGCACCGCCTACCCGGAGGCCGACGGGCAGCCGTTCCAGGACATCCGCCCGGCGGGCGGGGTGGACCTGCCGGTGACCGTCGTGCCGGCGGACGGCCTCGCGTCCGCCCTGGTGGACGCGGCGCGGCACGTGTTCGACCTCACCGCCGCGCCGCCGGTGCTCACCCGGCTCTTCCGGGTGGACGGCGAGGCGCCCGCCGACCACGTGCTGCTGGTGCTGCTGCACCACATCGCGGGCGACGGCGGCTCGACCGGACCGCTCACCCGCGACCTGGCGACGGCCTACGCGGCCCGCCGCGCCGGCCGCGCCCCGGAGTTCCCCGAACTGCCGGTGCAGTACGCCGATTACACCTACTGGCAGCAGGACGTGCTGGGCGAACCCGACGACCCGGACAGCCGGTACGCCCGGCAGGTGGCGCACTGGGCGGGCGTGCTGGCGGACCTGCCGGTCGAGGTGGGCTTCCCCGCCGACCGGTCCCGTCCGGCGACGGCCGGGCACCGGGGGGCCTCGGTGCCGCTGGAGGTGCCCGCGACCGTGCACCGGGGGCTGCTCGACCTCGCCGCCTCGACCGGGGCGACGCTGTTCATGGTGGCGCAGGCCGCGGTGGCCGCGCTGCTCACCCGGCACGGCGGCGGCGCGGACGTGCCGTTCGGCACGGCTGTCGCGGGCCGCACCGACGAAGCCCTCGACGACCTGGTCGGGTTCTTCGTCAACACCCTCGTGCTGCGCACCGACACCTCCGGCGACCCGACGTTCGCCGAACTGGTGGCCCGCGTCCGCGACACCGACCTGACCGCGTACGCGAACCAGGACGTGCCGTTCGAGCGGGTCGTGGAGGAGCTGAACCCGCCGCGCTCGCTGTCGCGGCACCCGCTGTTCCAGGTGATGCTGGTGCACACCGCCGACAGCGCGGCGCCCGAGGCCGGGACGCTCCTCGAACCGGTCCCCCTCGGCACCGGCGCGGTGAAGTTCGACATGACCATCGGGTTCCGCGAGCGCCCCGACGGCGGCGGCCTGCGGGTGCACTGGGACTACTCGGTGGACCTGTTCGACCGGGACACCGTCGCCGCGTTCGGCCGGCGGCTGGTCCGGCTGCTGACGGCGGTGGCCGCCGACCCCGGCACCCGCGTCGGCGACCTGCCGCTGCTGGACGACGACGAGCGCGCCGCGCTGACCGCACCCGGCCGCGAGCCCTCGGGCGACACCGTGCACGGGCTGTTCGCCGCACGGGCCGCCGCGACGCCGGGGAAGACCGCGCTGCTGCACGACGGCGGGCGCGTCACCTACGCCGAGCTGGACCGGTGGGCCGACCGGATCGCGGGCCGGCTGCTGGACCGCGGCCTGGCGCCGGGCGCGGTGGTGGGCGTGCACCTCGACCGGGGACCGGCGCTGGTGGCCGCGCTGCTCGGCGTGCTCAAGGCGGGCGGCTGCTACACGCTGCTGGACACCGCGTTCCCGGCGGACCGGCTGCGGTCGGTGCTGGGCCGGGCGGGCGTCGAACTGGTCGTGGGCACACCGCTCGACGGCGTCGACGCCCGGTTCGTGGACCCCTGCGCGCCCGGCCCGGAGGACGTGGCCGCCGCGGTGGTCTCCCCGGAGTCGCCCGCCGTGGTCATGTTCACCTCCGGCTCGACCGGCGAGCCGAAGGGCGTGCTCGCGCCGCACCGCGCCCTGGTCTCGACGCTCACGGGGCAGGACTACGCCGAGTTCGACGCCGACGCGGTGTGGCTCCAGGCCGCGCCGGTCTCCTGGGACGCGTTCGCCACCGAGCTGCTGGGTGCGCTGCTGCACGGCGGCACGTGCGTGCTGCACCCGGCCGGGCCGCCGGACCCGGCCGACATCGCGCGGTTGGTGGTCGAGCACGGCGTCACCGTGTTCAAGGCCTCCGCGAGCCTGTTCAACCACGTGCTGGACGAGCACCCCGAGGTGTTCGCCACCGTGCGGCGGGCCATGACGGGCGGCGAACCCGCCTCCCCCGCGCACGTCGCGAAAGCGCTGCGCGACCACCCGCACGTGCGGCTCACCAACGGCTACGGCCCCGCCGAGAGCATGGGCTACAGCACCGCGCACGACATCACCGCCGCCGACCTCACCGCCCGGTCGGTGCCGATCGGGCGGCCCGTGGCGGGCAAGCACGGCTACGTCCTGGACGAGCGGCTGCGGCTCGTGCCGCCCGGTGGCGTCGGCGAGCTGCACCTGGCGGGCGCGGGGCTCGCGCACGGCTACCTCGGCGCCCCCGGTGCGACCGCCGAGCGGTTCGTCGCCGACCCGTTCCTGCCCGGCCGGCGGATGTACCGCACGGGTGACCTGGTGCGGCTGCGGCGCGACGGCGTGCTGGAGTACGCGGGCCGCGCCGACGACCAGGTGAAGCTGCGCGGGTTCCGGGTGGAGCCCGCCGAGGTGCAGGCCGCCGTGCTGACGCACCCGGACGTGACCGGCGCGGCCGTCGTGGTCCGCGAGGACCGGCCCGGCGATCCCCGGTTGGTGGCCTACGCGGTGGGCCGCACGACGCCGGCGGCGGTGCGCGACCACGTCGCCGCGCTGCTGCCCGAGCACCTGGTGCCGTCGGCGGTGGTCGTGCTGGACGAGCTGCCGCGAACCCCGAACGGCAAGCTGGACCGCCGCGCGCTGCCCGCGCCGGCGTACGCGGCGGGCGCCGGCGGCGAACCGCGCACCCCGCAGGAGGAAATCCTGTGCGCCCTGTTCGCGCAGGTGCTGGGACTGCCGGCGCCGGCGGGCGCGGAGGACGACTTCTTCGCGCTGGGCGGGCACTCGCTGCTGGCCACGCGCCTGGTGAGCCGGGTGCGCGGTGCGCTGGGCGCGGAAGTCGGCGTCCGCGACCTCTTCGCCTCGCCGACCCCGCGCGGTCTCGCGTCCCGCCTCACGGCGGCGCGCCCCGGCCGCCCGGCGCTGCGCCCCGCCGACCGCCCGGACCCGCTGCCCCTGTCGCACGCCCAGCAGCGCCTGTGGGTGCTGCACCAGGTGGACGGCTCGGCGGCGTACAACTCGCCGTGGGCGCTGCGGCTGCGCGGCGACCTGGACGTGGCCGCGCTGCGCGCCGCCCTGGCGGACGTCGTGGCCCGGCACGAGTCGCTGCGCACGGTGTTCCCGCAGGTGGACGGGCAGCCGGTGCAGCACGTCCTGGACACCGCGCCGCACCTGGCGGTCACGGCCGCGGACGACGTGGACGCGACGGTGGCGGAGCTGTCGTCGCGCCCGTTCGACCTCGCCGCGGAGCCGCCGCTGCGGGCGCACCTGCTGGTGGTGTCCCCGGCGGAGCACGTGCTCGTGCTGGTGCTGCACCACATCGCCAGCGACGGCTGGTCCAAGGGCCCCCTGCTGCGCGACCTGGTCACCGCCTACACCGCCCGCACCGGCGGGACCGCCCCGGAGCAGGCCCCGCTGCCGGTGCAGTACGCGGACTACGCGCTGTGGCAGCGCGACCTGCTCGGCGAGCAGGGCGACCCGCACAGCCTCGCCTCGACCCAGCTCGCCCACTGGCGCGACGTCCTCGCCGGCGCGCCCGAGCAGCTCGACCTGCCCTCGGACCGGCCGCGACCGGCGGTGCCGTCCGGGCGGGGCGGGCTCGTCGCGGCCGAGTTCGGGCCCGCCGCGCGGGACGCCGTGCGGGTGCTGGCCGAGGCGACCGGCAGCACGACGTTCATGGTGCTGCACGCCGCCCTCGCCGCCCTGCTCACCCGCCTGGGTGCGGGCACCGACCTCCCGATCGGCACCGTCGTCGCGGGTCGGGCGGACGAAGCCCTCGACGACCTCGTCGGGTTCTTCGTCAACACCCTCGTGCTCCGCACCGACACCTCCGGCGACCCCACCTTCACCGAACTGCTGGCCCGCGTCCGCGACACCGACCTCGCCGCCTACGACCACCAGGACGTGCCGTTCGAGCAGGTCGTGGAGGAGCTGAACCCGACCCGCTCGCTGTCCCGGCACCCGCTGTTCCAGGTGACCCTGGTGGTGCAGAACAACGCGGGCGGCGGCGCCCCGGCCCTGCCCGGCCTGGACGTCGAGCCCGTCGCCGCGTGGACCGCCACGGCCAAGTTCGACCTGGTGCTCGCGTTCACCGAGCACGACGACGGGCTGACCGCGAACCTGGAGTACGCCGCCGACCTGTTCGACGACGACACCGCCCGCGCCCTGGTGGCGCGGCTGGCACGGCTGCTCGCCTCGGTCTCCGACGCCGGCGCCGACACCCGGTTGAGCGCCCTCGACGTGCTCGTGCCCGGTGAGCGGGACCGGCTGCTCACCGGCTGGAACGACACCGCGGTCCCGGCGGGCGCGTGGGAGTCCGTGCCGTCGCGGGTCTCCCGGTGGGCGCGGCGGACGCCGCACGCGACCGCCGTGGGCGCCGCGGCGGGCGGCATGACCTTCGCGGAGCTGGACGGGGCCGCGAACCGGGTGGCGAACTCGCTGGTCGCGCTCGGCGCGGGGCCCGGGTCGGTGGTCGGCGTGTGCCTGCGCCGCTCCCCCGCCGGCGTCGCCGCGCTGCTGGGCGTCCTGCGGACCGGGGCCGCCTACCTGCCGATGGACCCCGACTACCCGGCCGACCGGCTGGCGTACCTGCTCGCCGACTCCGCCGCGCCGGTCGTGGTCACCGAGCGGGCGCTGCGGGACCGCGTGACCGCGCCCGCCGTCGTGTGCCTGGAGGACCTGCCGGACGGGCCGGGCACACCGGTGGACGTGCCCGTCCACCCGGCCGACGCCGCCTACGTGATCTACACGTCCGGCTCGACGGGCCGCCCCAAGGGCGTGGTGGTGGACCACCGCGGGCTGGCCGACCTGTGCGCGTGGCACGTCCGCGAGTACGGCGTCACCCCGGCCGACCGCACCGGGCAGGTCGCGGCGCTGGGCTTCGACGCGGCGGTCTGGGAGCTCTGGCCGCACCTCGCGTCGGGCGCGTCCGTGCACCTGCCCGACGCGGCGACCCTCGCCGACGGCGACGCGCTCGTCGCCTGGATCGCCGACACCGGCCTCACCGCGTGCTTCCTGCCCACGCCGCGCCTGGAACTCGCCCTGGACGACCTGGCGGCCCGACCGACCGCGCTGCGCGCCGTCCTCACCGGCGGTGACGCGCTGCGCCGCCGTCCCCCGGCGCACACCCCGTTCCGGTTGGTCAACCACTACGGCCCCACCGAGTTCTCGGTCGTGGCGACCGCCGGCCCGGTGTCGGCAGGCCCGGAGTCGGCGGGCGAGCGGGCCGACGTCGCGCCCCCGATCGGGCGGCCGGTCGCCAACACCCGCGCCTACGTCCTCGACGCCCGCCTGGCCCCGGTGCCCGTCGGTGTCGTCGGCGAGCTGTACCTGGCGGGCGCGGGCCTGGCGCGCGGCTACCACGCCCGTCCCGGCCTGACCGCCGAGCGGTTCACCGCCTGTCCTTTCGGGACGCCCGGCGAGCGCATGTACCGCACCGGCGACCTGGTGCGCTGGAACGCGCGGGGCGAACTGGAGTTCGCGGGCCGCGCCGACGACCAGGTGAAGCTGCGCGGGTTCCGCATCGAGCTGGGCGAGATCGAGTCCGTGCTGGCCGACCACCCGTCGGTGGCGCACGCCGCCGTGGTCGTCCGCGAGGACCGGCCGGGGTTGAAGTCCCTCGCCGGGTACGTCGTGCCGCGCGGACCGCTGGACACCGCCGGCCTGCGGGCGCACCTGGCGGCCGTGCTGCCGGAGCACATGGTGCCCGCCGCGCTGGTCGTGCTCGACGCGCTCCCGCTGACCGCCAACGGCAAGGTGGACCGCCGCGCCCTGCCGGCCCCCGAGCCGGTCACCGGGCGCCGCGCGCCGCGCACGCCGCGCGAGGAGATCCTGTGCGGCCTGTTCGCCGAGGTGCTGGGCGTGCCCGCGGTGGGACCGGACGACGACTTCTTCGACCTGGGCGGGCACTCGCTGCTGGCGACCCGCCTGATCAGCCGGGTCCGCACCGCCCTGGACGCGGAACCGGCCGTGGCCGACCTGTTCGCCAACCCCACGCCCGCCGGGCTGGAGACGTGCCTGGACCGCGGCGCGCCCACCCGTCCCGCCCTGCGCCCCGCCGCCCGCCCGGACCTGGTGCCGCTGTCGTTCGCGCAGCGCCGCCTGTGGTTCGTGAACCGGCTCGACGGGGAGAACCCGAGCTACGCGGTGCCCGTGGCGCTGCGCCTGCGCGGCGCGGTCGACGTGCCGGCGCTGCGGGCGGCGCTCGCCGACGTGGTGGACCGGCACGAGGCGTTGCGCACGGTGTTCCCGGAGGTCGGGGGCACGCCGCACCAGCAGGTGCGGCACGGGGCCGCGGCTCCGCTCGGGCTGCTCACCGCCGCGCCCGACGACCTCGACGCGGTGCTGCGGCGGGTCGTGGCCGCGCCGTTCGACCTGACCGGGGACCTGCCGCTGCGCACCGCCCTGGTGCGCCTGGCCGACGACGAGCACGTGCTCCTGCTGGTGCTGCACCACATCGCCGGCGACGGCTGGTCCATGCGGCCGCTGCTGCGCGACCTCGCCGAGGCCTACACCGCGCGGCTCGACGGGCACGCGCCCGACCGGGCCGCACTGCCGGTGCAGTACGCGGACTACGCGCTGTGGCAGCGCGTCCTGCTCGGCGACGAGGACGACCCGGACGGCCCGTTCGCGCACCGGGTCGCGTTCTGGACCGACGCGCTGGCCGGCGTGCCGGACGAGCTAGAGCTGCCGTTCGACCGGCCCCGGCCCGCGACGTCCTCGCAGACCGGCGGCCGGGTGCCGCTGCTGCTGGACGCGGACCTGCACCGCGCGGTGCTGGACCTGGCCAGGCGCACCCGCACGACGCCGTTCATGGTGTTCCAGGCCGCGTTCGCGACCCTGCTCACCAGGATGGGCGCCGGCACCGACATCCCCATCGGCACACCCGTCGCCGGACGCACCGACGAAGCCCTCGACGACCTCGTCGGCTTCTTCGTCAACACCCTCGTACTCCGCACCGACACCTCCGGCGACCCCACCTTCACCGAACTGCTGGACCGCGTCCGCGACACCGACCTCGCCGCCTACGACCACCAGGACGTGCCCTTCGAACGGCTCGTGGAACGGCTCAACCCACCCCGCTCGCTCACCCGGCACCCGCTGTGCCAGGTCGTGCTGACCCTCCAGAACACCGGTGACGCGGCCCTCGACCTGCCCGGTCTGGTCGTGGAGCCGGTGGGCGTCACGTCCGGGACCACCGCGTTCGACCTGAACGTCGGCCTGCGCGAGACCCGCGGCGACGACGGCCTGCCCGCCGGCGTCGAGGGCGTCCTCCTCTACCGCGAGGACCTGTTCGACGCGGGCACCGCGCGGTCCCTGGCCGACCGGCTCGTCCGCGTCCTGGCCGCCGCCGCCACCGACCCGGACGTCCGGGTGGGCGACGTGGACCTGCTCGGCGACGACGAGCGCGAACGGGTCGTGGTGTCGTGGAACGACACCGCGCGGGCCGTGCCGGGCACGACGCTGCCGGCGCTGTTCCGCGACCAGGTCGGGCGCACGCCGGACGCCCTCGCGCTGGTCGGCGACGGGCAGCGCCTCACCTACGCCGAGCTGGACGCCCGCGTCGAACGGCTCGCGGCGGCGCTGCACGCCCGGGGCGCGGGGCCGGAGCGGGTCGTGGCCGTGCTGCTGCCCCGGTCGGTGGACCTGGTCGTCGCGCTGCACGCGGTGCAGCGGGCGGGTGCGGCCTACCTGCCCGTGGACCCCGACTACCCGGCCGACCGGGTGGCGTTCATGCTCGCCGACGCCGATCCCGTGCTGGTCCTCGACGCGGAGACCCTGCACGGACTGGAGGACGGCGACGCGCCCGGCGCCGAGCTGCCGCGGGTGCGCGGCGGGGACCCGGCGTACGTCATCTACACCTCGGGCTCCACCGGCCGCCCCAAGGGCGTGGTGGTCGAGCACGCCGCGATCGTGAACCGGCTGCTGTGGATGCAGGACGAGTACCGGCTCGGCCCGGACGACCGGGTGCTCCAGAAGACGCCGTCGAGCTTCGACGTGTCGGTGTGGGAGTTCTTCTGGCCGCTCCAGGTGGGCGCCGCGCTGGTCGTGGCCGCCCCCGGCGGGCACCGCGATCCCGCGTACCTGGCGGAGCTGGTGCGCCGCGAGGGCGTCACCACGGCGCACTTCGTGCCGTCCATGCTGGACGCGTTCGTCGCGCACCTGGAGGAGTCCGGCGAGCGCTGCCCCGGACTGGCGCGGGTGGTGTGCAGCGGTGAGGCCCTGCCCACGGGGCTGGCCCGCCGCTTCGCCTCGGTGTGCGGCGCGGGCCTGCACAACCTGTACGGCCCGACGGAAGCCGCGGTGGACGTGACCGCGCACGCCGTGCACGGCGCGGAGACCACCGCCACCATCCCCATCGGCCGCCCGGTGTGGAACACCGGCGTCCACGTGCTGGACGACCGGCTGCGGCCCGTCCCGCCGGGGGTCCCCGGCGAGCTGTACCTGGCGGGCGCGCAGCTGGCGCGCGGCTACCGGGGCAGGCCGGGGCTGACGGCGCAGCGGTTCGTCGCGTCGCCGTTCGCACCGGGCGCGCGCCTCTACCGGACCGGCGACGTGGTGCGGTGGTGCGGCGAGGGCGTGCTGGAGTACCTGTCGCGCGCCGACGACCAGGTCAAGATCCGCGGCCTGCGGATCGAGCCGGACGAGGTCGCCGCCGTGCTCCAGGACCACCCGGACGTGGCCCGCGCCGCCGTGGTGGCCCGCGAGCACGCGCCGGGCGACCTGCGGCTCGTCGCCTACGTCGTCGCGGCGGCGGGCCGTGCGCCGGAGTGGGCCGCGCTGCGGGAGCACGCCGCGTCCCGGCTGCCCGAGCACATGGTGCCGTGGGCCGCGGTGGTGCTCGACGACCTGCCGGTCGGCCCGAGCGGGAAGCTCGACCGCACGGCGCTGCCCGCGCCGGGACCGGTCGCCCCGGTGGTGGGCCGCGCGCCGTCCTCCGCCGCCGAGGAGACCCTGGCCGCGCTGTTCGCCGAGGTGCTGGGCCTGCCCGAGGTGGGGGTGGACGCCGGGTTCTTCGACCTGGGCGGGCACTCCCTGCTCGCCACGCGGCTGGTGTCGCGGATCGGCGCGGAGTTCGGCGTCCGGCTGGGCGTGCGGGCGGTGTTCGAGGCGCCCACGGTCGCCGCGATGGCGCGGCGGCTGCGCGACGGGTCCACCGGCGACACCCCGCCCGCCGTGCTCCTGCCGCTGCGCGCCGGCGGCCGGGCCGCGCCCCTGTTCTGCGTGCACCCCGCGGTCGGCATCGGCTGGGTGTACGCGGGGCTGCTGCCGCACCTGCCCGACCGGCCCGTGTACGCCCTCCAGGCACGCGGGCTGTCCCAGCCGGACGCGCGGCCCACGAGCCTCGACGAGATGGCCAAGGACTACCTCGACCAGGTCCGCTCCGTGCAGCCCACCGGGCCGTACCACTTGCTCGGCTGGTCGTTCGGCGCGGGCGTGGCGCACGCGATGGCCGCCGCCCTGCGCGACGAGGGCGAGGAGGTGGCCACCCTGGCGCTGCTGGACGGCTACCCCACCGCGCCCACCGGCGAGGTGCACTCCGCGCGCGACCCCCGGGTCCTGGCCGCGCTGCTGCGCTCCCTGGGCTACCCGGACGAGCCCGCGCCCGTGTCGCCGGCGGACTTCGCGGCACGGGTGGCGGACGGGCCGCTCGCCGACGTGGTGCCCGCCCGGCTGGCCGACCTCGCCGAGGTGTTCGCCGACAACCTGACCCTGATGGGCGCCGGCACCACCTCCCGCTTCGACGGCGACGTGCTGTTCTTCGCCGCCACCGCCGACAAGACCGACCTGTCCCCCGTGCCCGCCGACTGGCGGGCGCACATCACCGGCGACGTCCACGCGCACCGCGTCGACTGCCGGCACGGCGACCTGACCCGACCCGGCCCGCTGGCCGCCGTCGGCGCGGTGCTCGCCGCCCACCTGGGAAACCACCTGTGAGGAGAAGTGCCATGACCACTGCCCTGACCCGCGAAGCCGCCCTCGTCCACGACTTCTACCGGTTCGTCGACAGCGACGACGTGCCCGCGCTCGTCGCCATGTTCACCGAGGACACCACCTACCACCGCCCCGGCTACCCGCCGGTGGCCGGCCAGGACGGCATGTCGCACTTCTACACGCACCAGCGGGTGATCAAGGCGGGCGAGCACCGCGTCGAGTCCGTGGTGCTGGAGGGCGACCAGATCGCCGTGCGCGGGTCGTTCGAGGGCGTGCTGCGCGACGGCACGCGGACCAGCCTGCGCTACGCCGACTTCTTCACCCTCGCCGCCGACGGCCGCTTCAGCAAGCGCGAGACGTTCTTCTTCGCCCCCCTCGTCTGATCCCGCCCACCTCCCCCCGTTTGGAGCCCGCCATGACCTCCCTGCTGGACAAGTCGACCGCCGCCACGTCCCCGAAGTCCCCCGGCCACGGCGCCGCGTTCACCCCCCACCTGTACAGCCTGCGGTACACCCCCGAGCTGGGCTGGCACGACGGCGACCTGCTGCCGATGGAGAACCTGTCGCTGCACCCGGCGACCCTGGGCCTGCACTACGGGCAGGTCATCTTCGAGGGCATGAAGGCGTTCCGGCAGCAGGACGGGTCGGTCGCGGTGTTCCGGCCCTGGGAGAACGCGCGCCGCTTCAACCGGTCGGCCGCCCGGCTGGCCATGCCGGAACTGCCCGAGCACCTCTACGTGGACGGCGTGGACCGGCTCGTCGCCGCCGACCACGGCGAGCTGTCCGACCACCCCGACCACAGCCTCTACCTGCGCCCGCTGATGTTCGGCACGGACGCGAACCTGATGCTGCGGCCGTCGGAGGAGTACCTGTTCCTGGTGATGGCGTTCGTCGCGGGGGGCTTCTTCGGCGACGTGGTGCGCCCGGTGTCGGTGCTGGTGTCGCGCGACCAGGCCCGGGCCATGCCCGGCGGCACGGGCGACGTGAAGTGCGCGGCGAACTACGGGCCGTCGTTCGTGGCGCAGCGCAGGGCGCAGGAGGCGGGCTGCCAGCAGGTCGTGTGGCTCGACCAGGCGGAGCGCCGCTGGGTCGAGGAGATGGGCGGCATGAACCTGTTCTTCGTGCGCGGCTCCGGGCCCGGCGCGGAGGTGTTCACGACGCCGCTCACCGGGACGCTCCTGCCGGGCGTCACCCGCGACTCGCTGATGCGGATGGCCGACCGCCTGGGCTACCGCGTGGCCGAGCAGCCGGTGTCGGTCGACCAGTGGCGGGCCGAGTGCGAGGCCGGCGAGATCACCGAGGTGTTCGCGTGCGGCACGGCGGCGGTCGTCACGCCCGTCGGGCAGGTGCGCGACGTGGACGGCGACTTCACCGTGGGCGACGGGGAGATGGGCCCGGTGACCGGCACCCTGCGCAAGGCCCTGGTGGACCTCCAGCACGGCCGGGTGCCGGACGTGGACGGCTGGCTGCACCGGGTGTGCTGACCGTCGGGCGACGCGGGTCGGGCCCCGTGCCCGACCCGCCCCCGCTGCCGCCGAGACCGCACGACCCGCCGGTCACGGCGCGTTCGTCGTGGAGGCCCGCCGCTCCGGCCCCACGTCCCCGACCGACTCGGCGTGCGCCTTGACCGCGGCCAGGGTGTGCTTGATCGACTCGACGTTGTAGCCGGGCCGGTCCTGGCGCCCGGTGACGCGGGGGCCCAGGAACCGGCGGACGAACCTGTTGCCCACCCGGTACCAGTTCTCCGTCAGCACGCACCCGTGCCGGGTCGGCGTGATCACGTACGACCACCGCGACACCCGGACCAGCAAGGGCGACCGCACGTCGAAGGTCAGCAGCCGTTCCGGCTCGCAGGCCACGATCCGGGCCGTGGTCGACCACCGCTTGGCGCCGTTGTGGTTGAAGCCGCGGAGCTTGACGCCGACCGCGGGCCCGGTGGCCCCGTGCAGCCAGCGACCGCCGAGGTTCTCCGGGCTGAAGCGGCCCATCCGGGGCAGGTCGCTCACCAGCGCCCACACCACACCCGGTGCCGCGGCCACGTCGATGCTGTGCGAGATCGTCGGTTCCACCGGACCGAATGTAGGAGGAACCGGCTCCGGTGCCTACGTGCGATCGTGCGGTCGTGCGCGCAGGGGAAGGCGAGCACGGCGGCCCGGTCCTGCGTCGTGGCCGGGATCACCGACAGCGCGCCGAACCCTTACCCCAGTTCCGGTCCGGAAACAAGCGACAATACCAGCGACTCCGCCGTTTGATTGCACGATGTAGCGTACTGGCGTATCATGCCCGCCGATCGGCGGCAGGATCGCAGGCCATCCGGTCGCCCACCGCTGTTCGGCGCTCGACGCCGACTCGTGCGACTTCCGCCGGAACGGGTCGTCGATGCTCCACCGCTCGTACGAGTCGTTGATCAGCGATCAACGCCGGAGCCGCTCCCGCGACAGCCCCGGGAGGGGACGCAGAGCCCTCGACGCACAGCGGAGCCGGGTGCGGGCCGCCCGGCCAGGCTTACCCACACCGAAGAAAAGCAGAGTTCAGGCCGTTCCGACGACATCGGCAGCACGTGACCCGACGGTCCGTCGGTCCGGATCGCTCCGACGATCGCCAACGGGTCGACCAGCCGCTCCCCGAGTTCGCTGCGCTCATCCGCGATGACTCCTTCCCGGCATCTCACGGGGAGGATGAGCGAGCACGGCGGAAAATACACCCGGGCGGAAATTCGTCAGCGAGTCGAATGGCGCCGGCGGTCGCACCGGGGCGCGCCCACCGACAACGACGACCCGTGGCGGCCCTCCGGTCGCCGCCGCGCGGACAGCCACACACCGAGGACCTTCGGACTGCCGAAGCAATCCTGATCGGAACCACCGCAGGCATGTCACGCTCAGTGACCTAACCTTGACCCTGCGGAGGTTTCGATGAAGGGCAGAACTCGTGCGGTGCACGGGATGTTGGGCGCCGTGGCGCTCACCGCCGGTCTCCTGGCCGGCGCGCCGGCCGCGGTCGCGGCGGAGGGCGACATCCAGCTCGCCGCCGCCGGCACGGCCGTGCCGGGGCAGTACCTGGTCGTGCTGAAGGACGAGGTGGGCGCCCAGGCCGCCGACCTCACCGCCAAGCACGGCGGCACGGTCACCGCCACGTGGCGGCACGCCTTACGCGGCTTCGCCGTGAACGCCGACGAGAGAGAAGCGCGAAGACTGGCCGCGGACCCGGCCGTGCGGTCGGTCAGCCAGAACGGCCTGGTCCAGGCGACCGACACGCAGCTGAACCCGCCATCGTGGGGGCTCGACCGGATCGACCAGAACGACCTGCCGCTGAACTCGGCGTTCAACTACCGCATGTTCTCGAACTCCGTGCGGGCGTACGTCATCGACACCGGCATCCGGACCACCCACTCGACGTTCGGCGGCCGGGCCTCGTGGGGCTACGACGCCGTGGACGGCAGCAACACCGACTGCAACGGGCACGGCACGCACGTGGCGGGCACCGTCGGCGGCAGCCAGTACGGCGTCGCCAAGTACGTGCGACTGGTCGCCGTGCGCGTGCTCGGCTGCACGGGCTCCGGCACGTTCGCCCAGGTGATCAGCGGCGTCGAGTGGGTGACCGCGAACGCGGTCAAGCCGGCGATCGCGAACATGAGCCTCGGCGCCCTCGCCTCCGCGGCCACCGCGCCCCTGGAGACGGCCGTGCGCAACTCCATCGCCTCCGGGGTCACGTACACCATCGCGTCCGGCAACTCCGACGACGACGCGTGCCGCTACAGCCCGGCGCTCGTGCGCGAGGCGATCACGGTCAACGCCTCGACGATCACCGACGCACGGGCGTCGTTCTCCAACTACGGCAGGTGCACCGACATCTTCGCCCCCGGCGTGAACATCAAGTCGTCGTGGCACACCAGCGACACCGCCACCGCCACCTCCGACGGGACCTCGATGGCCGCCCCGCACGTCGCGGGGGTCGCGGCGCTCTACCTGTCCGCCCGCCCCGCCGCCCCGCCGGCGGACGTGCACGCCTCGCTCGTCGCCGCCGCGACACCGAACAAGATCACCAACCCGGGCGAGGGCTCGCCGAACCGCCTGGCCCACACCGGGAGGCTGCCCAGCTTCCCGGCGACCGTCACGGCGACCCGCTACGTCGGCGTGCCCGGCGACCACCTCACGTCGGTCACCGGCGCCCCCTCGGGCTACGTGTTCGAGCAGGCCCTCGGCAGGCTCTCGACCACCTGGACCCCGGGCACGCACCCGCTGTACCGCTGCAAGTACAACAACTGGGACTCCTTCACCGCGTTCGACGTGAACTGCGAAGGCCATGCGTTCATCGGCCTGCTCGGCTACGCCTACGACATCCCGATCGCCGGCAGCCACCCGATCTACCGCTGCATCGTGCGGAACAACGCCGACCACATGGAGTCCTACGACGCGAACTGCGAGGGCCAGATCACCGAGGCGAACATGGGCTACTTCCTCGACTAGTCGTGGTCCACGGGTGAGGTGACCGGCGACGGCCGGTGGCCGGAGCCTGGCGAGGTCTCCGGTGGACGGGTCGGCAACCGAGGAACCCGCGCTACCGGAGACCTCGCGGCCGGTGCCGCGACAGCGGAACGGTCCGAGCTGTTCCACGCCCGGTGGGCACCCCGTGGTGCGGGACCTCACCGGAGAACTCGATCGCGCGGCCCGACCACCGGTCGCGTTCCGCCGCGGTTCGTCCTGGGTGCGCGACCTCGCCGGCGGGCGGCCGGCGGTCGGCGGGGTCCTGTCGATCTCCGAGGGCGACTCGTACGCGTCGACCGCGGTCACACCGGCGAGATAGCGCCACTGCCCGCATCCGGCGCAGCCCACCGGCGGCAATTCGCCCGACACGATGGTCACGGCAGGTGACGGCCTGGAGCGGCCCTCACACGTCCTGCCGACTCCAGGCGCCGTGGCCGATCCGATCTCCTCGGCACCGGTCGGACAACCTGCGGAAACGCCGTTCCGGCCCGGCGCGGCGGTCCGCCGCGCCGGGCCGGATGGCCGGTACTACTGCTTCCACCACTGCCACTTCGTGGACGGGGTGTCGGGGCAGTACCAGAGTTCGGTCGGTGCGCCCGGTTTGATGTCCGAGCCCACCACGTTGAGGCACAGGCCGGATTGCGCGTGCACCAGGTTCACGCCGTCGAACTTCCAGAGCGCCACCTTGTCGTTGCACACCCAGATTTCCGTGCGCGTGCTCAACTTGGTCCCGTAGCCGACCGTGTTGAGGCACAACGCCGAATTCGGGTTGAGGAGCTGCCCCTTGCTGTTCAGCTCCCAGAGCTGGGACGGACTGCCGAGGCAGTTCCAGATCTCCGTCCGGCTACCGGGGTCGACACTGCCGTTGGAAACACTCAAACACAAGCCGGAGTTCGGGTTGAACAACTGGTTTCCGTCCTGCGGCGCATCGGCGACCGCGACGCCGGCCAGGGCGGTGGTGGACCACAGGGCGATGAGCACCGCGATCACGCGAATACCCAGGAGACGAATGCGCAAGTTCCTACCCTTCATTCGTGATGCAAGGGCGGCGGCAAGATGGTACGAGGTGCACGAATCATATTCGGCGGCGGTTCGGAGTGTAGCGCCGGGGAACTGTCCCGGCAAGCTCCGCATGACCTGAATCGACTCGACGGCGTTGCTGATCGGCGGCGGACAACTGCGCCTTTCGGCTCAACACGGACTCTGCACGGTAAATGAATTCCCCCGGTTCGGGTGTCGTGCGGCCATTTCCGACGCCAGGGTGTTCCGAGCGCCGCTCACCGGCTCGCCCGGCCGGGCGATGCCAACCGGTCGCAGGCTTCTCGCCCGGACGAGGCGGTGGTGGGCCGATCGCCGCCACCGGCTTACCCGCCACATGCGGTCGAGAGCGCCCGCTCCGCCTTTGTCGTCCGAAACGCCGGTGCCCCGCGGACGAGGATCAGGTCCGCGTCGTCGACCTGACGGAACGCGCCACGGGTGTCGCCTGGTCGACCCAACGGTCTCGTCGGCATCGACGCGGGCCGCGAACCCCGCCCGGCGAGGCCGGTGCCCACCGGGGCTGCGACGACGACGGCCCTTCGGGCGGAGCGCATCCCGCCAAAGCAGCGGAAAGTTCCGGGCGCAACCCTGCGCAAAGGTCACACGTCTCATTCCACCTCCCTTTCCGGGAAAGTTCGGGTTCGCGAACAAAGGCGAATGCTCGACCATTCGGCCCTGTACAGGACACACCGGTGCTGTTGGATGATCGCATGTACAACGCTATTGTGATAGGTGCTCGGTGCGCCGGGGCGGCGGTCGGCACGCACCTCGCCCGACAAGGCCTCCGGGTGTTGGTGGTGGACCGTTCGCGATTTCCCAGCGATGTGCTGTCCACGCATTTCATCTGGCCGCACGGCGCTTCCTACCTGAACCGATTAGGGGTATTGGACCAGGTGCGGGCCGTGACGCCCGCGCACACCCGGGTCACTGTGGTGAACAATGGGATCGCCTTGCGCGGCGGCATCCCCGAAGAACTGCTGCGCAACCAGTTCCGGTTGCTGCACGACGACGACAGCGGGATCACCACGGAGTACTTCTCGGTCCGCCGGCACGTGCTGGACGGGATGCTGGTCGACAACGCCGTGCGGGCCGGTGTGGAGTTCCGCGAGGGGTACACCGTCAAGGAGCTCCTGCGGGACGAGGACGGGACCGTCGTCGGCATCAAGGGCCGGGACGGCACGGTCGAGCACGCGCAGGTCGTGATCGGGGCCGACGGGCGCAACTCCTTCGTCGCGCGCGCCCTGGGGATCGCGAAGTCCGACGAGCGACCGCGGTGCACCTACGCCTACTGGAGCTACTTCAGCGGCATCCCCGACTGCGAGGCGCAGATCCACCGGCAGGGCAGGCTCGGGATGGCGATGGCCTCGACCAACCACGGGCAGACCATGGTGTTGACGTGGGGGCCGAGCGAGTGGGCCGCGGGGTTCCGGGCCGATGTCGAGGGCAACTTCCACCGCGCGCTCGGGCTGATCAGCGAGGAGGCGGCGGACACCGTGGCACGGGCGCGACGGGAGGAGCGCTTCTACGGGACGCTCGACCAGGCCGCCTTCCTGAGGCGGTTGCACGGGCCCGGCTGGCTGCTGGTGGGTGACGCCGGGTCGTTCAAGGACCAGTGCACTGCGCTCGGGATCACCCACGCCCTGCGCGACGCCGAACTGGCCGCGGAAGCGGTCGGCCGGTGGCTCGGCGGCGAGACCGACCGGGACACCGCCATGGCCGGGTACGCCGCCAAGCGCCGCAGCCAGACCGCCGCGGCCTACTACGACTACGTGTGCACGCTCGCGGAGATGAAGCCGCTGCGGCACGACGAGTTGCAGCTGTTCGCGATCCTGCGCGGCAACCAGGCCGAGATCGACCGCTTCATCGCCACCCACGTCGACGTGGCGCCGGTCTCGGAGTTCTTCGACCCGTCCAACGTGTTCCTGCTCAACGACACGGCCAAGGAGTCCTCGCGCGACCACGGCGCGTTCGCCGACTTCGAGGCGACCTACCGCGAGCACCAGCGGAACCCGTTCCTGCGCGTGGGAGCGGAGGTGGCCCGATGACCGGCACCCCGGTGCGGGAGCGCGAGGACGGCGAGGTCGTCGCCTCGCTCATCGCCGCGGCCGACGCCGCCGGCACCGACCCGGTCACCGCGGCCAAGGCGGTCGCCGCTGCCGCGCGCGAGGTGTCGGACATGCTGCGGAACTGGGCGACCCACATCCCGTGGGAGGACCTGGAGGAACTGGACGCCCGCGCCGAGGACGAGGTGGTCCGCTTCTTCGGCGAGGACTTCCCGGCGATCCGGGCCGACCTGGAACCGATGTGGGAACCGGCGACGACGTCCGCGCCGGCGATCGACCCGGACGAGGACTACGCGCTCGACAAGAACGCCTACGACTTCTTCCGCCCCGTCGGGACCAACCTGCTCGATCGGACCGAGGAGTTCCACGGCTGGGTGGAGGCGCGCAGGCGCACGGAGACCTGGCAGTACTCCCGGCTCCTGGAGGCGGCGCCCGGTGGTGTCGCGACCATCACCAACGACCTGAGCAAACCCGCCCGGGGCATCAACTTCAACTCCCAGGACTACCTGTCGTTCAACGCCCACCCGGAGGTCCGCGAGGCGGCGGTCAGGGCGATGCGCGACTTCGGCCCGCACAGCGCCGGGTCGCCGATGGTGCTGGGCAACACCCGCATCTCCGACGAGCTGGAGGCCGCCCTCGGGGCGCTGGTCGGCCTGGAGCACGTGACGCTGTTCTCGAACGGGTGGTCGGCGGGCTTCGGCGCCGTCACCGGCCTGGTCCGCCAGGAGGACCACGTCCTCATCGACCGGCTCGCCCACTCGTGCCTGCAGACGGGGGCGCGCGCGGCGACCAGGAACATCACCCGCTACACCCACCTCGACGTCGAGGCCGTGCGCGGCCACCTGGCCCGCATCCGCGCCACCGACACCCACAACGGCATCATGGTCATCACCGACGGCCTGTTCTCGGTGGACGCCGACTGGCCGGACGTCGCCGCCCTGCAGGAGGTCTGCCACGCCCACGACGCGACCCTGCTGGTCGACGTGGCCCACGACCTCGGCTCGATGGGCCCCGGCGGCACCGGCGTCCTGGGCATGCAGGACATGCTGGGCAAGGTGGACCTGGTCATGGGCGCTTTCTCCAAGACCTTCGCCTCCAACGGCGGCTTCGTCGCGACGAAGTCACCCGCGGTGAAGCAGTACGTCAAGATGTTCGCCGCGTCCCACTTCTTCTCCAACGCCCTGTCCCCCATGCAGACCGCCGTGGTCCTCAAGGCGGCCCAGATCATCCGCACCGACGAGGGCGACGCCCTGCGCGGGCGGCTGTTCTCCGCCATCCACGCCCTGCGCGACGAGCTGACGACGCGCGGGTTGACCTGCATGGGCTCGCCGAGCCCGATCGTGCCGGTCCTCATCGGCAACGAGAAGCTCGCCCGCACGGTCAACCGCCTGCTGTTCGACCGCGGGGTGCTCGCCTTCATGGTCGAGTTCCCCGTCACCCCGACCGGCGCCTCGCGCTTCCGGTTGCAGGTGCAGGCCGCGCACGAGCCGGAGCAGGCGCGGGAGGCGGCCCGCATCATCGACGGGGCCCTGCGCGACGCGCGCGAATACCTGTCCAGCGCGTTCGGCAACTCCTTCTGACGGGACGGGGCGCTGCCACCGGGAGCGCCCCGTCACCTCCTTCGCGCGGTGACCGGCGGCGGCGAGCACCGCACCGCACCTGCGTGTCGAGGGGACCGTGTGAAGCGCACCACCTTCGCGGGCGACGAGCCCGTGGGACGTCCCGACGAGTGCTCAAATATGTCCGCAGGCGCCGGAGCCCTCGCTTTCCGCGAAGCGGCGCGCGTGCCGTGGTGCGGCTGACGCCCCGGCCCGGCCCCCGGCCGGTTCACGGGAGTCACCGCCGGGTGTCGGCCGGTCGGAGGAGGACGTGGCACCTCGCGGGCAGTGGGGAGTCGCACGGAGGAGACGGAGCGCGGCATGCGACGACGGGCGCTGCTGGGTCGCGAGACGGAGCGCCTCGCGCTGGCCGCCCTGGTCGAGCAGGCCGCTTCCGGGTCGGGCGGCGCGGTGGTCGTCCTCGGTGCCCCCGGGATCGGCAAGTCGGCGCTGGTCGCCGAGGCGGCGGCGCGGGCCGCGGGCCGCGGGACCCGGGTGATCACGGCGGTGGGGGTGGAGTCGGAGGAGGACGTGCCCTGCGCCGGCCTGCACCAGCTGGTCCACCAGCTGCGGGACGGGGTCGACGACCTGCCCGGACCGCAACGCGCCGCGCTGCGCGCGGCCGTCGGCCTCGTCGACGAGGCCGTGCCCGACCTCTACCTCGTCGGCCTGGCCGCGCTGACCCTGCTGTCGGACGCGGCGGTGAAGGCACCGCTGCTGGTGGTCGTCGAGGACGCCCACTGGGTGGACCGGGCCAGCCTGGACGTGCTCGGGTTCGTCGCGCGCCGGATCGAGTCCGACCCCCTCGCCCTGGTCGCCGTCACCCGCGGCCTCGACGACCGGCTCGGAGGTGCCGGGCTGCCCGTGCTGCACCTGGACCCGCTGACGGACGAGGTGTCGGGTGAGCTGCTGGACGCGGTGGCCCCCGACCTGGGGCAGCAGGTCAGGCGGCGGCTGCTGGAGGAAGCGGCCGGGAACCCCCTGGCGTTGACCGAGCTGCCGGTCGCGCTGCGGTCGGTCGGTGGGGCGTACGCGCTCACGCCGGGACCGCTGCCGTTGACCGAGCGGCTGGAGCGGACCTTCACGGCGCGCGTCTCCCGCCTTCCGGTCGACACCCGGGCGGTCCTCCTCCTCGCGGCCCTCAACGGTGACGGGACGATGGACGAGTGCCTCGCCGCCGCCGCCCGGATGCTCGGGACGGCGGTCGACGTCGCCGCCCTCGGACCGGCGGTCGACGCGGGCCTGGTCGAGCCGTGGGGGATGGTCTTCCGGCACCCGCTCGTCCGCTCGGCGATGCACCACGCCGCGACCGCCGCGGAACGGCAGGCCGCGCACGCCGCCCTCGCCGCCGGGCTCCACGGGCAGCCCGACCGGCAGGCGTGGCACCGCGCCGCCGCCACCGCCGGCCCCGACGAGCACGCGGCGCGGGACCTGGACTCCACCGCCGACAGGGCCCTGCGGCGGGGCGGTGTCGCCGCGGCCCTGGCCGCGTTGCGGCGGGCGGCGGAGCTGACCGCGGACCCGTCCGCCCGCGCGGACCGGCTGCTGCGCGCGGCCGAACTCGCCCTGGAGTCGGGCCAGTGCGACGTCGCGGCCCACCTGCTGTCCCGGGCGCGCTCGCTGGACCTCTCGGTCCGGGACCAGGGCCGTGCGGCCTGGGTCGGCATCGCCCTGGTCGAGGGATCGGCGCGGGGCGAGGGCACCGCGACCGCCGAGCTGGCCGAGCTGGCCGTCGGGATCGCCGCCGGTGGCGAACCCGTGCTGGGGCTGCGCATGCTGTGGGGCGCGGTCCTGCACTGCTTCTGGGGAGAGCCGGGGCCGGCCGCCCGCCGGCGGGTCGCCGCCGCCGTCGACCGGATGCCCGTGGACGCGGACAACGCCGACCTGGTGGCCTTGCGGGCGTACTGCGCGCCGGTCGAACGCGGGCGAGCCGTCCTCGCGTCCCTGGCCGGTCAGCTGGAGCGTTCGTCCGAGGACGCCGAGGGCGACCAACTCCTGGGCGGCGCCGCGGTGACGGTGGGTGCTCCCGCCCTGGCGGGCCGGCTGGCGGCGAGGTCGCTGGACGCGCTGCGGGCGCGGGGCCGTCTGTCGATGCTGGCCCGCGCCCTGTGCGTCCAGGCGGGGAGCGCCGCACGGCTCGGTGACGTGCGCGCCGGTCACCTCGCCGCCGAGGAGGCCGCCGAGCTGGCCCGCGAGACCGGTCAGCCCCTCGTGCACGCGATGGTGCACGCCATCCGCGCACAGCTCGCCGCCGTCTGCGGCGACCCGCGGGCGGAGGCGTGGGCGGCGGAGGCGGAGCGCACGGCCCTCCCCGGCGGCGCGCGCCCGGCGCTGGCCATCGTGCAGATGGCCCGCGGGCAGGCGGCCCTCTGCCAGGGGCGCTACGGCGACGCCTTCGGGCACCTGCACCGCGTCTTCGACCCGGCCGACCCCGCTTTCCACCCCTGGCTGCGCTTCTACGGGGTCGCCGAGCTGGTCGAGGCGGCCGTGCGCAGCGAGTCCGCGGACGCGGCGCGGGAGGTGCTGGAGGAGCTGGCCCCGCTCGAAGAGCAGACCCCCTCCCCCGCCCTGCTCTGCGGGCTGCGGCTCGGCCGCGCCCTGCTCAGCCCACCGGACGCCGCCGAGCCGCTCTACCGGGCGGCCCTCGTCGCCGTTCCCGTCGACTGGCCGTTCGAGCGGGCGCGGGTGCACCTCGCCCTGGGCGCGTGGTTGCGGCGGCACCGGCGGCCCGCCGAGTCCCGCGTCGTCCTGCAGGCCGCGCGCGAGGTCTTCGACGCGCTCGGCGCGGCGGCCTGGGCGGAGCGGGCGCGCCAGGAACTGCGCGCCGCGGGCACGTCCTCCCCCCGCCGGGACCCGGCCGCCGTCGACCGGCTCACGTCGACCGAGCTGCACGTCGCCCAGCTCGCCGCGCAGGGGCTGACGAACCGGGAGATCGGCGAGCGGCTGTACGTCTCGCCCAGGACCGTGAGCACCCACCTCCAGCGGATGTTCCCCAAGCTGGGCGTGACGTCCCGCGGCGAGCTCGCCGCGGTGCTGCGCGGCACGATGACGTACGCCGAAGACGTAGTCTGACGGACGCGGCCGGTCCCGTCCGCTCCCTAGGTTCGTGCCATGCCCGGTCCGCGCACGGCGGACGGGAGGGAAGGCACACCATGGGAACCATCACCGTCGGCACCGAGGGCTCGACCGACGTCGAGCTGTACTACGAGGACCACGGCTCCGGTCAGCCGGTCGTCCTGATCCACGGCTACCCGCTGGACGGGCAGTCGTGGGAGAAGCAGACCGATGCGCTGGTCAAGGCCGGCTACCGCGTCATCACCTACGACCGCCGGGGCTTCGGCCGGTCGAGCAAGACCATGACGGACTACGACTACGACACCTTCGCCGGCGACCTGGACACGGTCCTGACCCGGCTGGACCTGCGTGACGTCGTCCTCGTCGGCTTCTCGATGGGCTCGGGCGAGGTCGCCCGCTACCTCGGCACCCACGGCTCTGAGCGGGTGGCGAAGGCGGCTTTCCTCGGCGCGCTCCAGCCGTTCCTGCTCCAGGCGGAGGACAACCCCGCGGGCGTGCCGCAGTCGGTATTCGACGGCATCGCCGAGCAGGCCGAGGCCGACCGCTACGCCTGGTACGAGAACTTCTTCGTCGACTTCTTCAACACCGACGAGACGCTCGGGTCCCGTCTCAGCGAGGCCGCGCTCCGGGCGAACTGGACCACCGCCATCGGCTCGGCGCCCGTGGCGGCGTACGCGTGCGTCCCGGCGTGGTTGACGGACTTCCGGGCCGACGTGGAGCGCATCGACGTGCCGTCGCTGATCCTGCACGGCACCGCCGACCGCATCCTGCCGATCGACGCCACCGCCCGCGAGTTCCACCGCCGCCTGCCCGATGCGCGCTACGTCGAGATCGACGGTGCCCCCCACGGCCTGCTGCTCACCCACGCGGCCGAGGTCAACGCCGCCCTGATCGCCTTCCTCGCGGACTGAGAACCGGACATGCGCACCCTCACGCACCGCGTCACCGCACGCATCACCGCCCTGCTGGTCGTGCTCGTCGTCGTCGCCGGCCTCGGCGCGTCGAACGCGGTGGCCGACCGCCCAACGGGCGGGCAGAAGCCCACGATCGTCCTCGTCCACGGCGCCTTCGCGGACGGAGCGAGCTGGAACCCCGTCATCGAGCGGCTGCAACGGCGCGGCTTCACCGCCGTCGCCGTGGCCAACCCGCTGCGCGGGGTCCGGTCCGACGCCGACGCCCTCGACGCACGCCTCGCCGGCATCGACGGACCCGTGGTGCTCGTCGGCCACTCCTACGGCGGCGCCGTCATCACCAACGTGACGGCACGTTCACCGAAGGTGAAGGCGCTGGTGTACGTCGCCGCCTTCGCCCCCGCCGAGGGCGAAGCCGCGGGGCAGCTCGCCGCGAAGTACCCCGGCAGCTCCCTGGGCGGGACGCTGGCGCCGGTTCCGCTGCCCGACGGTTCGACGGACCTCTACATCGAGCCCTCGCTCTTCCGGCAGCAGTTCGCGGCCGACGTCCCGGCGCGACAGGCCGCGCTCATGGCGAGCACCCAGCGCCCCGTCCGGGACGCCGCCCTGGACGAGGCGTCCGGCACACCCGCCTGGACGAGCATCCCCTCGTGGTTCCTGCTGGCCGGTGCCGACAGGAACATCCCCCTCCGGGCGCAGGGGTTCATGGCCGACCGGGCCGGCTCACGCGGCACCGTGACCGTCGAGGGGGCCTCGCACGCCGTGGCGGTCTCGCGTCCGGACGCGGTCGTCAAGCTCGTCGTCCGCGCCGCCGACTGACCCACTCCCCCAAGCCCTCCGGCCTCCGTGACCTGTGGCTCTCGGGGGCCGGAGGGCTGTCGTCGACCCGCGTGGACGCGGCGGCGGGGCACAGGCCGAGCGCACGAGGTCCGTGCCGGTCGACGCGAGGGCGGTGTCCGCGGTGATCACCGACCCGGAGGACCGTCGGTGCCTTCTCCCGCTGTCCTCCGCCCGCCGGCGACGGGTTCGCGGTGGCGAGTCGACCTGAGCAGCAGTGCGCTGCCCAGCGCCGCGGCCGCGGCGCTGGCGGCGAAGATGCCCACCTTGGCCTGGGTGGCCAGTGCCGGGTCGGCATAGGCGAGGTCGGTGATGAACAGCGAGACGGTGAACCCGATCCCGGCAGCGCCGCCGCGCCCCAGACCAGTCGGGGCGACACGCCGGTGGGCAGCACACCGACGCGGAGTCGCAGCGCCAGCCACACCGCGCCGCCGATCCCCAGCACCTTGCCGACGAGCAGGCCGAGCACGACGGCCCACGCCAGGCGGCTGCCGACCGCCTCTCCCAGAGCTCCGCCCCGCAGGTCCACCCCCGCGTTGGCGAGGGCGAACAACGGCACCACCACGAACGCGGTGATCGGGTGCAGCCCGTGCTGGAGGCGGTCCAGGACCGCCCGTCCGCGCACCGGCCGAGCCGGGGTCATCAACCCCAGCAGGACACCGGCGATCGTGGCGTGCACGCCCGAGTTCAGCGTCGCGTACCAGACGAACAGCCCCACCGGGGCGTAGGCCACGACCGAGGCGACACCCACCCGGCGCATCACCGCGACCGCGGCCACGCCGCCCGCGGCCGCGAACAGCCACCCGAAGTCCAGCGCCTCGGTGTAGGCCACGGCGATGATCCCCACCGCGATGATGTCGTCGACGATCGCCACCGACAACAGGAAGAGCTTCACCCCGGCCGGGACCCGCGATCCCAGCAGCGCCAGCACGCCCATGGCGAACGCGATGTCGGTGGCCAGCGGAACACCCCACCCCCGCGCCTCCGGCCCGCCACCGACGACCAGCAGGAACAGCAGCGCGGGGAGCACGACCCCGCCCAGGGCCGCCAACGCCGGCAGCGCCGCCGCGCGTCGGTCCCGCAGCTCGCCCACCACCAGCTCGCGCTTGATCTCCAAGCCGACGACGAAGAAGAACAGCACCATCAACCCGTCGTTGACCCAGTGCCGGAGGTCTTCGGTCACCGGGCCCAGGGTCAGCGAGGAGCGCCACAAGCCCTCGTAGCCGGCTGCCGCGGGGCTGTTGGCCCACACCAGTGCGGCCACCGCGGCCAGCAGCAGCACGACGCCGCCGGCGGCCTCGTCGTGGGCGAACCGCCGCAGCGGGCCCACCACGCGCCGCACCGCACCGAGACCGGCTTCACGGGCCTTCGTCACACATTCCCCCTCGGGGTCCTCGGGTCTTCCACGGGATGTCGGGCACAGCCGCCGGCTTCACGGCGCTGTATTGCCCACCGAGGTGATCGCCTCGGTGAGCGATGGTCGGACGTCGAACAGCGCTCCCACCCCGGCCGCACGGAGGGACCGGAGCACGGCGCGGTGGGTGGCCACCAGCAGCAGGGGCACCTGTCGCGCGTCGCACCGCCGCCGGGCCGCGACCAGCAGGTTCACCCCCGCGGCGGAGAAGAACCGCAGCCCCGTCAGGTCGACCACCAGTGGTCGCGGCGGGCCGGCGGCGGCGCAGCCCGTGCGCAGTGCCGCGGCCAGGACCGGTGCGGAACGGCCGTCGACCTCACCGGTGGCGCGTACCACGACGGGGCAGCCGGCCACGTCGACGACGTCGGCGCTGAGGGTCGACGCCTCACGGGCGGCGATCGAACGGCCGTCGAGGAGGTCGTCGGTGGCGTCGAGGCGCGTGGGCATGGTCGCCGGCTCCGATCGTCATGGCCGGCCTCCGGTTGCCGGGGTGGGACGGCCGGCGGGTCCTGCCCGCGATCGGCGCG
The DNA here is from genome assembly GCF_031455225.1 of Saccharothrix longispora. Lineage (GTDB taxonomy): Bacteria > Actinomycetota > Actinomycetes > Mycobacteriales > Pseudonocardiaceae > Actinosynnema > Actinosynnema longispora. The sequence continues at coordinate 3,441,185 of NZ_JAVDSG010000001.1, forward strand.
AGGTTCCCCGGCGTCGTGCCGACGGGCCGATCGGTGCGAGATGTGCTTTCCACCAACCACGATAGGGGCCGCCGGGGCATGCGCGGAGGTCTCCGGCAGGCAGATCCGGACGATGCCCGGTTGCCGGGACCCGGCAACCGGGCCTTCTTCGATCGAGCAGTCGCCCAGCCAGTGCCGCTGTGACGTGGCAGCTGTGACGGTGGCCGCCGTCCTGAGGACCGCCGCTCGCCCGGCGCAGACGAGCGCACCGGAGCACGCCTCGGTCGGCAGTGCTCCGGTGCGGTGACCGGTCCCGGTGGGACCGCCCCTTCCGGGGATCTGGTCAGGCGGGCGCGGTCAGGCGGGCGCGGTCACCCGGCCGGGTGCCTCAGCCACCGCGACAGCCTCGACCGCGGCCTCGGCGGCGCGATTGGCGTCGTCGGTGGCCTTGGAGGCGACCTCGTCGGCGGCGGGCCGGCTGGTGTCCGCGACCTTCGGCAGGACCTCGGTGAACGCGCGCGAGACCCCCTGCAGGGCGGAGGTGACCTCACTGGGGATGACCCACATCGTGTTGCCGGGGCCCTGCGCCAGCTGCGGCAGCATTTGCAGGTACTGGTAGGCGAGCAGCTTCGGGTCGGGGTCGTTGCGGTGCACCGCCTGGAACACCTGGTCGATCGCACGCGCCTGGGCCTCGGCCTTGAGGATCTCGGCCGTCCGCTGCCCTTCGGCGCGCAGGATGGCGGCCTGCTTGTCGCCTTCGGCGGTGAGGATCTGCGACTGCCGCTGACCTTCGGCGGTGAGGATCGCGGCGCGCTTGTCCCGCTCGGCGCGCATCTGCTTCTCCATCGCGTCCTTGATGGTGCGCGGCGGGTCGATGGCCTTGATCTCCACCCGGTTGACCCGCAGGCCCCAGCGCCCGGTGGCGTCGTCGAGCACACCGCGCAACTGGCTGTTGATCGTGTCCCGGGAGGTCAGCGTGCTCTCCAGGTCCATCGAGCCCACCACGTTGCGCAACGTGGTGACGGTCAACTGCTCGACCGCCTGCAGGTAGCCGGCGATCTCGTAGAACGCCGCCCGCGCGTCGGTCACCTGGAAGTACAGCACCGAGTCGATCTCGACCACGAGGTTGTCCTCGGTGATGACCGGCTGCGGCTGGAAGGAGATCACCTGCTCGCGCAGGTCGATCGCCGGGTGCACCCGGTCGATGAACGGGATCACCAGGCTCAGCCCGGGTTGCAGGGTGCGCTGGAACCGCCCCAGGCGCTCCACGTTGCGCGCCCGGGCCTGCGGCACGATGCGCACCGCTTTGAGCAGGACGGCTACCGCGAACAGGGCGATGACCGCGCCCACGATCAACGGGACTGAGCGTTCCACGAGTCACTCCCCGGGTAGACGAACGCGGTGCTGCCGCTGATCCGCATGACGTCGACAGTGGTTCCCTCGGGGATCACGAGGCTGTCGTCGAACGGTCGGGCGGTCCACTCCTCGCCGCCGATGCGCACGAGCCCGCTGTTCCGGGTGACCTCGCGCAGCACGCAAGCGGACTCGCCCACCAGGGCGTCGATCCCGAAGCGCGCCGACTGCGGCTTGCCCAGGTGCTCACGGGCCATCGGGCGGAGCAGCACCAGGCCCAGGACGGAGGCGAAGGCGAACACCGCGAACTGCAGCGGAGCGGGCAACCCGAGCGCGGCGGCGCCGGCGGTGATCAGAGCGGCACCACCGACGATGCCCAGCGCAGCCGTGAGGGTGAACACCTCCACCACGCCCAGCACCAGACCCAGCAGCAACCACAGCAGCCAACCATCCACGACGGGCTCCTCACGACCGGTACGAGCGTCGACTTCACCCTCTCGGCCTGTGTCCAATGCTCGTCCCCCCGTACCGGCGCGACAAGGTGACTCCCCGGCCGTCCCCGATGCCCGCTCGTCGCCGGATGTCGGCAACGAACGGCCTCACCGTCCCGGGCGGTCGTTGGCCAGTCGAGCAGCTTCGCGCCCAGGACCGCGACGTTCAGCGGTGGCGTCCTGGGGCGCCACCGTCAGGGTTCGCCGACAACCGGCAACCGGAGGGGCCGACCGGCGATGGGCTCGCGACCGGCTCCCGAGGCGACCTGCTCGTGTCCGTCCTGGTCGTGGTGGGCGTTCACGAGCAAGGCGACCAGCAGCCATCCCATGCCCGTGAACACCAGCACTCGGCTCGACCAGAGCGCGGCGAAGACCAGGTTCGCCGCCGCGGACGTCGAGTGGACGGCCACGAGGACGCGGGCGGTGTGTCTCACGGAGGTCTCCCTGCGGACGACGTCGGGTTCGTCGCCGACCAGGCTTCCCGGCACACCACGCCGCCACCGGTGGTGACGCCGCCGTAGGCTGCATCGACGCGGGCGACGGGTTCGTTACCCGGGACAGCGCCGGGTGATCGAGGAAATGCCCGGTTCCGCCACCTGACAGGAAGCCGTGCGGGCATGATCTTCGGGCATGGTGGCCTACCGCAGCTTCGGGTCACAGCGCGCGCCCGTGGCGATGCGGGAGGCCTACCTGCGGCCTCGTCCCGACGACCCGGTCGCGGCGGCCAAGGCGCGGACGCGGTCCGGCTGGGCCGTCGCCGGACAGCCCTTCCCCCGACGGGTGTACGACCACACGTGCGCGATCCCGCTCGTCGGGAAGTCCCACCCGGAATCGGCCGAGGTCTGGCTGGGCGAGTTCGGCGGCACCGTGGTGTGCGTGATGCCGTCGGACGTCGAGGACCAGCGGGTGAACCGGCACGTCGGCGCGGATCCGGTGCGCGCCGAACTGGTCGAGGACGAGCGGGCGACGCTCGCCCACGTCGATCGCGTCGCCGGGTCGTACGGTTCGCCCGCATCAATCCCGATGCCACGCGGGGCCGTGCGCCGGTCCGCCCGCGGCGCACCCCTGCCGTTCGAGCAGCCATTCCCGGACGGTTCCGACGACGGGGTGTTCCCGCGGTTCGAGTACCTGCGGGAGGCGCGGTCGTGGCTGTTGGCGATCGCCCCCGCCCGGTGCCGCCGGCCGCCGCGGTGACCTGGTTCGGCAAGGACGACGAGACCGACCTGCTCGCCGTGGTCCCCGGGTGGTGGGACGACCTCGTGCGCGCGGCACCCCGGCGCGTTCTCCACCGACACAGGGTCCGACCCGGTCACCACCGTGTGCGGGTCGGACGGCCGACAGTGGACCAAGGCCCTCGGCGCGCCCGACTCCGTGCTGCCGCACCACTTCCTCTCACCTCAGCGGCGTCGTCGTCAGGAGGTCGCCGGGCGTCCCACCGGTGGGACGCCCGGAAGGCCGTTCCCGGCTCAGGTGTACCAGGTGGGCTCGGGGAGTTCGCCGAGCAGGGCGTAGCGGCCGACCTCGGCGCGCTTGTGGGCGACGGGGTCGTGCAGGCTGTGGGTGCGGATGTTGCGCCAGAAGATGTCCAGGCCGACGGTGTTGGCGGTGGCCCGGGCCCCGGTGACGTCGAAGACGCGGGTGCCGACCTCCAGGCCGGTGTCGATGGCGCGCTGCTTGGCCGCGGCGACGACGACGGCGGCTTCGCCGCGTTCGCGTTCGGTGACGGTGTCGGGGTGGGTGTTGATCGCCTCGATCACCCCGGCGGCGCGGTCGGCCAGCGCCTCGGCGGCCCACAGCTTGGCCTGGAGGTCGCCGTAGGTGTCGAGGACGTGGAACTCCTCGACCGCGGTGCCCTTCACGTCGTGGGCGAAGGGCCAGGGGCGGGTGCGGTCGCGGGTGTAGGCGGCGGCCGCGGTCAGGGCGCCGCGCGCGATGCCCAGGTAGAAGTTGGTGAACACCAATTGGATCAGCGGCACGTTGAGGGTGTTGTAGACGCGTGGCCGGAACCGCTTGTCCACGTATCCGGCCGCGTCGGACCACGGGACGCGCACGCCCCGGATCTCGACGCTGCCGCTCTCGGTGAGCCGCTGGCCGAGGTTGTCCCAGTCGTCGTTGAACACGATGGCGTCCTGGCGGGAGGGCACGATGGCGAAGACGTGCTCCTCGGTGCCCTCCAGCACGCCTTCCAGGACGGTGACGTCGGAGACCTTGCCTCCGGTGGAGAAGGACTTGCGCCCGGTGAAGACGATCTCGTCGCCCTCGTCGACGATGGTCAGGTCGCTGTCGCGCGGGTTGACCGCTCCGCCGAAGAACCACCGCTCCCGGGTGGCCCGCTCCTCCACCGCGGCGACCTGCTCGGGGGTGGCGACCAGGCGGGCGGTCCAGAACCACAGGTAGTGGTAGCCCAGCAGCTGGCCGATCGAGCCGTCGCCGACGGCGACCTCGCGGATCACCCGGTAGGCGGTGCTCCAGTCCAGGCCCGCGCCTCCGTGCTCGACCGGTCCGAGGAGGGTGACCAGGCCCGAGTCCTTGAGCAGCGAAACCTCCGCGTGCGGGGTGGCCCCGGCCCGGTCCCGGGCCACCGCGTCGACCGCCAGCAGCGCGGCGACCTCACGGGCGCGGTCCACCCACTGCTCGGCGGTGCTCGGGGCGGTGGACCAGGTGTGCGGCGCAGAGGCGGTCACAGGCAGGCTCCGATCACGCGGGCGAGGTTTCGGCTCCTCCTTCGTACCCAGGACGCACCCGGGAGCGACAGGTCCCAACCGGTGAAAGAACTTATTCCCACCCTGCGCGAAATCCGACACCCGCGACTCCGCAGTCTTGCGGCGCCCGACGCCCACGCACGGTGTTCCACCACAAGTCGTTCAGTCGATTGAGCGCGGGCGACCGGATCGCGACACTCGACTCGCCCCGGAACGCCCCCGAAGAACGGAAACGCCCATGCGCCCGCGTTCGCTGATCACCGCCCTGGTGGGCGGGCTGCTCGGAGCGGCCCTCCTCTCACCCGCGCCCGCTTCGGCGTCCGTGGTGGACGTCAACTGCGCCCTGGGCACCCAGGTGGGCACCTACTCCCCCGGCATGACGCTGCTGCCGAGGCACATCGACTTCCACGCCACCGGAACGCTGGGCGGCTGCGTGTCCCCCAGCCACCCCGGGATCACCGGTGCGACCTTCACGTCCCTGGTCAGCGGCACGTTCAGCTGCCTGGCGGGCTCCACCACCAACACCTCCACCTACCACTGGAACACCGGGCACAGCAGCACCGTCCAAGGTGGCTTCGAGGTCAACCTCAAGCCCGGCGGCACCACCGTGCTCGTCCTGACCGGCACCGTGGTCGACGGGCTGTTCCGGGGAGCGACCGTCGTGCAGACCAAGGTCCTGCCCGCCACCGACCTCACCGCCTGCCTCACCCCGCAGGGACTGACCAGCGTCAGCGGCACCGTCACCTTCACCGCCCTGCTCTGAACCGGCGGGCGACACGGGCGTCGGAGTCCGGGTCGACCCCCACCGCAACCACTGTGGAGGACCAAGCGGTGCGCAGCATTCGAGGTTCGCTGGTCGCGGTCGCGCTGATCGCGTCGTCCGCGCTGATCGCGTCGTCCCCCGCCCAGGCCGCGCCGGGGGACCTCACCTGCACCGAGACCGAGTCGGTGTCCTACTCCCCCGGCCTGCTGACCACGCGTCGGTCGGTGGTCGTGGACGTGGACAACGTCCTCTCGTGCACGTCCCTCACGGACCCTGCCGTGACGGGAGGACGTGTGCGGGCGACCGTCCGCGGCCTCGACCGCTCGTGCACGGACCTGGCCGCGTCGGGCAGCGGCTCGTACACCATCACCTGGAACACCGGGGAGACCAGCACGATCGGCTACACCCGGTCAGCGAACTACGTCCTGGGGACGCTGGTCATCGTGGAGAGCGGGACGGTGACGGCGGGCAAGTTCACCGGCGACTCCGTCACGCACGTCGTCGAGCTGCTCAACCTCGACCTCCTGGCCTGCCTCGCGGAACCCGGCCTCACCGCGGCCTCGGGCATCGGCACCTACCTCTTCACCTGACCCATCCGGCCACGGCACACCCCGAGCAGCGTCCGGCGGCACGCTCGCGGCGGTCGAGGTCGTGGGACGTCGAACCAGGGCATGGTGCCGAGAGGCCCTGTCCCACGGGGGCAGGCGTCGAGCGCGGCGGTAGGCCCCCGTGCACCTGCCCTGCCCGTCAACTCGACGGCGCGGTGGTCCCCGACGACTCGGGCACGTCCTGCCGCACGCTCTCCGCGGCCAGGAACTCCTCGTCGGAGCAGGTGCGGTGGACGCCGTCGTCGAGCAGCCGGTACTGGTCGCGGCAGTTGGCCTGCCGGAACCGTTCCACGGTGCCGGTCACCCGGGCCCGCCGAGGTGAAGGCGCCGCCGGTCGCCGGTCTCGGCGTCGTGGCCCCATTCGGCCTCGGCCTCGGCCTCGGCCACCTGCCGGCGACCAGGACCCGGCTCCCGGCTCGTCCGGGACACAGGTCCCGCTCCAGGGGTGACATCAGGCCCTTATCGGCACGGCAGCGCCCCGGAAGCCTGGAGGCACACGGTTCCGCCGTCCTGCCGGGCACCGATGTGCTCGGCGGATCAGCGCAGGTCAGGAAAGAGGTACTCGGGTCATGCCCCACCGCGTCGCCGTCGGCCTCGACGGCTCACCCGCCGGAGAGTCGCCCACCCGGACGGCTGTCGTGGTCGTCCACGCGACCGGAGGACAGCCGGCTGTCGGGCGGCCGCAGGCCCTCGCGCGTGGAGAGGTGACCTGATGACCACGTCGGTCGCGGCGTCGACGACCGTGCACCACGGGCTGGCGGCCCACGAGGTGGTACTGCTGCTGGGGAGCGACCCGCATCGCGGTCTGACCGACCGGGAGGTCGCCGAGCGGCTGACCCGGTTCGGGCCGAACACCCTGCCCGCGCCCAAGGGCGCCGGTCTGCTGGTGCGGATCCTGCGGCAGTTCCACAACCCGCTGATCTACGTGCTGCTCGCCGCCGGGGCGATCACCGCGGGGCTGGGCGAGTACGTCGACTCCGCTGTGATCTTCGGTGTCGTGGTGATCAACGCGGTCGTGGGCTTCATCCAGGAGTCCAAGGCCGAGGCCGCGCTGGAGGGCCTGCGGTCGATGGTGCGCACGCGGGCCAAGGTGGTCCGCGACGGCCACGAGCGCATCGTGCCGTCCGACGAACTCGTCCCCGGTGATCTCGTCCTGCTGGAAGCGGGCGACAAGGTGCCCGCCGACCTGCGGCTGACCAGGCTGGTCGAGCTGCGGGTGGACGAGTCGGCGCTGACCGGCGAATCCGTGCCGGTCGCCAAGGACGAAGTGGTGCTGCCCGAGGCGATCCCGGTGGCCGACCGGCACAACATGGCCTACTCGGGCACCCTCGTCACCACCGGTGGCGGCGCCGGGATCGTGGTGGCCACCGGCGCGCAGACCGAGCTGGGCGAGATCCACCGGCTGGTCGGGGCCGCGGAGACCCTGGCGACACCGCTGACGCGGAAGCTCGCCGGGTTCAGCAGGATTCTCACCGTGGGCATCCTGGCCCTGGCCGCGGCCACCTTCGGGGTCGGCCTGTGGCGTGGGCAGGACGCGGTGGAGACGTTCACCGCCGCGATCGCCCTCGCGGTCGGCGCGATCCCCGAGGGTCTCCCGGCGGCGGTCACCATCACGCTGGCCATCGGCGTGGCCCGGATGGCGCGGCGGCGCGCGGTGATCCGCCGGCTGCCCGCGGTGGAGACGCTGGGCGGCACCACGGTGATCTGCACCGACAAGACCGGCACGCTCACCGAGAACCAGATGACCGTGCGGACCCTGTGGACCCCGGGTGACCGGTACGAGGTCACCGGCTCGGGCTACGCCCCGGACGGGACGCTGCACGACAGCGCCGACGCCCCCGCTCCGGTGGAAGCCGACCGGGCGCTGCGCTGGTCGCTGCTGGCCGGCGCCGCCTGCAACGACGCCGCCCTGACCCACGAGGACGGGCGGTGGGACGTCGTCGGCGACCCCACCGAGGGCGCGATGCTGGTGGTCGCGGCCAAGGCGGGACTGGGTGTCGACCGCGTCGCGGGCCTGCTTCCCCGCCTGGCGACGATCCCGTTCAGCTCCGAGCGCCAGTACATGGCCACCCTGCACCGCGACACCGCCAACGGCACTCACGTGGTGCTGGCCAAGGGCGGCGTCGAGCGGGTGCTCGACCTGTGCGACGCGCAACTGGACGCGGACGGCACGGTCCGGCCCCTGGACCGCGCCACCGCGCTGCGCGAGGCCGACGACCTGGCCGGTCGAGGACTGCGGGTCCTGGCCACGGCGATGCGTCCGGCCACCGGTCCGGGCGAGAACCGCCCGGACGGGTTCGGCGAGGACTCGTTGGCCGGCGGCATGGTGCTCACCGGGCTGCAGGCCATGCTCGACCCGCCCCGGGCCGCCGCGACCGCCGCGGTGGCCGCCTGCCGCACCGCCGGCATCGCGGTGAAGATGATCACCGGTGACCACGTCGCCACCGCCACCGCGATCGCCGGCCAGGTCGGCCTGCTCGACGAGCGCGCCGAGGGCGCGGTGCTGACCGGGGTCGAACTGGCGGCCCTGCGGACCGAGGACTTCCCGGAGGCGGTGAACCGGGCCGCCGTGTTCGCCAGGGTCTCCCCGGAGCAGAAGCTGAGGCTGGTCGAGGCGTTGCAGGCACGCGGGCACGTGGTCGCGATGACCGGTGACGGGGTCAACGACGCGCCCGCCCTGCGGCAGGCCGGCATCGGTGTGGCGATGGGGCACAGCGGCACCGAGGTGGCCAAGGACGCCGCGGACATGGTGCTCACCGACGACGACTTCGCCACGATCGAGGCCGCGGTGGAGGAAGGCCGCGGCGTGTTCGACAACCTCACCAAGTTCATCGCCTGGACCCTGCCCACCAACATCGGCGAGGGCCTGGTCATCCTGGCCGCGATCGTGTTCGGCGCCGCGCTGCCGATCCTGCCCACCCAGATCCTGTGGATCAACATGACCACCGCCGTCGCGCTCGGGCTGATGCTCGCCTTCGAGCCCAAGGAAGCCAGCATCATGACCCGGCCACCCCGCGACCCGGACCAGCCGCTGCTCACCCGCGCGCTGGTGATGCGCATCCTGCTGGTGTCCACGCTGCTGGTCGCCGGCTCGTGGTGGCTGTTCCAGTGGGAACTGGCCAACGGCGCGAACCTGACCGAGGCGCGCACCGCCGCGATGAACGTGTTCGTCGTGGTCGAGGCGTTCTACCTGTTCAGCTGCCGCTCGCTGACCCGGTCGGCGTGGCGGATCGGGCTGTTCACCAACAGGTGGATCGTCGTCGGCGGCACCGTCCAGGCCGTCGGGCAGCTCGCCATCACCTACCTGCCCGTCATGAACACGATCTTCGGCACCGCCCCCATCGGCGGCGACGTGTGGCTGCGCGTCCTGGCCGTCGCCGTCGCGGCGAGCCTCGTGGTGGCCGTGGACAAGCGGTTGCGGCGGCCGCGGTCGTGAGCACCGACGACCCCGGGAGACGCGGTGCGACGGGAGCACGGTCGCCCCGCCGGACCGGCCAGGCGGCGATTCCCCCCGCCTGGCCGGCCGCGGCATCCCGGACGTGCCCGTCGTGGCCGCGAGCCCTCCGGGGATCGACCGCCGAGTGGCGGTCGATCCGTGCCGTCGAGCGGGTCGTCCACCGTGACCGCCCGGCCCGCCCCTGCTCGACCACGACCGTGCCGGTGACGGCCCGTGTCGTCACCGGCACGAGGCGTCGGTGCTCAGCCTCGGGGTGCTCAGCCTCGGGGTGCTCAGCCTCGGGGTGCTCAGCCCTGGGGGGGTAGGAGGGCCTGCATCTCGCCGATCTCGGCTTCCTGGGCGTCGATGATCCGCTGGGCCAGGTTCCTGGCCCCGGGGTCGGCGCCTCCGGCCAGTTGGGCCTTGGTCATCTCGACGGCGCCCTGGTGGTGAAGGATCATCATCGACAGCCATCGCCGGTCGAAGTCGGCACCCTCGGCGGCCACCAGCCCGGCCACCTCCTCATCCGTCTGGCCGCCTCACCAACCCACCCGACGGACGGGTCGATGCCCCAGGCGACGGCACGGCCCCCGCTGGGCCGAGCTGAACCCGCTGTTGCCGATCCGGTGTCCCTGCCGGTCGGCACCTGTCGCGGCGCCTGCGCGACACCGCCGACGGGCGAGCCGCGCTGGTGCGGGCCGGCGGCGGCCACACCGGCACCGTGCTCGACCGGACACTCATCACGCTCGGCCTGGTGGCGAACACCGTCCAACGCCCGGAGTTTCCGACCTTGGTCTTCCCGTCCGGGGGTGGGTCGTCGAACGTACTCCGGCATGGATCGCAGGGCACCGCCACCGCGTTCGCGTCCGCCACCAGCGCGCCGTGGTCCGCTGTGCCGCGACCCGTACCACCAGCCGCCTCGGACACCACCGTGCGTTCGGGGCGTCCGCCGCGGCCGCTCCGGCCGGTCAGGACTCTGTCGTCCGCCACAACGCGGCGTGCTGTACGCCGGTGCCGCTCGTCTCGCAGCCGATCACGGTGTTGCCGTCCACCGCTCTCGCGGAGCCGTGCCGGCCGGTGGGGTCCGTCGGGACTGGTCCCACCAACCCGGGACTTCCTGCCCTGGCAGGCGTACCGCAGCGCGTCCGAGACTGGTCGGAGGAGTCGTCGGAGGCTCGTGGTGATCGGCTTCGAGCCGCGACCGGGGCGGTCGCATTCCGCAGCGATTCCGCCGCCACCGGGGGGATCTCCGCAAGAGAGGTGTGACCATGTCGATCGACGTGCAACAACCGAAGGCCTACGACCTGGTGGGCGACGTCATCCAGCTCGCCGGGGTGGCCGGCGGGGCGTTCGAGGCCAACTTCAACTACCGCGTGCACGAAGGCCACGACGAGGTGGTCGGGTACTTCACGGCCGGTGACGGCACCGGCGGACACGGCCAGTTCCAGGTCGCCGCGGACGTGACGGGGGCGGCCTTCACGCTCGACCGGCTGTTCGTCGAGGTCTACCACACCTCCCCCAAGGACGGGGAGGAACTCGACAAGGTGATCGTCCCCGTCGTCCTCGGCTCCAAGATCGTCCCCGGCTACCACTCCTACGTCGAGCACGTCGTCGCGGCGGGCGAGACGCTGTGGGCGATCGCCACCCGCTACTACGGCTCCGGCAACCTCTACCACCGACTCGTCGCCGCCAACCCGAACACCGTCACCGACCCCGACGTCATCAACGTCGGTGACGTCATCCGCGTGCCGCAGGGCACCTGACCCGACGCGGACCGGACGGCCCGACGGTGTCAGCGACGCCGTCGGGCCGTCGGCACGGGTTCCGACCCGCTCCGCCCCTCGGACAGGCACTGTCGCAAGCCGTCCGTCACGAACTCGGGACCGGCGCGGTGCGGTGCTCGGGACACGGCGGCCGGCTGGGTGATCACGTCCTCGGCGTCCCGGCCGGGCCGATCACCCGGATGAACCCGCCGAGCGCCCCCGAGCGCGTCGCAGGCGCTCGAGCCCATCGCCGCCGACGTCTTCGCGGATTCCGCACCGACCTCCTGCGATCCTCCCGGGGGTACTCACCGCGTGAGCCACCGTCCGAAGGCCGCGAGGTGGTGCTGCGACGCGTGCAACAGGTGGCTGTAGACCCGCTGCACGTCCGGGGCGGTCAGCCCGCCCAGGGAGGCGTCGAGGAGTTCGATGTCCTCTGTCTCCACCGTCCGCCCGACCTCCAGAGCGGCCTGCTCCCCCGCACGGCCGCGGACGAGCAGTTCGTCGTACCGCGCCTGGACCACCGGATCGGCGAACCGGCCCGGCTCCCGGTCGGCGGTCGGGTCGGGCACGCCGTAGCGGGTCAGCAGGGTGCGGACGGCGGACAGGTGCCCGGTCTCCGACGCGGCGATCCGGTCGAAGACGGGGGTCTCGAACAGGTTCGCGAACTCGGCGTACAGGTCGTGCGCCAGCTTCTCCTCCTGGGCGTTCGCCGCCAGGGCCGAGCGCTGGGCTTCGGTCAGGGTTCCGCTCGGGTCGACGACACCGGCAGCGGTGAGGCAGCTGCCGTCCCGTGCCCGGGTGCCGTGGCCGCCGTGCCCTCCGTGCCCTTCGCGCGCGCCGGTCCCCGTTTCCGGGCCGGGCCCCATCGGAGCGGCCCACGCGGGAACGGTGGCGATCGCGACCACCGCGGCGACGCCGCCGGCGGTGATCACACCGAGCGCTGTGCGTGCCTTCATCACTCCTCCTCCACTCGATTCCGACACCACCACGGTGCTCCTCCGGTGCGCAGCGGGGATGGAGCCGGTGTGGAGACGGTGTGGAGACGGTGTGGAGACGGGAACCGACCGCGCGGCCTCGCCACGGGCGCACTGCCCCCGGCAGCCTGACGGGCCAACCGCACCACACCGGCGTACGTGCTGTCCTCGGCCGTGGCCGACGCGCTCAAGTCAGCGGCGACATCCCCGTTCACCACACCGCTGCGCACGGAGTCCCCACGGGCACGCACGGCGGGTGCGGCCTCCCGGTGAGCGCCGACTCGTCGAACACACCGCCGTCGAGCAGCACGCCGTCGACCGGCACCGCGTCCACCCGGTCGCCCCGTCGTACGTGCGCGCGGCTCGGCGCCCGTTCGAGCGGGGTGGAGAGGTCGCGTCCCTCACGGCGACGCGCCGGCGCGCGGTGCGCTCACCGCGGTCGGCAGCAGCTCGCGCGAAGGTGTGCCGAACCGTCGCATCAGGAACTCACCGACCCCGTCCACTCGGTGCGCCCGGTGGGGCTCAGGCGCTCCACCGGCGGCGGGCACTGCTCACGACACCGGACAACAGGGCCGTGATCGAGAGACCGATCGCGGCGTTGAGCACGGCGGTGAACACGCGGCTCTCGGTGGCCACGTCGAGGCTCAGTGGCAGTACCACGGCGATCGTGGTCAGCAGCACCATGATCCAGGTGAAGAACCGGATCGCACGGGGAGTGGTGGTCAGCAGCAGCTGCACCAGGCCGGTGGCGGCGAAAGCGCACACCGCCGAGCCGAACGCGTAGGCGAGGGTGTTGGCGTTGCCCCAGGCGCCCTCACCCTTCGGGGCGAGCACCGCGATGTCGAGCAATCCGCGGGCGACGAGGATCCCGACGACCGCGAGCAGGCCGGCGATCAGCGCGGTCGCGGCTCCGCCGGTCCACAGCCGTCCAGTGTGGAACCCGTCGAGCGGCGCGTCTCCGGCCGGGGCGTCGGACCGGACCGCCGAGGTCTTCGGAGGATCGTCCTCCGGGGGCCATGAGACGACGAAGTCCTCCGGTCGGTCCGTGCGTGTGCCGTGGTCGTTCATGCGGCTGGTCATGGCAGGTCCTCCTCCGGGTGGACGTGGCACTTCGAACCGGCCCGTGCACTTCCACCTTCGCTCCCCGGCACGGCGAATCCCAGGGCCGGAGGTCCCCACGGGCAGGTGCCCTGGCGCCCGCTCCGGGTCCCGGCCGGCGCGGGTCGAAGGTCCCTGTACCGCCGCACCGCCCGCGGGAACGCTGGAGGTCGGGGAAGAAGAGGAGTCCGTCATGACCACCGCGCTCGACACGATCGCGACCGGTCCGTCCTCCGTCGAGGACCGGTGTGATCCGTGCGGCGCGCGTGCACGGGTGCGCGTTGTGCTGCACAACGGGGCACTGACGTTCTGCGACCACCACGAACGCCGGCACCGAGCCGCACGGGAGCACGTCGCCGTGCGGATCGAGCACCACGTCGGCACCCGCGACGGCCGATCACCGGCACCCGAGCGGAAGGAAACCCGATGCGAGAGACCAAGCAGTGGCGCGTCGACGTCACCGGCGACGAGCACGACGACAAGACCAGGGCGAAGGCGCGCCTGCACACGCGCGACGACACACACCTGGTCGGTGTCGGCACGGCGAGGCTGAACCCCACCGACACCAACATCCCCGAGATCGGCGACGAACTCGCCACGGCGAGGGCGCTGTCCGACCTCGCGCACCAACTCCTCGACGCCGCGACAGCCGACATCGAGACCGTCACCCACCAGCCGGTGCACCTGCCCAGGTGACCGGGAACGGAGGTACGACACGACCGAGCAGTTGGCAGCCCCGAAGGCCACGCGCCTGCGCGGGGAAGCGCTCGTCGAGAAGGCCGAGGAACTGCTCCGCGAGGGCGGCGTCCGGCGTCCGGCCATCAGGAACCACAAGGGCCACACCGTGATGGAGGTCCCCGTGACGGCCGGCGTCGTCGCAGCCGTCGCCGCCCCCGTGGTGACCGCCGTGGCGGCGATCGCCGCCCTGGCGAGCGAGCGGTCGATCGACGTCGAGCACCACGAGACGCCGCAGACCTGACCGATCGACCGGATGCGCGGCTGGGCGGACTCCGGTCCCGCCCGGCCGCGGACTTCCGTCCCTGCCCCGAGCACCTCGGCAGCCGACGACGGGTGTCGCAGCAGCACCGGATCCGGCGCAGGGGCGATGGCGAGCACGACGCCCACCACCCGTGCCCGTCGCCGTGCCGACAGCCCCCGTGCGGCACTCGCCCCCGGCCTCCCGGCGGCGGAAGCCGGAGGTCAGCGGTCGCGGTCTCCCCGGAATGCGGGACCTTCGACCCTCAACGCGGCACCGGTCGCACACGGGTGCGCATCGACCAGTGACTTCGGTGGCGTAGACCCCTCCCGGTGTCGCAGCCGACGCCCGATCACCGGTGGCTGATCGGGGGGCGCCCGGCAAGGTCCACGCCGTCGTGCACGGGTACCGCCGCGTGCACCGACCACCCCACCGCGGGCCTCATCCTCAGGGCGGGCAACGGATCGCAGGGGGTTCGCGCCGACCGGCGTCGTCGTCCGCGGCACGGGCGTCGAACCGTCGGCGGTACTCCGACGGCGAGGTGTCGAAGGCCGCGGTGAAGCACTGCCGCATCGTGACCGTGCTGCCGAAGCCGCAGGTAGCGGCGACCTGGTCAACGGGCAGGTCCGTGGACTCCAGCAGTCGGCGTGCCTCGTCGAGGCGCCGCTGCCTCACCCACACCGCCGGGGTGGTGCCGGTGGAGGCCTGGAACGCCCGGATGAAGGTGCGTCTGCTCAGGTGTGCGACACCGGCCAGGCGTTCGACCGGCAGGGGTTCCGCCAGGTGCCGCAAGGCCCACTCGAGCACGGCGGCGATCGGGTCGTTCGCCGACTGCGCGGGCAGCGGTCGTTCGATGTACTGCGCCTGCCCGCCCTCGCGGTGCGGGGCCACGACGAGGCTGCGGGCGACCCGGTTGGCCGCCGCGGCGCCGAGCCTGCCGCGCACCAGGTGCAGGCAGGCGTCGATCGCCGAGGCGGTGCCCGCGGAGGTCAGCACGTCGCCGTGGTCGACGTACAGCACGGAGGCGTCCACGACGACGTCGCGGTGGCGTGCGGCGAGCATGTCGACGGCCTGCCAGTGCGTCACCGCGGTGCGCCGCGACAGCAGGCCCGCGTCCGCGACGGCGACGGCCCCCAGGCACAGCCCGGCGATCGTGGCTCCGCGGCCGTGGGCTTCCGCCAGGGTCCGCCGCAGCGTCGGACCGGCGGCGCGACCGTCCTCGAACCAGGAGGGCACGACCACGACGTCGGCGTCCCGGGCCGCCGACGGGCCCCGCACCTCGCCGATCGGGTACCCCTCGGCGGTGCGGATCGACCCGGCGCGGTCGGAGAACAGGACCGTCGTCCAGTCGCCCAACCCCTGCCGCGTGACCTCGTCGAAGACGAGCTGCGGCACGGAGAGGTGGAACATCGTGACGCCGTCGAAGGCGTAGACGGCGACGCGCAGGGCCCCTCCGGAGGTTGGCACGATTCCATCGTAACCCCGCACGCGTGCCAATGGTCCGCGGAGTTCCGGGCCCGCAGACTCGACGTGCCGACCACACCAACGGCGGCACCGACAGCAAGGAGCACCCCGGTCATGACCACCCCTCGTCGCGCCCTCGTCGTCATCGACGTGCAGCAGGAGTACTTCGGCGGACCGCTGGAGATCCAGTACCCGCCGCACGCCGACTCGCTGCCCCGGATCGCGCGGGCGATCGACGCGGCCACCGCCGCCGGCATCCCCGTCGTCGCGGTCCAGCACACGGCGGGCGACGACGCACCCGTGTTCAACCCCACCCGGCCGGGCTTCCAACTGCACCCGGAAGTGGCGAGCCGCCGCACGGACGGGTGGAAGTCGGTCGTCAAGCAGTACGGCACCGTGTTCGCCGGCACCGACCTCCTCGCCTGGCTGCGGGAACGCGGGATCGACACCATCACCCTCGTCGGCTACATGACCAACAACTGCGTGCTCGCCTCCGCCGCCGAAGCCGAAACCCACGGACTGGCCGCCGAGGTGCTCTCCGACGCCACCGGCGCGATCAACATCGCCAACGACGCGGGCTTCGTCGACGCCAAGACCGTCCACACCACCCTGATGGCGCTGTTCCACTCGAACTTCGCCGCCGTCGCCGACACCGCGACCTGGTCCGCCGCCGTCGCCGCCGGACGGTCGCTGCCCACGTCCGACCTCGGCACCTCCGCCGTGACAGGCGCACAGCGCGCCGGACAGGCATGACCACGGCCTTTGGCGGATCCGTCGGGTGGTGGCGGTTGGTGACGACGAGCGCCGGGCCAGGCGGCGGCAGAGGGCCGTGACGCCCACGGGCACCGCCGCATCCTCGCTCGACACGGACGGAAGCCCTCCCCCCGTTGTGACGAGCCGGTCGGAGACCGGACTTCACCGGCGTTCGCCGCAGGAAGTCGACGGTCTCGGCCCGCTTCCTCCCGCACGGGCGACCGCCTCTCGGTCCGCGGTGAAGGGCAGAGCGCACCCGCCCTCCACCGCGCGGAGGACATCCCACTCCTCGTCGAGCCCGAGCCCTCGGCACTCCGCACCTGACCGACGCCTCCACCAACGCCGGCTCCCCGGTCGCACTGCCCGAGCACGCGCCGGGTGACCCCAGCCTCGTGGTCAGCCGGGTCGCGCCCACCCGGACCTGATCGTCGAGCGCGAGGACGCGACCGTCACCGCGGTGAGCGCGTCGACCTCGGTCACGCCCGCTCCGCGCGACCGTCGACCCGGGCCTCGCCGCAGCCCAACCGGATGTCATTCCCGCCGGGATGTCGGACCCACCTCGTACGGTGTCACCCACCGTGGGTTCCCGTCACCGAGCGTGGGAACCGGGGAGGGGTGCGGGGTGTTGGTCCGAGTGCAGAACGAGGCCGCGTTATCGGGTGCCGAGCGTCGGTTGGTCGAGTGGCTGGGTTCCTGGGTGGGCAGCTACGCCCTGCCGGGGGCGGCGATGGTCAACTGCAACGTGCCCGGCCCGAACGGTACGACACGGCAGGTCGACGCGGTGGTCTGGTCCCCGCACGGTTGCGTGGTGGTCGAGGTCAAGGGCTTCACCCGACGCCAGGACGGTGTGCTGCGCATTCCGCTCAACGGCGGGTGGACCGTCGACGGGCAGCCTGCGGCTCTGCACACGTCGGGCGAGGCGAACCCGGTCGAGCAGTTGCGCACCAACCTCTACGCGGTCAAGAACGGCCTGCGATCAGCCGGCGTGGACCCCGGCTTCGTCGCCGGCGTGGTCCTGCTCCTGCCCATTCGCGGCGCCCGGGTGGAACTGGACCACTCCATGCTGCCTCCCGGTGTCGACGTCGTCCTTGCCTCCGGGCAGAAGCCGCTGCGCAGCTACTTCCACCGGCTGGCCCGGCACCACCCGGTGTGGGCTGCCGACGACGTCGCCTCCGCGTTCACCGCCCTGGACCTGACCGACTTCACGCCCGAGCGCGACGAACTGCTCGCCCACGGCTTCTCCGACCAGGTCAGTCGTGAACCGCGCCCCCGCCCCGCGCCTGCTCAGCCCGCGCCTCGCGTGTCGACGCGCGCCACCGGTCCTTCGCCCACGCCGCGCCGGACCGGAACCGGCGCTCCTGTCCCGCACCGCGCACCACGCACCACTGCCCCGCCCCGCGTCTCGCCGCCGCCACGGGCCCAACGGCATCCCGTCGGGTCCACCCGCCGCCGCTCCTTCGACGGCGGCCGCACCGGGCGGCGACACCGGCCACCGTCGCACCGCCCGGACAGCCCGCCCGCGGCGGCGCGGCCTCGCTCCGGCGCGCTGCGCGCAGTCGTGATCACGGCGCTGATCCTGATCGCCCTGGTGGTGATGCTGTGGCTGGTGTTCACCGTCCGCGCCACCTTCCACCCGACCACCTGATGCCCGGCACCACGGCAACTCCCCACGGCCCACCGCCCAGGGGTCGCGCCGCCGCCACAGCAGGACGACCTCGGCGACACGCCGGCCGATGGCGCCGGCCTCGATGGCGCACGCGAAGCGTCGTCCGGGACTGCCCGGCTCGTCGACGGATGCCCCTCCGGTCGCCCGGCCTGGGCGCTACGGCCTCTGATCGAAGAGCCGCGCCACGGCGATCGGGTGGGGCTGTCCGGGTCCGTCGACGCATCGTGCAGCCCGTCATCCGATGGGGTGGCGATGGCGGGGTGGACCAGTCCCCGCCTGCCGGGACAGGCCCGCCCGTTCCCTGCGCAGGCCTGTCGCCGTCGGCCCGGTCGCACCTCGGCGCAGTGCCGCTCTCCCCGTAGGCCGGTTCGACCTGTCGACCTGCGCCCGGCTGCGCGACGAGCTGCCCAAGCACATGGTCGAACAGCCACGAGCGGTGATCGTCGACCCCGGCTCCGACCTGGAGATCGGCAGCGACAGCCTCACCAGCCTTTCGTCTCGACGTGGACGCGTTGCCGCCCCTGGCCGAACACCCCCGCTGCTGCTGGTCGCCGCGACCGCCGGCCACCGCCGCATGCTCGCCCGCAACGGCATCCCCGGTTCCCGACCTGCTTCGACCGGTTGACCGCGGCCCCGGACTCCCCGCGGAACCCGCCGCCGCGACAAAGCGACCAGGCGCAGATCCTCCCCGACGCCGGCACCGAACACCTGGCCCGCGACTTCCCCCGACGCACCTGCCGCCCGTGGCGAGGCCTGCACGACGTCACCCCGCACGCGGTGCTGCCGGCCGGCGGGCCGACCGGATCGGCGCGCTCGACCGCCCTCCCCCGGCACCACGGTCACCTTGCCGATGCAACGCCGTCCCGGACGCCTGTCCATCGCCATCCGCTACGTCGGCACCACACCGGCGCGCTCCACCACCGAACCCGACCCGACCAGGACGCGCCGCCTGAGCACGACCCGCAGCACAACTCCCACACCTGACACGGCGCCGTCATCCGGACCACTCCCACCCTCAACCACGAACCCCACCCCGACCAGAACCGCTGACGACCGGCGAGCCGGGACGCCGTGCGGCAGGCGCCCCGCACGCGCACCGACGCACGAACCTCGCCTGACCGACCCTTCCCGAAGTCTTTGATCACGCAACCAGCGGTGCGCTGCCCGTGTCGCGCCGGCCACCCCTAGGGGTCGGGAGGCCGCCAACCTCGGGAGAGAACCGGATGTGGCAGGTGGACGGGCGGCCTAGGGTCCTCGTGTGCCACTCATCGAGACCACCGCGCTGGGAATGCGCTACGACGGCAAGGTGACCGCCCTGGCGGACCTGACGTTGGACATCGAGGCAGGCGTCGTCGGCCTGGTCGGGGTCAACGGCGCGGGGAAGACCACGCTGATCAAACTCGCACTGGGGCTGCTCACGCCGACCAGCGGGCGGATTCGCGTGCTCGGCCTCGACCCGATCGCGGACGGGGAGCGGGTTCGGGCGAAGGTCGGCTACATGCCCGAGCACGACTGCCTGCCGTCCGACATGATCGCCGCGGAGTTCGTCACGCACATGGCGCGGGTCAGCGGCCTGCCCGCCGCGGCGGCACGGGAGCGGGCGTCGGAGACGTTGCGGCACGTGGGGCTCTACGAGGAGCGGTACCGCCGGATCGGGGGGTACTCCACCGGCATGAAGCAGCGGGTCAAGCTCGCTCAAGCGCTGGTCCACGACCCCGAACTGCTGCTGCTCGACGAACCCACCAACGGGCTCGACCCGGCGGGCAGGCGGGCGATGCTCGACCTGGTGCACCGCATCGGCACCGAGTTCGGCATCTCGGTGGTGGTCTGCTCCCACCTGCTCGGCGAGATCGAGCGGATCTGCACGTCGCTGATCGCCATCGACGCGGGCACGCTCCTGCGCTCGGCGACGCTGTCGTCGATGACCGAGCACAACGACCTGCTCGTCGTCGAGATCGACGAGGGCTCCGAGCGGCTCGCCGACGCGCTCACCGCCGGGGGCCTGGACGTGCGCCGCCGGAACCGCGTGCTGACCGTCCGCCTCGGCGAGGACGACGGCGCGGTGTACGACCTCATCCGGGACGCCGTCGCGGACCTCGACCTCTGCCTGCACCGGCTCGAACGCCAGCGGCACCAGGTCGCCGACCTGTTCCGCGACCGTCCGGTCGAGGAGGTGTCCCATGTCTGAGTCCGGCGTCATCCACGACATCGGCTACCAGCGCTACACCGGTCCGAGGTCGGGCCCGGGCTACTCGGCCCGCGCGCTGTACACCCACAGCGTCCGCAGTGCCTACGGCCTCGGCCGCAGCCCCTGGGCGAAGGTGCTGCCGCTCGGGCTGGTCGGCCTGGCCGGTATCGCCTCGTTGATCATCGTGGTCATCAGCAGCCAACTGCCCCAGCCGGTGCTCGACTACGTCGGCGTCGCCTCCACCTTCACCTTCGCAGCGGCGGTGTTCGTCGCCGTGGTCGCGCCCGAACTGGTGTCGGTGGACCTGCGCACGAACCTGCTCCACCTGTACCTGTCCCGCCCGCTGAGCCGGTCGAGCTACGCGCTGACCAAGGTCGCCGCACTGGCCACCGCGACGTTCCTGATGCTCGCGGCGCCCATGCTGATCATGTTCATCGGCATGGCCTTCAGCACCGACGACGGTGTCCCGGGGGTGCTGGAGGAGTTCGGCGGACTGCTCGTCGGTCTCCTGGCCGCGGCCGTCCACGCGGCGCTGCTGGCGGCGCTGGGCCTGCCGATCGCGTCGCTGTCGGGACGCCGGGTGTTCGCCACCGGCATGATCATCGGCGTCTTCCTGCTCACCGCACCGATCTCGGCCGTCCTGCGCGAGTTGGACTCCGGGACGATCGGCCGGCTCGCCGGGCTGCTCGACCCGACGAGCCTGCTCAACGGCGTGGACCAGTGGCTGTTCGGAGTGGATGTCGACCTCGTCTCGATCGGCTCGTTCGGACCGGTGTACGGCCTGGTCACGGTCGCGCTGACCGCGCTCGGCACGATGGCCGCGGTGTGGCGGTACAAGGGGGTGAAGTCGTGAACACCGTCGAACTCGCAGGCGTGTCCCGCTGGTACGGCAACGTGGTCGCAGTCAACGACGTGACCCTGTCGATCGGCCCGGGTCTGACCGGCCTGCTCGGCCCCAACGGCGCGGGCAAGACCACCGTGCTGCACCTGATGGCGGGCCTGCTGGCCCCGTCGCAGGGCGAGGTCGTGATCGGCGGTGAGCCCGCGTGGGCCAACCCCGCCGTGTACCGCAGGCTCGGCCTGGTGACCGAGCGCGAGAGCGTGCCCGGATTCCTCACCGCGTGGGAGTTCGTCCTGGCCAGCGCCAAGCTGCACAAGCTCCCCGACCCGACGGCCGCCGCCCGCGCCGCGCTGGGCGTCGTGGACCTGCGCGACGCGCAGGACCGCCGGATCTCCACCTACTCCAAGGGGATGCGCCAGCGGAGCCGGGTCGCCGCGGCGCTGGTGCACGACCCGGAGGTGCTACTGCTGGACGAGCCGTTCAACGGCATGGACCCCCGGCAGCGGATGCACATGATGGAACTGCTCGACGGCATGGCCGAGCAGGGGCGGACGATCGTGTTCAGCTCCCACATCCTGGAGGAGGTCGAGCAGCTCTCCGGCACCGTCCAGGTGATCGTGGCGGGCAGGCTCGCCGCCTCCGGCGACTACCGGCACATCCGGCGGTTGATGACCACCCGCCCGCACGTGTTCACCATCGCCTCCTCCGACGACCGCCTCCTCGCCACGGCGCTGATGGCCGAGCCGTCGGTCTCCGGGGTGAGCATCGCCGAGGCGGGTCTCCAGGTGCACACCAGCGACTACGGCACCTTCACCCGCGCCCTCGCCAAACTCGCCAAGGCGCGGAACATCCGGCTGACCACCATCCTGCCTTCGGACGAGTCCCTCGAGAAGGTCTTCTCCTACCTGGTGACCACATGAACCCGACGATCATCGGCCTCACGGCGAGGGCCCTCCTCGGCCGCAGGCGCGTGCTGTTGCTGCTCCCCATGCCGGTCATCCTCATCGGGCTGACCCTGCTGGGCGTCACCAGCGAGAACGAGCACGTGACCCGGTCCGAGTGGGGCCCGCAGGTCTTCGCCAACCTCGGCCTCGCGGTGATCCTGCCGTTGACCGCGCTGATCGTCGGCAGCAGCGTGCTCGGCCTGGAGGTCGACGACGGCACCATCACCCACCTGATCACCAAGCCGCTGCCGCGCTCGGAAATCATCCTGTCCAAGCTCCTGGTGGCCTGGCTGGTGACCACCGCGGCCACCGCCCTTCCACTGGCCATCGCGGCCGTGATCGCGGGCTCCGGCACGCTGGCGATCGGCCTGGTCGTCGGCACGGCCCTCGGCGCGTTGGCCTACAGCGCCCTGTTCCTGGCGCTGAGCGTGATGACCAAGCGCCCGGTCGCGGTCGGCCTCGTCTACATCGTGCTGTGGGAGAACCTGCTGGTGTCGTTCGTCGACGGCGCCCGCGTGTTCAGCATCCGCCGGCACGCCGCGGCCGTCGCGGACGTCATCGGCGACACCCCGCTGATCTCCTCGACCATGTCGCTGCCCACCGCGTTGATCATGACATCGGTGTTCGTCGTGGTGGGCACGGTCGGCGCCACCCGGCGGCTGCGGTCGTTCGCGCTGACGGGCGAGGCGAACTAGAGCGCGTCCGCCGGATCCCTGCTCCGCCTCGGTCCGGCGACGCCGACCACGTGGACGCGGCGGCCGGGCGGCCACAACCGCCCGCCTGCCGTCGTCACGCCCGGCGGCCGGCGCCGGTGCCCGGGCCGCCGGGTAGCAGCCGGCCTCGGCGAAGAACCTGATGCAGGTGTCGACCAGGTCACCGGTGACCGGCGGCAAGTGATGGCCGTCCCCCGCAGCGCCTGCTCCGTCTTCGACACGTCCACCTGCGGGTCGAAGCCCGCGTTGTCGGTGACCACCAGCTCGAACGCGTCCAGCAGCGAGATCAGGGCGTTGTCGCGGCCGGCCGGCACCTCCCACCGCCGCCGCAACCCTCCCCAGCACCTCGATCACCCAGTCATCAAGCGCCTGAACAGCGAAAATGCCCACAGTGTCGCCATCAGCCACCCCGATTTGGACCACGGAAGACGATCATGTAATCTATGTGCACACCACGGCGAGAGCCGAGTCCGGGTGGCGGAATGGCAGACGCGCTAGCTTGAGGTGCTAGTCCCCGAAAGGGGGTGGGGGTTCAAGTCCCCCCTCGGACACGCGCACTATTCACACGGCCCACGGGTTTGATGATCACATCAGCCTCGTGGGCCGTGTGCGTGTAGCGAACTTGCAGGTCAACGGCCCTGTAGAGGCTCGCCACGCTCTCTATCTCAGCATCGGCCAAGGCCGCTCCGACGTTACCCAGTGAGTCGATCATCGCGTGCACCTCGGCGGCGCTGAGCGCGTCCGGTGCTGGCGTTCCCTCCAGTTCCGCCTGTGCGGCTGCCCGAACCGCCTGCGCCTCGTTCATCGGCTCGACCAGTGCCAGCGGGTCAATTCCGGCTTTGATGGCCTCTTGGAACCGGCTCAACTGAGCTTCCGCTTTGGCGAGCCGCGCTTTCACCGCCTCCCTGCCGTTAGCCGCGCCGTTCGTTCCCTGCGACTCCACCAGAGCGGCAACGGTCCGGTCCCGGTTCTCCGGCGCGAACAATCGCCCGAGCCACCCGTTCACCGCTTCCTGAAGAACGTCCTCGCGGAGGTAGACCGTGGGCGGATGTGTGGCCAGCGCAGGTGATCCGGGCGCGAGCGTCCGAGCCGGACACCGGTAGTACACGCCGCGCGCCCTTGGGCTTGCTTCCATCTTCCGACCGCACGCGGTGCACCTGACGATGCCCCGGAACAGGTACGGCCGTTTCGTGGGCCGCTCGGCGCGCTCGCTCTTGCGAGCCGTCTTCAACCCGCCGGCGGACTTCGACTTGCGCAGCAGGTGCGCCTGCGTGAACTCCTCGACACTCACGATCGCCGGATGTGCAGGCTTGCGGGACCGCACGATCCGATCGGCGCTCGCCCGCCGGAACCGGATCACGTAGCCGGCCGCCACGTCGTCGGGATCGAGCAGCATCTCTTGCCGCGCCCACCGCCCGAAGAACGCGAATCCCGTGTACCTCGGGTTGTCCAGGATCGCCCGCACCGTGCTGCCCTGCCAGCCGTCCGCCAACCGGTGCCGGTTCTGGTCCGGCCGTCGAGCGGACGGGCAAGGAATCCCGTCCCTGTTGAGGCCCGTTGCGATCGCCCGGTCACCTCGACCACTCACGTACTCGGCGAAGATCCGCCGCACCACCTCGGCAGACGGCTCGTCAATCGCCAGCACCCGCAACCGGTAGCCCTCACTCGCTTTTCGCGGGTTCGGATGCGGGCCGCCGTCCACCACGACATAGCCGTACGGTGCACGTCCGCCCTGGTGCCGCCCTTCGTTCACGACTTGAGCGTCCATCGCCGCCCGGACTCGTGCCTGCACGTGCTGGCGCTCGGACTCGCTCATGCCGCCCAGCACGCTCATCAACATCTTGTGCGAAGGGTTCCGGGCGTCGAACTTCCCGCCCAGCTCCGGCACCCACAGTTCGACGCCGTACGCGGCGAACTTCGGCGCGATGAGCGAGAACTGATTGCCGAACCAACACCGTGTGCCTTCACCGACCACCACGGCGTTCCACCCGCGATGCGGGTTCTTCAACGCCGCCAGCAGCCGAGCGCCCTCTTCTCGACGCTCCCACGGCACGGACCGCGACTGCCCCACGTCGAAGAACTCCTCAGCGATGACACCTCCGAGCGGTTCCACGAACTTCCGCGCGTTGCCGAACTGCCAGCCGCGTGACGTCTCGGGATCTTGGTTGTCCTCGGTCGAGCACCGCCCGTAGACCGCTACCGGCCCGATACCGTCCTCGATCGCTTCGACCACCTCGACACCCAGCAGCTCGTCCAGCGTCGCCCACGGGTCTCGGCTGATTTCAACAGTCATCGTCACCCCCTCCCGGAGGTCCGTCCAAGACCTCCACCTCGGTCAGTTCGACCAGTATGGCAAGCAGTATGCGGCTGATAGCAGGGGTCAGCACAGGAAGTTCATCCGGCAGGCGCACGGTGACACGACCGTCATCGGTCATGCCTGGCCACCACCCTGGGAGCCGATTTCATCAACCGCAACCCGCTCGACAGCCGCCCGGAGGTCCGCCGTCAGGTAGCCACGAACACGCCGTGTGGTCTCCCCGTCCGGCACGTACTGCCGTAGCGGCTTGCACCCCAGCTCGCTCAACTCACGAGCGAACGTGACCGCCTCGACCTCCAGCGCCTCGACCAACTCCGACGTGGGCACGAACTCGCGCTCGTCCAGCTCCTCGCCGAGGTAGTCCACGACTGCCGCCAACGGCTCCGGCAGGTCCACGACCCACCCATCAGCCGTCCCGCTCACGATCGCCTTGACCACCGACGTCGAGTCGATCGGCCGCGGAGCATCGTCGCCAACCGCATGACCGGCGAGCGTGCCCGCAGCTTCCCTCAGCGCTCGCCCCCGCGCACAGATCACCCGCCACTCGACGTTGGACATGTAGTAAGTCCGCACGGTCATGGCGACCATGTCCGCGCCGGCGTCCGTCTCGCCGTCAGGCCGCAGGATGCCGACGCCCTTGTGACTCGGCAGCAACGTCGAAGCGTCATACCCGCGCGTGTTCATCTGCTCGCCGAGCACGATGTTCGAGTCCCGCCAGTCCATCACCCGCAACGCGAACCGCGAGCCGAGCACCGCCCGCAGCCGGGACGGGATGGTGTTCGAGTCCGGCCGCTGAGTGGCCAGGATGACCACCACACCGGCCGCCGGCCCCTTCCGCACGAGGTAGGCCAACAGGTCCGCGATGTACGCGCCGAGCGTGGTCTTCTTGCCGCCCACCTGCTCACGCGTCGGGTTCTCCAGGAACACCTGAACCTCGTCGATCACCACTCCGGTGATGGGCATCCCGAGGTCCGCGTCCCGTGAGATAGCCGGCGTGATCTTTGACTCCGGACACACCTCATCGTCCAAAGTGGCCATTCGCGCATACCGGGCTTGCACCTCCGCCACCAACTCCACCAGGTGATCCCGCACGGCGTATGCGTGCTCAAGCTCGTCCCCGCACACGTACCGGTAGGCGATCTGCTCGGCAGCCTCCCAGTCCTTGCCGCCCTTCCCGTCGAACACGTACAGCCGCGCGTACGCATCCAGCACCAGCCCTGCCGCAGCCAACCGAGTGGCGAACGTCTTGCCCTGCCTAGGAATCGCACCAACGAGCAACGACGTCCACACCAACGGAAGATCAATCCGTCGGTTCCGCGCATCCCGTCCGAACGGCACCGGCCGCCATGCGTCCCACCGCTCCACATCCAGCAACGGCGTCCGCAACGGCGGACCCGCGTACGGGTCGTCATCGGCCACCCACAGGAACACCCGGCCCGCGTGCCCACCGCGACCACGGACCCGCTCCACGATGAGCTGTACCTCGTCCACCGCCAACGCGGATGCCAGCGCGTCCCGGTTCTTGATGACGTCCACAGCCTTCCGCGTGGCCGGAAGATCAACCGTGACCGCCCAGCCCTCCCCCACGCGCGCCGCGCGCTCGACCAACCGCAAGGTCTCGTCCTTGCCGATTAGCTTCGCGTCCCGGAACGCGTCGACCAGGACTTGCGGGTCCATCGTCCACGTGAGCGTGCGCGGACCGGACAACACCGCTTTACGTCCTGGCGAGCCGTCCTTCCGGCGTCCCACGATCGCCAGCGTCACCGATGCCAGCCCGGCAGCGCTCCACATGGCAATCCCGCCGTAGAGCACGTACAGCACGAGCAGCGCCGCCGAGACAGCCCCGAACACGGCACCGGTCACCTTCCACCGGAACAAGGTCAAGGCGCGGATCTCCACGAACTTGTCCGCCAGCTTCTCGGACTGCTCGGCAGCCTCCCGGTAGTCCTTCACCCGGACCCAGCGCCGCCACGCGCGAGCCGCTACCACCGCTCCCCTGCCGACTCCGCTCAGGAGCTGGCCCGGCAGCCGCACGAGGGAAGTGAGAATTGTTTTTAGCCAATACTGAAGTGATTGTGACGACTTCAACTGTGGCGGCACGGCGCGCGCACGCTGCCAGCCGCTCCCCAGCCGCCGAACCAACGATCGAGGTTCACCGACCACCTCTCCTTCGAGCACCGGCTCAGCGGGCACCAGGTCGCCGTTCATGAACGGCCCCCGTCCTCGGCGAGCGCCGCTGCGAGTCGTGACGACAACCCACGCGAGCACCCGGTGACCTCCCGGACCCACGCCGGCGTCACCTTCACGTCCGGCGTCCGCGCTGCCCGAGCCACGGCGAGGTAGTCCGCGAACGACGTCCGCGGAGCCGAGGGCGCCGGTGCCGGCGGAGCGCTCGGCACGGCGTTCACGGCCGCGCCAAGCTTGTCCCGTAACTCCGTGACCGCCTCCGCCGCCACGAAGACGACCAACGGCGGCACCGAGTGCAACACCACGAGCGCCGCCGAGCCGGCCACGAACGCACTCCAGGTGTTCATGACGTACGTGGCAGCGAGCGTGAACCACTTCGCCGCCCGCACCCATCCGCCCATCCGGACGCCGTACCGAGCGGTGACCTGCTCCGCCCGAAGGATCGCCAGCAGCACCAGCGACACCATCGGATCGAGCAGCCACGCCGCAGACCAGGCGAGCGACCACACCGGCGCACCGGCCGCCGCGAACTGCTGGACGTTGGTCATCGTGAACGCCAACCCGAGCAAGATCCCCGTCCAGCACAACCGGTCGACCTGCCGAGCCACCCGCTCGACCGACTCACTCATCGCCGCTCACCCCGACGACGAGACGGCTCGTAGGTGGTCACGGTGAGCGCCCGCGTCAACGTGTAGGACGCGAACAGCGCCGGCACCACGAGCACCGCCAGCAGCAGCCACCCGTCACCGCGTTGGGTGATCACCACCCACTGAACGATCATGATCAGCGCGGCGTTCACCAGCACCCGACCAGCGAGCGACACCAGGCGCGCACTGGTCCGTGCCGCGTTCGCGGCGGCCTTCGCTCGCCGAGCACCAGCCCGCCAGACGAGCAGCAACACCAGGACCACGCCGAGTCCAGCGAACAGTTGCGTCGGAGTGAGGCTGAGAGCGTTCATGAACGCGGCCCCCTCTCGACCCGTTCACCGCGTTGCAGCCAATGCGGGAGCAGCTCGCGCCGATCATCGGCAGCCAATCCGCCCCACACGCCGACGGTGTCCTCACCGGCCGTGCGCAACGCCAGTTCCAAGCACTCGTCCCGCACCGGGCAGCCAGCACACATGCGCGCGGCCAGCTCCCGATCGGTCATCTCCTCGTCCACCCACGGCGGCAGGTCCGGGAACGTCTCCATGCACAGCCCGTCGCGTTCCACGACCAGGGCCAACACCGCACTCGGTACCCACCGGAGCCGGTCCAGCTCCCAAGCGATCTCGACCAGATTCACGGCGTGCCTCCCGAACGAGGCTCGTCGAGCAGCCGCACCAGCACGTTCGCCGGGATGACGAACCGGCCGCGCCGCCGCACCAACGGCAGCCTGCCGAGCCGAACGGCGCGGTAGAGGGTGGGCGGTTCGACGCCCAGCAGCCAAGCGGCCTGACGAACCGTGTAACCGGAAGAAGGCAGAGAAGTACGCATCAGAAAGGCCCTTCGATTATCGACTTGACGATTTCAGCTCTAGATTGCTGATTTCAGCGCAACGGAAGGCGCGTTTGATCGCACCCGGCGCGAAATGCGCCGTGTCACGTCACGGAACAGCGGAAGACGGCTAATCTCAGCGCTGAGGCGGAGCGCGGAGGAATACGTGTCGGAGGATTGGGCGGCAGTCGCCAAGGCCATCAACCAGCGCGTGAACGAGCTGGGTTGGCGTCAACGGGAGCTTGCGGAACGCTCGCACGTCTCCCAAGCGATCGTGCGCGAGATCCAGCACCACACAGTCGAGCGCCGCCGCAGCCCGCGGACCCTTGAGTCCCTGTCGACCACGCTCGGCTGGCACCCGCAGCACCTGGACTCCGTGCTGCACGGTCGAAGGCCACCGGAAGCCGACGAGCCGATCACCAACCCGACCGACAGCCTCTGGTCCCGTTTGGACGGTTTCGAGCAGCGGCTCAACGACATCACCGACCGCCTCGACGACCTCAAGTCGGACCTCTCGACCGTGATCGAACATGTCCGCGACCGCCGTTAGCGCGATGCATTTCCGCTGGTAGAGCGAGCTGCTTTCCATAGGCTCAATTCCACAGCGGAGACGCCTTCGGCCCCATGCATCACCGATGCACATCCAGTGCACCACCAGTGCACATCGCTCCGGGGGATAGCGAGAAGATGAGCCAGCACGAGGGTTGGACCGGCCGAACCGCCAGCGCGCTTCAGGCAGCCATGCGCCTCACCAACGAAGCGTTCGCCGAGCACCTGGGAATCGCCGTTCGCACGGTCGCCGGCTGGCACCAGAAACCGGACCTCAAGCCGAAGTCAGAGATGCAACAGCTCCTCGACACGGCCCACAACCAGGCCGACGCTGCCGTCAAGGCCAGGTTCGACGCCCTGACCGCCGAACCGAAGCTCGACCTGCCAGACGGCGCGGCGGCCGATGCCGAGCTACGGCTCAGCTCGGACCCGAACATCGTCGCGGCGCTGGACTGGCTCGACCAGCACGCGGGCTGGGAGCCGGGAACGGCACGACGCGACGTCGCCGCCCGCCTCGTCCGCCTGGACGTCCGCGCGCTACAGGACCGGGGCGTCCGCCGGGGACGGGTGAACCAGCGCGACACAGCACGAGCGCTCGCCGAGTACTACGGCGCGACCACCACCGGCCATGGCCGCTACGCCGCCCGCTTCAGCTCCACCACCCGCGCGTCCACGACTGTGTTCACGCACCCGGACTGGCTCGACCTCGACTGCCCGCTCATGCCAGCCCACGACCGGCTCAAACTGTCGACCGTCACCCCGAACGATCACCAGACGATGGACGAGGCGAGCGCCGGACACGCAGCACAGCGGCTGGCCGAAGCGCTGGCGCTCGGCAATCGCGTGGTCAACATGCCGCTGTATCGACTGCTCGACGTCGGCGTGAGGAAACACGCGCTCGCCGGCTCTGTAGGCGTGGCGAACTTCGTGGGGTACGTGGTGACGATGGACCTGCTCGAAGGCGAGCTGGTCGACGCACTCACCACCGACCGACCGATCAGGCCCGGCGCCCTCCCTCTCCGAGACGCCTACCTACCCGACTTGCCCTCGGTCCTCGACGTCTCCGACCGCATGTGCGCGGGCGGTGCACTCGCCCTGACCGCAATCGCACGACCGGCCGACCCGTTCCGGGGTGAAGCGGACTACCTCCTGCTGGTCCAGGAACGCTCCGGCCACGTCATCAACGCAGCGCGCCGCCTGGCCGTGATCCCCAAAGGCTTCCACCAGCCTTTGACCGACTACCGCGCCGATGCTCAGATCGGCGCGACGCTCCGCCGCGAGATGGAAGAGGAGCTGTTCGGCCGTGACGACATCGACAACACGGTCGGAGACCAGCGCCACGCGGACCCGATGCACCCGACCCGTCTATCCGAGCCGATGCGCTGGCTGCTCGCCGAGCCAGGACGTCTGCGGATGGAGTGCACCGGCTTCGGCCTGAACCTCGTCAGCGGCAACTTCGAGTTCGCCAGTCTGATCGTGATCGAAGACGAACAGTTCTGGACCGAGTTCGGCGGACAAGTCCGAGCGAACTGGGAAGCAGCGAACCTCCGTCAGTTCTCCAGCCTCGACACCGACAGCCTCGAAGAACTGACCAACGATGTAGCGTGGAGCAACGAAGGACTGTTCGCGCTCCTCCAAGGGCTCCGCCGCCTACAGCAAATCGGCGGAAACCGCGTGAACCTGCCAACGATCGAATGGGAGACAGAGTGACCGCCAACTGGCAAGCCGGAAACGCCAACGAAGACGGCGCGGTGACCCGCGGCTGGCTGGTAGGCCACTTCATCGACCCGTCCGAGGGCGTCCGGTCCCAGAAGGACGTAGAGGTCAAGTGGTTCAACCACCCGGCAGGCGACAAGCGTGTCGAGTGGACTTCCGACGATCAGCGGACCACCCTGGTTCTGTTGGTACAGGGCAACTTCCGCGTTGACACCACCGAGGGCAACACCACCATGACCCGCCCCGGTGACTACGTGATGTGGGGTGCCGGCGTCGACCACTCGTGGGAAGCGCTCGAAGACTCGACCGTCCTCACGGTCCGGTGGCCGTCACAGACCTGACACCTCGATCATCGGCAACTTCACCCGCCAGCCACCGATCTCCGCAAGCCGCCGGAGTCCCTGGAGCAACGCGAACAGCCCTTCGTTGCTCCAGGACTCGTGCGTCACCAAATCGGCAATCAATTCGTCATCGAGGCTCGAATACAACCGCAGACCAGACGCCTCCCAGTTGGACTCAATCGCCCCACCGAAGCGCGTCCAAAACTCCTCGTTTTCGATAACCACAAGACTGGCGAACTCGTAATTCCCGCTCACCAGGTTGAACCCGAACCCGGTGCACTCCATCCGCATCCTGCTCGGATCTTCGCGCAGCCACCTCATCGGCGCAGACCACCGGCCAGGGTGCATCGGCGAAGCCGCGCGACCCTCCCCCACCGTGGTGTCCACCTCGTCGCGGCCGAACAGCTCCTCCTCCAGCTCACGGAGCAGCGTGGCACTGACCCGCGCGTCTGCACGCACATCGGTCAACGGCTGGTGGAAGCCCTTCGGAACAACAGCCAGCCGCCCGGACGTGTTGAGCACATGCCCAGACCGCTCCTGCACCAGCAGCGCGTAGTCCGGCGCCCCACGGTACGGATCACGCGGACGAGCGATCGCACATAGCGCCAGCACACCGCCTGCGCACACGCGTCCCGGTAGGTCGAGCACGGCATCGAGATTCGGCAAGAACTCGTCCCGTAGCGGCAGCGCACCCGTCCCAGCGCCAGACACCACCGCCTCGACCAGCTCGCCTTCGAGCAGGTCCGCCGTCAAGGCGTACTCGGCGAAGTCCACCAGCCCCACCGTGCCCTCGATGGCCGAACCGACGTCTACGCGCAGCAGCCGGTAGAGCGGCAGGTTCATGACCCGCACGTCCAGCGCGGCCCACTCAGCGAGCCGGTCCACAGCCGCTTCCGCCGCCGCTCCACTGAGGGCAGCGCGCGGGCCATCACGACGGCCGGCGAGCACCAAGCGGTCGTTCTCCGCCGTCAACGAAGCGGGCTGATCAAGCCACTCGGGACGAGCAAGGATGCTGGTCCTGACGTCTTCGCCACCACAACGCACGCGGTACATGCCGTGTCCCGCGACTCCACGTCGGTAGTACGCGCGGAGCGCACGAACGATCTGCTCCCGACTCACCCGCGCGCGCCGATACCGCCGATCGACCAGCGTGCCCGCCTCGAACGTGGCGAGCTTGGCGTGAACCTTCGCTCGGCTCTCCCCTGGTGCCCACCCAGCCCGCTCGTCCAACCAATCGGCCATGTCAGCCAAGTCGGTGTTCGCACGCACGTCCAACCTGCCGACGTCGTTCCCCGCGGACCCAGCAGCCGAAGGTTCCGCCAACAGCTCGTGGATGCTGGTCCGGAAAATCTTCTCCAACAGCCGAGCAGTCACCGGCCGGACCGGACCGAGCGGCTGACCGGACGACCTCCGCCCCGCAGCCAGCCTGTGGAGGTGACGCAAGCTGATCGTGCCGGGTTCTCCCGCCTCCCGCGCGAAGACCTCCACGTACTCGGCGAACTCCTCCAGCGTCTGCTGTCGGTCCCAGATCTTCTGCTCAAGCACCGTCCGCGCCGTCCGCATGACCACCCCTAACCGGCTGATTCTGCGCTGACAAGCCGTTGATTTCAGTGTGTCACGACGTAGCCGCTACCCGTCCCGAGCCCTGTCCCATCACGCCAGCCCGTCCCGACCGACGGGACACCTCACGCACTGGCACTGACCAGCGTAAACACGCCACAGTAGCGTCTGGGACGGGACACTCCAACCCGTCCCAGACGCACGAAACGACCGTGCGCGACGCCATCCGAATGGATGGTTCGCACACGGCCGTCCCGTCCCACAGGTGCCGGGGGAGGCGTCCGGCACCCCATGCCCAACCGTCAGGGCGCGGTCAACGACGGTTGGAAGTCTCCAGCGCCAACAGCCCCGCCAACTCCGGGCCGCTCATCAGCCCGCCGCATTCGGCAGGCGACACCAGCCACTCCGCCTTGTGCCCTTCCACCACGGCGGGAGGCAGCGGCAGCATCGCGCCCCGAGGAAAGACCGACCTCTCGTCCAACCCCTCCGCCGACGACACCACGAACACCGCCGACTCGATCATCAGACCGAGCGTAGGAACGGGAAGCATCACCACCGGCGTAGGCGACGCCCGGAACGCCTCCGACTCGACCACCCGCCGCGCCGGCTCAGGCTGGACCACCACCGCAGTCATCAGCTTGCCCAGCGCAGCCAACGCCGACCGTGTGACCCCGCCGCCCGAGACCGGCCACAACCGCCGGACCTCCTCCAGGTCCAACGTCGCCATCGCTGGCGAC
Organism: Saccharothrix longispora; assembly: GCF_031455225.1. Lineage (GTDB taxonomy): Bacteria > Actinomycetota > Actinomycetes > Mycobacteriales > Pseudonocardiaceae > Actinosynnema > Actinosynnema longispora. The sequence goes on from NZ_JAVDSG010000001.1 coordinate 3,474,779, forward strand.
GACAAGGCGAGCGCATCGCATTCAGCGTTCGTCGCCGGATCGACATAGGTATCACCGGCCCACAGCGCACCCGGCACCACCGGCCACCCACGCCAGACGCACTCCAGCGCCGTCTCCAGCCCGTTACTCGCCACACTTGCTCCCGACCCAGAAGATGCGAGGGTTCGCACTCCCACCGGCCGGTAGAAGATCAGCGCGTTCTCCGCCGACTGAAGCCCCATGCGCATCCCACCGTGCACGCTGATCACCTCGACACCCGTCTTGGTGGTCATCCCCCACGCCACGATGTTCAAATCCTCCGGAGGCCCGAACGTCTCCTGCACCACCGCAAACACCCGAGGAGCCTGATCGTCCACGAACTCCTGCACCTCACCGACGACCTTCGGGTCATCAAACAGCGAGACGGGCCTCTCCCCACCCTCTCCCTGGTCGCCGTCACCCACCAGCGTCACCGTCATGACTGCCTTCCCTCTGCTCCTTACGGATCAGGCGCACCTCATCCCGCGCCCAAACCGCTGCCTGTGCGTTCTCCTGGCACTGCCGCACGTACCGCCTACCGACGGCGACGAGGTAAAGCAGAGGAATCACGAGCCACACCAAAAACAGCACAATGCCGCCGAAATCGCTCGCCAATTCACTCACACCACAACATCACCGCCTCAGACGATCCGCTGATCACAGCTTGACCAGGGGTCCGAATAGAGTGGATGACTTGCGAATGCCGTACCGCGACCTCTAAGGTCACTACAGCGGATAGCCGCAGACATTTTGATACTGCATTCGTTTTCGGATAGATGCCGAATTTCACTTCAGCATCTGTAACATCGAACAAGCGAACGGCGATAGTCCAGCATGGACCACAGTATCGACGGTGCCGCCGCAGACACAAGAGCGGCTCAACAACTGCCATTGAAGGGCATCGAGCAAAAAGCGGACACATCTCGTCCAGAAAGAACATCAAAACCTACGACCATCACAAGGGTCACCTTCAAGCGATTCAAGCAGTTCCGAGACGCCGCGATTGAACTTAATCCCGGAATATCGTTGGTAGCTGGCGGGAATAATTCAGGCAAGACTTCTCTACTTCACGGTCTTGCAGTTTGGGAATTTTGTCGGATTGCGACTATTATGGAGCGCGGCGATGCAGGCTTGATCGTGGACCCCCAGAATCCACGACAAGGCTTCGGCCTAGGTGACGACCAGTTCTCACCAATTAATCTGCCGTCACTGAAACACATGTGGACGAATTTGAAATCCGCCAAAGAGACAGACGCGCATGACGGTTACAGTTTGCGTCTTACTTGTGAATGGGAAGACCAAGGGGTTCAAAAAGAGCTAGGCTTCGGCATGGCCCTAGTCAATGATCGTCTCTTCATCAAAACGGCATCATCCACGCTCAATGCTGGAGACTACATACCGCGCATCGCATATCTCCCACCGTTCGCTGGCATCGCGGCCAGGGAGGAACGCATAAACGGCGCTGTACGCCGTCGACGCATCGGCGAAGGGCTCGCCGGCGCTGTGCTCAGAAATCTACTTCTTGATATGTATCAGGCGAATCAAGCCCAACGTGTAAAACTGCGCGAGAAGCCGCCTGCGGAATCTAGCAAGCGTCGCACTAAAATATCGGACCCTGATCTTAGAAAACTGCGCGAGGAAGACCCTTGGGAACTTCTCCTCCACGCACTCCGGGGAGTCTTTAACGCCGAACTTATAGTGAAGGAGTTTCGGGAAGAGTACCATTCGTATATTGAAGTGCTAGTGGACAAAGGCGTCGTAGACGGTTATCAACTGAAGCGACACCCGGGATACAACCCACGAGATCTCATGGTGGAGGGTAGCGGATTTCTGCAGTGGTTGAGCGTATATACGCTTGCCACCTCGCCCGAAGCCGACATTCTGTTGTTCGACGAGCCAGACGCTCATCTGCATCCCACGTTGCAGAAAGAAATGCTCACCCGTCTTGAGGCTCTAGCGACCTCAGTTGGAAAGCAAGTATTGCTCGCTACCCACTCCAGTGAAATTCTGCGCAGCGCTGCTCCTACACGGATTTTGCATATCCGCCCAGACCGCAAGGCAAAATATCTACGTGAACACCACCAGAAGATTGGCCTACTTGAAGGTCTAGGGTCTGACTACGCACCACGGATCGACCGGATCCGACAAACTAAGCGCATCTTCTTCGTAGAAGGAACGACCGATATCGCGATTCTCGCCAACCTGGCAGCAACAATCGGAGTCGATTGGCCTACAGAGTGGATTGAATGGCGAACCACGGCAACGCATAAAGAAAGAAAAATGATATGGAGGGCCCTTTGCGAAGATATTCCTAATATAACCGCCGTGAGCCTACGTGACCGCGACGACGAACCACTGAACACCGTTGGTGTCGATCTAAAAGACGCCATAAGCCCGGACTCTGACCGTTTCTCTTCGAGAAAGTGGCGACGGCGATACATCGAGTCCTATCTTCTCTGGCCTCACTCGCTCGCAGAGTGTGCAGGGGTATCGGAAGAAGTCATCGTGGAACATCTAAGAGAACAGCATGGAATTGCTATAGGCTCGACGTTCACCGACACAAACGCGCCTCAGTCTCTTCTGGACGTCAGAGCAAAAGATGTCCTATCCACGCTGAGGCTCAATGCGGTAGAGCTTTCCAAATTTATACCAGAAGAAGCCGTTTGCAACGACGTCCGGACGATTATCGGTTTACTGACCGGGCAGGACCTCAATCTAATTGCCACCGACCTCACGTCGTCATGAGAGCGACTAAGTTGCTGAGAAAGGCGCGACTGGCCAAGAGTGGGCTGAGCCAATATCGCCTACTCGGAAGCTGTGCATTTTCAGCTTCGCCTCGGCGAGAAAGACCTTAGGTCGTATTAGACGTCTCCGTAAACACGAAGATGTCACCTTTGCGAACGGCAGGACTGCTATCCGATTTCGCGTGTCTAGGTTGAGATAACCAGCTCTTTTCCTGATTCATTTCTGATAACCGTGTAGCATGTTGACTTAATACATCAAAGAACCAAGCAGGAAAGGATTGGGCTTGTGACTCGGACTCCACGTCCTCTCGCTCACCATATTGACACCCTTGCAATGAGGCAGGTTCCGAACCTTCTACCTTCCGAGTGGGTGGAACGGAGAGTAACCAATGACTACGGCGTAGACCTAGAAGTGGAGATGTTTCGCGAAGGCCGCACGGAAGGAAGCCTGCTACTACTTCAGGTGAAGGGTGTGCAAACCACTCCACGGCATGACGAAACATGGAGGTTTCGAATGGCCGTCAACGGGCTGGAGTACGCGGAAATGTTCACAATTCCCGTGATCCTTGTAGTGAATCCGACCGCAGAAGATGTGAATCATTTCAGATTTCTATGGCTGCAACAGTACATCAACGTAGTACTTGATCATGATCAGCCAAATTGGCGCTCACAAAAGACCGTAACAGTGAAGCTCCCGCCCGAGAACACCTTTCCCACACCAAGAAACATTTCACGTTGGCGACACATAGCGCGAGCCCCGAAGAGAACTCGCCAACTCGGACTCCTAGCATTCCATGCTCACGAATTTCAGATCTATGCAGAAAGGTTTCAACTGGACGACCGAAATCTAGATCACTTGAAGGAACTCGACCTCATACTAGACTCGGTTTTTGCTCTGGATACACTCTTTGGAGCCGACGGGTGGCATTGGTCCCGACTTCTCGCGGCCACCTCTTTGGAGGAACCTCGAAAAATAATCAAGAAGATTCTCGCTGGCGAGACCATCAAGGCCTCTGATCTTGGAGGTGGCTACGCCAATGCAAGCAGCGCGATAGGAATCGACGTCGAGTGGCTCATTGACGCAGGAGTGCACTCGCTAATTTTCTCGGTAGGTAACCAACTCTCGTCGCTTGTTGCCACAGCCAATAACTACCACCTACCGAGGCTTAATTGGCTTGCGCACGGCGATCATGACTTCTAGCGTATACCACAGATCCTTTCTTGCTTCAAAGTACGAGGTAGCACGTCGCTTCTTCACAGAAAATCAGTTGAATGAATCGCGAAGCGTGAGGCGTGTGAATAGTGCACAAGTCGATCCTCGGACACGTGGGGGTTCAAGTCGCTAGCGACTTGAACCCCATTCTCGTATTTGCGCTGGTCAGCGGACATATATGGGCCTTGACAGCGGTCAGCACCGGTGGAGGACGCTAGGTTCTCCAGCCCCCACTGCGCACGCCCGGCACGGCGGGCAGGTTGCGCGGCGCGGGCAGGCCCAGCGAGCACGACCGGTGCATCAGCCAGGACATCTCCTCGGCCGTCGCCGGGCGACCCTCCAGGCCGGCCGAGCCGATCACCTGGTCGAGGTGGTCGATCTCCGACTCGATCGCGACCAGCTCGGCGTCCACCGCGTCCGGGAACACCTTCCGCAGCACGGGGGCGGCGCACTCGACCGCGCGGTCCATCATGTTGCGGGTCTGCACCTGGATGCCCAGGTACACCTCCGCCTCGGCCATCGACCGGCCCATCAGCTGCAGCTGCTCGCCGGCCATGTAGTCGTCGAAGCTCAGCGTGCCCAGGGCGTCTGAGGATAAGCGTCAGAGGTCATAAGCGTTCGGAGAACAACGGGAAGACCCTACGTCTATGTACGATATGACGCTCTTTCATCGACTCACCGCGCGATGCATTACCTCAACCAAGGAGACCTCGGTGCAAGTTGCTGGCGTTGACAGGGTTTCCGTGCTAATAATTGAACATGCCTACCCGTGACGCTATTTGGATTTTTGCAACGTTTCCCATATCTATCCTGGCATCGTTTACAGGACTGATGGTGATGGCGTTATCCGCATCCATCGCGGCACGAATAGCCATTCGCTCGACAAAACTCGATAAGTGGCAACTTCACTATATCTACAAATTAAACATTAAAGCGCATTTCCGTGAACTTTCGACCGCATGGAGTATCTCTCCTTATAAATGTCTAAGCCTCGCAATTCCCAAGATATTTCTTACGGTCATGACACTGGCGACACTGGCATATGCCGGCGCGATTGCAACTATTATAGTATTGGCTCCAACGCTTTACGCTTTTGACTATTTCAACTCGGAGATGCCTTCAACCCTCGGCCGTATAACTCTTATTACCAGCGTAGCATTGTGCATATCTTCACTTATCGGCACATTGCGATACATGACACAAAACATCACGACAGCAGGAAAATTTACCCCGCCCATACTGCCTTTACCGCGCAAGGAGATCGACTTAGCTCGCCGGAAAACATTCCTTCGAGGAATCTACTTATACTGGCAGTTGCCCTATATAGCAATCACCTCCGCCATCATCGGCGTACTCCAAATGAGCATTTTGCAACATTTGATATTCGAAAAGCGCGGGATTGTCTACCCGAAAGGTCAAAACGACACCCTGATTGAAATCGCTTGGCTTTCCGGACTAGTAGTTGCTTTATTTTCACTTTTCACGGTAGAGAATCTAATCAAACGGACAATGACCGTTGCGGATGCAGCTTTAACTTTGCAGAAATTTATGGATGGACTATTAGGATTTGATCGCTCGGTCACCGTGCAACTTAAAATAGATGACCCTTTCGGCAAGCGCAGGAAGGAGTTATTTCGAGCCATCAAGATCATCTCGACATTAGCAATCCGTATGGATTCGAAGCACGAGCAACACCCGATTGCATCAACCCTTCTAGGCTGCAGTCATGGGATATCGAGGTACCTTCGACAGCTCTCGTCCTTAAATAAAGACCTTCCAGATCAAGTTCGACGACTTCTGTTCAATACCATCGCCGTATTGGCCGGAGCCAACGGATCGAAATTTTTGAAAGAAGTCAATCTTGATACGAATGCTTTCAACGAAAAGTCCGACCCCGAAGCGTGGTTGCGCGACAAGCCTCATGGACTCATCGCTCATCTAGTCGACAACCTGGATAAATACACGCGTCTAACCACTTCCCTTTGGGGCTTGTTTACCGTCGGCGCGGCGACCTATTTAATTATTTCCGGAAAAATTGATCTCAAAGACATGCAGATTCAGCGTTAGATCCGCCGACTGAATCTCGACCAAAACGCTATCTCGAATACATTATCGAGGCCTGGACCAACGAAGGCCCATCCTGTATCGAGAAACTGCAATCTTAAACATAGAGACGGCAATATTCTCTAAGTGTTTTCAGTGAGCTTGAGGTGTGTGGATAGTGAGCAAGTCGCTCCTCGGACACATAATTTGCCCCGCGAGATAATTCCAGGTCATCTGGAAGGCTCGCGGGGCTTTGTGTTTCCCGACGCCACTCCGGGCCTACCTGTCGACCGCTGGCCGTGGGGTGTCTGCTGGCGTGAGGGCAGGAGCAGCGGGCGACGTCCGGATCTTCGTGCCAGCACCCGTTGACTGTGGTTGTGCTGTTGACTGTGGTTGTGATGGAGCCCGCTCTGCGGGTGGTCGTCTCGCCCGGCCCGGGAGGTGTCCCGCGAACGCCTGGCGGCGAAAGCGGCGTGCAACCTGCTCTGCCGGTGTCGCCGCTGTGGCGCTGCGAGACGTTGAGGGCGGGGCGGCGGCCGGAGAGGCTGTCGCGCCGGGCGGGTTTCACCGGCCGGTGCGTCATCCTGGCCCGCGGGTGTGTTGGGCTGATCCGTCTCCTCGGCTGTCGCGTAGGTCAGGGCCAGCAGGAGCTGGTCGTCTCCGTTCCCGAGCGTGTCGTCGCCGGGCTGCCGGGCAAGGCGTCTGCGTGGTGTGCGCACTGACGTAATGGCACCGCGGTCGAGAAGTTCGACGCCGGTGGCGTCGCAGCGGAAGACGAGCCCGAGCTCGTCGACCAGTCGTGCGGTCTGCTCGGCGTCGGGGTTGTCGGCGATGCCCATGGTGGTGAGGTGTGCGGCGATGCGGGCCAGCAGGTGGTCCTCGCGCAAGTACAGGTTGCCGGGCGCACTCTCCGGTCGGGTGCGGGCGCTGGTGTAACCGTGACGGCAGCGGTAGGCAGCCCGGCCGTGGGAGCGGTGCGAGTCCATCTTCCGCCCGCACAATCCGCACTGAAGCCTGCCCGCCAACAGGTAGACGCACTCGTCGCCATCAGCGTCGGCAGCCTGGCCGGTGCTGTGCCGGGCGGCTTGGACGGTCTGGGCGGCGACGAAGTCCTGCTCGGACACCAGCGGCACGTGGGCGATGCGGGCCGAGATCGCCCACTCATGCTGCTCGTTGCGGACGCTCGTCCGGCGCCCGCTCGGTGAGCGGGTGGCGCGGTCGGCGCTGGTGCGGTTCCACACCTGGCGGCCGGTGTAGCGGGGATTGCCCAGAATCTCCGCCACTGTGCGCAGCGACCATCCGGGGTCCATTCGAACCCTGTCGCGTTCCGTGTCCGCGCCCGACGGGCTGGGCACGGCCTGCTCGTTGAGGTGACGGGCGATGCCCGCGGCGCTGTGCCCCGCCAGGCGTAAGGAGAAGATCAGCTTCACTACGGGTGTGGTGGACGGGTTCGGCACGAGCCGCTGCTGCCGCACACCGCGCCGCGCCAACGCCCGGTTCGGATGCGGCCCGGCGTCAACGAGACGGTAGCCGTAGGGCGGTCTGCCGCCGAGGTAGCGTCCCTGCTCGACGGTCTGCATGCGCATGGCGGTGACGACCCGGTGCCGGGAGCGGAGCACCTCCGTCTGCGACCGCGCCGCCAGCAGCGACAGCAACGCCTCATGTGCGGGGTTGTCGAAGTCCACCGGCCCTTCCGCTTCCGGCAGCCACAGCTGCACCCCGTACCGCTCCAACACCGTCCGCAGGTCCCGCACCTGGGCACCGTCGAGGAATGCCCGCTCGTACTCGCTGACCACCACCGCGTCGACCCGGTCCGCGTTGGCCGCGATGTAGCGCAGCATCGCCGCGGCGCGAGGCCGCAGATGCCACGGCACCTGACGGGAACACCCGACCTCGAAGTACTCCCCTACGATCCTGCCGTGCTCGCCGGTAAGCCTGCAGGACACATCCAACTGCCACGCCCGCGAGGTACGTGGGTCCTGGTGTTCATGAGTGGAAGCACGACCGTAGAACAGGAACCGCAGACCTCCGACAGGAGCAGCACCCATCGCCGGGATGCCCGGCGGGAGGGTGGCGGCAATCCACTCGGCGAGCGTAGTGGGGCGCGGCGGGGCGGACACCGTCATGGCACGGTCCTCAACGTCGGAACGGGATGGACGTCGAGGTGACGAGGCACCCTCGCCGTGATGACAAAGAACTCCGGAGATAGACCTATTCGGAGCAGTCTGGAGCCCTCTGGCACGTCCAAATGGGTGCAGCATCCGCGTGATGGACGGTGCTCGGTTACGTAAACACACTCCGCGATCTGGGAGCGCCCGACGCCACGGGTGCAGGCGACACGCCAGCTCATTCTGAACTGATTACTCAGTGGTCCACGAGCATCGAGTTGACCGACGACAACGGTGATGTCGAGCACAGGATCGGCCACATCGTCGGGTACACCGTGGCGCACGAGTCGATGGCCCGTTGTTTCAGCGTCCGCTGACGGACGGCGTTCCGGTCACCGGTCGGGGTTGCGCTCGACGAAGGCGTGGATGCGGTCGATCGCGGAGATGCCGTAAATCTCCTCCACCGCGTTTGCGGCCGCGTGACAGGTGCGCAATCGCTCGTAGGGGGTGAGGCCGAGTCGGTTCACCTGGTGGTACGTGCAGTTGAGGAGGAACCGGTAGCGCAGGAAGTCCTTGTTCTCGAAGACGGCCTCCCGGTAGGCGCGGTTGCCGAACATCAGCTCGTGCATCGGGGCACGGGTCGTGGCTGGGTGTTCGCTGGCCGGTGGAGGGAAGACCAGGTCGTGTTCGATGAGCGGCATGACTCGGTGGCCGTACTCCTGGCACAGGGCGGCCCACTGGCGGGCGAGCGGCGCGGCGTCCGCGGTGCCGTCCAGCGTGGCGAGCACCGCACGGGTTCGATCGACGAGGGCCTCTCGCCGGGTGTCGTAGTGGGCGTCAAACGCGGCGCGGACTGCGGCGGGATCACCGCATGAGTGCAGGAACCCCTCGGCGTGTGAGCGGTAGGACGCGAAGCTGGCGGTGATCGGGGGCATCGCGGTCGCCGAGGTGGCCAGCATCAGCTCCAGTGCGAGCAGTTCTTTGACGTCCTGCGCGGTGCGGACCCGTTCGAGCATCTGGAACAACACAGGTGTGGCGTCGGCGGCGAACGCGTTCACCAGCTCCCGGGTCTCCGCGTTGGGGATCACGTGCGACCGGGGAGCGGGGGGCTCTTCGTGGATGGAGTTGTCCGGGAACCACGGGGTCAGCGGACCGAGCTCGCGCTCACGCTGGGCGAGAAGGCGGTGTTGAGCCAGTTCGCGGCCCACGTCGGGTTCGGTCGTGGAGGGGTGAGCCGCGAGGTAGTCACCGATGAGGGAGTCGATCCGGGGGCGGACCACCTGGGTCCATGTGTCCGGATCGGTCTTGGCGAACAGCCGGAGATGCGGTCCCTGTCGCCAGTGCGGTGTCAGGTAGATGGCGTCCACTCGGGAGCGCAGCTGTGCGAAGAGGGGGCGGATAGCGTCGAGAATCAGCCCGTCCTTGTCCGGGTTGTAGTAGTAGACGTGCACGCAGTGCCAGGCGGTCACGGTGTGGTCACCTCGTTCTCGGAACAGTCGAGTTCGGACAGCGTTCGCGCGGTGAGGGAGGCGAGCTGTGACTCGGTGGCCGTGGGCATGCCGAGGCGGTTGCACAGCAGGTGCGCGCAGCGCAGGACGACGTAGGGCACGGCCGGGTCCTCGGGACGCAGCGCGCGGGCCAGGCTCGCGAACGGCGACAGCGCGTCCGTGGGCGTGAATCCGTCCTCCGCCCGAGCCCGGGTCAGTGCCGCGTGCAGGGTGTGGACGGAGCGCGCCCAGACCGCGAGCGGGTCGGCCGACGTGGGGGCGGAGGACGCGAGTGGCCACAGATGCCGGGCTTGGTCGCGCAACTCGTCACGGTGGGCCCGGTAGAACTCCGGTGGTTGCGGTGCTCGCAGCGCGGCGAGTCCGGCGCCCGCCCGGGCCGGGTCGGGTTGGCACACCGCGACGGCCAGCGTCAGCATGGCCAGCGCGACCGCCGCCCGTCGTTGCGGGTCGGCGGTCAGGAGCGGCACGGCGACGAGGCTGGACTCGGTGAAGTGTCGCTCGACCGCCGCCAGCGCCGCGCCGTCGCCGTAGGCGTGGTGCTCGGGCCGGTAGGTGCTGAACTCGACGGTGTCGACCGGTCGCAACCGGTTGTCCCACCGGGACATGCGCTCACCGTTCGCGAGCCGGCGGGCGAGTGGCTCGTAGCTGTGCTGGGACCAGTCGTCGGGCGGTGACGGGTGGGTGGCCAGGTGGTGGCGGCACGTCCGCGCCACGATCGCCCGGACCTCGTCCGCGTGCGCCGTGGCGTGCAGGCGGAGCCGAACGTGCGGTCCGCCCTCCCAGTAGCGCAGGAAGAACCAGCTGTCGACGCGTCCGGCGCGGGTCAGTTCCTGGCACACCGGGGCCAGGGCACTCGTGATGAGCAGGTCCTGGTCGCCGCGGTGGAAGATGTGCGCGCTGACCCAGCCGGCCGGTTCAGCCATGCGGGTCCGTCGCGGACAGCTCGAAAACGTACTCGGTGACCCGCTGCCCGTGGACGCCGTGGTGTGGGGCGTCCGCCGGTGCGGGCAGTGCTTCCTCGAGCACCACCGCCGTGTCGGGCCGCGGCAGGGCGGACAGCAGGAACCAGTTGGCGAAGTCGAGGTAGACCGGTTTACCCGCGGAGCCGAAGCGGCGGCCTGGGACGCGGACGAAACACCGCTGTGGAATGGTGTGCCGGTCGCGCCAGTGCGCGAGTTCGAGCAGGAAGTCCGCGTCCGACTGCCCCTTGGCCCGTGTGGGCATGGCCGCGGCCGGAACCCGCCAACCGGCTCGGGCGAGCACGACGCGACCGACCTCCAGCCGCGGTCGGCGCTGGACGCCGTCGATCGCGGGCCGCCAGCCGACACCGTCGAGCTGGGGGTGTGGCGCGAACGCGGTCTGCGGCTCACCGAACACCGCTACCAGGAACCGCAGCGCGGGCGGCAGCGCGTGCTCCACGAGCATCCCCAGCGCGAGCGGGCGCACCTGCCGGCCGCGGCGGTCGCACAGCAGCAGCCGGCCGCGCGTCGGGTCCTGCCGGACCCACAGGTCGTTGAGCGACAGCTGTTCCGCTTTACCGTCGGAAGGTTGTCCGCCCGGGTAGTCGATAGCATGGGAGACCGCTGGCGCGCGCTGGTTGAGCTGCGAACCGAACGCGGCCCGGCACTCGGCGAGGACGATGTCCGGACCGGTGGGGACCGGCGTGCGGGCCGGCACAGTGCTGCCCGCGGTGGTGAGCAGGTGCTCGATCCGTGTGATTCCCCAGCCGTAGCCGGTGCGCACGGTGTTGAGCACCAGCCGCGGACCGTCCTCGCCGGGCAGCTCCTGCCCGTAGCAACACACCGACTGCGGCGCACGGACGTGGGCGGGCCAGGACGCCGCGAGCTTCGCGAGCACCTGCGGGTCCACCGACACGGTATCCCCGACCCCGTCGTCGCCGCCGTACAGCCCGGCCGCGACGGATCGCCACAGGTCCGTGAGCACCGGGGATCGGTCGCCGCCGTCGGCGCGGTACTCGCGGTACAGCCTCGGGAACGGCACCAGCTCCCGGGAATCAACCCGGGATCGGAAGAACTCGGCGAGCCGCAGCTTGACCGGCAGGGAGCGGTCCAGGATGCCGAGGAACCCGCGCACCGCCGCCAGGTCTTCGAGGACGGGACGCCACCGCTCACGCGAGCAGACGACCGCCGGTCGGGGTAGGACCGCGTTCTCCAGCAGCACCGGCCGGTTCGGCGGCCACGGTGCCCGCCCGAGGTCGGTGAGCAGACCGTCGAGCAGGTGACGGACGTGCTGGAGCCGTTCGCGGCGTTCGGCGGCCGTGGCCAGCACGCGGTAGCCGTCCACCGCCGCCCACAGCTCACGCAGCCGCGGCGGCCACGGTGAGCCGGCGACGTGCTCGTCGACCCACCGCGCCAGCTGCTCCAGCGGATCGGCCGACTGGTCGGAGAACGGACGGCACCGCTCCAACAGGCCGACCGCCACCAGCTCGGCGACGAAGGCACGCACGGGTTCGGCGGGCGGTGTGCCGGCCAGCGACCCCGGTGTCGATTCCGGCTCCGTGCGGAGGAGTGCCAGCACCGCGCGCACCGCGTCCGTCGCGGCGACGCAGACGATCGGCTCGCCGGGCGTCGCGGCAGGAAACCACAGCCGCTCACCCACATCCTCGACCGCGGGGTTGGTCCGCAGTCGCACGTGGTCACGCGTGTCCGGGTGTTCGGCCAGGGCGGACCACAGCGCCAGCACCACCATCCGGTCCAGCTCCGGGACACCGCGCCACCGCAGGTCGCCCGAGGTGGCTACGGCCGGGCCGCCGTCCGTCCACCCGCCCAGACCGCTCAGGGTGAACGACGCGTACGGACTCGGCTTGACCGCCGCGCGGGCGAGGTACCTCGCCAGGCTCGCCAGGCCGCCGGCGCGCGGTGCCTGGGCCTGCGGGTCGTCGAGCCACCGGGCGACGGACCGGGTCAGGTCGGGGCTGCCCAGCACCAGGCCGAGCCTGAACGCGTCCCGCCCGGCCGCCACCCGCAGCGCCTCGCGGGCGGCGGTCTGCTCCTCGGCCAGCAGAGCTGGCACCCGTCCGGTCAGCTCACCGGCTCGCGCCAGTTCGCGCGCCCAATGCTCGACCCGGGCACGGGTGTCGTGGGGCAACACATGACGCGCTGTCCACACGCGACTATTGGGTCGCTTGCCCTGGAACACCGCGCGCCGCAACGCGACCAGCAGCGGTCTGTCCTCATCCGCGCAGCGACCGATCACCGGCCGCAGCAGGTCGGACAGTGTCATTCCTTCGGCCCTCAGCCACCGGGTGAGTCCTACGACCTGCTGCGCCGTGGTCCATGTGCGTTCGCACCGCAGCGCGTCGAGGTCGGCCACGGGCGCGCCGCCTACCCGGACGCCGAACACGCCGCCGGTGACGAAGTCGGCTGTCGACTGGCCCGGGTGTGCTGGTGGAGGGGCCACCACCGCCGGTGGTGGCCCCTCCACGCGGGATCGACTCTTGTTCACCTCTGTCGGATCAGTCCGCGACGCAGCTGGCCCAGCACTGGCAGGTGTTGCACGACGCCTCCAACTCAGTGAGCCCATATCCCTGGGTCAGGTCCTCCGGGTTCACGGCCGGGATGACACCGATGGTCTCCACGCGAAGGTCGTCAATGTTCAACACAGGCTCGATGGAATGCACGGGTGATCGTCTCCTTATTGGGATGTCGGCGTGCCGGATCAAACACGCACCCTGCCAGTGCACCACGACTTCCCCGACGTCCACTGTGGAACCACACAAGCGTGTGACACCCGCCTGCCACCCTACGGAGAAACTCGGAAACCGGGAGCGTCGACGCCCGGATGTATGGGCCTTGACCTGGTCAACACGAATGTCCGGAAACCCCGAACCGAAACCACACGTGCGAGTGATCCCCGCCGAATCCCGGTCGTACATGCGTGTCACGCCATCGCAGTGGTCGCGCACTCGAACCGGATCGGCACATTGACGCGTGCGGCCCCGTACCTGTCACCTGAGCGGGGCCGTCACTGTCATTCCAGGGCGGGGCGCCCCCAGGAGCAGACAAGACAGGCCGTGCACCGGGCCGGAGAGTCCCAGTACGGCATCGGTGATCGGGTTGGTGCCGTCGGAGTGGATGCGTGCCGCGAGCCCGGCTGCCGCGGCAGCGAGCGCACCGCGGTGCACGACCAGACCGGCCTCGGCCTGCTGCAGCCGGTACCAGCGGTCGCCGAAGCCGGTGATCCCGGCCGTCTGGTCACCGGCCGGCACCAGGACGGCCGCAGCCTCGGGCAGCGCCTGCCTGGTATCGAGTTGGAGAGGACCGGTCTCGACCCGGCCGGTCCCGGCGGTGGCGACCAGCCCGCCGGTGTCGGGGTCGTACCGGTACGCACCGGCCGGGACACCGCGGACCCGCTGCACGAGGACGTGCGGTGTCAGCGTGACGGGCGTCCGGTGGCAGCCGGGCAGGTCGCCCCGGTACCCCGCCGACGCGTGCGCCAGGATCGCCGCCAGGTCACGCGCGTCGATCTCCCAGGGAAGAAAGCCGATTTCCGGCGATCCCCGCAGGGGCAGCCCATCGGCCAGACGCAACACACGCGGGGCGGGCAGTGCGACGAGCGGACCGGCCGGTACCGGTGGTAGAGCCGGCAGCACCCCGGAGCCGGTCGCGGCGGCAGCAGCCGCGTGCAGCGCGGACAGGTGTGGCAGCAGGCCGACCACGCTCGACGGCGGATGGTCCTCGCCGGTCGTGAAGGATCGGGGTAGCGGGCCCTTGATGGCTCCGGCGCCGGAGGTGCACGTGAACGCGGCGAGCACACCTTCCCGGCTCGGATCGAAGCCCAGCAACGACTGGCAGGCAGCGTCGTCGAACCGCAGGTGCACCGAGGTGTCCACGCCCAGCGACTCACCCAACACCAAGACCTGGGCACCGAGCACGCCGACCTCCTGGCAGTGCAGGCGGTAGGCGAAGTCCCGGTACTTGAAGCCGTTGCGCCAGAAGACCGCGGTCAGCACGACCACCATGTCGGGCACCTCGGCCGGCGGGCAGGTCAGCGACGCGCGGAGCAAGGGCCGGTGGTCTCCGGCGCGGACCAGGTCCAGCGCGTGGTGGGCGGCGTCGTAGTGGTAGAGCCCCGCGGGATCGCCGAGCGCGACGTAGGCCTCGATCGGGTAGAGCGCACCACCGGAGGGCGCAGGCCGCTTGAGCCGCACCCCCGCCCGGTGGGTCCACTCCGCCCGGGTGACGCCGAGCAGGCCACGCAGCAGGTCGCCGACCGGCGACGGTGCCCGCCAGGGCAGCACCACACGCCCGGCGGTCGGGTAGCGCTTGTACGTCGGCGGCGCGGCGCTCCAGTCGACGGACACGGAACCTCGTTCGGCGAGCGCCCGCAGGTAGCGGCGGGTCGCCTCCCCTGGGACAGGACCGGCCTCGGGTGTGACCGAGTCGGGAGCCTTCTGGCGGGTCATGGGAACGGATGGGGGTGCGGGTTGACGTCCTCGGACGGCAGGTCGGTCGACCTGTAGCCGAGCAGGCGGGGCACGGTGGCCAAGCGCGGGATGCCGTGCGTGCGGCGGAAGCGGTGGCCGAAGGTCATCGGCAACGTTCCCGGCACGATGACCTTCGCACCGGCGAAACCGCCCGCTCGCTGCTCGGGTGTCGTGGTGTCGACCACGATGACGTCCAGCCCGGTGCCCAGGTAGCGCCCGGCCAACTCGGCCAGGTCGTCCCCGAGGTCGTGGTGCCGCGGCCAGTCGGCCTGCGCGGCGAGGTCGGGCAGCGTCAGGGTCGGGTGCCCGGTGGTGTCCAGGAAGGAGAACCGCCCGGCCGTATCGGGGTGCCCGCCCAGCAGGACGTGGTCGGACATCTCCCGGACCTCGTCGGGGTCGGCGACCATCCGGGCGGCCCGCTCGGCGTCGAACCGCTCCATTCGACTGCCGGTCACCGAGGCGGCATCGGCCAGGGCGGCACGCAGGGCCCGTTCCGGATCCGGGTGCGCGGCGGCGCTGCACGCGTGCAGCGGCACCCCAGGCCGGTGGTGCGCGTCGACAGCGAGCACCAGCACCGCCGGGACACGCTGCTCCAGCATCATGGAGTAGGCGAACACCTCATAGCCCCAGCGCAGGCGCACCATCTCCGCGAGCACGGGGATGTGTCGATCCCGCCCCGAAGCCAGATCCAGCCTGGGCGCCGGAAGGCGTGCGTACCAGGTCATCAGGAACGCGTCCCGCTCCGCGATCTCCAGCAGGCCGTGGAGGATCGCCTCCTCCAGGCACCCGCCCAGGGCGCACCCGTTGGAGCACTCGTAGGCCAGGGCGGGATCCTGCGAGCGGCTGCGAGCGCCGTAGTAGGCGTAGCTCTCCGGCACCAGCACCGGTTCCGCTCGCCGAAACGAATAGCCCCAGACCCAGGCCAACGGGCGGCGGGGGTCGAAGCGGGCGAACGGGAAACCGGGCTGGTCGTACCACTCGTCGGGGTACAGGCCCAGGTCACGCGGGTCGACCGCCCGATCCGCGACCTCCTCGTACGGTGCCAGCACTGCGGTACGCCGTCCGAGTGGCCTCAGGCTGCCGTACCGCTCCAGCGCCTCGGTGATCGCGGTGAGGCGCGCGGAGCGGAAGTCGCCGGTGCGGCCGTAGCCGTGCCGCTCGGTGTCGTCGGGCCGGGGTGCGCCGAGCCGGGCGACCGCCGTGGGGATCCCGTACGGTGAACCGGCCGCGATCGAGCTGATCACACCGAATTCCGAATCCACATAGGATTCGAGCAGGTCGTCCCACCGGCCGTCGAGAGTGCCGGTCCGCAAGACCACCGGGTGCGGTTTGGACAGTGGCCTGCGCACCATCACCGACCACGGGGTGTCCTCGGGCAGGTCGGCGCAGTCGGGGCACAGCGGATCCGCCATGAGCGTGTGCCGGGTGATCAGGCCGGTGGTCAGGGACAACACCAGCACGGCACCGCGCGTGCGGGCCGGTTCGCCGGTCCGGGTCAGCCGTTCGAACTCGTCGGCCACCAGCGCGGCGACCATGTTCACGGACACCGTGGTCATCAGGGGATTGGGGGTGTCCGCCGGGTCGGCACCGAACTCCCGGCGCAGCGCGACCCAGCCCAACCGGTCGGGGCGGTTCGCGTCCCGCCGCCGTTCGGCGCAGGTCAGGCAGCCGGGCGTCGACGGTAGGACCACAGGACCGATCAGCACCTGTGGTCCGTCCACCCGGACGGGCAGCCAGGCCTCGTCCGCCGCGGCAGTGGTGGGGGCAAGGCGACCGGCGCCCAGCACCTCGACCAGGGCCGCGCGCAACCGGTCCGGACCGAGCAGTCGCACCCGTCCGGAGTCCCCGTGCGGTGCCGTGATGGGACCGCTCGCCAGCAGGTCAGTCATCGTCGAGCACCACCCGGACCAGGCAGGGCGCCAGGGCGCGCACCTCGTCGTCGGCCCGCAGCGCGATCGCGACGGGGGTGGGTCCCGCGCGGCGCAGCGCCGCCGCCAGGGCCTGGCAGCGCGGATCGTCGGCGGGCGGGCCCGGCCGCGGCGCGGCGATCTCCACCGGCCACCGCGTCGGCACCGTGTCCACCGGCTCACCGCACTGCCAGTGCACCAGCAGGCGTTCCAGGCCGTCACGCAGCGCCTCGGCGGCGGTGCTCGCGCAGGTCGTGACCGACACCCCGCCCGCGCGGAACGCGAAGGCCGGCACGCCGAGCACCCGGCCCAGGTCGGCCCACATCAGATCCACGTCCGCGGCCAGGAGCAGACGCAGCAGCCCCGCCGCCCTTTCGTCCCGCACCTGGGCCGCCAAGTCGGCGCGTCGCACGTCGTCCCCGTGCACTGCGAGCAGCGCCTCGCAGTGCGCTCGCAGCCCTGCTGTGACCGCGTCACCCCACGATCGCCCGGCGGCCACCCCCACCGGCGCCCGGTACGAGACACGGAGGTCGACCCCCGGTACCACGCACGCCCGGCCGGTGAGCAGGTCGACGCGCTCACCGCCCGGGTCGACCAGGCTCGCGTACGTCGCCAGGCCGGCCAGAGCGGCACGTGCCCTGGCTTCGTCCCGGTCGGTTCCCCAACCGGTCACCGAGGGCGCCGGCGCCCAGGCGGGGAGCACCGCCCCCGGGTCGGACACCGTCGCCCGACACACCGCCAGCGGTACCTGCGGCAGGTCGTCCTCGTCCCACCGCCCCAGCACGCCGACCCGCTCGTCGACGAACGGCCGGACCCGCTCGTGGAGCCCGTCCGCGACCACGTCGTCCATCCGGACCTCCGGCCGGACGGTCACCTCCCACGGCCGGGGCCGGTATGTGCGGGCCGTCAGGTCCCGCAGGTCGATCCGCGTCAACAGCGGCTCCTCGACCTCGTCGGCCATCCCGGTCAGGTATGAGAAGCACGACAACGCCACGTGCGACGCGACCACGTCCGGCACCGGCCCGGTCAGCAAACCGTCGACGGCCTCCGCACCCCGCCACGCGCCCAAGCGCCGCCAGCACGACTCCGCCGCGACCCGCTCCGCCGGCCCGACCGCGGTCACCCATGCCTCCGTGCCGCCCACCAGCACCTGCCCGACCGCCGGCCCCGACCGCGCCCTCTCCACCAGTTCGGAGACCCGGTCCGACACGCACAGCACGAGGTCGGCCGCGCCGCCGGCCGGCGGACCCGCGTTGACCCGCACGTCCTGCGCGTCGTCGCGCATCGCACCGCGGGCCACGACGCGCAGGTCGTCGACCTCGTCCGCCGGCGCGTGCACCCGCACCAGCCGCCAGCCCGAGTGCAACCCCGCCGCCACCAGCGCCGCCAACACCGGTCCGGCACCGAGCAGCATGATCCGGGCCGACCGCAGCCGCTCGAACCGGTGCTCGGCGGAGTCGACCGCGTACCGGACGAACTCGATCTCCGGCGCGTAGACCCGCCGCTCCTCCGCACTGAGCGAGTGCGGCTCGTCGTCGAGCGCGTTGACCAGCAACCGCTGGTCGAACAGGGCGTTGACGACCTTCTCCACCACCGCCCGCTGGTCGGGCGCCAGCGGCGCGACGAGGTCGCCCAGTACATGTTCGCCGGTGAGGAACGGAGCCAGGCGGTCCAGCCACTCGTAGCTCGCGCCACCGGTCAGCGTGCAG
The DNA here is from genome assembly GCF_031455225.1 of Saccharothrix longispora. Classification (GTDB taxonomy): domain Bacteria; phylum Actinomycetota; class Actinomycetes; order Mycobacteriales; family Pseudonocardiaceae; genus Actinosynnema; species Actinosynnema longispora. The sequence goes on from NZ_JAVDSG010000001.1 coordinate 3,493,475, forward strand.
GCACCCGCGAAGCCGTGCACGTACACCCCGTCCGGGCTTCTCACATACCGCACGTCGGCGCGCAGCCGTGGACGCATCCTGGGACCCCTCGTTTCGACCGGCCATCGGAGTGAAGCCCGTCCGCTGACGACCGGCAACTCCGGCCATCCGTTCCGGTGACGCATCACCGTGGACCGAGCCTTGTCATCGCGCTTGACAGGGTCGGTGCGCACAGTCCTGGATCCGACACGCCGGCGCGGCGGGCCGAGCACCCGCGCCGACCGGAGTGCCGCGATCACGGGTGTGGCTCGGTGTCGCTGCGGTCGTCACCCCGATGTGGCCGGGATCGGTGGGGTGCCTGCTGTGTGCTGCGGTGGCTCGGTAGAGGCTGACAGGTCGTGTGACACCGTCGGGGACGGGATGTCAGCCGTGCTGATCGGGCGGCGCTGGTGCTGGTGCTGGTGGTCGGGGAACATGCTGATGAAGTACTCGCTCCAGCCGCCCATGCGGACGCGCAGCAGGTCGTACTGCTCGGGGTCGCGGCGTGCCTCGGTCATGGTCTCGGGGTCGGCGCAGGTGATGGTGAGCAGGTTGGAGCCGGTGCCGCGGGCGAACTCCTCGATGACCTGCACGAGGGCTTCGTGGGGGAAGTTCTCGCAGATGTTGAAGTCGGTGGGTGCGGCGTCCCACAGGGCTTCCGCGCCGTCGCCGCTGAAACCGCGCAGCGAGGCGATGATGCCCTTCTCCTGGTGGTCGACGGGCAGGTCGACGGGGCTGGGGGCGGGGCTGAGGTCGGAGGTCAGTGTTTCACCGCGTCGTCGTCCGTCCGGGGAGGCGCCGGTGGCCGCGCCGAACTCCAGGTAGTTCTCGAAGGTGCCCACGCCGGGTTGGAGCTGGACGCCAAAGGGACGCTCGGGAGTCCCGATGCGCTTGGCCAGTTCGACCATGGTGCGGGCGGTGGGCGCAGCGGGCAGGGTGAGGACGGAGACCACGGTGTCGGAGACCCGGCGCAGGAACCTGTTGCCGAAGTCGTCGACGTCCTTGACGCCCCTGCCGTAGCGGGGCAGCGCCAGCGCGGCCCTGCGCAGGTCGCGGAAGCGTTCGGCGTGGGCGGCGATGCGGCCGGCGCCCACCGTCGAGTTGGTGAACGGTTCGGCCATGGACTCGCCCCAGTCGCACATCAGGGCCTCGACCAGCTCGGGCAGGGAGGTGGCGGCGGTGGTGGGCTCGTACACCAGGTGCTTGATCGCCAAGAGCGAGTTGATGGCGTTCGGCAGGGCGATCAGACCGGGTGCGATGACGTTGTAGCGGGCGCCGCCGGCGTAGTAGTCCAGCCCGGTCTCGACGCAGTCGTCGATGAAGCAGGACAACAGGGGCGAGGGGCACACGTCGCTCATTTGACCGAACGCCGCCAGCTGGCCGTCGACCTGCTTGGCGTACATCCAGCGCACGTGCTTGAAGTACAGCTCCAGCAGCTGCTCGAAGGAGGTGATGTCGGCGGGCTTGGGCGAGGTGAACGACACCTTCTGCCCGCGGAAGTACATCGGTCCGGCGGTCAGCCAGGACTTGCCCTGGTTGAGGGTGGCCTCCAGCGCGTGCAGCATGTTGACCTGGCCGAGGGTGAACCAGTTCTTGCCGACAAACTGGGGTTCGTAGCAGCCGTCGCAGGCGTAGTCGCGGGCGACGTCGAGCGGTACCTCGCTGCGCCAGAGCTCGCCCGCCTTCTCCCGGACGGGGGTGAACTCGGTGCGCTCCGTGCCGTCGCCGATGTGCTCACCGCTGCGCACCAGTCCGGGGATGATCTTGGCGTCGTTGAGCAGGATGGGGTGCGCGCCGCCGCTGAGCAGCGCCCGCGCTGCTTCCTCGGCGTACTTGCGGGGCATGTCCGGTCGTACGCGCAGCGACAGGCACGGCGCGTTGAGCGGCAGCCTGCGGGCCGCGAGCAGGCACAGCATCGTCGTGTCGTTGTAGGCCGGCGTGCCCTCGCCGGGCGCCCCGTCCGCCAGCGTCCCACCGATCGTGATCTGCTGGACCCACTGGTTGTTGGCGCCGCCTTGGGGGTAGTTGCCGCTGAACCCGCCCATCGCCATGTTGCCGAAGGGCTGGTGGTCCTCCACGAACGTCCGGTTCCACAGGACCTTCTCGCCGAGCTTGACCCAGAAGCAGTCGATGATCTCCTGCGCCTGCTCGGCGGTGATCAGACCGAGTCGGTCGTCGCGCTCGCGGAAGGGCTCCAGAAGCTGGTCGAGTCGGCCGATGGCGGTCGGCTCGCCCATCAGGTGCAGGCAGGAGTGCAGGGTGAAGATCAGCTGCGCGGCTTCGAGGAGCGTGTCGGGCGGCTGGTGGGCCAGCTTGCGCATCCGGCCGTGAATCGCCAGCAGGTTCTCCAGCTCGGCACGCTGGGACGGCTTGGTGTCGTGAGCGAGCTGGGCGGCCAGGTCGGCGAAGGCCAGACAGTGGTCGCTGACGCCCTCCAGTGCCAGCACGACCGCGCGGTAGAACTGCCGCTTGCCCTCGTCATCGGTGGTGTCGAGCTTGGCCGTCACCTCCGTGATCAGCCCGTCCAGGCCCCTGTCCAGCAGGCGCTGGTAGTCCGGGACGACGTGGCCGACACCGGAGGCCGCGCTCAGGCCGCGGAAGAAGTTCTGCAGCTGCTCGTCCTCGCGGGTGTAGTCGATGACGTACTTGCCCTGCCCCAGCCCCAGGTTGGGCATCCCGCCGACGATCAGCTCGGCCGGCTCGATGTGGTAGGTGTCGGCGCCGTTGACGGTCCTGCCGTTCTCGCGCCGCCGGCCGCGGAACCCATAGTCGTGGCTCGCGAACACCTTGCCCAAGCCGATCTTGATGGCCCAGCCCATGCGCTCCACCACCGGCAGGGCCATCACCTTGCGGGCCTGCTCGACCCCGGCGTACCGCTCGACGTAGGACGACAGGTGCTCCAGCTCCTGCTGCGCGCGGTCGAAGTACCAGCCGTCTTGCCAGCGGGAGAACGTGCTTTCCAGCAGCCGCAGCACCCGCCCCGAGGGCGGTCGGCAGTGCTCCCGCTGGTCCGCGGGGATCGTGGACATGCGATGCATGTAGTCGTGGTGGTTGTAGTACATGTAGCCGTTCTTCGAGCGGCGGTCGAAGTGCCGGTCGAGCCGGTCCCAGTCCACGCCCGGGAAGCTGTCCCACGACTGCGCCAGGTCCGGCACCGGTGTGGGGTCCAGCCGCAGGTTGAGCTGGCTCGGGATGAAGTAGAACCCGCCGAGGTCGGACCGCACGTTCGACAGCAACCGATCGGCCATGAAACCGTCGTTCGACCCGATCTGCTGGTCCATGATCTTCTCCAGCGTCGCGACCGAGTTCGCGAAACCGGCGAAGTAGATGCCCTTCTCGTCACGGCGGCTGGCGCCCTTGGCCAGCAGATCGTCGTCACCCAGGGCGGGAGAGCTGCCGTAGGGAAGGCTCAGCCGCAGCAGCGGGGTGGTGTCACCGGCCTCGTCCTGCACGCGGGAGCGGCTGATGTGGCTGCGGTCGTCGCGGGACGGGATGATGACGTCGTCGGCGGTACGACCGACCAGGTCCTCGATCTGGTCGGGGTTCATGTTCAGCAGATTCGACCAGTTGATGGTGAAACGCTGGGTCAGAACGAACGACGCGCCGAGGTAGTCCGGGTCGTCCAGACCGACGAGGGTGTGCTTCTGAAAGCTGACCGGGCTGGTGGGGTTGTTGAGGTTCTCGGAGAACCGGCACCCCACGACCTTGCCGCCCCGCAGATCCTCGCGCACCGACTTGGTGGCGGCCTGTTGGTGGACGGTTCTGGTGGGGTCGATGCGGCCAGTCGCGGCCAGCATCGCGTTGAGTCGTTCGAACACTGCGGGACAGTGGTCCTGGTTCGTGGACTTGATGTGGAACCACAGGTCCGCGCCGGAGTCAACGAAGGTGCCGTTCGAGCGTTCGAACACCTTCGACGACGCGAACCCCTCGTCCACCCCCCGCTCCCCCGAAGGGAAGCGCATCCGCATCCCCCTGGGTGGCTTCATCCCTTCATCGCGGCACCATTCGTGCCACAGGCGGAACCCGATGCCTGCCACGACAGTGGTGTGGGCACTGCCGAAATCCGCGTGGATCCCATTGCGCAGATCCGCGAGGATCGCGGACAGCTGAGACAGCGAGGGAGCACCGTTGTCCTCGGCGCGCCAGAAAGTCGCGAAGACCGCGTACGGGGACGGATAGATCAGACCGCGCTGCACGTGTTCCCACACGTCGTGCCCGACAGGGCCGTCGTCGGCGGCGAACAGGTCCATCACCTGATGGGCGCCGATATCAGTCGATGTCGTGGTGTGCGACTCTTGCAGCGTCAAGATTCCTCCAGCGCCCGGGATCGACACCGCGTCGACCACTGATCGATGCTGGCAGGAATCGGCGGCCCGCGCCGCTGTCGTCGGACGTGTGACCCGACAGTGGAATACCGTGGCCCCTTCGGGGAAGCCGGTCGGCGCGACACCGTCATCGGGGTCACCGCACGTGCTCGATGTTCGTTCTTGCGAACCCCTGGGTGCACCCGCGAGTGCAGCTTCCTTGGTCTTGGATGGGCCGCCCAGGGATGTGTGTCCCTTGCGCGATTCGCGGGGCCTGTGTTCAGCGAGCAAGAACGCCCACCTGAACCGCCCGGCTTCGATGGGACTCGGATGTGCCCTGGATTCAGTGGAGTCGGGTTACCGGACTGTCATGCTGATGCCATCGGGGAGAGGTCGGCATGCCCAGGAGTTATCCGTCGGAGTTCCGTCGCAAAGTGCCGAGCTGATCAGAGCCAGTCGCACGGTCGCGCAGGTCGCCCACGACTTCGAGGTCAGCGAGCAGACGATCTACATCGAGGGTCATGCCATGCACGACGGCTCAGCGTGAGTAAGCGGACGAAAGTCACCGATCGAGTGAGGTATTCACGCGTTCAGCAGATCGACGGTTGCGCTAGTTGACGGAATGATCGTCGCCGTGCCGCACACCTGCCACCCCGAGTGGGACGCCACCGAACGGCAGGTGCGCGACTGGGTCGTCCGCATCGGCCTGACCACCGATTCGGAGAGCGAGCGTGCTCTTGCCCGGATGGGCCACGGCCGGATGGCCGGCTGGACGGCACCGGACGCCGATCGCTCCGACCTGAACCTGCTCGCGCAGTGGAGCGCGTTCATCGCGTTCGTCGACGACGGCATCGACCGCGACCAAGCCGAGCCCGCACAGGTGCGCGCGCTGTTGAACCAATTGATCGGCGTGCTGGAAGGTGTCGACGCGCCGGGCGGGCACCCGGCGGTAGCGGCGTTGAAGGACTTGTGGCCGCGGACGCTCACGGGGGCCGCGCCCGGTTGGGCAGCGCGGTTCGTCCGGCTCTACCGGCAGTTCGCCGACGCCACCTGCATCGAGGTCGACCTGCGTGCCTCGGGCGAGAAACCGGGCTTGGCCGACTACCTGGCGCTGCGCCGGCACACGATCACCGCGTTGCCGACGATCGCGCTGGTCGAACGCGCACTGCCCGAACACCCGGCGCTGGACGACCTGCGCGACGCCACCGCGGACATCATCGCCTGGGCCAACGACATCGCCTCCGCGAAACGTGAACTGGCCGAGGGCACCGAGAACCTGGTCGAAGTGCTGGCCCGCGAGCACGGCTGCGACTTACCCGAGGCCGCCGCGAAAGCGCGCGCGATGCTGGAACGGCGCCTGGACGACTTCGACGCCACCACCGGTGACCCAGCGCGGATCACGCTGCTGCGTCGCGTGCGGGACGGCGCGCTGGCCTGGCAGGGCGAGACCCACCGCAACGCGCCCGGAGCCCTGCCCGGCCACGGCGAGCGCGGCATCACGCCGCTGACGCGCCACCTCGCGGTCGCGGTGCGCGGCACGGGCGCGGTGGACGACCGGTGCGGCAGTCGGGTGCTGGAATCGGCGCTGCTGCTGGCTTTGCTGCGCGCCGACGACTCCCACTCGCGCGAGCGGGAACGGCTGACCGATTTCCTGCTCCGACGCCGGCCCGGTGCCGACGACATCGACGCCCTGCTGATCGACGCCTGCCTGTCCCCTCGCGACACGGCGGCACGGGCATCCGAACGCGCCGACGCGCTGGTGCCCTCGATGGTGAACCGGGGCACTGCGGGCCGTGGGCGGCTGAAGGAGGTCATGCTGCGCACCGTGCTGCACCTGCTGTGCGGCACCCCGCTCGACCACCGGGACGCGCCACCGGCCGTGCCGCCGGACGGGATCACGACCTTCACCGACGTGCACCTGCTGGCCACCAGGACCATCCACGCCCACGCCTGCGGACGGCCGCACACCGTCTCCGACGCCGAGCGCGACCGGCTCGTCTCCCTTCTGCGCGGCGACCGGAACCGGTTGCTGTGGGAGGCCAGCGCCACCACCCACCTGCTGGGCCTGCACGCCGTGCGCACCTTCCGGCCGAAGGACCGGGCGGTGACCGACGGGCTGCTGCGGTTCACCCTCGCGCTCAACGACGACGGCGGCATGCCGTTCCTCGACAGCCAAGACTTGTGGCTGACCGCCGTGGCCGGGCTGGAATACGTGCACCACCCGCGGCTCGCGCCGCTCACCCGCCGGATGGCCGAGTTCGTCGCGTTCTGGCAAGCCCCCGACGGCGGCTGGCCGTTCGCCACGGGCATGCACCAGACCGACGTGGACACCACGACCAGGTGCATGGAATTCCTCCACGCCGCGCCGGGCCGGTACGACACCGCGCTGGCCGACGCCACCCGCTACCTCACCACCATCGCCGACCCCGGTGGCGGCTTCCCCACGTGGGTGCGCGGGGACCAGCCGGACCTGGACGTGACCGCCGGCGCCATCCTCGCCCTGGCACCGGACCAGGAGCACCACCACGACCTGCTCACGCGCGCCGTCGACTTCGTGCTGGACGCCCAACTCCCCGACGGCACCTTCGACCGCAGCTGGACGGTGAGCGAGTCGAGCGCCATCCAGCGGGTGCTGGACGCGTTGCACGCCGTACCGGGTCTCGCCGCCGACGACAGGGTCGCGGAGGCCACCCGACGGGCGGTTGCCCGGCTGCTCGCCACACAGCACCCCGACGGAGGCTGGGGTCACACCGAGGACGAGCCCAGCGACGTACTGTCCACCGCACAGACCCTGTCGGCGTTGGCACGCCACGACGCACGCGAAGCCACGCTGCGCGCCGTCGCCTACCTGACCGCGCACCAGGACGACGACGGCGGCTTCACCTCCCGACCCGACCAGGTCGGGCCCCGGCCGCTGCCGTTCGACTACCCGGTGCTCGCCGACCTGCACGCCCTCACCGCGCTGCGCCGCGCCAAGACGGCCGTGCCGGCCCCGGCGCCGCGCCGGCGGCGGTTCGCCGACCTCGCCGAGAGCATCCACGGCATGGTGCTGCAACCGGGCGACGCCGCCTACGAGCAGGCCCGGCTGCTGGTCAACCAGCGCTTCGACACCGTGCGCCCTCAGGCGATGGTCTACCCCGCCACACCGCACGACGTGGTCGAGTGCGTGCGCTACGCCCAGGCCAACCGCCTGCCGCTGGCACTGCGCTCCGGCGGCCACAGCTACGCCGGCTACTCCACCGGCCCCGGCCTCGTGCTCGACGTCAGCTCCCTCAACACCACGAGGGTCGCCGACGGCCGCGCCCGGTTCGGCGCCGGGGTCAAGGCCGGGCAGGCGCACTCCGCGCTGGCCGCCGCCGGTGCCGGCCTGCCGCTGGGCCGCTGCCCCACGGTCGGCCTGGCCGGCGTCACCCTCGGCGGCGGCATGAGCGCCTTCACCCGCGCCTGGGGCCTGGCCTGCGACCACCTCACCAGTGTCGGGATCGTGACCGCCGACGGCCGCCTGCGCCGGGTCGACGCGGAGAACGATCCCGACCTGTTCTGGGCCTTGCGCGGCGGTGGCGGCGGCAACTTCGGCGTCGTCACCGACCTGGAGTTCACCACCACCGACACCAGGAACCTCTCCTTCACCACGTTCCTGCTCTCCTGGCCGGAACGCGACCTGCCCACCCTGCTCCGAGGCTGGACCGCCTGGCACACCGACCCGGCCACACCACGCGAGATCCGCAGCGTGGTCGAACTGCTCAGCGACCGAGGCAGCCCCGCGCCGCCGGCCGTGACCGGCACGTTCATCGGCACCCCCGCCGAGCTGCACCCCGTGCTGGACCGGATGATCGCCGCCATCGGCAGCCCCGAGACCCAGCGCATCCTCGTGCCGACCGGCTACGTCCAAGCCACCTCGGAAGCCGAACGCTGGGGCGGCGGCACCTGGGGTGCACGGGTCGCCTTCGCCGCCAAGTCCCACATCGCCCGCACCCCCATCACCCCGGCGGCGGCACACGACCTCGTCGGCACGGTCGACAAGATGCCCGGCTGCGGCGGAGCCGGCGGACTGCTCATCGAGGCACTCGGCGGCGCCGTCTCCGACGTCGCACCCACCGCGACGGCATTTCCGCACCGTGATGCGATCGGCGTGGTGCAGTACCACTCCTACTGGGACCAGTCCACCGACCCCGACCACGTCGACCAACGCCTGACCTGGCTGCGCGAGGTGCACGCCACCATGCAGCCCCACCTGGGCACCGGCGGCTACACCAACGGCATGGACCCCGAACTGACCGACTGGCTCATCGCCTACCACGGCGACAACCACCACAGACTCCGACAAGTCAAAGCCGTCGTCGACCCCGACAACTTCTTCACCTTCCCCCAATCCATCCCACCCGACCGCCGCTGACACTCCTGTGCTCACCGCGTGATCCCCTACAACAGTCGAGCAGGGAGTTGCGTTCATGCCTGTGCGGCCTATCGCGATCAGGTCCGGCTCGCACTGCGGCGCGTCGTCAACTGCCCGCGCAGCGCTGAGCGTTCCTCACCGTGCGGGGCGTTCCCGGAGCGGGGGCACGATGTGCATCGGCCGGTAGTAGTCGTCGGGGTGTGGTTCGGCGACAGAGCGCCCGTCGACCTGGACCCAGGCGTGTGCGCCAAAGGGTTGGGTGCGCACCCCGGTGCACCAGGTCGGCCACCTGCCGCGCAGTCGGCACAGCAGGGCCGTGGCCAGCGAGCATTGCATGCAGCCGTCGCCGTTGCACTGCACGCTGGTGGCCAGCACGTCGTTCTTGGCTTTCCCGGCTTGGGCGTGGGTGGCGGGGCGGGCCCCACGCCGCAGCACGGTCAGCACCGACTGAATGTGTGCGGGTGACTGCCGTGCCAGCCACCAGGTGACGGTCACGGCGACGAGCATCGGAGGACGGCGCCACCACGCGAGCGGTGTCGCGGCGGTGACGGCGATCGGTCTGCTCACCGCGTCACCGCCAAGGTCAGGTGCCCGCAGGGCCGCCAGGAACGAGCCGACGACGCGGGTCACCAGTTCCTCCGCCGCGCAGTTCCTGCACCGGGTCTGTGCCCTCGGTCAGGGACCGGACGATCGCGGCGCCGGTGGCGTTGAGCTCGAAGTACCGGCCCGAGTCCCGGTCGAGCAGCACCATCGCGCTGCCGGTGGCCGTGGCGACGACCTTGGGTGCAGTCGCACTGTCATGCCGTTGCTCCTGATCTCACGGTCTGCCAGGTCGCGCAGGACAGCGAGTCCTATCTCGACGACCGCGTGGTGGAAGCTTGCCTGGCGGTGCGTGAGGACGAGCGGAGCACGCCCTGGCGGTTCAAACCGCTTCAGCGGACACCGCGATCAGCCCGACTTGCCGTTGACGCGGCGCCGGCCGCTCCGACTACGTGTTGGAGACCGTGTGCTGGGATGCCGGCACCGCCCGCCTGCACAGGGGGCTTCACCGGCATCGCAGCCCAAGCCGCTCGTTCGCTCACACGGGGGAACGCGTCGCTGCCGACCGGTTGCCGCTGCGCCCCCGCACCGAAATCTTGTTACTTTCAGCTTTGAAGCCGGCACACAGGGTGACCCGCCAGCCTCGCACTGCCGGGACGGACGCGACGTCCCGCAGCCCACCCCTGGGCTTCCGATCCGCGAGGCGTGCCCCGCGCCTCCACCCCTAGAAAGGCATGCCGTGAGCACCACCGAAGAACAGGCCACCGAAGCCCTCCGGTCCGGCCCTCCGATCATCCTGGCACCCGGCCCGCAGGAGACCGACCGCATCCCGCCCCCGCCCAGCGACGTCTGGGACCTCCCCCACGGCACCGCCTGGGTCTACCACGGCGAGGGCAACGGCCAACTCACCCGTCCGGTCCTGATCGCCGACGGCTTCAGCGCCGGCCCCAGCGACCTCGGCCTCACCTGGGAACTGCTGGAGTACGGCCCGTACCCGCTCCTGAGCGAACTCCGCCGCCGGGGCCGCGACGTCGTCCTCGTCGGCTACCACGAGCGCAGCGCGTCGATCCTGCAGAACGCTGAGACGGCGATGGCGGCCGTCATCGAGGCGATCGACCGCCGCGGCGGCGACCACCCGCTGACCGTCGGCGGCTTCAGCATGGGCGGCTTGGTCACCCGCTACGCCCTGGCCAAGATGGAGACGGTCGGCATCGACCACCAGGCGCAGCTCTACTTCTCCTACGACAGCCCCCACACCGGCGCCTGGATCCCCATCGCCCTCCAAGCGTTCGCGCACTACATCAAGAAGCTCAACCCGTCCTTCTCCGACCAGATCAACAGCCCCGCCGCCCAGGAGCTGCTGTCGCAGCACATCGCCCACTGGGACGACAAGCCCGCCCCCAGCGAGCAGCGTCAAGCCTTCCTGCGCGCGCTGGAGGAAGTCGGCAACTGGCCCCGGGCGAGGCAGACCCGGCTGATCGCCCTGGCCAACGGTCCCGACACCGGCGCCGGCAACGGCATCAGCCCCGGAGCCGACGCCCTCACCGGGAAAGGAATCACCGTCACCGGAACGAAGCTGCGCACCCAGTCCGAGGGCGAGGGCCAGCTCGTCGCCAAGCTCCGCGTCCTCACCCTCACCACCGGCGAGGTCTCCACCAGCGGACTGCCCGACATCGACGGTGCACCCGGCGGCACCCTCGCCGGCTTCGGCATCCTCGCCGACCGGCTCAACAAGCTCGCGCCATTCGGCTTCGGTGTCACCAACCCCATCCGCGAGCACTGCTTCGTCCCGGCCGTCAGCGCCATCGCCCTACGGGAGCCCGACACCCACGACAACCTCTACACCCCCATCGACCACGACGAGCTGGAGGAGACGCCCTTCCACGCCGTCAAACTCTCCTCGCAGAGCGACACCCACACCCTGGTCACCGAGGAACTCGCCACCTGGTTCCTCGACCAACTGCCGTAGGCGCGATCGTCCCGCCGCCGGTTCACGCACCGGGTCTGTCAAACACGAGCGGCTCTGGCGCACTTCCGGTGGCGGCGCGGTGGGCTCAGGCCGTGACGGGGGTCGAGGGTTGTCATGATCATTTATGGCTCAAGTGGCGATGCTGGTCGGTGCGGTGTTCTCAGGGCTTTCGGCGCTGTCGGTCGAGGATGTCGAGGACGCCGGCGATGTGATCGTGGTGCGGGCGTCGACCAGGGGCAATGAGGTGGACAACCTCAGACACCGTCATGCTCGGTCCTCGACGTCGGAACGGGAATGGACGCCGAGGTGACGAGGTGCCCTCGCCTCCATGACAAAGAACTACGGAGATGCGCCCGATCGGAGCAGTCCGAGCCGCCTGGATCGCCGGTGAGCCCACGGCACCCGGTCACTGATGTCGGGGTCCGCGACCTGGGTGACACGGCGGTCGGACGCGACCACTACGCCGTCCTGCGCCACCTTCAACACTTACTCGCGGTCTGGACCGGCCGTTGTCACAGCTGCTGACAACCCATCCAGACCACGAGCAGTCCGACAAATCGCAACTCAACAGCACCTAACGAAGTCCTACTAGCGGTGGTACAGGTAGGAACCCACCGCGGCTCGGAGATAGGCGGTGTCCGGCGGTGCCGGGTCGGCGATACCCTTCGTGGCCTCGCCGAGGTGACGGCGGTCGTAGCGGCGGTCGTGGCGAAAGAAGCTCAGGAACGGCGACACGACGTCGTAGAACAGCCGTTGGACCGGGGACGGAGCGACGGGCGGGGAACCGAAGGTCAGGCTCATCCGGGGCAGGTGGTGCGCGATGGCCGCCAGCAGGTCGGTGTTGGCGGTCTCGTGCGGGCTGACCAGGTGGTAGGTGTCGACCAGGTTCGCCGGTGGTCGGGCCGCGACGGCGAGCATCATGCGCACCGCGTGCTCGACCGGCAGGCAGTTGATCGTGCCGTTCGCCCGACCCGGCAACGGGAGCGGCAGCGACGTGTCGCTTCCTGGCATCCCGGACAGGTAGGTGTCGGCCGCCGTGAGCAGCGGGCTCGGTGCTACCGGGCCGTCGCCGAGGAACGGTGAAGCGATGCGGGCCAGGGTGGCGAACGTGTGGCCCGGCGCGCCGTCGGGAATCGGTAGGTCGGTCAGCAGCAGGCTCGGTCGGTACACGTTGACCGGGCGGTGGTGCCGTCGCGCCCAGGAGCGGACCAGGACCTCGGCGTCGTACTTGGACGCCTCGTAGTAGTTCTCGAAGCCCGCCGAGTCGTCGAGCTCGTCTTCAAAGACCGTGCCGTCGCGCCGTCCGCCGGCGACGTAGGCGGTGCTCACGTGGTGCACGCGCGGACGTCGCACACCGGCTGCGGCCAGGTCGAGCACGGCCTGGGTGCCCACGACGTTCTGTGCGGTGAACGGGTCTCGGGGACCGGTCAGGGCAACCAGGGCGGCGCTGTGCCACACCGTGTCGAGGGAGTCGGCGAGCCGCCGGTACGCGGTCGGGTCGAGCCCGAGGCGCGGCTTGCCGACATCGCCTTCGACCACGGTCACCAGGTCGTCGGCTCTGGCGAGGAGGGCGGTGTCGGCGCCCGCGGCGGCGAGTGCGCTCATCAGCCGGTCGCGGGAGGGGCGATGTGCTTTCGGGCGCACCAGGGCGGTGATCGGTTCGTCCCCGCTGCCGAGGAGTTCGCGCAGCAGGTGTGAGCCCAGGAAGCCGGTGGCGCCGGTGATGCCGGTGGTCACGGTGTGTTCTCCCGTTCGATGCGGTAGCGCGTCCACTCCTGTGGCAGCCGGACGCCGGCGAGGGTGAGTTGGTTGAGGCGCGCCAGGTGCGCGGCTCCGCGCAGGAGGTGCCGGTTGACCTCGGCGACCCGGCGGTTCGACCACTGCTCCAGGTGGGAGCCGCGCACCCAGTCGTTGAAGGCGCCCATCGCCGGGCCGCACCAGATCTGGTAGTCCGCCTCGCGGTCCGGCTCGCCCGCGACCGCCCAGCGCGAGGACATCGCCAGGTACCAGCGGAACACCATCGCCATGGCGCGCTTGGGGTCGGCGGTGGCCCGGGTGACGGCTGCGGGGTCGGTGGTCATCTTGTGCTCCACGGCCTGCCGCCAGACCTCGTCCAGGTCGTACCGGAACACCCGCTCCAGCCGGTCCCGTTCCTGCGCCGGGAGGGCGTCGAGGCCGTCGTGGTGCTCGTAGAGCTGGTGCAGGCGCCGGGCGTGCACGGGAAACCGGCTGGCCGCCCGCAGGACCTGGACGGTGGTGCCCGCCTCGAATGCCACGGGTGACGGCGCGGACTCGAAGTCGGTGATCCCGGCGGCGGCGAGCATCCGCCGTGCCGCGTCGGAGGTGCCCGCCTCCACACACGCCTGGTTGATCGAGCCCGTGACGACGTACGCCGCGCCGAGGGCGAAGGCGGCGAGTGCGGCGTGCGGCGTGCCGATCCCGCCGGCGGCGCCGATGCGGACCGGCGCGGCGTAGCGGTGCTGCCGCTGAACCTGGTCGCGCAGCGCGACGATGGCCGGGAACAGCACGGCGAGCGGACGCCCGTCGGTGTGCCCACCGGAGTCGGCCTCCACGGTGATGTCGTCGGCCAGGGGCAGCCGTTCGGCGAGCCGGGCCTCGTCGGCGGTGAGCCGGCCTTCGGCGACCAACTCGTCCACCTGCGCGCGGTCGACCGGGCGCAGGAAGCGAAGGGCGATGTCGGGGTGCGCGACCTTGGCGATCAGGCGGTTGGCCGGGACGACCGCGCCGGAGCGGTCTTCGGTGATGCCGGACAGCCGGTAGTGCAGCACCTCCTTGCTGATCAGCATGTTCCCCGACACCTCCAGGCAGCGCACCCGGTGGCGGGTGAGGCAGCGGATCAGCTCGACCATGCCCCGCTCGTCACGGCCGTCGTGGATAAAGTTGACGGCGAAGGGCAGGCCGGGGATCTCCCTGGCCAGCCGGGCCACCGCGGCGCCCACGTCGCGCAAGGGCACCGCAGCGGCTCCGTAGGAGGCGAGGAACCCCGCCCTGGCCATCGCGGTGACCAGGGCGACGGAGGCGATGCCGTGCGCCATCGACCCGGCCATGAGGGGGAAGCGGGTGCCGTGGTGGCGGGCGAACCCACTGTCGCCGAGGCGTTCCGGTGGCACGGCGGGCGCGCTGGCCAGCAGTGACAGCCCCGGTGTCGCCGGGTACCGGGTGCTCGCACCGATCCCGCGCCCGGTCCGCACGATGAAGCAGGGCCGGTCCAGCGCCTCCAGGACCCGCCGAATGCCCTCGGGGTCGTGACGGACGGCGTCGTCCACCACGACGGCGGTCACGCCGCACCGCCTTCGAGCGACCGCGTCTGGAGCGCGTGGTGAACCTCAAGGGCGGAGGCGTGCGCGCGGGCCACGGTGTCGCGCAGTCGCCTCAGGTCGTCGGACCGAGGGGGGTGCGGGAGCGCGGCGAGCAACGGTTCGCCGTCGAACGAGAGGACGTCGTTCACCGCACGACCCCGGCCGCCGGTCGCCACGTCGAGGGGTGGGGCATCCGCAGCATCTTCAGCCCCGACACGCGTTGCAGGACGCGGCCGTCGGCGGCCGACGCGGTCACGTCGACCCGCACCTCCAGGCCGTCCTCCCCCGGCGACCGGACCTCGATGACGAACGGCTCCTCGGCGGGCAGCCGGTCGGACATCCGCCAGGTCGCGACGCCGACCGGCAGGCACACCGAGTCGTGCCGCTTGACGACGAACAGCCCGGCGGCCTGCACGAGCTGGTCGGCCAGCACCGTGCTGTGCAGGCGGCCCGCGAAGGCGCCCGCGGCCAGGTCGGTGTCGGGCACCGCGCACTCCAGGACCATCCCGGAGTCGTCCTCGGCCAGCACGCGGCGCAGCCCGCGCAGGGTGGGGCCGCAGAACAGCACGTCGAAGTACTCCGGGCGCGGCGTCGGCGGTGCGGCCAGCTCCTCGTGCCAGGCCCGGCCGCGCTCCTGGTCGCGCGACACGCGCCTGCTCGTCACGAAGGTCCCGGCGTACCGAGGTGTGCGGCGGTCGTCCGGGCCGACGCTGGTGATGGTCACGCGCAGCGCTCCGCCTTCGGCGGGCAGCACCTCCGCGGTGAACGCGGACCGCTCGTCGCCGTCGAAGACCAGGCCCTTGTGCACGGCGAAGTCGCGGCACTCCACGACGTGCTCACCGGGCTGGAGGTGTTCGAGCACGTTGGCGCACCAGCCCACCGCGCCGGTCAGCGGCAGCACCGGGTACTCGTCGATGGTGTGGTCGCGCAGCACCGGCTCGGCGACGAGGTGGTCGAGTCGGCGCACGACCCGGCGGCCGGTCGGGGGCAGCGGCGCCGAGGGCGCGGGCAGCGCGATCGGTGTGGAGACCACGACCACCGGGGACCCCGTGCCGCGGTCGGCGAACACCTCCTCCACGAACCGGGCCGAGCCAGCCTCCTTGCTCATCACCCGCGTGCCGGCCATCTCCAGGCCCGCCCGCAGCGTCTCGGTGATCATGCCGCCGCGCCAGGGACCCCAGTTGATCGCGACCACCCGGCACCGCGGGTGTGCCGCCTGCCAGTCGTGGGCGAACCGGTTGGCCACGCCGTTGGCCACGGCGTAGTCGGCCTGCCCCGTGTTGCCGATCAGCCCCACGACCGACGCGAACAACACCAGGTGCCGCAACCGCAACGGGTCCAGCGCGCCGAGCACGTTGTGCAGGCCCACGACCTTGGCGGCGAGGACCCGTTCCACGTCCGCGAGGCCCTTGCCCCGCAGGGGGCCGTCGTTGATCTCGGCAGCGCCGTGGACCAGGGCGGTGACCCGGCCGGCGTGCGGCGCGAGCGCGGCGATGACGGCGTCGCGGTCGGTGACGTCGACCGCGACGTACTCGGCCGTGGCGCCGGCCCCGGCCAGCGCGGCGAGGGTGTCCTCGACCTCGCGTCGGGCTCGCGCGGCGGCTACCAGGGCCTCGAACTTCGCGGGCGGCAGGACCTTGCCGGTGCCCCGTAGGTGGTCCAGCAGGGCGGCGGGCAGGCCGTCGGTCGGGACTCCCGTCACCCACGCGGGCTCGTCCTCCCGCCCTGTGCGACCGAGCAGTACGAAGTGACACGGCGCCCGGTGGGCCAGTGCGACCACGCACGACGAGGTGATGCCGCGCGCGCCGCCGGTCACCACGACCACGTCGTCCCGGTCGAGCGCCGGGTGCGGCGCCGGGGTCGACGGCAGCGGGACCAGCCGGGCGACCCGGCGGTCGACGCCGTCGTGGAAGACCTCGTTCACGTCGGTGGCCGCGTCGTCCAGCTCCCGCAACGCCGCCTGGGCCGCGCGTTCGGCGGACAGCTCGGCCGACAGCACCACCGACCGGCAGAACAACTGCGGCGCTTCGTGCGCCAGGGTCTTGGCCAGTCCGCCGAGCGCCGAGGTGGGCACGCCGCGCCCCAGGCTGACCGCGAGGAACGCGGCGCGCGCGCCGGTCGCTGCGGTGGCGCACAGCGGGTCCAGCAGCCGCTTGGCGGTCAGCAGGGCGTGCGCGTGGCGGCGGACCGCGTCGGGCGCGGTCTCGTCGACGCTCGCGTCCGGCGCGACCACGAGGTCCACGCGACCTGCCTCGGCGAGCACCGCGTCCAGCGCCGCGGCCAGGGAGTCCTCGGTCCAGTCCGCGTGCGGCAGCGCGTGCACGCGCCACCCGCGGACTGTGAGCGCGGCGGCCAGGGCTCGGCACAGGTCCCCGCGGTCGTCCACGAGCACCGCCCGGGGCTCGTGGTGGTAGGCGCTCTCGACGACGTCCATCTCGGGCAGCGGGACCAGCCGGACTTCGGAGCGCACCACGTCGGCGTCGTCGGCGTCCTCGCCGAACAGCTGTCCCCGCAGGCCGACGAGGAGTTCGACGGTGTCGTTGAGCGTGCGGATCTCGACGAACTGCTGGATGCCCATGCCGTCCAGGCTGCGCACCGGGTACCGCTTCCACAGCTCGCTGAGGATCTCGGCGCGCTTGAGCGAGTCGATGCCCAGGTCGGTTTGGAGGTCGAGGTCCGGTTCGAGCATGTCGACGTGGTAGCCGGTCTTGTCCGCCACGACCCGGAGCAGGGTCTCTCTCAGCTCGTCCGGGTCGACGTCTTCGATCGACATCGGACGAGGGGCCTGTGCCGGGGCGGGAGCGGGAGGTGGTGCGAGGGCGGGCAGGGTGACCGGGCAGTCCGGCGCCGGACGCGGTGGTTCGAGGACGGGTGGCGCGATCGGCGTCGGGCTCGGTGTCGGCGCCAGTCCGGGGTCGGCGCCCGCAGGGCCGAGGAGGGTGCTCAGCACCTCGTTCGCCCGGATGTGGGCCTGTCCCATCGCGATGCTGTGCTGCGCGACGGCGGCGACCCCCGCCGCCAGGTCGGGCCGTTCGACGTGCCGGACCAGGTGCTCGGCCACCTGCAACTGGCCGTCGAGGTAGCGCTGGTGCAGCGCGACGTGCTCCGCGGCGACACGCGCCCAGTCGTCGTGGGCGGGTGCCGGCTCGGCGGTCGGGAGCGGGTGCGGAACCTGGATCGGATCAGGGCGCGGGGCTTCCAGTAGGTCGTTCTGCGCCTGTCGCCGTTCCTCGGACAGGTACCAGGTGCCGCGCAGCACCACCGAGGCTGCCGACGGCGGCTTGGTGGGCGTGGCGCGTGGCGCGTGCCTGTTGATGCCGCGCACCGACAGCCCGAGCACCGCCAGCCTCAGCGCGGCAGACTTGAGCTGCATGTCGTCGCGGCCCGGACCGCCGTCGGTGTGCACGGCGACGACGTCGTCCGCGTCGAGGGTCCGCCGGACGAGGTGGGTGAGGATCTGCTTGGGCCCGAACTCGACGAAGACCCGGAACCCCTCCCGGTACAGCTGCCGGACGCGGCCGGCGAAGTCGACGGGGCGGCGGAGCTGCTCCACGAGCAGCCGTCGGTTCGCCTCGACGTCGGCGCCGTACTCCGCGCCGGCGACGTTGCTGTAGACCGGCGTGGCCGGCGGGCGCAGTTCCACCCCCTGCACGGCGTCGGCGAACACCGGCACGGCGTGGTCGACGTGGGGGGTGTGGAACGCGCATGCCACCGGCAGCCGCACCGCCACGACGCTCGCGGCGCCGCACGACCGGGCGAACCGCTCGACGGCGGCCGTCGCACCGCCCACCACGACCTGGTCCGGTGCGTTGTGGTTGCAGATCAGCAGGTCGGGTTCGGTGCGGATCATCTCCTCGACGGTGGCGGCGGTGGCCGTCACCGCGACCATCGCGCCGGGGTCGGCGGTGGAGGTCGCGGGTGGCCGCATCGCCGCACCTCGGGCACGGGCGAGCCGGTGGAAGTCGTCGTCGACCAGTGAACCCGCCGCCCACAGGGCGGTCAGCTCGCCGAAGCTGTGCCCGAGCACGCCGTCGGGGCGCAGGCCGCAGTCGCGCAGGAACCGGTACTGCCCGGCGGACAACGCGCCGATCGCCGGCTGGGCGTGCTCGGTGCGGCGCAGGACGGCCTCGGCGTCACCCGCCCCCGGCGGCGGGAAGACCACGTCCGCCAGGTCCGGCGTGAACCGGCAGGCGGTGTCGAACGACTGCCGCACCGAAGGCACGCCCAAGATCTGCCAGAGCCCCATGCCGACGTACTGGCTGCCCTGGCCGGCGAACAGCGCGGCGATCTTGGGCCGGCCGGGCAGCGCGCGACGCCGGTAGTGCACCCCGCGCAGGTGGTTCCACTCCTGCTCGTCGGCACGCGCGTCGAGCAGGTCCAGGGTCAGCGACCGTAGTTCGTCGAAGTCACGGGGATCCACGGCGACGAATCCCACCCGCGCGTGGGTTTCGGGCACCGCCTGGGTGTCGTCCCACTCGGCGCCACCGGCGACCTCGAAGCGGAGCAGTGCCGGGTCGGCGCACGCCCATAGGTGCGCCGTCGCGCCCCGGTGGCCGGTGGTCAGCGGTGGTTCGCCGTGCTCTTCCAGCACGACGTGGAAGTTGGTGCCGCCGAACCCGAACGCGGAGACACCGGCCCTCTTCGGACCGCGGGCGTCCTGCGCCCACGGCCGCGTGGTGGTGTTGAGGTAGCAGGGGGCGTCGTCGCGGGTGAGCGATTCGGTCGGGGTGTCGACGTTGATCGTGGGCGGCAGCACCTTGTGGTGCAGGGCCAGCGCGGCCTTGATCAGCCCGGCCGCGCCCGCCGCGCCCTTCAGGTGCCCGATCTGGGACTTCACCGTGCCCAGCGCCACCCGCCGGGGCTCGGCGCCGGCCTCGGTGAGCACCGTGGCGAGCGCCTGAAGCTCCACCTCGTCGCCGACGGGGGTGCCGGTGCCGTGCGCCTCGAACAGGCCGACCGTGGCGGGTGAGCAGTCCGCGTCGGCGTAGGCCCGGCGCAGGGTGGTCGCCTGCCCGTCGTGCTTGGGCGCGTAGATGCTGGTGGCGCCGCCGTCGCTGGCCGAGCCGATGCCGCGGATGACCGCGTAGACCCGGTCCCCGTGCGCGACGGCGTCGTCGAGCCGCTTCAGCGCCAGCATCCCGACGCCCTCGCCGATCAGGGTGCCGTCGGCGCGGGCGTCGAACGGGCGGACGGTCTCGCTGCGCGACAGGGCCGGCGTGCGGCAGAAGCTGACGAACGAGGTGATCGAGTTGTCGGCGTCGCAGCCACCGGTGATCATCAGGTCGGCCCGGTGCTCCACGAGTTCGGTGACGGCCATCCGCACCGCGGCCAGCGAGCTGGCGCAGGCCGCGTCGACCGTGCAGTTCATCCCGCCCAGGTTCATCCGGTTCGCGACGCGGCCCGCGATGACGTTGCCGAGCATTCCGGGGAACGAGTCCTCCGACCACGGCAGGTAGAAGTCACGGAACCGCTCCGCGATCTCGGTACTGCGTTGTTCGTCCACACCGGACTGCCGCAGCACGGCCCGCAGCACCGGCAGGTGCAGGCGGGGCACCAGCATCTGCGCGATCGACGGCGCACCCGAGTAGCCGAGCACGACGCCGGTGCGCGCCGGGTCGAACCAGTCGCGGTCGCAGCCCGCGTCGCGCAGGACGTCGCGGGCGACCAGCAGGCTGACCAGCTGCACGACCCCGGTCGATTCGATCGTCGCCGGGGGCATGCCGAACTCGACCGGGTCGAACCGCAGGCTGGGCAGGAACCCGCCACGCCGGCAGTACGTCTTGTCCTCGGCGTTCGGGTCGGGGTCGTAGTGGTCGGCGCTGCGCCAGTGGGTCTCCGGCACCTCGGTGATGCAGTCGACGCCCCTGGTGACGTTGGTCCAGAACTCCTGGACGTCGCGTGCGCCGGGGAAGACACCTGCCATCCCGACGATGGCGACGGGGTGGTCGGCGAGTACGGCACGAACGTGGGTCATCGGTCTCTTCCATGAGGTGACGGGAGTGCCGGCAGCGAGGCGAGTTCGCCCAGCGACTGGATCCACAACTTGCACAACACGTCGGGCCGCGGGAGTGCCGCGTCCGCGGTGACGTGCAGGGACACCCGGTCCCCGTAGGCGCCGAGCACCACCCCGAACGGCCGCCGGTGGGGCAGGAACCCGATCGGCAACGCCTCGGTGATCGGGTTGCCGCGATGACTGACCCGGTGGCCTAGCGACGCCACGTTGCTGGCGACCAGGTCGATGTGCCACCGCCGGTAGGTGCACCAGAACAACGCCCTCACCACCAGGTCGGGCAGCACCTCGACGCCGGCGCGCATCACCTCGGCACGCCGGCGTTGCCCCGCGGTGTTCGCGCTGCCCGCGACCAGGGCGAGTCTGCGGCGGGCGTCCGGTTCGCCGCACGGCAGGGGCACCCGCAGGTTGACCACCTGGTTGCCGAGCCCGTCGTCGACGCCGGTTGCCCTGGTGTCGACCGGTACCAGGGCCCAGAGCGTGCGCGGTCCCGAGCGCCACGGCGTGTGCGGCCACTGCCGCAACGCGCCGGCGAGGGCGGCGAGGTAGACCTCGGTGCCGGTGACCCCGTGCTGCCGGCCGATCGAGTGCAGCCGGTCGACGGTGGTGTCCGCCCAGGCCAGCCGGCGGGCGCCGGTGAGATCCCGGCTGGTGAAGGCCCGCCCGGCCGGTGGTGCGAACCCACGCAGGTAGCGCGGTGTCCCGGCGACCACCTCCCGCCACGCGTGCAGCCGTGGTTGTCGCACGGACGCGGTGACGGGCACGGGCGTGCGGAGGTCCGAGCCGAGCAGCCGGGTGCCCAGTTCCACCATGCCCACGCCGTCGGCCAGGGCGTGGTGCACCCGGAACAGGACCGCCTCCCCTTCGGCGGCGTCGCGGAGGACGACGAGCTGCCACAGCGGCCGGTCGAGCGGGAGCCTGTCGGCCAAGACCTCTTCGACGGCGGCGCGCAGCCCGTCGGGCGCGGCCGACCTCACCTCGCGCACGTGGTGCCGGAGGTTGGGTTCGGCCGCGGCCCACCGCATCGGCAGCCACCTGCGCCGCGGCCGGTGAGGCACCAGGCGCAGGTCGGGCGCCGCGTCGAGGCGGACGGCGACCAGTGCCCGCCACTCCTCGACCGACCTGCCGAGCGGTTCGGCGAAGCGCAGCAGGACACCGATCTCGGTGCCGTCCTTGCCTGCCGGCCTGTCGCAGTCCAGGTAGGCGTTGTCCAGCGGTCGGAGCGGGCGATGCGCCGTCACGCCCGTCATCGGAGGGCCACCCGGGAGGTCGTCCGGTGCAGCGCGATTCGGGCCAGCTCGATGATCGACCCGCCCTTGGCCGCCTCCATGACCGACAGCTCGCAGCCCAACTGCTGCCGCACCGCGACGAGGAACTCCGCGCTCATCAGTGAGTCCACCCCCAGCCGGTCCAGCGGCACGGTCTCGTCCACCCGCTCCGGTGCGGTCTGCAGCACCGAGGCGAGCAGCTCGGTCATCGCCTGGCGGAGCAGCGCGTGCCCCTGCTCGGGCGTCGCGGCGGCCAAGGACCGGTGGAACTCCCGCGGGTCGCGGGCCGCCGCACCGACCGCGGCGGGGAACAGACCGGCCATCCGGGGCGAGCCCAGACCGGGCAGGAACCTCCTGGCCGGGTTGCGGCCGATGCCGGCCAGCACCAGAACGTCGGTGTGGTCGCCGAGCACCTGCCCCAACGCGGCCAGGGCCACCGCCGGACGGACGGGCCGCAGCACCTCCGCGACGCTGTCCTGCAGACCGCTGCGCGCGACGTGGCCCACCTCGGAGATCGCTCCCCAGCCGATCGCCTGCCCCGGCAGGCCCCGGCCGCGCCGGGCACGGGCAAGGGCTTCCAGGAAGAGGTTGCCCGCGACGTAGTTGGTCTGGCCGTGCAGGCCGATCGTCGCGGCGGCGGAGGAGAACAACATGAAAAAGTCCAGGTCGATGCTCGCGGTCAGCGCGTCGAGCACGACCGCGCCCTGCGCCTTGGGCCGCAACGCTGTGTCGAACCGCCGGTCGTCCGACTCGGTCAGCGGCGCGTCGTCCAGCACCATCGCGGCGTGCAGCACACCGCGCAGCGGGTGGCCGGAACTGTTCACCTCGGCGAGGACCCGCCGCATCGCGCTCCCGTCGGCGACATCGGCGGCATGGGCCGTGGCCGTCACGCCCGAGCGGGCGAGTTCCGCCAGCAGCTCAGGGCCTTCGAGGGTGTCGGCTCCCCTGCGGCCGACCAGCGCCAGGTGCCGGGCGCCATGGGCGGCCAGCCAGCGTGCGGAGGCGGCGCCGAACCCGCCGAGACCTCCAGTCACCAGGTAGGTGGCGGTCCCGTCCAGCCGCACCGCGGCGGGCGGTCGTTCGACCGGCACGTCACCGCCGTGGGAGACGACGACCTTGCCGATGTGCCGGGAGTGGCGCAGCAACTCGAACGCCTCGGCCACCCTCGCGACCGGGTACACCACGTGCGGCAGCGGGCGGTACGCACCGGTCCCGATGTGCTCGGCCACCGCCGTGAACAGGCCCGACCGGACGGCGGCGTCATCGGGTGACAGAGAGCTGAGGTCGACGCAGAACATGCTCGCGTTGCGGCGCAACGGCCGCAGCGGCACTTCCCGGTCCTCCACGATGTCCCGCTTGCCCAGCTCCACGAACCTGCCGTGCGGCCGCAGCAGCTCCAGGCTGCGCGTGAGCGCCTCGCCGGCCAGGGAGTTGAGCACCACGTCCACACCGCGCCCGCCGGTGATCGCCATGACCTCGGCGGCGAAGGCCAGACCGCGGGAGTCCAGCACGTGCTCGACCCCGAGCGAGCGCAGGAAAGCACGCTTGACCGGTGATCCGGCCGTGGCGATCACCGTCGCCCCGCGGCGGCGCGCGCACTGCAGCGCGGCGAGGCCGACGCCGCCCGCTCCGCCGTGCACCAGGACCACTTCGCCGGGCGCCAACCGGGCCAGGGTCACCAGGCCGTACTCGACCGTCGCGGCGGCCACGGGCAGCGTGGCTGCGGCGGTGAACGGCATGTCCTCGGGCAGCGGGATCACGAACTCGACGGGCGTGACCACATCGGAGGACAGTGCCCTCGCCGCGAACGCGGCCACCCTGTCCCCCGGTCGGACGGAGGTCACCTCTGGGCCGACGGCGGTCACGACCCCGGCGCACTCCAGGCCGAGCGCGCCGCCGTCGAACGATTCCGCGCACGCCTGTGGCGGCAGCGCACCCGTCGCCAGCATGACGTCGCGGTAGTTCAGCGCGGATGCCCGCACCGAGATGACCACATCCTCCGGACCCGGCGTCGGGTGTGGCGCGGTGATCCAGGCGAGCCCGAACGACAGTCCCACCTGTCGCAGGTCGAGCCGGTACGACGTGCGCACCCGGTCCACAAGCGGCTTCGCCTCGACCACGCGTGGGACGAAGCGCCCGGCCGCGGTGAGCACGACCTCGTCCTCGTCGGAGGGCGTGAGCAGCTCCCGGGTGAGCCGTCCGGCGTCATCGGCCCCGCGGTGCAGGGACAACCGCCGGATGGTGAGGTCGGGGCGTTCACCGGCCAGGGACCGGGCCACGCCCCAGGTGGCCGCGTCCGCGGGGTGATCGGGCCGCTCCGGCCCGGGCAGCGCCCCGCTGGGCCGGGTGACCAGCCACAGCGACACCGTGCCCGCGCCGGCACGGCGGTCGCACGCCGTGGCCAGGGCGCGCAGCACCGAGGCCCGCCGGGTGGCGTGGTGCACCACGTCGGCGGTCGGGTGCTCGGCCAGCACGAGGACGACGTCCACCTCGGCGCCCGCGTCCCCGAGCAGTGGCGCCCACCGGTCGACGTCGGCGGCGGCGGTCATGGTGTGGGTGTCGCCGGACCCGGTCAGGCGCCGGGCGAGTCGCGCGACGAGATCTGACTCGGTCTCGTCCTCGGCCACGAGGACCCACCGCACACCCGTGCGCACGGGTTCCGGCGGCACGACCGGTGGGTTGGTGCGAGCGGCGCGGCTCGCGACGATGACCGCGCCCGCGCCGTGCACCGGTCCCCGCTCGGCGCCGACCTGGGCGACCTCGTCGAACCCGCACCCGTCCAGCACGGCGGGCCACTGCTCCCGGGACAGCAGCGGCGACCGGGTGCGCAAGTCGGTGTCGGTGTGGCGCCAGAACCCGTCGAGCACCCCGAAGGGCAGCGCCAGGTACTCCGGAGTGTGCGCCTCGTAGGCCAGCAGCAGTCCCCGGTCGGTCAGCAAGTCGGCCACCGAGCGCAGCGACCGGCGCAGATCGGCCGTCGCGTGCAGCACGTTCGAGGCGATCACGACGTCGAACGAGCCGGGGACGAACCCCTGGGACGCCGGGTCGTGGTCGAGGTCGAGCACCTCGTAGCGGACGAAGTCGTGCTCCTGGAACCGCGTGCGCGCGCGGGGGAAGAACCCGTGGCTCTGGTCGGTGAAGACGTAGTGGGCGCGTTCCGGCGGCAGCACGGGCAGCACCGCCGCGGTCGCACCGCCGGTGCCGCCACCGACCTCCAGCACCCGCAGCGGCCGGTCCTCGGGCCAGTCGGCGACCACCGCGCGCACCATCGTCCGGACGAGCTGGTTGAACAGCCCGTAGACGGGCGCGACGTCGTAGTACTGCTCCAGGAACCGCGCGGCCTCGGTGAAGATCAGCTCCGTCGGGTCGACGTGCCCGCCCAGGACGTCCGCCAGCCGGCCGCCCACGTGCGAGCTGATCACCAGCTCGGGCAGGTGCTGGGGGTGCTCCGCCACCGCCGAGGCGAACATGGCGTCCGGGTCGGTGTGGCCGGTCAACCGCCATCGTCCCCCGTCCTCCCGGTGCGCCAGCCCGTTCTCCTCGACGGCGGACAGCAGCAGCTCGACCAGCCGGGTGTGCTTGGGCAGCATCCCCGCGGTCACCAGGTCGTCGGTGGTGAACAGCCGCCCGACGGGCGTGAACTGCTGCAGTGCAGAGGCGGCGTAGTGGGCGGAGCACGTCACCAGGCGTGGCAGGAACCCGTCGTCCAGGCGCTCGAGCTCGTGGCGCGCCCAGGCCACGTCGTCCGCCGCCGCGTCGACCACCTCCCGTGCTCCCGGCAACGGCGCGTGGGCCCCGTTCCCGAGCGGCGCGGCCCGCAGCACGGTGCGCAGCCGATCCAACCGGTCGGCGCCGGCCGCGTCGAACCGGCGCAGCACCACGTCGTCCAGTTCCACTGCGACGACGCCGAAGTCGTCGGCGACCACCACGTCCCACCGGACGTGCGCGTGGTCCCGGTGGCGGGAGCGCACGTGCACGAACCCGGTGCGCGACGGGGCGCGATAGCGCCGGACGGCCCCGATCGCCGCGGGCAGGAAGGCGCTGTCCGGGGCGGCGTCGCCGAGCAACGGCGCACCTGCTTGCAGTGCGCCGTCCAGCACGGCGGGGTGCGCCTCGTAGCCGGTGAGCGGACCCTCGTGGTGGTAGCGCGCGACCACCTCGTCCGGTCCGACGCGCAGTTCCCGCAGGACCCGGAAGCTCGGGCCGTAGTCCAGCCCAGCCTCGGCGGCGGACCGGTAGTGCCGTTCGACCGGCACGTCGAGCACGCCCGGCCGGTCGGCGTCCAGGTCGAGGACCGGCGGGCTCGCCTGCCACAGGCGGCGGACCCGTCCGGTCGCGTGGACCCGCCACGAGTCCGCGTCACCGGTCCGGCCGGCGACGCGCAGGGTGCCGTCCTCGGCCAGTGAGCACTGCAGGCTGGTCGTGACGTCCTCGTCCCAGGGCAGCACCAGCGCCTGGTCGATCCGCAGGCCGGTGACCTCCACGGCGTCCCCGTGGACCCGTGCGCCGGCCGCCAGCGCCATCTCGACGTACCCGGAGGCGGGCATCACCACGGCGCCGCCGACGCGGTGGTCGGCCAGCCACGGCACCCGCACCGGTTCGACCACGTCCTGCCACGTGGGGTCGGCGACCGGCATCCGTTCCCCCAGCAGCGGGTGGTCGGTCGTCCCGGTGCCGCTGGAGCGCACCCACCGGTCGGTGTCCCCGTTCCAGTGCCGCTCCCGCTGCCACGGGTGGGCCGGCAGCTCCACGACGTTCCCGCGGCGGGGGAAGTAGACGTCCCAGTCGACCGGCGCGCCGGCCGCGACGAGAGCTTCGGTGGCGGCGCGGATCGCCGGTCCGCCGGGCGAGTCCCGGCGCAGGGTCGGCAGCACCAGCGCTTCGGGGGCGAGCCTGCGCAGGTAGGTGCGCAGCACCGGGTGTGGCCCGATCTCCACGAACGCGTCGACGCCCTCGTCCAGCAGGTGTCGCACGGCGGGGGCGAAGGCGACCGGTTCCCGGACGTTGCGCCACCAGTACCGCGCGTCCAGCTCCGGACCGGTGATCGGCCGCCCGGTCACCGAGGACACCATCGGCACCACCGCGCGGTCCGCGGCCAGGCCCGCGAGTCCGGCGCGGATCTCGTGCTCGACGGCGTCCATGACCGGGCTGTGGAAGGCGTAGTCCAGGTCGAGCTCGCGGAAGAACACGCCTCGCGCCGCCAGCTCGCGGCCCAGGTCCGCGAGTTGACCGACGTCACCGCTGATCGTCACGTCCTGGTCGCTGTTGATCCCGGCGAGCGACAACCCGGGCCGGCTCACCAGCAGTCGCGTCGCCTCGGCCGCGGGCAACCCGATCGCGGCCATGCGACCACGGCCCGCGGTGCGCCCCTGGGCAGCGCTGCGCACGGCCAGCACCCGGCACGCGGAGCCCAGGTCCAGCGCGCCCGCGACGTGCGCCGCGGCGATCTCCCCCACGCTGTGTCCCACGACCGCCGCCGGGACGATCCCGCGCGCCCGCAGCGCCGCCACGACGCCGACCTGCACGGCGAACAACGCGGGTTGGGCGAACTCGGTGCGGCGCAGCCGGGAACGGCGGGGCCGGGCGCGCAGCTCGTCGAGCACCGACCACCGCTGGTGCTCCCGCAGCGCGGTGTCGACCTGCTCGACGGCCGTCCGGAATGCGAGGTCGTCGAGCAGGTCGACACCCATCCGCGCCCAGTGCGCGCCGTTGCCGGTGAAGACGAACACGGCCCCGCCGGCGCTCTCCCGAACCGTTTCGGGTTGCTCCGCGAGCGCACGCAGCCGGTCGGCGGCCTCGCGAGGGTTCTCCGCCAAGACCGCCGCGCGGTGCGAACGTCGGCCGCGGCGGCGGGTAGCGGTATGGCAGAGGTCGTAGAAGTCCCGCGGCGCGGTCCGGTCGGCCTGCTCGGCCAGCAGCGCCGCGGCCCGGGCCAGCGCCTCCCGCGAGTGCCCCGACACGACGACCGGCAGTGCGCGTACCCGGTCCACCACGGGGTTCGGGCCCGCAGGCCCGCAGGTCAGCACGACGTGGGCGTTGGCGCCGCCGAAACCGAACGAGTTCACACCCACGACCGGCCGACCGGAGTGCTTCAGCGGGGTCCGCCGGGCGACCGGGGCGAGCCCCAACCCGGCGAAGTCGATCGCCGGGTTGAGCCGCTCGCCGTGCAGCGACGCCGGGATCTCGCCGTGCCGCAGCACCAGCACCGCCTTCAGCAGCCCGGCCAGGCCGGACGCCGCCTCCAGGTGCCCGAGGTTGGTCTTGACCGACCCGATCGGCAGCGGACTCGTCCGATTCCGTCCCAGCGCCCCGCCCACCGCGGCGCACTCGGCCGGGTCACCCGCCGGGGTGCCGGTGCCGTGCGCCTCGAAGTACACCAGTTCACCCGGTTCGACCCCCGCCCGCCGGTACACCTCCCGCAACAGGGTTTCCTGCGTCTCCGCGCGGGGCGAGGCGAGACCGGCGGTGCGTCCGTCGCAGTTCACCCCGCTGCCCGGGATCACCGCGTGCACCCGGTCCCCGTCCCGAACCGCGTCCGACAACCGCTTGAGCACCACCACCGCGCCGCCCTCGGCTCGCACGTACCCGTCCGCGTCGGCGGAGAAGGTCCGGCAGCGGCCGCTGGGCGAGAGCATCGACGCCTGGGCGAACCCGACGTGCGTGGCGGGGTTGAGCAGCAGGCTGATCCCGCCGACCAACGCGAGCTCGCCCTCACCCGCCGCCAAGCCCCGCACCGCCTGGTGCAGGGCCACCAGGGACGAGGAGCAGGCGGTGTCGACCGCCAGGCTCGGACCGCGCAGGTCGAAGAAGTGCGACAACCGGTTGGCCGCGATCGAGTTCGCGCCGCCCGCGTTGGTGTAGGCGTTGATGCTGCGCACGTCGGTCTGCTGCAGGGTGCTGTAGCCGCTGTCGGTGATACCGACCACGACCGCCGCGTCCGACCCCGCCACCGCGCGGGCGTCGATACCCGCGTCGTCGAGGGCCTCCACCGCCATCTCCAGCAGCAGCCGCTGCTGCGGGTCGACCCGGGCCGCCTCCTTCGGGGACATGCCGAAGTAGTCCGCGTCGAACGCGGCGAGGTCCACCCCGGTGAGCACGCCCGCGGCGCGGACGTAGCTCTTGCCCCGACGCGGCCCCCGCTCGTCGATGAACCGGTCCACGTCGAAGCGGTCCGACGGGATCTCGCCCACCAGGTCCCGACCGGCCGACAACGCCGCCCACAACCCGTCGAGGTTCGTGATGCCGCCGGGCAGCCGGCAGGCGACACCGATGACGGCGACAGGGTCGTGCTGGGTCAAGGAGGGCTCCGTGCCAATCGGTGCGAGGCCGTCGCACTCCAGTCAGGAGCGGCAAGATCTACCGGCCGGGTTCATCGCACCCAAAATGCCGTTCATCCCTTCGAGTGGTCCCGTGCCGATCTTTCACTCGAACCGGTTGCGCAGGCGCTTCGTCCCCCGACGATCCCCCTACGGTCGGCCTTCGCAATACCGCTCCCTCCGCGGAAGGCCCCCATGTCTGACGACCGCACCACCCCGTTGACCCCAGCACGAGGCCGGACGCGGTGGTTGCGGTTCACCGTCGTGCTCATCACGAGCACCGGCCTCGCCGCGGGGTTGGTCACCGCCACCGCCACCGCAGCCGTCCCCACCGCCTTCGCGTTCTCCGGCACGAATTTCAAGTTCTCCGCCAAGCGGGTGGAGGGCGACGGCTTCGCCCAGTTCGTCGGCATCGGCGAGGACCAGGACGCGGTCGTGGTCACCAGCATCGGGTCCGCCCGGGTCGAGGACCTGTGCTTCTCCGCCCTGGTCCCGAGCCTCGTCGGGGAGGTGACGATCGTCGCCAGGGCAGGCGGCGACGAGGCGGTCGAGGCGAGCGATCTCGTGCTCAACCTCTCCGACATGCACTCCGACGCGACGCTCACCAATCTGGTGCTGGGAGCGGACGCCGGCGAGGTCGACCGGGGCGCGCGCGGCGTCACCGGGAAGGACGGCGACTACGCCCACCAGGCGGACGCGATCGTCATCGACGACCTCAGGTCGACGTCCGGTACCACGACGGCGGGCGTCTTCAAGCTCACCGGCCTGCACATCACCGCGGTGCCCGGACGCCAGGAGTGCTTCTGATGGTCACGCGGTTCACCCGGTGGCGTGGCGAGCGCCCGTTCTGGGCAGGGCTGCTGGCGGTGCTCGCCGGGGTGGAGGTCCTGCTCGTCCCCGTCACCGGCTACCGGTTCCTCCTCGTCCAGGGCATCGGCGGGATCGGCTCGGTGCTCGTCGCCGCCGGCTTGGTGGGCGGCGGTGTCGCGCTGTGGCACCGGCCCGCGCGCAGCGTCGCAATCGGCGTGGCGGTGATCGCCCTCGGGTTCGTCGCCTACGTCGTGGCGAACCTCGGCGGGTTCCTCGTCGGAACGGGGCTGGCCCTCGTCGCCGGCTCGCTCGCGACGGCGTGGCACGCGGGCCGACCGGCGTGATCGGCCGCCTGTCCGCGGTGGTCCTCGTGCTCGGTGCCACCGCGATGTGGCCCGTGCAGGAGACCTGGCCGATGGTGGAGTCGTCCGCGCCGACCGACGTGACGCGCGGGTTCATCCGCGCCCGGACCGCCGTCGCACACGACGTCCGCTACGAACAGGGCTCCCGGGTCGTGCTGCGCATGGGATCGCTGGAACTGCTCGACGCCGAGCTGGTCCCGCGGCCGGGTGTGGTGATCCGCGTCGGAAGCTCCCGCTTTTCCGGCGGCGTGGTGCTGGAGGCGGAATCCCTGTCGGGCAAGCTGTTCGACGGAGTGCCGATCACCCTCACTGCGAACCCGCTCCCGCTGTCGCTGCCCGCGCCGTCGGTCACGTTGACCGACGTGGTGGCCGAGGACGTGCGGCTCGACGCGTCCACCGCGACGGTGAGCCGCTTCACCGTCGAACGACAACGCTAGCCGGAAGACCCGCCACCGCTTCGGCCCACGGGATCACGCGAACGAGCGGCCCATCCACCAGTGCCCGAGGCGTCCGGATCGGTGCTGGACCAGAACTCCACGCACGCGCGGATGAACTCCTCGGCGGTGAGGTGACCGTCGCCATCGGCGTCGAGGTGCGCGAACGCCTCGGCCGCCTCGGCCTCGGTCAAGCCAGGGAAGTGCCCTCGCAGGAACACCGCGTACTCGTCCGGGCTCACCCGGCCGTCGACGTCGGTGTCGGCGATGGCCAGGGACGCCTCCGCGAGCGCGTCGACGCTGGCACGTGCGGCCTCCGGGTCGTCGGACAGCGAACCGGTGGAGCTGACGAACTGCTCGCGTGAGATGGCGTCACCCCCGCCGGGATGTGCGGCAGGTGCAGGTCGTGCCAGATCCGCAGGTTCCAGGCCAGGTGCCGGACGGTGTGGTGGTGGCCGAGGATGGCGGCGGTGCGTTGGGTGGCCAGCAGGGTGGCGTGCTCGGCCTCCAGCCGAGCCAACGCAGCCGTGGGGTCGGGCAACGGGTGCGGGTGCACACCGGGCGCGGGCGGCTTGGGCGACAGGAGCGCGCGGTGGGGGTCCAGGAGGCGGTCGGCGGCGTGGGCGGTGTGCAGGTGGAAGTCCACCACCCGGGTCAGGGCCGCTTCCCGCACGTGCTCGGGCAGGGTGGTGTCCGCGGCGTAGCGGCGGACCAGGTCGTGCATCGCGTAGCGGCCACCGGGCCGCCGTTCCAGTAGCGAGGCGTTCTCCAGCCCGCTCAGCGTCCTGCGGGCGAGGCGGTCGGGCAGGCCGGTGAGGGCGGCGGTGGCGGGCGGGGTGGGTGTCCGGGCCGGGGGCGATGCCCAGCAGCACGAACACGGTGCGCTGGGTGTCGGTGAGGTGGCGCAGGGACCAGGACAGCACGGTGGGCAGGCTGGCGGACAGGTCGATGTCGTGGTCGAGCGCCTCCAGCCCGAGGTCGCGCAGCTCGGCGGCGGCCTCGGCCAACGCGATGTCGGGATGGGGCCCGGCGGTGCGCGCGATGATCGACAACGCCAGCGGGTGGCCCCCACACAGCCCGATCAACTCCTCCACCGCCTCGGGTTCGGCGGCGACGCGGTCGGCGCCCAGGCGGGCGGCCAGCAGGCCGCGGGCCTCCTCCGGGGACAGGACGTCCAGCGGTAGGTGGCGGGCGCCGTACCGGTCGATCAGCGAGGCCAGCCGGTGACGACCGGTAACCAGCACCGTGCAGGACGGCGAGCCGGGCAGCAGCGGGACGACCTGGTTGGCGGTGGCAGCGTTGTCCAGCATGATGAGCATCCGCCGCCCGGCCACCAGGCTGCGGTACAGCGCGGCCTGGGCGTCGAGGAACCCGCGCACCGCCACCGCCGGCTCCACCGGCTCGCCGGTGGGACTGAACCCACGCAGGTCCACGAACAACTGCCCGTCGGGAACCGCTCCAGCCGGCGGTGCGCCCACGCCAGCGCCAGCCAGGTCTTGCCGATGCCCCCGACACCGCCGATCGCCGACACCAACACCGTCGCTCCCTGCCCCGAACCCGCTGGGTCGGCGGGCGCTGTGGTGGCGGTCAACACGCGGTCCAGCCTGGCCAGCTCCGCGCTCCGCCCGGCGAACAAGGCCGGCGAGGCGGGCAACTGCCGCGGCACCACCGGCGCGGGCGGCAGCGGCGCGGCGTGCAGCGTCACGTCGCCGTGCACCGCACCAGCCTGCACCACCACGCCCACGGTCCCCGACACCATGTTGCGGACCTGCGCCGGGCCGTCGTCACCCGCGTCGGGCGGCGGGTCCTCCGACGCGGGGTCGTCGGGCTGCCGCAGCTCGGGCGTCACCACCGCGGGCACCTCCCGTTCCGGCCGCCAGTCGATGGCGCACAGCGTGGCACCGCCCCGCCGCTGCGCCGGCCGGCGGCGGCGGAATTCACCCGACCGGCATCGGCTTACCCGCATAACGACGGCTCCACCGGCCCGGACGTCGGGCGACCGGACCACTGCGCCGCTGACAGGCGACCGACGCCCCGCCCCTGACACTCCGATGACGCCTCGCAGCCAGGTGCTCGCCCAGATCAAGGCCGACGAGTCGCTGCACTCGATCCCCGTGATCGTGCTGACCTCCTCGCAGGCCGAGGCCGACGTGCTGGCCAGCTTCAGCAGCCACGCCAACGCCTACATCACCAAGCCCCTGACCGCCGAGGACTTCGCCGCCGCCACCGTCTCGGACAGCGTGTCGCACACCGGGATGCCCAGCCGCGCGCGTGCCAGATCAAGTACCTGTTGCGCTCGGGGTTCGCACAGCCCGGTGGGCACCCCAGCACCACACGCTCGAGGGTCGTCCCGATCAGCAGCTCGTATTCGACGTTCGTCGTGAAGCCGGCAACAGCACGACGTCGCGAGGAATCCAGAACATCGCCGCGCCCGCCGACCCGATCATCGCCAGCTCGGCGTTGACCTGGTCGGCGTACTCGCTTGCCCGGACTCCGCCTCGGGACCTCGGGGTCAGCATTACTAACGGCTCGTCCCCGCGCACCCGGCCTCGATCAGCTCGATCGCCCGTGGCCGCCACGAGCGGATCGTCCCGGCCACGGCCGTGGGCCCGAGCAGCATCACCGACGGCCGACCGGCCGGGATCGGCTCGCGGGCGTAGACCACCTCGACCGACATCAGCCGACCTCCCAACACCAGTTCGAACACCTTCGCGAAACGCGACATCCCGCGCCGGGACACGGCCGACTGCGCGGGGAACGCGTTGGTCCTCGTATTGCTTCGAAAGTGTCCGCTTGCCTGCACTTCAAGTCGCTGACCAGCGGGCTTGCCGCCCAACGGAAAGCAACCGCGTACTTTCGGTTCAATAGCAGTCGGCCCTGACGCCTCCGCGCGAATCCGGGCTGACCACCGCCAGGCGACGAGGTCGTCGGCGCCGGGCCCACTGGAGGGCTGCTTCCACGATGGCGTCCGGCCGCCACGAGATCACCGGGCTTCCGGCCTCGGGCGTCGGGCCGGCCAGGAACAGGTACGGCTGTTCGGGCAAGGGCTCACGCGCCATCACCACGTCGACGTGGTCGGCCAGGCCGAGGTGGACGAGCCGGAGGCACAGGTCTGCAGGAATCACGCCGCCACCGCCTCGACATCGCCGGTGCGGGCGTGGGCGGCGGCCAGTGCGGCCTCGACCACGGCGCGGACGACGTGTTGCGGTGTCCACGGCAAGGGCAAACCGTCGCCGTGTTCGCGGGGGACCCGATGCTCGCGCACTACGTCGCCGACACCGTGAGCTGGGCCGCGGTGGGCGCCCGCACCGTCGCCAGCCAGCCGCACCGGCACCTGGCGTCCTGGCTGCCGATGCCCGTGGGCATGAAGAACTCCGTCTCGGGCCGCCTGGACACCGCCGTCGACGCCATCCGCGCCGCCGGGCTGCCACACGCGTTCGCCGGGGTGGCGCCGGACGGGTGCCTCACCACTCTGCGGAGAGCGGGCAACCCGGACGCCCACCTGGTGCTGCGCGGCGGGTCCACGCCGAACTACGACGCCCCGAGCGTCGCCAGGGCCCTGGACGCCCTGGCTTCCGCCGCCCTGCCGGCCCGCGTGGTGGTCGACGCGTCGCGCGGCAACAGCGGCAAGGACCACAACCGGCAGCCGGTGGTCGTGGCCGACCTGGCGGACCAGGTGGCCGACGGCAACGAGGCCCTGGTCGTCGTGATGATCGAGTCCTACCTCGCTGGCGGGAACCAGAGCCCGACGGCGAGCCCGCTGCGACCGGACGTGAGCATTACCGACGCCTGCCCGGGCCGGGACCGCACCACCCCGTTGCCGACCACGCTCGCCCAGGCCGCACGCCGCCGTTGGACCCGCTGATCCCCTCTGGACGGATCTCGAACACCCTTCGGTGGCGGTGAACCCGCCGTGCGGCCGGGACGCGCGATGTCAAACGGTGATGTTGTACCTGATGGAGCAGTCGTTCCGCGTGCTGTTGGTGCAGACCCAGAGGTTGGCCCTCTTGCTGTCGTCGACGTTGAAGCCGCGGTACTCGCAGGGGTCCGGGGCGCCGTTGCCGTCGATGAGGACGTGGGTGTTCCCGCCGATCACCTCAAGGATGCCCACGGCGGTGCCGTTCTGCCGCGAGTTGTCGCAGACGAGCATCCTGTTGCCCACCGGTTCCCACCCCGCCATGTCACCGAAGCGATTGCTGACCGTCTGGTAGACCACGGCCGACGCTGTCGTGGAAAACCCCAACAAGGCGGCGACGACGATCAGGACACCGATCGAACCCATGCGTAAGCGCACTGCGCAGTCCTCTCCTGGCTGACATCGGTCGAAGAACCCGGTCAGCATACGAACTACTCGCCCAGCTCGTGAGGTAGCCGCCGCCGGGCCGGGAAGTGGTCGCTCGGCGTGACCAAGAGGGCGTATCGCCTGGGCCGTTCGCTACCGACCGTCACTGCGGGTATCGCCGTGCAGGACGTCCTGTACTTGCGCGGCCTTGTCTGTGTACGTTCCGACACGGACCTGGGAGCGCTCCCAGACAGCTGTTCGACACGAAGAAGCAAGGGCTCAGTGAGGCGCTCCACCGCCGTTCTTGCGGCCTGCGCGGCGGTCTTCGGCTGCGGCGACGATGTTGCCGCAAGCGACGGCCGCCGCCCAGGGCTGCAAGGTGGACTACGCCGTCACCAGTCAGTGGCAGGGCGGGTTCCAGGGCTCGATCAAGATCACCAACCTCGGGGACCCGATCAGCGGCTGGTCGCTCGGGGTCGTCTTCCCGAACTCCGCGCAGCGGATCACCCGGGGCTGGAACGCCACGTGGACGCAGTCCGGCTCCACGGCCACCGCCACCAACGTCGACTGGAACCGGTCGCTGAGCACCGGCGGGTCCACCGACCTCGGTTTCGTCGGCTCGTGGTCCGGCAGCAACCCCGTGCCCACCTCGTTCACGCTCAACGGCGTGGCGTGCACCGGGTCGCCCACCACGACGTCCACCACCACGACCACCACGACGCCGCCGGTCCCGCGCACCCCGGTGGAGGTCAACGGCCAGCTGCGCGCGTCTGCGGCGTCAACCTGTGCAACCAGTACAACCGCCCGATCCAGCTGCGCGGCATGAGCACGCACGGGATCCAGTGGTTCGACAAGTGCTACAACAACGACTCGTTGAACGCGCTGGCGAACGACTGGAAGTCCGACCTGTTCCGCATCGCGATGTACGTGCAGGAGCAGGGCTACGAGACCAACCCGAGCGGGTTCACCAACCGCGTGAACAGCCTGGTCGACATGGCCGAGGCGCGCGGGATGTACGCGATGATCGACTTCCACATCCTCACGCCGGGTGACCCGAACTTCAACCTGCAGCACGCGAAGACGTTCTTCGCCTCCGTGGCCGCCCGCAACGCCAACAAGAAGAACGTGATCTACGAGATCGCGAACGAGCCCAACGGCGTGAGTCTGTCACCCGTCTGCATCAACGCCCGCTACCGAGCGCAACAACATATTGGGCCATGCACATGTATGTCACATCTCCACGGCCACCCGCCCGGAGCAGTGACGTCCGATCAGGCGCACTTGAACTGAAGGTGATTGTCGTTTACAGCACAGGCATGGCTCCTCCGTCATCCTCGTGGCCGGGTTCGGCGAGCACGTCGTGGCCGAGGAGGTGTAGCGGGCGTTGCCGGGCTCGGTGCTGGTCCGCCACGACCTGAGCAGGCTCGCCGAGGACGCGGTGCGCCGCTGGGTCGACGGCGTGCTGGGCAAACTGCACTTGGAGCACGGCTGCGTGTCGTGCACGATGCGACTGGACCTGTTGCCGCTGCTGCGGAGCCTGTACGGGCCGGTGGTGGTGCACCTGGACCCGGCACTGGAGCCCGAGGCGGTGTGCTTCGCGCTGATGGACGAGCCGGTCCGAGTCGAGGCCGTCATCACGGTCGTGGACCGCGCCACCCGGCTGGCCGACGCGACCGGCGGCGACCTGCCGGCCGACCGCGGACTGCGCGCGGCCCCCGGCGACGACCGCACCGCGGCACAACTGGTCGTGGGCCAGGCCCTGGTGCCCACCGGACCGGAGGACGTACGGGTCGGCGCGATCCTCGACCGGCTCAACTCCACCGCCGCACGGCAGGGGTTGGCGCACCTGGACGTCCCGGCGCTGCTGGCCGCCATCCCCGCCGACGCCCGGCGCGGCGAGGTCGACGACACCTTCGGCTCCGTACTCCACGGCGAACCGCCGTCGGAGTCCGCGCACGGCGTGCACCTCGTGCACTTCACCGCCCACCGCACCTTCCACCCCGCCCGCCTGCACCGCGTGGCCACCGCACTGTCCCAAGGCGTCATCCGCGTCCGGGGCGTCGATCCCGTGGTGGCGTCGCGCGATCCCGGCCGGTGCGGAGGTCGTGGGATGGTGTGGCGTGATCCGCTTTATGCGGAGAGGATCGCTCCGGTGGTGGCGATGATCGTGTGCTTGGTCTCGGTGAGCACGTGTTGCACTCATCCCTAACACGAGTCCACCCGGACGGGGTATGACTCTTCGACCGTGCGTGGCGATTCGCCCCTACGCGTCATCCCCTTGGTGTCCGACGAATGCGGACACGACGGCGGGCAATATTTCACTCACATATGTATCTGCGTCGGTGATCACGTCCGGCAGCCGAGCCCGTCGAGCCACCGCCGCACCCTGGCCGCGTCCTCGGTCAGCCCCGAGTCGCGGTACACCCGCAGCGCGGCCCGCCACGCCGCACGTGCCCGGTCGTGGCGCCCCAGGGCTGCGTGGGGGTGGCCGACGCCTTCCAGCGACTGCGCCTCCTGGAAGGTGTCGCCGATGCGGTGGCGCAGCGCCAGCGCCTGCTGGTAGCGCTCCACCGACTCGTGGTGCCGGCCAACGCGGTGGGCGATGTAGCCGAGGCTGTCCAGGGTGGCGGCCCGACCGTCCGGATCGTCCTGGTTCTCGTACAGGGCCAGCGCGGCCCGGCAGTGCTCGCGGGCGGTCGCGTGGTCGCCCGCGCGGGCGGCGCACCAGCCCACCAGGTTGAGCGCGCGGGCCGTCCACACCGTGTTGCCCAGTTCGCGGTAGAGGTCCAGGCAGCGGTGGGCGTGGTGGAGCGCCGGCTCGTGCTCCTCCCACAGGTCCCGGGCGTTGGCCAGGGCGAAGTGGGTGTGCGCCCGGCCCGGTCGGTCGTCGAGCGCCTCGGCCGCGGCCAGGGCCCGGTCCAGGTGCGCCACGGCCAGGTCGTGCCGGCGCAGCGCGGAGTGGGCGCGGCCGAGGCTGCGGTGGGCCCGGGCACGGACGGCCGTGTCGTCGAGGTGCTCGGCGGCGGCCAGGCCGGCGGACCAGGTGAGCACCTGGTCCTGCAGTAGTCCCCGCCGGTGGTGGAAGGTGTCGAGGCACCAGGCCAGCTGCCACACGACGTGGTGGCGTTGCTCGGTGGCGGCGGTGTGCTGGGCCGCCAGGAGGCACGCGTGTTCGGCGTCGAACCACGCCAGCGCCGCCGCCTCGTCGGGCAGGGGGTGTGGTTGCGCGCAGGACGGGGGCAGCCGGAGGGGTGGCCGGTGGGGGTGCAGCAGCCGGTCGGCGGCGTGGGCGGTGCGCAGGTGGAAGTCGACCACGCGGCGCAGCGCTTCCCGGCGGTCGGAGTTCGGGAGGCGGTCGGCGGCGTCGGCGGCGTAGCGGCGGATCAGGTCGTGCATCCGGTAGCGCCCGGTGGGCGTCCGCTCGACCAGCGAGACCTGCTCCAGCGCGCGCAGGGCGCTCCGGACCCGGGAGCGGGGCAGACCGGCGAGCGCGGTGGCGGCCAGCAGGTCGGTGTCGGGGCCGGGTGCGGTGCCGAGCAGGCTGAACAGCTCGTCCTGCTCGACCGTCAGCGCCCGGCGTGACCAGGACAGGACCGCGGGCAGGCTCGCCATCGGGTCCCGCTCGTCCAGCACGTCGAACGCGCTGTCGTGCAGCTGGTCCACCAGCGAGGCCAGCGGCAGCCCCGGCTGGGCGTGGGCGTGACCGGCGATGACGGTGAGCGCCAGCGGGAACCCGCCGCACAGCCGCACCAGCTCGACGACGGCGGCCGGTTCCGCGTCGACCTGGGCGCGGCCCAGGCGCCCGACCAGGAGGTGGCGGGACTCGGCGCCGGTCAGCGGGCCGAGTACGAACTGCCGGGCGCCGAACCCGGCGACCAGGCCCGGCAGCCGGGCGCGGCTGGTGATCACGACCGCGCACGAGTCGTCACCGGGCAGCAGCGGCACGACCTGGGCCGCGTCGGCGGCGTTGTCGAGCACCAGCAGTGCCCGCCTTCCCGCGAGCAGGCTGCGCAACAGCGCCGTGCGCGCGTGCTGGTCGACGGGCATGCGGGTGGGCTCGACGCCGAGGGCGCCCAGGAAGCCGCGCAGCACCGCCGCGGGTTCCAGCGGCGGCCCGTCCGGGCTGAACCCGCGCAGGTCGACGTACAACTGCCCGTCGGGGAAGCGGTCCCGGTGGCGGTGCGCCCACAGCAGCGCCAGCGACGTCTTGCCGATTCCGCCCGCACCCGCCACCGCCGAGATCACCGCGGCCTTGCGCACCCCGCCGCCCAGCGCGGCGTCCAACGCCCCCAGCTCGGGGCCGCGCCCCACGAACACCGGTGGTGCGGCGGGCAGCTGCGCGACGCCGACCTCCCGCCCGCCCGCGCGGGGACCGCGGTCGAGCACCGCCGCGTGCAGCCGGCGCAGTTCCGCGCCCGGTGAGAGCCCCAGTTCCCGGTCCAGCACCCGCCTGGCGTCCGCGTACACCTCCAGCGCCTCCGCGGAGCGCCCCATCCGGTGCAGCGCCGTCATCAGCAGGGCGCGCAGGTCCTCCCGGAAGGGGTGCTCGACGACCGCCTCCCGCGCCACGGCCGCCGCCTCGTCGTGGCGCTCCAGCGCCAGCAGCGCCCGCACGAGGTGCGCCCGGGCGGTCAGCCGGCGCTCGCCGAGCCTGGCCCGCACCGCGTCGACGTCCGGGCCGTCCAGCCCGGCGAACGGCTCGCCGCGCCACAGGGCCAGGGCCGCCGCGAGGTGCCGGGCCGCGTCGGCGGGTTCCCCGTCCGCGAGGGCGCCCGCGCCGCGCGAGACCGCGTCCTCGAAGCCGAAGACGTCCAGCTCGTCCCGGTTCACCCGGATGGTGTACTCGCTCCGGCCGCCGACGATCCGCCCCGGGTCGGCGACCAGGCGTCTCAAATCCGACACGTAGGTCTTGACGTTGCCGGGCGCGGAGCGCGGGGGCGTGGCGCCCCACAGCTCGTCGACGATGCGGGCGGTGCGCACCGGTTCGTTGGCGTGCAGCAGCAACAACGACAGCAGCAGGCGCGGTTTGCGCGCGGCCAGCGGCGTCCGCGCGCCGTCGGGCCGGACCACGTGCGCACTGCCCAGGACCTCGAACAACATGGTCGTGCTCCCCCACCGAGGCAGTTCCCCCCACCGCCGGTACCGCCAAGGTAGCGCAGCGCGACGCCCGCTGAACCCTGGCTGAACCACCGCGCGGCACGCTTCGCCCGCACCACGGCCGAACCCCGATCCCAGAGAGGCGCCACCATGCCCGGAAGAAGTGCCCCGCCCGCACAGAACGCGTCCGGAAGAAGACCGTCACCGGTCCGCGGGTTCCTCACGGGGCTGCGGACCAGGGCGGCGCTCGTCGCGTTCGCGGTCCTGCTCAGCGGGGTGGCGACCACCACCACCCGCGCCACCCCCGCCCTCGCCGATGCGTCCTGCTCGGGCAGCGTCTCGGTCTACGGCGTCCTGGCCGACGGCAGGCTGACCTACACCGCCGTCGACCCGGACAACGGCAACATCCAGCGCGTCGTCGTCTCCACCAGGACGCTCGGCTTCACGCCCAGGGCGATGGCGACGCTGAACTTCAACACCGTGCTCGTCACCTCCACCGCCGGTGTCCTCTACCGGGTCGACGTCATCACCAACAGCAGCAGCCTGGGGTTCAACGCGCCGGTCGAGGTCGAGCGCGGCTGGACCCACGACCTGCTGGCCTACGACGGTCACGGCCACCTGTACGGCACGACCTCGGGCGGCGCGCTGCTGCAGTACCTGGTGTCGCGGGACAAGCCGGGAGAGGCGCAGATCGGGCAACGCCTGGAGATCGGCAGCGGCGGGTTCGTCCTCAAGACCCTCACCGCCGCCGGGGACGACCGGCTCGTCGCCACCGCGGCGGACGGGCAGCTGATCGCCTACGCCGTCTCCTCCACGGGCGGCTACACGCGCGCCCAGCTCGACGACCGCGGGTGGCAGAGCTTCGAGAACCTCGTTTCGCCCGGCGGGGGCCTGTACTACGGCAAGAACCCCGACGGGGCCATGTACTGGTACGAGGACGCCAACCCCACCGACGGCTCCGGCGCGGACATCGCCTACCACCTCGACGACCCGGTCGCCTCGCGCGGCTGGACCCAGATTCTGCTCTCGGCCGATCCGGGCACCTGCGCCTACACCCCGCCGGCGAACCCGCTGCGCGGCAGGATCGCCACGCTGGCCACCGGCGAGGTCGGCACCGGCGAGGCGAGCTGCGACAAGTACCACTCTTCCTGCGACCAGGGCGCGATCGACTGGTGCGCGATGTTCGCCACCTGGACCTGGGCCGCCGCCGGGGTCTCGAACGTGCCGCGCGGCACCTTCGTCGCCCGCGCCCTCGGCAGGTGGGGGGTCGAGCACGGCCTGTTCAAGTCCCGGACCAACAGCACCCACGGCAGCCCCAAGCCCGGTGACTGGGCCATCTACGGCGCGCCGGACGGCACCACCGGCGGCCACGTCGACGTGGTGACCGCGGTGCACCCGGATGGAACGCTCACCGTGGTCGGCGGCAACGTCAGCGACCGGGTGACCCGGCGCGTCATCGACCCCGACACCGCCCGCTCCGGCGCGGACAACGTGCTCATCTCCGGTTACGTCTCGCCGCCCGGCGCCTGAACACCGCCGCCCAGCCCAGGAGCCCCGATGCGCTTCACCCTGAGAACGTCGGCCGCCGTGCTGACCGTGCTGACCCTGTTGACCACCGGGAGCACCACCTCCCACGCGACCGCTTCGTCCGATCCCGCGGCCGAAGCCGCCCGGACCAGGGCGCTGGCCGCCTACCCCACCGTCCCCTGCGTCAGCGGTGGCCCCACCGCGGCGGACGCCGCCGCCGCGACCCGGCTCAACGGCGTCCTGACCGGGTCCCTGCAAGGCGCCATGACCGCCTACCGGGTCTCCTGCGCCCGCGCGGTCGTCAACGCCGTGCAGCGGCGCGGCCTCGACGAACGGGCGGCGGTCATCGCGATCACCACCACCATCGTCGAGTCCACGATCATGAACATCAGCGAGAAGATCGACCACACCAGCCTCGGCCTGTTCCAGCAGATCGACTCCTGGGGGTCGGAGACCAACCGGCTCAACCCCACCTGGGCCACCAACGCCTTCCTCGACGCGATGGAGGACTTCTACCCCGACGGCAGTTGGCGCACCGCGCCGATCGGCGACGTCTGCCAGCGGGTGCAGCGATCCGCCTACCCCGACCGCTACCGGCACCAGGTCGCCGACGCCCAGCGCATCGTCGACGAACTCGGCGGCCCCGCGGCCTCCACCGTGTCGGTGTACGGCGTGCTCGCCGATGGCAGGCTCACCTACTCGACCATCAACCCGCAGACCGGCGACCGGACCAAGACCGTGGTCTCGACCGACACCCTGGGTTTCATGCCGAAGGCGCTGGCCACGCTCAACTTCAACACCCTGCTGGCGACGTCGCCCGGTGGCGTGCTCCACCGCGTCGACGTCATCACCAACAACACGTCCCTCCAGTTCGCCACCCCCACCGCGCTGGGCGGCGGCTGGACCCACGACATGCTGACCTACGACGGCCACGGTCACCTGTACGGGATCGCCGATGGCACCCTAATGTCCTACGTGGTGTCCCGCCCCAAGCCCGCGACCAGCCAGATCGGTCAACGCGCGGTGATCGGCCCCGGCTTCACCATGCGCACCCTCGCCGCGTCGGGCGACGACTGGCTGGTCGGGATCAGCACCGCCGGTGTCCTGCGCTCCTACCGGATCGCCGCCGACCACACCTGGACCGGCGCCACGCTGGCCGACCGGTGGAGCACCTTCGACCGGCTCATCTCCCCCGGATACGGCCTGTACTACGGCCAGACCGGCGACGGCGCGCTGTACCGCTACCTCGACCGCAACCCCTACGACTTCAGCGGAGCCGACCTCCAGTACTTCGGCAACGACCCCGTCGACACCAGGGGGTGGACGCAGGTCCTGCTGTCCGCGCAACCGTTCGCCGGCTGACCGAGCTTTGGGCACGACCAGGAGACCGTCCGGCCCCGTGGTGTGCGGGGCCGGACGGTCTTCGCGTCCGGCAGTGCTCGGCGCGGGTAGGACCGGATCTCATTCGGGGTTGTCGTGGGTCAGCGGGTCCAGCTGTCCACCGACGCCCGCGACCGGTCGATGGCCCGGCCGAGCCGAGCAGGTCCGGCAGTGTCCGGTGCAGTCGGACGAACACGTCCGCGGCCACCCACTCGGTGAACCGGCGGTGCGCGGTCGGAGCGCTGCCCCCGAACGGACCCGGCAACGCCGACCAGGCGCACCCGGTCCGCAGCACGCACAGGATCGACGCCGGCACCACGCGGTCGTCCAACCGGCGCCGACCCCCGCCCTGGTGGCGTTGCGGCGCGTCGGGCAACAACGGACGCGCCAACAGCCACAACGACTCCGGACACCACTTCTCCACACCACTGAGGTGCTTTCACCGTGGTTGGCGGCGGGTCCCGATGTGGTGCAGGACGAGGATGGCCGCGACGATCGCGGTGGCCCGGCGTGGGCAGCAGCGAGACGGCGCGTTCGCCGAGGGCTCGGATGCGGGCATGTGCCCGGTTGACCGCCTTCTGACCGCGTGACAGCCGGGGACGTGTGGCATGGCGCTTGAACGGGGTGCGCACCGTTCCGCCCGCACCCCGGTATGTCTTGTCGGCGAACGTCGTGACCTCGTGGGCGGTCGGCATGTCGACCAGGCCGTGGGTGCGGGCCGCGGTCAGGTCGTGCACGGCTCCGGGCAGTGCCGCCGAGACCCACACCAGCCGACCCGCCGGATCGGCGGGGACTTGGACGTTGACGCCGTGGCGATGGTGCTTGCCGGAGCAGTAGGGCTTCTGGTCGGTGGCGCGGTCGATCGGGACCAGGGTGCCGTCGAGGATCGCGTAGGCGAGGCGGGCGGCGTGTCCACCGGCGGCGAGGCGGGCGTGGCTGTCGCCGTTGCGCAGGTGCGCGAGCACGGGCAACGCCTGACGACCGGGGTCGAGCCGCCGCCACCGCGACCGACGTCGCACGCGCTCGGCGCGGATCAGGTCGCCCAGGCGGACGAGGGTGTGGTCGGACAGCGGAATCGCGGCAGGGCAGGACAGCACGGCGAGGCGCCCGGTCGGGGCATCGGATCCTGGTCGACTGCTGTCTTGCCGGGAGCCTCGCCCGCCGCGCTCCCACTGCTCAGCCCGCGCCGTGACCTGCCACGTCACGATGAAACGGCTCAGTGGGTGGATCGTTCGCCGATGGGCAACGGCTCCGAAATTCCTTCCATTGGAGGAATTTCACGTTATTCGGTGAAAGCGGTTCGACATCTGTTGCGGAGTGGTTCACCAACGGCCCCGCCCGCAGTTCACGTCCGCCCGCTTCCCTGTCCTGACACGTCGAGTGGACCAACGCCGGGCGCGCCACCGGAGCACCGCCCGAATCCCTCGACGGGAAGGAGCAGTCGTGGAACGTCGTACCTTCCTGCGCGCCGCTGTCGCCGGCGGCGGTTCGATGGCCTTCGGCTTCACGCTGTGGAGCGAGGCCCTGGCCT
The DNA here is from genome assembly GCF_031455225.1 of Saccharothrix longispora. GTDB lineage: Bacteria > Actinomycetota > Actinomycetes > Mycobacteriales > Pseudonocardiaceae > Actinosynnema > Actinosynnema longispora. Next base: position 3,538,039 of record NZ_JAVDSG010000001.1, read on the forward strand.
ACCCGGCGAAGACCGGAACCAGCCCCTACGGCAGCCTCCGGACCGCCGACGCCAACGGCATCCAGCTGCCGTCCGGGTTCACCAGCCGGGTGATCGCCCGCTCCACCCGGACCGTGCCGGGCACGAGCTTCACCTGGCACAGCGCGCCCGATGGCGGCGCCTGCTTCACCGACGGCACCGGTTGGATCTACGTGTCCAACGCCGAAATGGGCAGCGGCGCGGGCGGCGCGAGCGCGATCCGCTTCTCCTCCACCGGTTCGATCACCGGCGCCTACAGCATCCTGTCCGGCACCAACCGCAACTGCGCGGGCGGCGGCACACCGTGGAACACCTGGCTGTCCTGCGAGGAGGTCGACCTCGGCTACGTCTACGAGACCGACCCGTTCGGCGCGAAGCCCGCCGTCCGCCGCGCCGCGATGGGCAGGTTCAAGCACGAGGCCGCCGCCTGCGACCCCGACCGCAAGGTGGTCTACCTGACCGAGGACGAGACCGACGGCTGCTTCTACCGCTTCGTACCCACCACCTGGGGCGACCTCTCGTCCGGCACCCTGCAGGTGCTCAAGGAGGCCAACGACGTGCTCTCCTGGGCCAACGTCCCAGACCCCGACGGCAACCCGACCCGCACCCGCAAGCAAGTCTCCGGCGCCAAGATCTTCAACGGTGGTGAAGGCGCCTACTACCGCAACGGGACGTGCTTCTTCACCACCAAGGGCGACAACCGCGTCTGGGCCTACAACGCGGTCGACAACACCATCGCCATCGCCTACGACGACAACCTCACCGCCAACCCGCCGCTCACCGGCGTCGACAACCTGACCGGCGCCGCCGTCGGCGACCTCTACGTCGCCGAAGACGGCGGCAACATGGAGATCTGCATCATCACCCCCGACGACGTCGTCGCCCCGTTCCTGCGCATCACCAACCAGGGCTCCTCCGAAATCTGCGGCGTCGCCTTCAACCCCGTCGGCAACCGCCTGTACTTCTCCTCGCAGCGCGGCACCAGCGGCTCCAGCAGCGGCGGCATCACCTACGAGGTCACCGGACCATTCCGCACCTCTGTGTGACCCCCCGGGCGGTGACGTGTCGCGGGGCGGACGGCAAGTCCGGCGGCACGTCACCCACCCCGGACCGGCCCCCTGCCGGAGGTGGGGTCGGCGCCACCCGGCACTCGTCCCGGAACGTCCCGGCCACGCGTTGCCGGGGTGCCGGGGTGCCGCGCTGCCGGGGTGCCCGACACCGGACTGGCAGCACGCCCCCACGTCCACACTGCCACTGGGGTTGACCCGTTCTGGCGGACAGGGTCGACGCGCCGGGTTCGACACCCAGCGCTGATTCGACACCCAGACCTCGCGCCACTGGCGTCACCACCGGCTCGGCGGGGCTCTTCGGCGCAGGTCGCGCAATGCCTTCGCCGTCGGACAGGCCACGCGCATCCCCGGTCAGGCCGGCGGTCGGTTCGTCCCAGGCCAGCCGGTAGCCGACCTCGGGGAACAGGCACATCGCGAGCGGGAAGTAGATCCCGGCCCGTGCCGCGCGGTTGGAGGAGCGGTTCGAAGGGGTGTTCGGCCCCGAAACGATCGAACGGTTCCTGCACTCCAGCTACGACCAGTTCGCCGCGTACAGCACGGTGCCCGACTTCCTGCCGTTGCCGGCCGAGCGGTTCGCGCGCCAGCGGTTGACCGCCCTGGCCCGCGTGGAGGGGCACGCCCACGACGGCAAGCCAACCGTGCTGTTCCTGTGCGTGCACAACGCCGGACGCAGCCAGATGGTGCTCGGGTTCTTCCAGCACCTGGCAGGCAACCGTGCCGTGGCATGGTCGGGCGGATCGGAGCCCGGCCACGAACTGGAGCCTGCGGTGGTGGCGACGATGGCCGGACGCGGGGTCCGCCGGGCCAGGATCCGCATCACCAGCCGCCGACTGGCGTGGTGTCCCGTAACGAGTGCTTCCGAACGCCCACCGGGGTCGAGGGGATTCCTCATGGCCGCCCTTCCGGGGGGTCGCCAAGCGAGAATCCGATGTTCCACGACAGCGATATCCGAAGGGAGTCGTCCCCGAACTCGGGTACGGCATGTTTGAGCCAGCCGGGGAACAGTACGAGCTCGCCCGGTTTGCAACGCAACCGGATGACATGCCCCTCTCCTCCGAAGGAGATTCCGGAGTCGTAGTACCCGATGCCCGTCCTCGGATCGAGGAGGTCGAGTTCGCAGGTGTCCGGCGCAGTGACGTAGTAGATGGCCGACAGCGCGGTGTTCGGATGGAAGTGGGCCTCGTGGCGATCACCCCGGCGGTAGACGCTGGCCCAACTGCGCCCAATCCCGACGGAGACCGAGGGCCGCTCTTCGGTTGTGTCGGCACGGCCGTCGGAGAACGCATCGTCCAGGTTTTTTCCCGCGATTTTCTCGGTGAACCGACGAGCCATCGCCAGTACCCACGAAGAGATACGGTCGGTCGCTTCCTCGCCCCATTCGACAAGGTCCGCCGAGGTCTCGGACTTGTAGTCGAACAGGTTCCGCGTGTTCTCGAGGCGCGCCAGCACGATGTCCACCAGCGAAGGATTCACCTCTGCGGCAAAATGGCAGGGAATGCGTGCGACGGGTGTCGGGAACGCCTGCATGATGGTTCCCGCCGTAGAATTCGCAGGGGAGACACCCGGCACCGTGGCCACAAATCCCCATTCCGTTGGTTCGTTCGTCAGCGGGACTGCACACGGCCCGCCACAGCGGATATGATCGACATTTTCACGATCCACTGTAGCGGCATTCGTGGCGCCGCGGTCGAGGTTGGTCCACCCGGCACCCCGTCGACCTCCGGATGGACCACGTGCACACGCAGAGTCATCACATCGGCCTGCGGGGCACTCCATACGGCCCACAGTCCGCCCGACGTGCACGCCGTACGTTGGGTACCGCCAAGCGTATTTCCGTCGATGACAACCATTTCGGTGATCACCAGGGAGACGACTGTGCGGAACATCCAATTATTCTCGACCGACACCGATGACGGCGTCATTTCCGTCGTGGCCAAGACGGGCCCGCGTGAGCATCGGACGGTGCAGCAGATCAGAGTCGGCAACGCTCCTCGGGGCGGCGTGAAGTTCACCAGCACGGGACGGGGGTTCGTCTGCAACACCAGCCAGAACACCCTTTCCGAGATCGACGCGGTGTCGCTGCGGGAGGTGCGGCGGATCGAGGTGGGGCACGGGCCGCGTGGCCTGGGTGTCCTGCCGGACGAGAAGTACGCCGTGGTGAGCAACTCCGGTTCGGACACCGTGTCGATCGTCGACCTGCAGGCCAACGTCGAGGTCCGGCAGATCGGGGTGGGCCGGGACCCGCGGCACATGATGATCACCAAGGACGGCCGATGGGCCTACGTGTGCATCTGGGGCGACGCCTACGTGAGCAAGATCGATCTGAGCGGTCTCCTCGACGGCGACGTCGAGTCCGTGCGCGAGGTGACCCGGATTCCCGTCGACGACCAGGCCCACCCGTACAGCCTCAACATCGACCCGAGCGGCCGGCGGGCGTTCGTGGCGAACACCCAGGCGACGTTCACCACCGTGATCGACCTCGACACCGACACCACGCACCGGGTCGAACTCGGCCACATCGGCGGGCGTGGCGTGGCATTCAGCCCGGACGGGCGGTACACGCTCATCACCGTCGAGAGCGTCAACCGGGTGTACGTGGTCGACGTGGAGTCGTTGGAGGTCACGCGGGACATCCCCGTGGGACCCGGGCCGCGCGGACTGGTGGTCGACGCCGAGGACAGCACGGCCTACATCACCAACTTCGCACGACCGACCTTCATCGCCAGCGCGCCGTCGATGCCGGGGTTCGCCTCCAATTCGCTCACCATGGTGGATCTGAAGTCGGCTCCACTGGACCGCCAGGAGGGCGAGTTCGACTACGAAGAGATCCCGGTCGGCTACGGGCCGTGCAGCGTGGTGATGTTCGACCTGGATACAATCCCCGAGGACGAGCGGCTCGACCGCCTTGACGAGGCCGAGTCCCGGCGATGATCGCCGACGGGTGTGCCCGCAGCGGTGGGTGCACCCGTCGCACACCGGAGGGGATCATCACACCAGCATGACCGAGGTCGTCTTCACGCCATTGCACCCTTGGGCGCTGCCGCCGGACGCCAACCGCGTCGACCGCGCCGCGGCACGTGCCGAACGCGACACGTACCGGAACCACTTCAGGTACAAGAGGATCGCCCGGCTGCCGGTGGACTGTCCGCCGTGGGTCATGGGACAGGAACTGGGGTGGCTGGTGCCTTCGCCGGTGTCGGTGACCCTGAGCCCCGTCGACGACATCGAGTTCGACCTGCCCGAGTCGGAGGAGCTGCGCGCCGTCGGGCGGAAGGTCAACCGCAGCGAGATGTGGCGCCGCGGCGATGGGTGGATCGCCACGGGCGACACCGACTGGATGCGCCTGCACGATTTCGCCACCCCGGACAACGGGTGGGAGAGCATGTTCCTGCCGAACGGTGCCGGCACGGTCGAGTGGCGGCTGGGCTGGGGCGTGCGCATCCCCGAGCGGTACTTCCTCCTGGTCATCGGGATCGGCGTGGAGGGACTCGACGTGCCCGCCGGCGTGCTGCCGGCCCGGACCGTGAACGCCATGGCGGACCGCGGCGGCGTCAGTGTCGCCATCCGCCCGACGGCACGGGTCCCGCTCTCCCGGGGAGCCCCCTTCGCGCGTCTGGTCCTGCTGCACCCGGATTCCCTGCAGGCCTCGGGAACCGTCGCCGTCGAGAAGGAACCCGATGCGCGGTAACGGTGCCCTCTCCACGCTGTTGCGCCCCCGAGTGCTGCACCTGCTGGCCATCGCACTGGTGGCCCGGACCTCCGGCGCGGTCATGCCGGTCACCCTGCTGGTCAGCCTCGCCCAGCCCTACGGGTACGGCATCGCCGCGGTCGTGAACGGCGTCTACATCGCACTGCTGGCGTTCGTCGCGCCGCTGCGCGGACGGCTGCTGGACCGGATCGGCCAACGCCGGGCCATCGTGCCCATGGCCGCCACCGCGATCGCGTTCACCGTGCTCACCGCGGTGAGCGTGGGCGCGCAATGGGCATGGGGCTGGACTTTGGTGACCGTCGCCGTCGCCGGTCTGACCAGTCCCCCTCTCAACGCCGCACTGCGCACCTCCTGGCGCACCGTCGTCAACGGTGAAGAAGGGCCGCTCAAGACCGTCCACTCCGCCGATTCGGTGCTGGAGGAGATGGGCTTCGTCATCGCACCGCTGCTGGCAGGGCTGTCCTTGACGGCCCTGCCACCCGACCGGGCATACCAACTCTCGGTTGCCGTGTACGTCGTGGTGGTCACGGCCTACCTGCTGGCCCTGCGGCGCTACAACCTCGGTGAACGCGTGGCGCCGTCTCCGCCCTCCGAGGCAGCGGGCACCCGGCGCCGCGCACATCGCTGGATCGGACCGCTGGCCGAACCGCGCATGCTGCTCATCCTGTCACCGCTTCTGCTGATGGGGTGCATCTTCGGCGGTGGCGCCATCTTCATCCCCGCTTTCACCCAGCACCTCGGTTCCTTCACCTGGACGGGGCCGCTGCTCGCGATGATCAGCGTGGGCGGGGTCGTCGGCGGCATCGCCTACGGCGCACTCCGCTGGGATGCCGACTTGTGGCGCAAGTACAAGGTGCTCACGCTCGGGTTCGCGATACCGTCGTGCTTCCTCGTGGCGGTCCGGCCGCTGTGGCTGTTGGCGCTGCTGCTGCTGTTGTCGGGCCTGTTCGTCACGCCGATCTTCATCAACGCCTTCCTGTTGGTGGACAGGGAGATCGCCGCCGACTCGCGCAACGAAGCCAACACCTGGATCTCGGCCGGCACCAACCTTTCCAACGCCGTCATCACGGTGATCGTCGGTTCCTACGTCGCCGGAGGCCGGTGGACCGCGGCGCTCGGTGTGCTCAGCGGGTGCGCGGCAGTGGGTCTGGCGGTCGCGTTGCTGACCCGCGTCCGGTCCACCACCGCACCGGCACGCGCACGACACGACACGGTCAGTTCGGTCGACTGAAGGACAGAGGTTGCCCCGCATCCGCGATATCGAGACGCTGTCGAGCGGTCAGGCACGCAACATCGCGCTCCGCGTGACGTCGGGACGTGCCGGCGATGCCGGCGACGTTCTGCGGCATCTGGTCAGCGTGCAACTCGACGCCATCACCGTGTTGGCTCCCGCGCACCAACTGACTCTCGCCGAACGGCTGCCCGGCAGCACGACGGGTGAGGTCGACTCCCTGCTCTGGCAGGCGGACGGCACCGTCGCGTTCGAGTATCCCGCTCACGCCGCAGCACTGGTCGCCGTCGAGGACTGGCCGCTGTGGGCGTTCCGCAGACGCCGATCCCGGATCCACCCGCAGTACCCGGACCCGGCGCTCCGCGACGACCTCCTGTCGAGGATCGGCTCCGAAGGCCCCCTGCCCCTGCGCTCACTGCACGACCAGGTCGGCACTGCGACCGGCTGGAACTGGAGCCCTGCCAAGACCGCGGTTCAACTCCTGCTCTGGTCCGGTGAACTGGCCTGCGTCCGTCGGGACCGGGCCGGGAATCGGCTCTTCCAGCTCCCCCCCACGGCGATCGGAGATCAGTACCTCACCGACGCGCTGACAGACCAGGAGTGTCTGCGCGCCCTGGTGGAGCGTGCCGGCCACGCACTCGGCGTCGCCACCGTGGACGATCTGGCGGACTACCTCCGGGTCACAGTGGCAAGCGTCAAAGCCGTTCTGCCCGACACCGAGCTCGTCCCCGCCGCGGTCGACGGTTGGCCACAGCCGGCGTGGGCGAGCGAACAGGCCCTGGCCTTCGTCGACACCGTTGCCGAAGGCGCGTCGTTCCTCGGTCCGTTCGACAACACGATCTGGTACCGAAAACGAGTCGCGCGCGTCTTCGACTTCGAACATCGACTGGAGGCCTACAAGCCCGCGACCAAGCGACAACACGGCTACTACGTCTGTCCCCTTCGTGTCGGATCCGATATCGTGGGCCGGGCCGACCTCGCCTACCGTGACGGAACCCTGACGATCATCACGGCAAGCCCGGACGCCCCGGCCGAATTCCTCGCCGCAGGCTTCTCCGCGGCCTGTGCACGATTGAGCGCGATGCTCGGCGCAACCGACATCACGGTCCTCGGCCAGCCGGCTGACACCCCGATTCCCGAAGCCCTCGAGCGCGCCATAGGCCTGTCGAACACGTGACCCCTTCCATCGTGGTCGGCGACGGATCCCATGGTGGTGCAGGAGGAGGATGGCCGCGGCGGCCCGGCGTCGGCACGGCGGCGGAGTTTGACCAGCACTTCAGTCTTCAAGATCTGTAACCACCCGGCCTTGGTCAAGTCCCTACGACCACGCCGCCTGACCGACACGGGCGCACTCTCGGCAAGCACAAGGTCAGTGCGGCAATCCTGACTTCGGCACGGGACTGTAAACGACACGAGCGGCTCTGGCGCACTTTCGGTGGTGACGATGAGTAGCCGGTCGGTTCGTGATCCTGTGATGGATGCCGATCCCCTTGCGGGAACGGCATTTCCGGGCTGTCGGTTCCGGTCGTTGGGTGCGCGGCGAAGGGCGGTAGTCGCGGTCCGCACCCTGGTTGTGGCCGTGCCGTCCGACGCCCGGCGCTGCGATGACGAAGGCATCGACAGCCCGAGCACCTTCCCGGCAAGGGGTCGATCTCCACCGCGAGGTCACGGCCGCGACCGGCTGCTCACCCTCACCACCGAAAGTGCGCCAGAGCCGATCTCGAAACAGTCCCGTTACCGGACAGAGCGTCAAATCCGGTCCTGGTGATTCACCGGTGCGGCGGCACCCGCGCCCGGTTCGGTAACACTCCTGGAGATGTGGCTGGCTCGGAGTGCGACGAACGCGGTCGGACTGGTCCGTTCACGCGGACCGGTCCGATCCGCGGAAGGGCTCGGCGGCGGGGTCACCGCTCCGCGCGGCGGTGATCGACGCTGGTGTAGTGCAGGAACTGGAACAGCCCTGGTCGCCGGGGCAGTGCGGCGGCGGTGTCCACCAGGCGCAGGCCGGTCGTGCGAGCGGCGGTCCGCGGATCGAGCAGGACCGGGGTGTGACCGAGGACGAAGACGTGCCCGCCGGGCGCCGTCAGGAGCGTCAACGCGTCGAACAACGGTCCGGCCGCAGCGCGACGGACCACCTCGGCATTGAGGAAGCGCACCACGAGCAGGTCGACACTGCCCGGTGGAAGCGGCGGATGGGCGGCATCGGCGACCACGACGTCCACCGAGCGGGCGGCGGCGCGACGGACCATCGCGGGGGACAGATCCGCGCCGAGGCACCGGGCGTGCGGCAGCGCGGTGGCCAGGGCGCTCAGGAACGTGCCCGTGGAGCACGCCGGATCGAACACCAGTGGCGCCGCTCCGGGGAACAGGTCGCGGGCCAGGCGGGTGGCGTGCTCGCGAAGGTGCCGCTCCTGGGCGTCGAGGTTGTGGACGAGTGCGTGGTCGCCACCCCATGCCTCGGGTGGACAGACCTGCTCGTTCCAGTGGTCGTCGAGGACGGGGAACGGGAAGTCCAACTCGACGCCGTGCGGGCCGTGTCCGAACAACTCCCGGCGCTGCCGGTCGGTGCAGGCGCGGTAGCGGAAGTCGACGCCTTCGCCGTGCCGGCGCAGGTTCAGGAACCGGCCCATCACCATGTGCGGCTCCACGACACTGAACGGTCCGGGCCCGCCGACCAGTCGACGGCCCAGCCAGGTCCCGTCGCGGCGGCGCAGAAGGAAGTACTGGACGAGGCTGGTCGGGCAGTTCTCGTGCCAGACGACTACCGCGCCGGGGGCACCGAAACCCTGGGCGGCGACCAGGTCGCGGACGCGGCGTTCCCGATCGAGTGCCCGCGAGACGGAGGTCACCGGGTATTCCTGACCGGCGCGACGCCCTGATCACGGGGAACCGCGCACGGATGTGCGGGTACGGCATCGGGTGCCCCCACTCGACCAGTGCGACAACTCGCTGAAGCACTGTCGCGGACAGTGCCCACGGGCAGCGCGCTCCGGCCCGCTGATGGTGTGCTGGGACAGCGCGCAATCCAGGAGGAGGAAGTCGTGCACGACGCAGTGGGCTTCGAGCGCCGTGCCGGCTTGCGACACGACCGTGTCCGGCCGACATCGAGCCGACCGGTGTCATGGCTCGCGGCGGTCAGCGGATCAGCCACCGGTCCGCCTGAGCCGGCGGGCACGGGGACCCGGCAACGCGACGTGCCCGTCGAGGACGAGGTGGAACCGTTCCAGGCCGGGGCAGTGCACGTGCACCGCGGTGGTGCCGTGCGGGAGCGTGACGAGGCGGCCGACAAGCACGTCGTGCCCGGCCGCCAGCAGCCGTTCGGTGATCTGCCCCCGCAGCTGCGCCACCGACGCGGTCACGGTGTCGCGGCTGAAACGCACCGCAGTCTCGGCGGCGTCGGCCACGACGTCGGGAACCTCCAGCCTGGCGCAGGCGAGCAACCCGGCATGGCGGCCCACGGCGCGGGTGACCGCCGCGTCGTGCGCGAGAAGGTCGAGTCCACGAGCCACCAGCACGACCTGCACCAACTCGGTGACCGCGCGCAGAACCGCGTGTGCCGCAGACAGGGAGGCGCCCAGGCCGTGACGGGCGACCGCCGGTCCCGACGTGTGCCGGACGAGGGCGAGCACCACCGGCACGTCCAGGTCGGTGGTCAAGTCGAACAGCTCCACCTCGCCGCCGACCACCTCCTCGGCCGCGACCACCAGATCGCCCAGGTCCTCCGACAGCAGCGCACGGGCCAGCCGACGCGGCACCACGGCCCGGTCGTGGACGCAGCGCAGCAGGAACAGCGAGAACGCGTCCCGCTCCACGCACTCCCCCAGAGCGTGCAGGACCGCCTCGTCCTCGGTGGCGCCGATCGCGCAGCCGGTGTTGACCGAGTACGCCTTCACCCGGCTGTAGTCGGTGTCGTCACCGACCCCGAGCCGCCACCCGGCCCGGTCGCCTGCGGTCGACCACGGCGCCCACAGGAACAGCGGCACGTCGACCGGCCGGCCATCCCGGGCGCTGGTGTGGGGAACGGACGCCAGCTGAGTGGAGGCCGTGCGGGCCAGCTCGGCGATCGCCGCGTCGACAGCGAGCGGCCCGGCGGCCACCTGCTCGACCGGCACCGCCCGCAGCGGCCACTCCCCCACCGCCGCGGGACCGGTGAACGCATGCTCCAACGCCTCGAACAACGCCCCCACCGTCGCCGATCGCGCGTCGCCCTTGCCCGCTCCCACACCGCCGGGCACCGCGGCACCGTCGGGCTCGACCAGAGCGGCACGCACCGCGGTCGGCTCGCTCGCCGACAGGCGGTCCAACCGCGCCCGCCAGCCCAACGCGGCCACCTCGGCGCGAGCCCTGGATTCAGCGTCCTCCAGCGACAGTTCGCGTTCGAGCGGAACACCGGCGGACTGGTCGAGGACACCCGCACGAGGTGCCCACGACCCGCCGGCCTGGGCAGCGACCACGTCAGTCGTCAGACCGCGCCCCTGCGCCGTCCTCGTCTTCGTCCCGCACCGCCTCGGAGATCTCCTCGTCCACTTCGGCGTCGTCGACCTCGGCGGTATTCAATGCCAGATAGCCCATGTCCTCGCTCCTCTCCGCACGATCACCGGAACGGTCCACCACGGCCGCCCGCACCCTCCGTCATCCGGCAGGGCCTTCGTTGAGCCCGGTCAAGCAACCAGCCTCTGCTGCTCGAGGGCCGAACTCACACCACCGTCCTAACACCATGAGCGCCTGACCGTGCCCTGACTGCGGCCACGTTCACCCGGACGAGAACTCATCCCGTCACCCGGCAGAGGCCTGCCTCCCACTACAAGCCGCTCGCGGGTCTACCCGCATGCCGAAGGGAGCTATCGAGGAGTGGCCACGAGGTGTGCGGTCCTCTTGGTCAGACCGCTGTGAGACACCTCGTGCGCGTGGGGTTCCGACCAAGGGCGAGATCGAAGAACCTCATACTGCTCCCCCCGTCATCGAATGGACACGGCTCGCGACGCGGACGTCTCGGTGACGAAGTCGTGCGTGTTGACGGGGATGTCCGGCGCGTCCTATCACCGCACCGCAGGCCGAGAGGGCCGCTGCACGGTCCGTGGCCGCCCGCAGCCCACCGCCACACGCCCTGGACGCCGCGAGCGCGCGAGGACGCTGGAGATGTTGACCAGCCCGACCTACGGAGCCTGGCGATTCCGCAGGTATGGGCCCGCGAACTGGACGAAGGCCGGTACTGGTGCTCGGTCTCAACGATGTACCGGATTACCCGCATATTGAACTGAAGTACGCGGTTGCTTTCCGTTGGGCGGCAAGCCCGCTGGTCAGCGACTTGAAGTGCAGGCAAGCGGACACTTTCGAAGCAACAGCTGGGCAGGGCGCGAAGACCGCGTCGAGACGCACCCGACCGGCGTCCGCCCTGAACCCCAGACCCGAGCAAGGTGTGGTCGTGGGAGGTCACCGCGTTGAAGGACCGAGGAAGAGGTCTGGTACCGGTACTACGTCGTCCTGGACATCTCTTCCGCTACGTCACCGGGTTGCTGGTCGCGGACGCGGCGGACGCGGTCATGGCCGAGGGCTTCCTCGCCGATGCCGTCGCCCGCTACGGCACCCGACTCCACACGAGCCATGCCGACCAGGGCGGCGTGTCGGCGGCCAGTGAAAGAGGTTCTGTTTCTGGTTGCGTGATCAACGAGACGGCCCTGAGAACACGGCGCAAGGGTCTTCTGTGATCATGACCGGTGTGTGTTGATCATGGTCTTGGCCCTCTCCTGCCGCACTTGGCCGAGGTCGTCGTCGAGCGGGTCGAGCCGGTTGGCGCGAGCGTGGTGATCTGGGCGCGCCCTCAAGCATCCGACGCGCGGTGTCCGGGATGTGGTCTGCGGTCGAGCAGGGTGCACAGCCGCTACGACCGCGGACTGGCTGACGCCGCGATCGCCGGGCGGCCCGTTGTGCTGCGATTACGCGTGCGCCGCTTCTTCTGCGCCGGTGCCGACTGTCCGGTGCGGACATTCGCCGAGCAGGTCGAGTGCCTGACCGCGAAACACGCCCGCAGGACGGGACTGGCGCGCGGGATGCTGGAGCGGATAGGCCTGGCACTGGCCGGCCGCGCCGGATCACGACTGGCCACCCTGCTGGGACTGCCCGCGGCTCACAACACGCTGCTGCGTCTGGTCCACGCACTGCCCGATCCCCAGGTCGCCACCGTGGTAGTGCTGGGCGTGGACGACTTCGCCCTACGCCGTGGCCACGTCTACGGGACGGTGCTGGTCGACATCGAGTCCGGCCGCCCGGTGGACGTGCTGCCCGACCGCACCGCCGAACCGGTGGCCACCTGGCTGCGCGCCCCCCGGCACCACGATCATCTGCCGGGACCGGGCCACCGCCTACGCCGAGGCCGCCCGCGACGCCGCACCCGACGCGGTGCAGGTCGCCGACCGATTCCACCTCTGGCGCAACCTCTGCGACGCGGTCGAGAAGATCGCCGCCACCCACCGCGACTGCCTGCGACCACCCGAACGCGCAGCACACGACGACCTCACCGATCCCGAACCCGCCGACTCCGACTCGGCGGCGCCTACCGAAGCGGCCGCGCCTGGGGCGCTGGAAGGTAAATGGGCGGCCAACGCCCGCCGACGCCACGCCGCGGTGCACGATCTGCTCGACAAAGGCGTGGCCATCACGGCCATCGCCGAGGCCTTGGGCCTGGACCGCAAGACCGTCCGACGCTACGCGAACGCCGACACCGCCGAACAACTGCTCGCCGGCCGGCCCCGTCATCGGGACACGCGGCTGCAACCATTCCTGGCGCACCTGCACCGACGCTGGAACGAGGGCTGCACCGACGCCGCACGACTGCACGCCGAGATCCGCGAACTGGGCTACCGGGGCAGCAGGCGCAGCGTGCGCCGCCGCCTGCAACCGGTGCGCGCATCCGGCCGCCCCGCCCCACCCGTCCCCGAGGGCCCGAGCGTCCGACAGGCCGCCGGCTGGATCGTCCGCAAGCCCACCAAGCTCGACCACGAGGAGCAGCACCAACTCGACCGGGTCCTGGCCCGCTGCCCCGAACTGGACGCCCCCCCCACAGCCGGGTCCGCGCCTTCGCCGCCATGATGGACGCCCGCCACGGCGACAGCCTGCGTGACTGGATCGAGCAGACCGAGGCCGCCGGTCTCGCACCCTTGAGCAGCTTCGCCCGAGGCCTTCGCCAGGACTACGACGCGGTCGCCGCCGGAATCAGCCTGCTCTGGAACTCCGGTCCCGTCGAAGGTCACGTCAACCGCATCAAGATGATAAACGCCAGATGTTCGGGCGAGCTGGCTTCTCCTTGCTGCGCAAGCGGATTCTGCTCATGTCCTGACCATCGCGATCTGCCGAGCGCCTACTCGATCACGCAACCAGACACAGAGCCAGAACCAATGGCCATTGACAGAGGATCACTCAATCGGATATTCAAAACCGCAATGAACCGAATGAAATGCAGGCATCGGCCTGTAACGTAGAGGTCAGGAAGCGTCTTCCCCACGCGAGTGGGGGTGGTCCGCACGAACGCGCCGGCAGGACTCGCCGCGTGCCGTCTTCCCCGCGCGAGCGGGGGTGGTCCCTGCTCGTACGCCTTCACGACCGCGGCCGACCTGTCTTCCCTGCGCGAGCGGGGGTGGTCCGGTGCGCAGACCGACCTGGCTGCTGCCGATGGAGTCTCCCCCGCGCGAGCGGGAGTGGTCCCCGGGCAAGCACTTCACGATGTGGGCCGAATCCGTCTTCCCCGCGCGAGCAGGGGTGGTCCGCCCATCCCGGCCGGGCTGGACTTCGTGTGGCGGTCTTCCCCGCGCGAGCGGGGGTGGTCCCCGCCCTCGCCGATCTTGGTCAGGTGGGTGTCGGTCTTCCCCGCGCGAGCGGAATGGTTCGTCCGACGGGTCGAACGCCGCGATCTCCGCCGGGTCTTCCGCGCCAGCGGGAGTGGTCCCAGGTACCTCCGGGAGTTATACCTCCTGGTCGCGTCTTCCCCGCGCGAGCGGGGTGATCCCGGTAGGGCAGGGCGAAGCCGTCCAACGACTCGTCTTCCTCGCGCGAGTACTGATTCGTACGTGGGCTCTGATCGACCTGCTGTTACCTCCGGTGTCGGGGCATGGTTCGAGTAGCGGGATCACCTTCAGGTGCTCAACGCGATCCTGTGGAAGCTGCGCACGGGCGCTCCGTGGCGGGATCTGTCCGACCGGTACGGGCTTGGAAGACGGCACCCGGCCGCGATGCTGTGGTGGCGGGATCTGTCCGCGGTTCAGCGCGAGGAACTTTCGCCACAGTGCGCGGCTGGCTCCAGGGCGCTGAACTCCGCCCGGCGTGGCGGAGGGCGGGAGGGCGTCCCGAACTTGACGAGTAACCCGCCCGGGAGCACGTCTACGGTGTGGCGGTCCGACTGACGACACGCCGCGGCTGCAAAGAGCGTACGTGGTCGTCTGCCCGGGGTTCTCGGCCAGACCGTTGGCCGATGACGACCGCCTGCATCGAGGAAGTACTCGATCTCGTTGTTCGGCCTCCGGTGCGGACTTGGGCGGAGAGCACGCCGTGCACAAAGCGGGTGGTGTGCAGCGGGTAGGGGGTCATGTGTTACGTGGTGGTGCGAGGCTGAGAAGGCCGCAGCCGTAGGCCTTGGCGCGTCCGATGCCGGTGGTGAGGGCCTGGGTGAACGCGGTGTGGTCGGTGACGATGAGGTGGCCGTCGAAACGGACGGGGTCCACGATGACGGTGGTGTCGTCCTTGCGGCCGGTCATTCTGGGCACCGGTGAGGGGTTGACGTCGGGTTGGCCGTCGCGGGCGGTGGGGATGACGAAGCCGTGCTGGTCGCCTTTGCGTATAAGCCAGCCGATCTGGTCGTCGGGCTGGTGGTGTGCCACGCGGCGGGTTTTGCCTTTGAGTTCGACGGGCCGGGTGTCCTGGGTGGCGTTGGCCAGCAGCCGGAACGACAGCTTGCGCCCCGCAGTGATGGTGTCCAGTACCGGTTGCAGCGGGCGGACTTCGGCGGGGGCGGTGGTGTAGTCGCCGGGGAGCTTGCCCCAGGCAGGGTTGGTGTGGCTCTGGATGTAGGCGGTGTAGCCGGTGTGGGTGGGGTCCAGGCGCCAGAGCACGCCGTGGGCTTGGCGTGCGGGGATGTCGCCGTCGGTGTCGGGGTAGGCGGACATGACGGTGCGGTGCAGGTCGTGGATGTTGGCGAAGTCGCGGCGGAACTCGCGGGACCTGACGTTGATGGAGAGCTTGGTCAGGAACACGGGGCTTGGTCTCCATCGCTGATCATGGGGTCGGTGAGCGGGGTGGTGGCGGGTAGGACGTGACGGAGACCGTGCCGTCGGTCGCCGTGGGTGAAGCTGATCGGGTGGTCGCGGCGCGGCACTGCGCCCGGCGTCGTGGCCGGG
Organism: Saccharothrix longispora; assembly: GCF_031455225.1. Classification (GTDB taxonomy): domain Bacteria; phylum Actinomycetota; class Actinomycetes; order Mycobacteriales; family Pseudonocardiaceae; genus Actinosynnema; species Actinosynnema longispora. The sequence continues at coordinate 3,553,453 of NZ_JAVDSG010000001.1, forward strand.
CAGTCGATGATGGTGCGCAGCGGCACGCGCTCGGTTTTGGCGCTTTCGCTCTTTCTGACGTCGGGGTCGTTCTCCAGCCAGGGGTGCGTGTGCAGGAGCCGGAGGGCTGGTTGGTGGGTGAGGCCGGTGCGGGTGAGCAGTGGTCGTGCGGGGACGAAGGCGCGGCGGCCGAAGAACACCGGCCATCGCGGGCTGTCGATCGTGTGGTTGAGGCGTTGCAGTAGTTCCGGGTGGCCTTCGAGGATGACCAGGAAGAGTGCGTCGGCGAGGTAGTAGCGCTCGCTGACGACGGTGCGGTGGCCTTTTCCCAGTGTGGTGGGGACATTCTGGGTGGTGTGGTAGTCGCGTTCGGGGATGCCTTCGCGGTCGACGCGTACGGCCAGGGTGAGCGCGGCCAAGTCGGCGATCGCGTCGTGGTCGTCGCGGTGCACGCCCAGGGCTGCGGCCAGCAGACCGACGACACCGGATTTGGTCGGCTCGGCGGCGGTGTCGCGCAGGGTGCCGGGTGAGCGGGTGCCCCAGGACTGCATGGGTGCGTCGAAGCACAGGGCCAGGGAGGTGACCATGGTGGTCAGGCCCGGGTCGCGGTGAGCAGGCGGGTGGTGAACTGGTCGATGCCGGTGACCGTGTCGTCGGCATCCAGGTGTGGGATGTCGCCGGTGACCGAGGCTGCGGCGACGGCGCGGATCTGGTCGTTGCCGTAGAAGGCGCGCAGACGGGTGAAGTGATCGGTGAGGCGTTCGGTGGAGGCTGCCATGAGGTCGTCGGCGACGACCGGCTTGAGGAAGGCGTTGGCCAGGTTCCACGCGCCGCGGTCGCGGACGACGCCCAGCAGGGTGTCGGGCAGGGTGCGGGCGGCCATGGAGTTCTGCTTGCCGCTGGGGACGGCGTGGATGAAGGAGTACAGCCAGGCACGCAGGCCGCGGTCGACCAGGTCGGTGTCGCCGGAGAGGTTGTGGGTCAGTTGGGCGATGTCGACGTTGGCGTAGCGGTAGTAGCAGGCGGAGTTGAAGTCGACGGTGCCGATCATGTCGGCGCCGGATTCGGCGTCGGGCTTGAGGTCGTCGACGGCGGTGTAGAAGTCGAACTCGTTGCGCACGGAGTGGGTTGACAGGGCGTGGGCGACCTGGGAGGCGGCGTTGACGTTGAAGTCCTTGTTGTCGGCGATCATGCGACCGAACAGGGCGACGTCCACGGCTCGGGCGCCGTCGAGGATGTATTTGGCGTCGGCCACGGCCTGCTTGTCGGGCTTGGGCTTTTCGGTCTTCGCCTTCTTGGCTCTGCCCTTGCCCTTGGCTTTGGCTTCGTCTTCGGCCTGCTTCGCGGCGGCCTTGGCCGCCGTGGTCGCGGCCAGGGTGTCCCAGTGGGTCTGGCTGTACTCGGTCAGCCGGTCGATGGCTTGGGAGCCGACGAACAGCAGGTACTCGGTCAGCAGTTTGTCCTGGTCCACGCCGAACCCGAGGTGTTCCAGCGCGGCGGTCACGACACCGGGCGCGGTTTCCGCGTCACGCCCTGCCTTGGTCAGCTGCTTGGCGGCGTTGTCGATCAGTCGCTTGGTGCGCATCCCCGTCTCGGACTTGTCCAGGCCGTAGTGGTTGAACAGCAGACGTGACGCGCGCTTGATCGACTGGCTGGAGATGCGGGCGCGGCTTTGGCCGCCGAAGGTGGCGGTCTTGGGTTGGCCGGTGTCGTCGCGGTTGAGGTTGCTGACCGGGAAGGACTGGAGCAGGTGCAGTTCGAGGATCACGAGTTCTCCGTGGTGGCGTAGTCGTCCTGGGCCGAGTCTTCTTCGGGGCCGCCGTCGGGGGCGTCGTCCGACGCGTCGCCGGCTGTGTCGGTGGTCCCGGTGGTGGTCCTGGCGACCTGCTCGGGTGACGGGCGGTGGAACTCGCGGGCCCAGCGCAGGCGGACGCTGTGGGCGTGCTGTTCGCGGTGGTCGTCACCGAGCAGGATCACCAGGTCGTCCAGCAGTTGGTCGTAGTTGACGGTGATGTCGTGGGAGGCCAGCAGCCGGATGGTCTGGCGCAGGTGGTGCGGCAGGCCGTCACGGTCGCGTGCCACCAGGTCGGTGAAGCGCCGGGTGGCGGCGAAGCCTCGCCGGGCCTCCAGTTCGCCCATCGAGCCGCCTAGCGAGCCGCGTCGGGACGGATCGCGTCGCGGCTGTGGATGCAGGGCGAACAGCCCGGCCAGCAGCAGCCACGCCTCCTCCTCGCTGTGTGGGGGGTCGTGCTTGAAGACGTACTCGTAGGCTTCGGCTTCCTGGCGTGGGCCGGAGAACGTCCGCCGTAGTCGGGCCAATACGCGGCGCGACTCCGCGGCCTTGGCGCCGTTGTCCGAGGACAGGCCTTGGTGGAGGCCGTAGAGGTAGCCGGTGAAGGCTCGGCGGCGTTGCCTGAGGCGGTTGTCTGTCACCCGTCCTGCTCTTTCGTGAGGGAGCCGCGCACTTTCACCTGGAAGGTGCGCACGAGCTTGGCGACGATGTTGTCGAACTTCTCGACGTGCTTGGCGATGACCAGCAGGTCACGCCCGTCGGTCGAGGCGCTGTGGGCCCAGCGGTTGCCGGCGGAGCAGGCGGTGTCGGCGACGTGCTCGGCCCACGCGGTCAGCGCGTCGGTCTCCGGGCGCCGTTCCCGCCGGGCTGTGGCCATGCCTTCGAGTAGCTCAGCGAAGGCGTTGGGTAGGCGCGGCCAGTACGCCAGGTCGAGCCCGGAGACCGGTTTGGCGCGCCGTTCCTCCCGGTAGTCGCTTTCCAGGTGGCGCAGCGCGGCCCCGGCGTCGTCGGCGAGGGCGATCGCGGTGCCCACCAGGGTCGCCAGGACCGGCTCTTCGGCACGCAGGAGCGCCACCGGCGCCGGTACTGCGTCTTCGAGGTAGTCCACGACGACGGACTGCTCCTTGTTCAGCAGCTGGCCGAACACGCACAGGGTGTACGAGGCGTCCTGTGGCAGCCGGCCACGTTCGGCCAGCCTGGCGATCTGGTCCAGCGCCGGCGGCCTCATCCGGGACCGCCCCTCCCCCGGCTGGTCGGCGAGCAGCAGTTCGACGCTGTGCCGCCACACTCCGCGCAGCGGAGCCAGCCGGATCGGCTGCAGCGGCACGTCCTCCTTCGGCTTGCCGTTGGTCCCGGTCGGCTGCCGAAAGGCTGCCATTTTCTCGTCGTGCACCAGTTCGCCGGTGAACTCGACCCCGGGCGTGATGACGACTCCGTCGACCTTGGTGGCGTCGCCGTCACGGCGGTGGGTGAGCAGGATGCGCCGCGAGGGCCAGGTCAACAGGTCCGTCCAGCCACGCGCCGGTCGCTTGTCCGGGATGCCCGGTGGGGGAACGGTTGCTTCCCAGACCGGTGCGTCGTCGGGCGTGGTCTTGCGCGGCTTGTGCAGTTCCGGGTCGTAGAACAGGGCGTTGAACAGCAGCGTCTGCAGCAGGGTGTCGCCCTCGACCAGGACGACGCCGAGGCGGTTGCACGGTGCCAGCTTCGAGGACCTCACGCCCTCATAGGGGGTTTTGGTGCCGCCCGGGTCGAACGCCTGGGTGGTGACCAGCCAGCAGGCGGCCTCGTCGGGGTCGAGCAGCGTGATGTCGGAGGCGGTGGTGTGGTCGAACAAGGTGACGTTGTTTCCCACCGCCCGGTGGGGGATCAGCTTCGCCGGAGTCTGAGGTGCGATGCGTGCCAGCGCCGGGCACTGCAGAAAGGGCCGCCGGGTGTCGAACAGGTCGAACCGGTCGCCGAATTCAGCCAGGTACTGCTCCAGCGGCTCGGCCGGCAGCGACTCGGCCTCCCAGCGGTCTTTCCACTCCACCTCGGTGGTCACCGCGTAGGCGCGGTGGAACAACGCCAGCACCAACCGGTACAAGGCGGCGGTCATGGGCGAGGTACTGCCGGAGATGCGCCTCAGCATGTGTGAGTCGAGCAGCAGTCGTCTCAACCCGACCTTGTCGGGCGTGCCGTTGCGGTCGATGACCGGGATCCACCGCTCGGTCAGCAGGTCGAACGATGTCGCCGCCTCGCGCGTCACAGGTCACCATCGACGTACACGCCGAACTCCGGTTCGTAGTTGAGGACGTGGGCCGCGACCGGGCATCGCCCGTCGCGCAGTATCAGAGCCCGGTGGTGACACAGCCAGGGGGAGGTCGCGAACAGGGGCGGGACCGGTGCTGCCCGCAGGGCCCGTACCACGTCCGAGGGCACACCGTCCGGGGCGGAGAGCACGGTGGCGGAATCCGTCAACTCCTGCACCGTCGATGCGGTGAGCTCGGTGGCGGTGAGGTCTATCGACGTCATGCCGCGTACCGGGGTGACCCTGACAGCCCGGTCGCCGTCGTCGGCTCGCAGCAGGACCACTTCGACCGCGGTGTCGAGGTCGTCGTACTCGTCGTCGATCACCGGTTCCCCTTGTTCTCGCGAGTCCGGCGGGGATCCTGCGGCTGCTCGGAGAGCTGTTCCAGGACGACCTCCCCGACGGGTACGGGCAGGTACAGATTCGCCGCCCGGTCGACCTGCCGGTGGACGTGCGTGCGGTGTGCCGTTTCCGCCTGCCGCCACGCCGTCTGCCAACCGGAGGGGCACGGGACCGCCTCCGGCAGGCCGTAGACGGCGTCGACCAGGGCGGGGACCTCCTGCGGACAGTGGATCACCGTCCGGTGTCGCAGCAGCGCCCAGGTCCGCAGCAGGACGTAGCGGGCGTAGATCGTGTGCACGTGCGGCGGGAACACCGGTGCGTTGTCGGTGTCGGTCACCCCGGTGATGCCCAGCAGCAGCGGTCCCCGCCGCGTGCGGTTGTGGCGGTGGACCCGTCCCGCGCGCTGGATGAGCAGGTCCATCGGCGCCAGGTCGGTCAGCATCGCGTCGAAGTCCAGGTCGAGGCTCTGTTCCAGCACCTGCGTCCCCACGACGATGGCGGGTACGCGTGTGCCTGTGGGGCCGAACCCGCGCCGGAGCCATCGCTCCACCTCGCTTCGCTCGACGCGGTCCATCTGCCCGTGGATCAGCTTCACCACCGGCCGCACACCGTCGGCGAAGTGTTCCTGCGGCAGTCGGGCGACCGTCGCGTTCACCTCCTCGTAGGTCTTCTTCGCTCGGGAGACGGTGTTGTGCACCGCCGCAACGCCGCGTCCGCTGCGCGCCTGCTCCAGCAACCACGACACGACGCGCTCGGCCGGTACAGGGTGGTCCAGCACGACGTCCCGTTTCCGGTTGACCTTCGAGACACCGGCCTTGTGCGCAGTGACACCTTCCTCGTCGGCCACGGTGACCCGCGGATAGCCACCACAGGGGGGCACCGCGGCGACGCTGCCGGGGCGACGTCCCGTCACCCCCGCCTGCCATGCCCTGACCAACTCGTCGCGCCGGCGCGTCGGCAGCGTCGCCGACAACACCACCACCGAGACACCCAACCGCCCCAGCCACATCAACAGCCGATCGAGCAGCGTCGACATGTGCACGCCGTAGGCATGCACCTCGTCGAACACCACGACCTTGCCCGACAACCCGGCCAGCCGCACGAACCCGTGCCCGGACCGGATGCCCGCCCGGACCACTTGGTCCACGGTCCCGACCCCCAGACTGGCCAGCAGGCTTTTCTTACGGGTGAACCACTCCCGGGCCGCGGTGTCATCGTCGTGCGGATCGTCGTGACCGATATCCGACGGCTCGGTGTGCCGCTCGGCCAAGTAGTTTCGCGCGTCGGAGTGCACCAGATGCACACCGGTCGTGTCCTTGATCCGATCCAACAGCGCCTCGAACTCCTCTAGCACCTGGTTGCTCGTGGCTTTGGTCGGCATGCCCACGTACACCCCGGACAGCTTGAGGGTGCGCACCAACGTCGCCGCTGCCTGCAACGCCAGCAACGTCTTGCCCTCGCCGGTCGGCGCCTCGACCACCATCATCGTGGGCCCACGCCGATCGGCCACCAACCGCTCGGCCAACACCTGAACCGGCCGCACCTCCGGCACGTCCGATGTCTTCGGGTTGAGGCCCCTGAAGCTGGTGTCGATCGGCGGTTTCCACGGCTGCACACCGGCCTTCACGACCGCGTGAACGGCGCGTGGACGTGCGGCGCGGACATACTCCGCAAGATCGAAGGGCCCGTCGGGCGACTCGTAATTCGACTCGTCGGAGGCGATCCAGTCACTGACCGTCGTCAGTCCCGCCAAGCCGACACCCGCGACGACATCGAACTCGACCTTCGACCACGGCAACGTCCGCGGGTCGACCAGCCCGAGGTGATCGGCAATCTGAAGCACCATCGCATCGCGCCAGCGCGCCCACGTCTCGCCACCGTGGTCGTTGCGGGCCGTTCGGGCCTGCGCGAGCGCCGAACTCTTGGGGAAGTAGCCGTGATGGCCGCCCAACACCACGGCGATCCCGTCGGCGACAACGGCGTCGGCTCCCCACGATGTGAGCATGTCCTTGACGTGCAGTGCGGTCAGCAGACCGTGGGGGATGTCCAAGCGCTGGACACCGTCGAGCTTGCGCACGAAATGGACATCAGATGCCGCTTCCGGTCCCAGGCGCCCGGCGGCCAGATCGGCCTTGATCCCCTGAAACGTCGGCGAGTACTTGCCCAGGTCGTGGATGCCGCACAGCACGGCGATCCAACCATCGGCATCCCCCAACGGCCGAAACGCCGTCCGCAACATCACCAGACACCGGGGCCCGAGGAACCGCGGCAGCAGCTCCCGCGCCACCAAGGCCGTGTCGATCAGGTGGCACACCAGCGGGTGCGGCAATCGTTTCCGCGACCACTTCCCCCAGGCGCCCCACACAGGAGGCATGCCCACAACCGCTTCGCTCCTCGCTTCAGAACCTGACGTTCCCCCGACGCCGAGATGCGACATGAAAGCAGAAACGCGTTCGGCAATCCAATCAGGGCAGCAGCACCAGCATCATTGAGACCGGAGTTCACCCAAACGTCGCAGCGCCGCACATAAGGTGATCCGCGGTATATCTCAGATGACCGTGAGAACATCAGCAGCCCATCGCCGACCACTCCGCAAAAATGCGGCAAGACCGGCAATGGGCTCTTCCCGACCTGGCGTGCGCGCTGCGGTCGTCGTGGAGATGCGGCGAAACTCCTCGTGGATGACTTTTCGACCAAGAGCAAGGCCATCGCCTGGAGCGTCGTGACTTGTCCATCCATCCGCGATCGGCCTGTCCACTTCACACCTGCAGTTGCTCGCCCGAAGCTGACCGTGCACCGACGGCGCGTCGGCAGCAGGTGGCGCATCGACCCCGTCCGCCACGCCCTGCTCGTGTTCACGCACCTGCGCCGCGGCGACACCTGCACCCGTCCCGCAGCCGGATCCGACATCGGCCCGGTCATCCGTCTGCCGCTACCTCCACAAGGCGGTCCGGGTCCTTGCCGGCCTCGCACCAGAGCTCGCCGGGACGACGCGGATCGCCGCGCGCAGGGGTCACGTCATCCTCGACGGCATCCTGCCGCCCATCGACCGCATCGCCGCCGACCGCCCGTACTAGCCCGAAAAGCGCAAGCGCCGCGGCATGAACGCCCCAGTCCCGACCGATCCCGCCGGGCGACGGCCGCGGACCTTGCCCGCGCTGCCCGACTCGGCCCACGACCCCACCGCGGCCCGCACCCACGGCATCATCGAAGGCCCGACCTCGCGACATCCCGTGCTGGGCGGATAAGGCCTACCGCGGAGCGGGCGGCCCGATCCCCCTGCCTCACCGCAGCAAGCGCACACCCTCGCGCCCGACCAGCAGGCGGTCGACCGCTCCCACGTCCGCATCCGCGCCCTGGGGCGAACGAGCCGTCTCCACCTTCGAGACCGGGCGGCTGCTGCGCCGACTCCGCTGCTCCACCATCCACATCACCGACCTGAACCGAGCATTCCTCACATTCTGCCTCGCCGCCGAATGAGGCCGGAAGGTCTCGCTGCCAAGGACGACTGGGACCGCATCCTGGAGGTTGGCCCGACTGGCGGGTTCCTGTGCGCAAGGGCCCGGATCCGGCAGATGCTCGCCAGGGCGGCGGTAATGCCGGCGTCAAGAGTTTCCAGGGCCAGGCCGCCTGCGTCGCCGCCAGACACGGCGTCGTCGGCTTCACCCGCGCCGCGGCCCTCGACCACGCCGCCGCAGGTGTCCGCGTCAACGCCATTCGTCCCGTCGCCTCGGCCGACATCGAGAAGCGGCCTTGACGGCTGCGGCCGAGCAGCTCACCCACGAAAGTCACCACGCCCTCACGATCGTCTGCGAGGGCACCGACGAGATCCAGGTCGGCGCCGTTGGCCGCACCGTCGACACCTTCGGCCGCCTCGACATGACCCAATGGCCATTCGGCCGAACCTCGCCGGCGCGGCGAGAGGCCCCGCTCGGCGAGCGGGGCCTGCACAACCGGGGACTCAGCCGACCGGTGGGGACATCGTGAACCAGTTGAAGCCCTCGACCAGCGGCTTGTTCTGGTCGGCGTACGCCGTGCCGGACAGCTCCCAGCGCTCGACCGAGCGGTACGTGCCGGGCTGCAGGCTCTCGTCGACCGGCGTCGTCTCGTCGTCCTTCACGGGCAGGTACTCGTAGACCGACCGGCGCGTCAACGTCACGGCCAAGGTCTCGTAGGCGGACTGCGTGTCGAGGTAGCCCGGCTTGCCGTGGTCCGCCGCCTCGGCCGGGTCGGCCAGCCGCAGTTGCACGAAGTCACCGCCGAAGGACCCCTTGGCCGAGACCACCGTGACGAGGTGCCCGCCGTCGCGCTTCAGGCTGTTCTGCGGACCTGCGACGTAGCGCCCGTACCACATCTGCACCGGGCCCTGGTTGAGCTTTTTGGCCAGGTCACCCGCGAAGTCCAGGCCGGCGGTGGTGCCGATCGCGCCGGTCGCCGTCGCCCACCCGACGTCCCGGGCGGGCTTGGTGGCGATGTTCCACGCGGTGCGCAGGTTGGTCGAGTTGGTGCCGTCGCCGACGCTCCACTTGGAGTCCGTCGCGATCCGACCGATCGAGTTGGTGACGATGCCGTAGTCGGCGGGGTCCTTGGGGTCGAGGTCGCGGACCTTGGTGGTGAGCCAGCCGACGGGCGCCTTCTTCTCGTGCCCCCAGTAGTGCAGCACGTTGTAGAGCGACGACGGACCGCAGTGGGTGCCGCCGTTGGCCGCGAAGCCGGCGCGGTACTGGTCGACGTCGCTGACGCCGCACTGCTTGACCTCGAAGTCGGGGCCGGTGATGTCGGCGAGCTTCACGCACGGCGGCGGCGTGCCGATGATCGGGTCGGCGGCGGCGAGGCCGGGCAGGGCGACGGAGCTGACGGCGGCGGTGGCGATGGTGGCGATGACGACCTTGCGCAACATGGGATTCCTACCTCCTGTGGAGGGGCCACCTCCCGCGGCCCCTTCGCTGTCGATAGGAGAAGCTTGACCTGCGCGAACGTCGATGGCATGAGGGTCGATCCCTCAACGTCGGGTGCGAAAAGATGGGTGTATCAGGCCCGCCCCCACCCGACTCCTATCCGATCAGGCAAGAGCTCACCGGCTTGCCGGTCACCCGCACCACCGAAGTACGGCCCTTCGCGCCCGGCAACGACCGGACGAGGCGGGATGCGAGCGCAGTTCGCACCGGTCGCCCCACGCGATCACGGCGCCCTCGGTCTTCGCACGTGCCTCGACCGCCGGACAGTCCTCCTCCAGCCACGTACGCACCGCGGCGGGCTGTTGTGGCAATCCGAGACCGGAACGAACCGAATAGACGCGCTGAGGGAGATGCCGACCCGGCGGCCAGGCAGGCGTGGGTGTCGCCGTTGCGCAGGTGCGCGAGCACGAGCACGAGCAACGTCTGACGACCAGGGCCGAGTCGCCGCCCTCGGGCCCGACGCCGGGTCCGCTCCACGCGGATCAGGTCACCCAGACGGACGAAGGTGCGGTTGGACAGCGGAATCGCGGCAGGGGGGACAGTACGGCGAGCCACCCGGTTGGGGCATCGGATCTCGGTCGACTGCTGTCTTACCGGGAGCCTCTCCCACCGCTCCCCACTGCTCAACTCACCCTGTGACCTTCGACGTCGCGATGAATGACTCCATGACGTTTCAGCCAGCCGGGCATTCGTCGAGCGCTGCGGGCGACCAGGGACACCGGAAGCACACTTCGAAGGATTGCGCCAGCATTTCGGAAACTGTTCGAAACAGTTGACCGACGCCGGCGATCTCCCAACAATCCCGGTAACGAATTGCGTCTCAAGAGGTGATCCCATCCCCGCCTCTACACCCCGCGCTTACTCCCCAGCCGGCCAGGAGGTCCTTGTGACCCGCAAATCAGGGCGAGGCTCGCTCGTCCGCCTCGCCCTCGCCCTTGTAGCCACCGTCGCGGTTGCCATGCCGTTGACCGCGCGGCCTTCCCACGCGGCCACGCTGCTGACCACCGTGCAAGCGGAGTCCATGACCAACGGGGGCGGCTGCACAGCCCTCCAACAGGACCGCGCGGTCTACTACTGCAACAACGACAGCACCTACACCTCGTACGCGTTCAGCCAGGCCGGGCGCTACAGCGTCACGGTGAGAGGTGCGTCCAGCGCTGCCACCACGGCCGGTATCAGCGTGCTCGTCGGGGGCGCCAAGGTCACCGGACTCGCGTTCACCGGGACGGCGTTCACCGCGCAGTCGGCGATCTTCGACGTCACGTCCGGAGGCTCCAAGGAGATCCGGCTCAAGCTGGAGACCGACAACGGCCAGAACGACACCTACATCGACTACATCGAGGTACACCACGAAGGCGCGACCCCGCCGCCGCCACCGGCGCCGAACCCGCCCTCGACCGGCGCGTTCGCCAGCGGGGTGTACCGCGACCTGTTCCGGGAGTGGGACCCGTCGCTGACCGACGCGGCCGTCACGGCCAAGCTCAACGCCTACTGGAAGCACTTCTTCACCAGCACCGACGACACCAAGCGCCTGTACTACCCGGCCGGCTCCAACGCCGACGGCGCACTGGCGTACATCAAGGACACCGGCAACAACGACGTGCGCTCCGAAGGCGTCAGCTACGGCATGATGATCGCCGTCCAGATGAACAAGAAGGCGGAGTTCGACGCCCTGTGGAACTGGGCGAAGACCCACATGCAGCACAAGACCGGGCCCCGGTCGGGCTACTTCTGCTGGCAGGCCGACTTCAGCGGGTCATGCCGGGACAACAACCCCGCCTCCGACGGCGAGGAGTACTTCGCCACCGCCCTGTTCTTCGCCGGCCACCGCTGGGGCAACGGATCGGGCATCTACGACTACACCACCGAGGCCAACGGCGTCCTCGACGACATGCTGCACAAGGAGGACGTCAACGGCGGCGTCGTGGACAGCGTCACGAACATGTTCAACCGCGACCAGAAGATGGTCGTGTTCGTGCCGTACGCCACCGCCGCCACGTTCTCCGACCCGTCCTACCACCTCCCCGCGTTCTACGAGCTGTGGGCCAGGTGGGCGACCGGGTGGAACGGCAACCAGGCCGCGGACCGCCAGTTCTGGCGCGACGCCGCCGCCCGCAGCAGGCAGTTCTTCGCGCAGGCGACGCACCCGACGACCGTCCTGAACCCGGACTACGCCGAGTTCTCCGGTGCGCCGAACAACACCGGCAACCACGGCGACTTCCGCTTCGACGCCTGGCGCACCTCGGTCAACTGGGCGGTGGACCACGCCTGGTGGGCCGCCGACGCCAACTCCAAGACCCTCACCGACCGGATGCAGGCCTTCTTCGAGGCCCAAGGCGTCAACGCCTACGTCAACCAGTACTCCCTCGCCGGGAACCCCTTGTCCTCCGACCGCTCCCCCGGGCTCATCGCGTCCAACGGCGCCGCCTCGCTGTCGGCCACCAACGCCCGCGCGTGGAAGTTCGTCGAGGCCATGTGGAACCTCCAGCCACCCACGGGCCAGTACCGCTACTACGACGGCCTGTTGACCTTCATGGCCGTGCTGCACGCCAGTGGCAACTTCCGCATCCACAAGCCGGGCGGTGACGTCGTCGACAGCCAGCCGCCCACAGCACCGGGCAACCCGACGTCCCCGTCGAAGTCGTCCACCAGCGCGACGCTGTCGTGGTCGCCTTCCTCCGACGACGTCGGCGTCACCGGGTACACCGCCTACACGGGCGCCGGCACGACCGGCACGCCGGGCTGCACCGACGTCACCGCCACCACCTGCACGGTCACCGGCCTCTCACCGAGCACCACGTACGTCTTCACGATCAAAGCCCGTGACGCCTCCGGCAACACCAGCGCGGCGTCCACGAGCGTCTCGGTGACGACCACCCCACCGTCGACCACCGCTCCGGCCGCGCCGTCGAACCTCACCGCCACCGCGGCACCCGGCTCCATCGCCCTGAACTGGCGCGACAACGCAGGCGACGAGACCGGCTTCGTCATCGAGCGGAGGGTGGGCAGCGCAACGGCTTGGGACCGATCCGGATCAGTGGGCGCCGGCGCCACCGGGTACCACGACAACTCGGTGACCGCGGGTACGCAGTACACCTACCGCGTGCGGGCCGGTAACCAGGCCGGTGACTCAGCCTGGTCCAACGAGGTGACCGCCACCGCCGTAGGCGCCGGCACCCCCTACCGGCAGGTCGAGGCCGAGTCCTACGACACCGGCTCAGGAGTCACCACGCAGTCGTCCGACGGCGGAACCGCGGTCACCTTCTCCGGCGCGGGCAGCTACATCGCGTTCGACAACGCGGACTTCGGCTCCACGGGGGCGAGCCGCGTGCAGTTCCGGGTGGCCAGCGCCTCGCCCGGGGTGAACGTCCAGGTTCGCGTCGGCAGCACCTCCGCCTCCCCCGCCTGCACGGTGTACCCGGACGGCAACGGCACTTGGCACGTCACGTCGAACTCCTGCTACCCGAAGGTGACGGGACTGCGGACCATCTACATCACCGTCACCGCACCCGTCCGGATCAACCACCTCACGTTCGCGTCCTGACCCGGACGCGCGACGGGCTGCCCCGGCCTGCGAGCGGCTGTCCGCCATCGAGTGCGCCGGGTGCGACCAGCACAGGTCGCACCCGGCGCGGCGATACCTTGACGCCTCGGTGGACTGAACGCTTTCATCGTGGATGACGACGGGTCTCAGTGACTGCTGCGGCATCAGATGCTGGCGAGGAAGGCTTCCAGGTCGAGCATGTCGACCTTGTCGGCGTCGTCGGGGTGGATGACGATCGTGAGCCGGCGCGTGACGACCCCGGTTCGGGACCGGGCGATGAAGGACAAGGCGATCAGGCGGATGAGGCTCGCGCGGTCGAGCGCGTCGACTTTGGCCAGCTCGGAGCCGATGATGGCCATGGACACGGGTTCGAGCCGGGCGTGGACGTAGACGGTCTCCCACAGCGAGCTGAGACTGTGCCAGATGTCGTCCACGGTGGCGCGGGCGACGAGGTCGTTGCCCATGGCGGCGTAGGCGAGGCAGAAGGCCCGGTGCGTCCCGGCGTCGAGGACGGCCACGGTGCCGATCGGGTAGCGGCCCGACTTGCCCTGCGACTTGCCGGGGTCGGCGCGTGGGGCGGTGCGCGCCAGGGAGGTGTCGAGAGCCCGGTCCAGAGCGGCGGTGTCGGGGTGGTGACGACGCTGGTACTGGGCCTGGACGCTGCCCGGGTGGATGATGCTCGTGCCGCTGGTCGCCGTGTCGAAGGTGTCGGTATAGCCGATGACCAGGTGCGTGTCCTGGTCGAACAGGTCGCCGACGGTGATGGTGAGCGTCGTGTCGGGGTGGCCGAAGTGGCGTGACAGCGTGCGCTTGGGCCAGGCCCGCACCAAGCCGACGGTGAGCGGCAGCAAGCCCAGCAGGGCGATCATGGCGACGGGGTGGTAAGTGGCCTGTGGGGTGAGTACGTCGTAGACTTGTGTGCCGCCGCCGAGCACGCCGAAGGTCGCCAACGAATCCCTGGCCGCGATGGTGAGCCCGCGCTTGGTCGCCAACGCCGATCGCAAGCCCTGCCGCAGTCCGCGCACGTGCTCCCTCAACGCTTCCGCTTCTTGATCCGCTTGCCGGACTTGTTCGGTGGACCGCCTCCGCGAATGCTGTTCAGGCCGTTCTCGAACTGCTTGACCAGCGGATTGTTCTTGCCGAGGCTGTTGCTGAGACGGATGAGCACGCGGAGCAGCATGTGCGCCGCCCGCTGGGGATTTCCGGTCCTGGCCGTCCACATCGCCAGCGCCAGGTAGGCGGCGAGTGTGAACTTGTCGTACGGCCCCAGTTGGGCCACGGACTGGTCCAGCACCTCGGCGTAGAGGTCACGAGCCGCCGCCGCGTCGCCCGATTCGCCCAGGACATTGGCATAGAGGCTCCGCAGCAGGACGATTTTCAAATCCGATTCGCCGAAGGCTGCGACCGCGTCGGCGATCACCTCTTCGTACGCGGCGATCGCCTCCTCGAACCGGCCGGACCGCGCCATGACCTCCGCCAGGCATCTGCGGGTTTCCAGCGTGTCCTCGTGGTCTGGGCCGAGCACACGTAGACGCGCGGGCAACAGGTCTTCGAGCATGCGATGCGCATGGTCGTGATTTCCCAGGTCCAAGTATGCGGCGGCCAGGTTGTGCCGGGTATCCAGGGTGTCCACGTGTTCGGCGCCCAGAACACCGCTTTGCACTTCGAGCAGTTCTTCCAGCAGTGCCCGGGCCCGCGGCGTGTCGTAGATGTCCGTCCAGTACGCCACGCCGAAACGGGCGCGGAGCACGCGCTCGTCTTCGCGGCCCAGAACCGGTGCCATGTCGTCGACCAGCGCTTCGAGCTGCGCGATGGCGGCACGGATGTCCCCTGCGTCCCCGTGCAGGAAAGCTTGGTCGTAGCGCAGGTCGAACGTCGGCGGATCGGTGGGCACTCGATCGGCCACCGCGAGGATGTGGCTGCGGATGGCGTTCCACGCTTTCGTGGCCTCCTTGTTCAGAGGACGTTTCGGCATCGCGGCAGCCAGGAGTCCTCGGGCCCGAACGACATGGTTCACGGCCTCGCCGAGGCGGTGGCGGGTGACGGCTTGGACGAGGCGGTGGACGGTGATCGTGTCCTCGGCACCTCGGGTGACGAGGCTGTGGGAAAGGAGGTTGCCGATGGCTCTGATGAAGGTGAGTTCGTCGTCCACCAGGGGTTGGAGCACGGAGAGGGGGATGGAATCGGGGGCGAAGTAGGCGATCGTGTCGAGGATTCGGCGGGCCGGCGGGGTCAACTGCCCGATGGCCAGGAGCCACGTGGTCGCGACGGTGTGGGGGTAGTCGACGGGTTGGCCGTCGGAGAGCAGGTCGGCGCTGCGCTCGCGGTAGAAGCGCAGGTAAGCGGCGAGGCTGGTGCCATTGGTGGCGGTGAAGGAAGCCGCTTGGGCGAGAGCGAGCGGCAGGCCGTCGAGTTCGGCGGCGAGTTCTGCGGCAGCGACGGTGTCGTCGTCCTCGGAGACCTCGGTGAGCAACGTGATCGCGGCGTCGGGGTCGAGTGGTTCGACGGGATGGACGATGTTCGGGTTGGGCCAGTGTTTGGCCTGGCTGGTCACCAGGACGTGGCCGACTCCCCGGGCTGGGAAGAGGCCGCGCAGCGCCGCGTCCGGGACGTTGTCCAGTACCAGCAGCCATGGTTGTCTCTGCTCCGCCAGCCAGGCGTTGGCGCGCTGCACGGCGTCGCGCACGAGCTTGGCTTCCTGAGCAGAGTGGACCAGTTCCAGCAGGCCGCGGTACTCGCCGTCGATCGCCGTGGGGTCCTCGGCGCGGATCCACCAGACCACGGCGTAGTCGTCGAGGTGCCGCTGGGCGTAGGCCCGCGCGAGGCTGGTCTTCCCGACCCCGCCCATGCCGGTGAGGATTTGGACCACCGGCGCGCGGCTGGTGCGGGCGGCGGTGAAGGCGGTGCGCAGGTCGGCCAGGTCCTGCTCTCGGCCGATGATCTCGGCCATCCCCGTCACCTGCGGGGACACGACGCCGTCGAGCACCGGTTTGGCGGACGGCGCCTCGGGTTCGGTCTCGGGTTCCCAGGTGTCGAACTCGGGCTCCTCCCCCAGCGGGATGTCGCGTAGTTCGGGCTTGCGCAGCAGGAACCGGAGCAGCTTCTCCGCGCCCGTCTTGGTGAAGGACTCCACGACGTAGACCGTCGTGGTGGAGGGGGCGAGGAAGTCCGGCACCCCGGCGACGGTCTGCCCCGGCACCACCACCGGAACGAACTTCTGGAGGTCGTCTTGAGCGGCGTGGAAGGCGTCGCGGATCAGGCGGGCCTCCCACTGCACGCCCCTGCCCACGTGCGGCCCGGTCCGGCCCTGTGCCCGTAATCGGTACTGCTCGGAGGCCACGCACAGCACCACGTCGGCCTGCTCGATCTGCCGGGACATCCACAGGGCCCAGTCCTGCCGCTCACCGGCGGCGACCTGGTCGAGGACCGCGTCGATCCCGTGGCGGCGCAGGAACGCCCACAGGCGCCGCACCACCGCGCGGTGCTCCTCGCTCTCCTGCGCGTAGGAGATGAACACGCGACGTGCCACCGACCACCCCGAATCCGATCACCGACATCGGTACCATCGCACAGCCGCGCCGAAGTGTTGCGCCCACCGGACCACCGGAGCCCGAACGTGAGTGAACCTCAAGCCGGTGAAAGTCCCGACGCGGTCGGGCGCCGCTCGACCGTCTCCACGACCTCGCCGATCGCCCGGCGGATCACCGCGCCGTACCCAGCGTCGGCGAGGGCGTGCTGCCAGTCGGCGCGGCGCAGAGGTGGTCTCGGGCGGCGGCGAAAGAGCCGGCCTGCGGAAGCCGTCGGCGAGGCCGAGTCGCAGCGAAGAGCGGAGGCGTCGCCCCACAGATCGGCGTGGTGGCGCTCGACCTGGTCGTCGGTGAGCGCGGCGTCGGTCTCGAACACGGACGTCCCGGACCAGCGCCATGCCCAGGACATGGATCATGCTACTGAGTCGAAAGTGATCATCTTCTCGTAAGTTGATCACTCGTGATCGAGGTGGGGGGTGCGCACCGGTTGTCGCCTGCGGAGCGTGAGGTGCTGCGGTTGCGGGTGGTGGCGGCGTTGGAGGCTGGTCGGGTCGAGGGTTATCGGCAGGCCGCTGAGGTGTTCGGGTCTCCGAGCGGTCGGTGGGCACCTGGTGGCGGGCCTACCGGCGGGACGGTCGCGACGGCCTGGCGACCCGCAAGGGACGACCCGGCCCCGCCGAACTGATCACCCCGGAGGACCGGGTCACCCTGTTCACGGCGATGGCCGACTACCCCCGGAGGAGTTGTTGATCGGCGGGCCGCTGTGGACCCGTCAGGCGGTGGTGGAGCTGATCCGGCTGGTCGTCGGGGTCGGCATGACCGAGCAGGGTGTCGGGTTGTGGCTGCGTCGCCACGGGTTCACCCCGCAGCGCCCGGCTCGACGGGCCTACGAGCAGCAGCCCGCCGCGGTGCGCGCTTGGCTTGACGAGGCGTATCCGGCGCTCGAGGTCAGGGCGAAGGCCGAGGGTGCGGCGATCGCGTGGGTCGACCAGTGCGGGCTGCGCTCGGACGCGGCCCCGCCCGGTCGGTCCTGGGCGCCGAAGGGGCGCACGCCGATCGTACGGGTGACCGGGAACGGCTGCGGGTCAACGTCATGTCCGCCGTCGCCTCGCGGGGCGCGTTGTGGTTCACCGTGTTCACCGAGCGCTTCACCGCCACCGTGTTCAGCGCGTTCCTCGACCGCGTGGCACGCCAGGCGGGCCGGAAGGTGCACGTCGCCGCCGACCGGCATCCGGTGCACCGCGGCAAGGCGGTCCGCGCCTGGCTGGAGACCAACGCCGACCGGGTCGAGCTGCACCTGATGCCCGGCTACAGCCCTGAGTTGAACCCCGACGAGCCGCTCAACGCCGACCTCAAGCGCAACGTCAACGCCTCCCGCGCCCACAACGTCGACCGCCTCGCCCGCGAGACCCGCCGCTTCCTACGTCGCCGCCAACGCCAGCCGCACATCGTCCGCGGCTACTTCCGTGCCCCGCACGTCCGCTACGCCACCATGTAGGCAACCGAACACTTTCGACTCAATAAGTCATCCACCAAGAGATTCGCCACGTCTCCAGCCCGCATGACCAGGCCGAAAGGGCTCAATGATTTGCAAGGACAAGGTCCACCGGCGGTAACACGAGGTTGTCACCGCACTATCGGGACGGCCCACCCTTCAGAAGTTTACCCAACTGGCGGTACCGGACTCGGATGCGATCATGTTGTTCTTGAACGAAGTTGCCACTCCTGTCCACTCAGAAGCGGCCTCATTTCGCCACAAGCGAAAGATTCGTACACCAAGAAGGAGACCTGAATGTCAAAACGAGCACTCCTCATGCGGGTGGCAGCCGTCGGGGTCATGGCGGTTTCATCGGCCGTCGGCATCGGTGCCTCACAGGCCCAAGCGGCGGTCATCTGTCCCCAGGTCGGCACCGGAAACGGAGGAACACTCCAAACCTTCGGCTCCGAACCGTACAGGACCGGGCCTGGCGAGAACTGCGGAATTTACAGCCACGAATCGGGTACCGCCGACATCATCTGCAAGAAGTTCAACCAACTCGGCAACCTCTGGTATTACGCAAAAGATCAGAACTCCGGTGTGACCGGCTGGATCTGGAGCGGCAACGTGTCGAGCACGAGTGGAACCCGCCCCAATTGCTAGTGCCATTCGAATCTCGTCAGTGATGGCGAATGAGGGCGCGGGTGAACTGAAGTAGATCCAGGCGGGTGTCGGTTCGTCTGCGTGGGCGCCAGGGTTGACCGAAAGGCCCGATGTACCGCCTCGGCGTGAGCGCGGGAACGGCCTCGGCGGTGCCCGAGCAGCGGCGTGGAACACCTCGGAGCACGCGATCGGTGACGATGAGGCTCCTGCTCGGCCAGAACACGAGCTGGGACAGCCCCGGATCACTCCCGGGGAAATGTTCGGGGTGCGGAGCGACAAGCCTTCGTCAGATCCGTACGCGATCGACGAGCCCGCTCCGCGCCCGCGTTTCCCTCCTCGGACCGAACACGCACCAGCAGAGGACCGGTGGCAGGCGGAAGACTTTCGACGTCAAGCGGTCAGTCGCTTTCGCGGTGCGCGGTCAGACGGGATGGGAAGCCGCGCCCATACTACTTTCATCGCCCCCTTGCGGCGCACACCCCAGTCGCTGCTCAGGGCTTGGACCATGCGCAACCCGTTACCGCGATTCCGCCCGGCCGTGGAACCCCCGATCGTCGGAACCCGGTCGGCGGATGCGTCATGGACTTCGATGACCAGTTCGTCGTTCTCGCCGTGGCCCTGGCGACACATCCTCAGGCGCCGGGGCTCTTCGGCGTGGTCACACGCATTGGCCACGAGTTCGTTGCACACGAGTTCGACATCCTGCACGAATTCCTCGTGAAAGCCCCGGAGCAGGCCGCGTACTTCCTGTCGCATCACAGCCAGGTTTTCGCATGGCAGAGAAGTCTCCAGTGCCACTTCGTCCTTGCCGTGACCAGTGTGCTCGGCTGGTCGGGAAGGCTGGTCGGAGCCCGAGTACAAGGTCACGGACACGGCTCCCTTCGCGAAGTCGGACGCGTCCGCCCTGCCTCATGCACGTGTGCACGGACTACCCCCACCACGCCATTCGCATGCCTGCTCGACAAAGGCAGCCCATTCCCATTCCGTGGGATGGCGCGGAACGTGCACGGGCTTCCGACGAGATGGGGGTCGGCGAGCCGCTGAGCGGGTCGCCGAGGTCGCCCGACGGCCCCGGGGTAGCCGGAGGCCCGCGAACGGGATCAGCGCGGTCCGGTACCGGCGCCGCGGTGCACCCCGCCTTCGCGGATCGAGGTTCTGGCGGGTGTCGGTGCAAACGCAGATCGGGACAAGGGCGCGCCGTGCGACGACCGCGGCTGGCCTGGAAGACCTGTGGCCCCTGGTGCGGCGGGCGTCACACCGGCGGGTGCGACACGGGGCTGTGCAGTGCCGTCACCAGGGCGACGTCGTCGCCGGCGGGCTGATCGCCCACCATGGTGGCCATGATCCGGACGCAGGCCGCTTCCGGCGGCATCGGGGACACGACCCGCCGCAACTTCTCCAACTGATCGTCCAGGTCCACGTCACGGCGTTCTACCAAGCCGTCGGTGTAGAGGGCGATCAGCGCTCCGGGTGGCACATCGGTGCTCGCACCCCGGCGGCCGGTGACGGCCAGGTTGTAGCCGATGGGCGGACCGACCGGGACATCGACGAAGCAGGCGTCCTGCCCGGGTACGGCGAGGAGGGGCGGCAGGTGGCCCGCCAGCGCGAGGTCCATGCGGTGAGTCGCCAGATCGATGACCGCGTAGGCGACGGTGGCCATGCTGTGGGCCTCGAAGTGGCCGGCCTTGCGGTCGAGCTTGCCGAGCACGTACGTCGGGTCGGGGAACTCCAGGGCGTAAGCGCGCAAGGCGCTGCGCAGCCGGCCCATGACGATCGCGGCGGGAAGCCCGTTGCCCACCACGTCACCCATCACCACGCCGATGCGCCGGCCGGGAAGGACGAACACGTCGTACCAGTCGCCGCCGACACCGCTCTCGGCGCCGGGAACGTAGCGGGCGGCCATCTCCCAGCCCTCCGCAATGGGCAGGTGTCCCGGCAACAGGCTTTCCTGCAGCATGGCGGCGGCGGCCCGTTCCGAATGCGACCGGTGCATGTGCGCCGCCATCGCCAGCCGGTCGGCCACCAGTTGCAGCAGCTCGACCTCGCCGTCGGTGAACCGACGGGTAGTGGCGCTGCCGACGTGCAGAACCCCGATCAGGTCGCCCTGGATGACCATCGGCACACCCAGCAGGACCCGCAGACCCCGCTCCCACAGCAGCGGGCTCGTCACCGTGGACTCATCGACGTGATCGACGTACACCGCCTCCCGCAGCAGGGCCACACGGCCCGCGAAGCCCGCGCCCACCGGTACCCGAACGCCTTGGAAGACTTCCTCCCGCAGACCGGAGGTGGCCCTGACCACCAACTGCTCGCCACCGGGGTCGACCAGCAGAATGGTGGCGGTGTCGACCTCGAACAGGTCGCGCACCCGGCGCAGCAGCACCTCGAAGAGCTTCCCCTGGTCGAGGTCGCGGAGCGTGCTGTCGGTGACGGCCTCCAACACGCGCAGCCGCAGCTCCAGGCCCCACGTACCGCCCATACTCCGCCCCTTGTCCGCAGTCCGACCGGGCAAGCCTACGGAGTGAATGCTGCTGGGCTCGCCGGGCGACTGAACTCCCCCGGCAGCCCGGAGGCTGGTCCTCCCCTGGTTGCGCGGAGTCGGTGATCCTCTCCCCCACCCGGAATGTCGACCAGGCGTTCCGCCCACTCCGGAGACGCGAGTCGTGCGGACGATGCGGGCCGGGTCGCTCGTAACGGGGAGGCCCCTCGGTGTCTGTCGGACCGATCGCCGATTTCCTGGTGCACCTCGATGTCAACGTTCCGGCGCCTCTGTCGTTCCTCGCGGTGGGCCGCCCGGGTCACCCGCCGCGTGCTCGACCAGTGCATTCGCAGAGCGGCGTCGATCCTGTGGGCGGCCGACGGCAGCGTGCCGGTGTGCAGGCCGTCCCGGTGTCGGACGAACGCGGAACGTCATGGTCCGCTGTGCTCTACGGTCACCGCTGTGGGTGAGGTCCTCCTCTGCGGTGCCGGTCAGGGCGGCGACTCCGCCGAGCCGGGACGTGGCCGAGGGAGCACAGGTGCCGTCCACCGAGGTCGACTTCGCTCACGACCACGTCGCCCGTGAGCGCGGTCGCATCGGCGGGCGGTCGCAGGGACGTCCGGTTCGTCGTGTTCCCGGACGGCCGCGTGCTGGTCGAGTCGACGAGCACCGAACTTGCCGCCGACGGCCGAGTCCTGACGTGGGTCGACGGGTACCGACAGCGCGGTGGAGCAGAGGGGGCCGGGGTGGGCACCAAGGGCGGGCATAAGCGGCGGCAGGCGGTCAGGCGGCGTGAGCGCGGCGAGGCGCGGGCGCGGGCGCAGCAGACCTGGTTCACCCGGCAGAGCGGGCTCACGCAGGTCGCGGTCTCCCTGGGGGCGCTCGGACTACTGGTCGGTGGGCACTTCCTGCTGTGGGGCGCGGTGATCCCGGCGGTGGGCGCGCTGGTCGGCAGGGTGCCGGTGGTTTCCACTCTGGTGGGCTGGCTGTTCGCCGGCGGTGTGTTCGCGGCGGGGGGAGTGCTGGCGGTCAACCAGCACACCGCGGCGCCGGCGACGGTGAAACGGCTGGACGTCGTCCTCGGGGTGTGGTTGGCGGTCGCAGTGTGCTCCTTGCCGGTCAGCGAGTACGCCGACGACGTCTCCCTGCCCCTCGACTACTGGGCCGGTGTGTACTCGGGCGGGTCCGGCATGCTCGTCTCACCGGTGGTCGCGGGTGTCGTCGCGCTGGGCTGGTGGCTGTTCGTGAACAAACTGGCCGGCCGCGAGGCGCGGCCGAAGACCCACCACATCGGCTGGATGTGCATCGGCTACTCGGTGCTGCTGCTGGTGTGGGGCTCGACGCTGCTGCGCATGTGACGTCGTCGGTCCACGTCACCCCATGTGCATGGTCAACGACTGCGGAGAACTGTGTCGAACCGCCCATGGCGGAGTTGTCCACGCGGTCAGCGCACAACGGTCCCGGGTGATGTCGCCGTGGAGGTTGGCGGGGGCGCAGGGCCGGTGCGAGGTCCGCGGTGCCGTCGAGCAGGCCGCTGCGGGCAGGGCGCTGCGGCAGGGCGCTGCGGCAGGGCAAGGTGCGGCAGTGCGACGCCCGCGGCACCGTCGGCCGGCGACGAGGCGTTCGCTGCGCCGTCGAGGGAGGACTGCGCGGGGCCGGTGAGGCCACCTTCCTCGCACCGCTCGACCTGGAGGTCGTCCGGTGACGACAACGTGGCGCTCCTGCCGATCGACCTGGACCGGTTCGAGGAGATCGACGGCACGGACGGGTGACATGCCGCGATCGGAGCCGGGACGGGTGCGCGCGCGTCGGTCCGCCTCGGGCGGGGCGGACCGAGCGCAGACGCGGTACTGGCGCTTCCGCGGTGAAGGCCGGGCCGTCGCGCGTCGCGGCGGCCCGGCCTCGTTCGACGTGAACGTCCCGCCGGTCCGGGGTCAGCTGGTGCAGGGGTTGCCGTGCGGGTGGGCGCCGGTGCCGTGGACGTCGGCGTGCGCTTCACCGATGACCACGTCGGCGAGCAGGGTGTCCAGCACCACGGCCCGCTGGGTCACCGATGTCGCCGTGGTCTCGGTGCTGTTGAGCTTCAGCGAGCCGATCACCAGCGGGATGGTCAGCGGCGCGGAGCCGACGGTCGTGGGCACACCGTTGATCTTGAGTGAGGCGATGGCAGAGCTGCCGGAGAACTGCGGTGCCAACCCGACGCCGCCGGGTGCGCACCGGGCGGCGGCCTCGGACTTGATCACGCCCAATTCGATGGTCAGGCCGAGGGTGCTGATGGTGGTGGTGTCGACCTTGGCGTTGGCGGTGGCGTTGTCGCCCGCCGCCGGCGGGGCCGACGTGAGGTCGGTCGGCGTCTGGTCGGTGGCGGCGGACAGCACCTTGGCGTTGACCGCCAGCGCGCCGGCGTTCAGGCCGACCTGCGCCAACGTCTCGTTGTCGTCCACGCACGGCACGTTGGTCGGGTTGGCCACCACCGGCTCGATGCCGACCACGTTCAGCGCGCTCGCCCGGCAGGAGAACACGCCGTCGCGGTCGTCGTCGACGATCGTGCCGACACCGACCGCGTCGGTGATCGCGGCGCCGACCGCCGCGGACAGCGTCACGGTGAACGTCTCGTCCGGCTCGTCCACCGTGTCGCCGTTGACCGGCACGGTCACCGGCCTGGAGGTCTCCCCCGGGGCGAAGGTCACCGTGCCGGCGGTCGGCGCGTAATCCGCAGGGGCGACCGCAGTGGCGTCGGCGGTGGTGAAGTCGACCGTGACCGGGTTGGGGCTCGGCCGGTCCAGGCTGACCGTGAAGGTGGCGGGTGTGGTGCCCGCGTTGCCCTCGTCGACGGTCACGTCATCGATGGACAGGCCGGGCACGTGCACGGTGTTCTGCTCGACGAACCCGCGCGAGGTGCCGTCGACCAGGAAGTCGACCGTGCAGTGGTAAGTGCCGGCCGGGGTGCCGGGGTTCACCGTGATCGTCTCGGTGAAGGCGGCGACGTCACCGCTGGTCACGGTCCGGCTCGCGGGGTCGAACCCGAGCGTGAGCTGCGGGTCGCACACCGTGATGGTGGGGGTGACGGTGACCTCGACGGCCTGGATGCCGTCGAGGATGGCCTGCGCCACCTGGTTGGCGGGCACGTTGTTCAGCAGCACGCCCCCGGTGGCGTTCACGATGGCGCTCGCCTGCCCGCCGGCGTCGAGCCCGCCGCCGGCGGCGCCCATGTTGACCGCGATGACGCGGATGTCGGCGGCCTGCAGCGCGGCGATGGCGTCGGCGAGGGTGTGGCCCTGGCTGGGGTCGTGGGAAGGCGCGTCGCCGAACCACGCCACGATGCGCGTGCCGTCCGGTCGGAACGCGATGGCTCCACTGCCGATCTCGAACAGGGCGTTGATCGCGGCTTCGGGGAGGTCGCCACCACCGCCGGCGACCCAGGCGTTGATTCCGTTCTGCACGGCCACCGGGTCGCCGGTGAGGCTCTGGTCGACCCGGAAGACGAACGCGTCCCCGGCGTCGCGGTACTCCGCCGCCGCGAACTGCGCCGTCGGTTGGGCGTCGAGCACCGCGCTGGTCACCGCGCCCGCGTTGTTCCGCACGTCGGTGATGGCACCGCCCATGCTCCCGGTGGTGTCCGCCAGGAACACCAGGTCGGGGTTGGGCGGGATCGCCGGGGTGGTGACCGTCTTGGCCACCGTGGCGCTCGCACCGGGACCGAGGGTGACCTCGACGTCGATGGGATCGACCTGAGCCGCCGCCCGGGGCGCTGCGACGACCACGGCGGTCGTGGCCCACACCACCAGCGCGGCGGTGACCGCCGCCGCGGATCTGCGCAGCACCGAACGGCGCTGCTCATGGGAACCGGACATGAATCCTCCAGATGAGGTCTGTTCTCACGACACCCCCGGGGGACGCGATCGGCCATCGCCCGGCAATCGGCCGGCGGGACCGTCGCGGGTCGTCCCGGGGCAAACGAGCGGGTCAGCGGGTCAGGGCGACGCCGCTTCCTCACCGATCACAGGGAATCCCGGAAAGGTCTGCCCTCGGCGCCGGAGCCGGTGTACGGCGTCGTAGCCGCACGCGGGAGCGGACACGCCCGCCAGCGGCAGGACGTGATCACCACGGCGGTGACGGCGGTCGCCTTGCCCGAGTGGACGGAAACCTTGGCCGACACCACGTTCCCCGGTACACCGGTCGACACGCGGGTGGCCCGATCACACCCGGTCAGCGGGCTCGTCCGCCACACCAGGCCGGCCGACCTCCTGGGCATCGGTCGCAGCCCGACCACCGAGGAGTCCACGAGCCGCCGCCTGCTCGACCGCTGCCTCTCCGATCGCCCTGGTCGGCCTCCGGGTCATCAGCCGACAAGCGGCACACGACTGCGGCGCGTCCGGCCGATCGTGGTTCTCCGGCTACCGGGGTGGTGCAGGTGAGGGACGCACCTGCACCACCCCGGGGCGTCAGTCGATCGGGCAGGGGGTGCCGGGGCGGGTCAGGGTGACTCGCGCGTGGCTGATCACGAGGTCGACGCCGTTGAGCAGTCGGACGTGCAGGGCGTTGACGGCGATGCCGGCGCCGCCTGCCAGGGTCCGTTGTTCGTTGACCACGACGGTGGCCACGAGCGGGATGGTGATGGTCAGGTCGACCGCGGGGTTGACCACGGGGGTGCCGTTGATCCGCAGGTTGACCAGCTCGACCTCGCCTGCGGTGGTGACCGCGCCGTCGAGGTCTTCGGCGGCGGCAGCCTTGGCGCGGATCTCGTCGGCGGTGATCAGGCCGCCCAGCAAGGAGACCTTCGCGGTGCGGGCCCATGCGGTGGCGGTGCGCTGGCCGTCACCGCCGACGGTGCCGTGGGCCTCGGTGTCGATGACGCCCAGCGAGCCGATCCCCGGCAGGGTGGCGCCGAGCGCCTGGTCCTGGTCCAGGCCCGGTTGGGGCGTGCAGGTGAGGTCCGACGGGGCGAGCGGGCCCACGCCGACCAGTGGAGCGGTCAGCTTGCCACCATGCGCGTGGGCGTCGAACAGCAGCACGGGCGCGATGAACCGCACCGAGGCGCACCCCGGCGCGTTGAGGCCGACCCGCGTGGTCACGTCGGTGGCGCAGGTGGTGTAGGTGCCGGGGCGGGCGGCGGTGACCGTGACGGCGACGGCGCACGAGACCTGGCCGGTGGCCAGGGCGCCGGTGGCGGTGACCGTGCCGGCGGCGGTGGAGGCGGTGGCGTCGGTGCAGTCCGTGGTGGGCTGGGCGGTGGCGGTCAGTCCCGCCGGCAGGTTCGCGGTGAACGACCAGCCGTCCTTGACCGCCAGCTCGGCGGTGTTGGTGACGGTGAAGGTCAGGGTGGCCGTCTGCCCCATCTGCACCGGGGGCGGGCTGTAGCCGACGTCCAGCTGCGGGGTGACGTCCAGGACCCGGACGTTGTCGAACGCGGCGTCGTTGCCGACACCGCTGCCCTGGGCGTTGACCAGCTGCACTCCCACCGACGAGCCGCCGAACAGCACCGGCCGGTCGCTGGTGTAGGTGCCCACGGCGGTGCCGTCGATGACGGTGGCGGGGTTGGCGCAGGGCTCGATCGGGGTGGTGAAGGTGGGCACTGCGGTCGCGCCGTCGAGCAGGTAGAACTCGAACAGCGCGTGGTTGGCGAAGCAGTTCTGCTCGGCCGCGTCCACCGAGAAGGTCAGGAACCGGTCGGGTGCGGGCAGCGGGATGGGCTGTTCGGTGCGCAGCTGCACTCTGCCCGCTCCGGGGTTCGCTGCGGTGTAGGCGGTGACGGCGTGGTTGGTGGCCGGGTCGCCTCCCGCCCACTGCCCCAGGACCCCGGCCATGGTCTGGACCGCCTGCCAGTTGCCCGCGCTGCACCCGCTGCCCGGCGGCGGTGCGCTCGGCTGTTGCGGCGAGGCCAGCCAACCGTTGCAGGCGGTCAGCCACGCCGGATCGGCGGAGTAGGTCTGCGCGACCGGCGGCGCTCCGGTGTAGTCGGTGAGCAGGACGGGTGTGGCGCCCTGGCCGTTCTCGAAGCCCTCGGCGAACACCACGACCGGCGCCTGGGGGACGCCCGGCGCCGCAGAGGCCGGTTGCGCGGAGGTGACGGCGAGCGCGAGCGGTAGGACCGTCAGTGCTGCGATGATCGCCGGCAGGGCTCTGCCCCTGTGCCGACCGGGCGAAGACGTGATCACCGATGAACTCCCTCGTTCGGTGCGAAAGGTCGAACACCGGTTCCTTCGTCCACAACAGGAAGGCGTATTAGCGTCGGACGGAAGGCCGCACCCGCTTGGCTCGCGCACACCACCCGATCACCACGGACTCCGCAGCACTCACCCACCCAAACGAACACCGCATCACCTGCGGAACCGCAAAATGCGGACATACTCGGTCACCGCGAATAGCACCTTTCTCGAGGTATCCGTACGCCTTCACCTTCGCGGAGGTAAGCGGGTCGGGCGAAGGCGTACACCGCCCGGTCGGCCAAGGCGTCGACCCAGACGTGCCCGGGGAGTTCGTCGACGCCGATCGACCGGCCGCCGACCGGGACGAACTCCGCGCGGAGCGGGCTGTCGCCCTCGGCCTGTCAGGCTGGGACCCACTCCCCGACCGCGGCGGAGTTCGCGCCGATGTCACACGCCCGAGGTGCCGGAGGGATGTGCGTCTCGAGCGCGGAAGCACACCAGAAGCGCCCAGTGATGTAGCGCACTCCGGGTCCGGATTCTCCCGACGCGTCGAGTTGCGTCACTACGGAACACCGAATGAAGGGTTTCCGTAACATGCTTGGCACACCTGGACGATTCCACGCGCCGTCGACCTTCCTAAACAATCATCAAACGCCACCGACTCGGCGGTATGGGCGTGTCGGACCGAGAAAGTATCGTCCCGAATCCGTCGGGTTATAAACGGCGTTGCCGGCTGGTCCCTGAGCTCCGTTCGCATATCCCGGGCGACCGGCCGGCGCCTCCCTGCACCCTCGCCTGAAAGGGCTGCCCAAGTGGCTTCTTCACGTACCGTCCGATTAGCCGGCGCGGTCGTCCTCGCGATCGGCCTCGCCATTGCGCCCCTGCCCGCAGTCGCCGCGCCCAGCGGTGTAGCGACCACGTCCTCCACCTCCGCACCGCGCGTCTCCCTCGGTATGGCCGAGGCGATGAAGCGCGACTTCGGCCTCACCGCCGAGGGCGTGCAAACACGCCTGGCCCAAGAGGACAAGGCGCGTGGCGCCGAGGTCGTCGCCCGCAAGCTCTACGGCGCCGCCTACGCGGGCAGCTGGTTCGACCCCGCAGCCGGCAAGCTCGCCGTCGCGGTAGCCGGTGACGCCGCTGCCGACAAGACCGGTCTCGACGTGACCGTCGTGCCCGTCGCGCACACCTATGCCCAGCTCGACGCCGTCAAGACCGCCCTCGACCGGCAGGCCGGCAAGGCCGCGCCCGCCGGAGTGAACGGCTGGTACGTCGACGTGCAGACCAACGCGGTCGTCGTCACCGTCAACCGGCACAAGGTCGACGCCGCCGTGACCGGGTTCATCGACGAGGCCAAGGCCCTGCACCGCGCCGTGCGCGTGGTGCAGGAGGACCACTCCCCCGTGCCCTACGCCGATGTCGTCGGCGGCTGGCCGTACTGGATCAACAACGCGGGCCGGTGCTCCATCGGCTTCGCCGTGTACGGCGGATTCGTGACCGCAGGCCACTGCGGCACCCCCGGCTCCCAGGCCACCGACCAGTACGGCGCGCTCTACGGCTACTTCGCCGGCTCCACGTTCCCCTACTACGACTACGCGTGGGTGCAGACCGTCGCGGGCGTGAACCTGTGGGGCTACATGGAGGGCTACGACGGCTACTGGTACTACGTGCGCGGTTCCGCGCAGGTCCCGGTGGGCTCCGGCGTGTGCCGCTCGGGCTCGACCACCGGTATGTGGTGCAACTACATCCAGGCCCGTAACCAGACCGTGAACTACCCCCAGGGCGTCGTCTACAACCTGACCCGCACGAACGTCTGCGCCCAGCCCGGCGACTCCGGCGGCTCGTGGCTCAGCTCGAACCAGGCCCAAGGCGTGACCTCGGGCGGCTCGGGCAACTGCTCGACCGGTGGAACCACGTACTACCAGGAGGTCAACCCGATCCTGTCCGCCTACGGCCTGTCGCTGATCCTGACCTGATCGCTGACACGTCTCCCTGTCCGACGACCCGACCGGCCTTCGTCTCTGCCCGAAAGCCGGTCGGGTCGACCCGGTTATCGAGGGTGCGTTCGCGGCCGCAGTCGGTGTCGACCGCTCGTCCGGGACCGATCCGACCCGTGCGCCGTGATCGGGTGCGCGACGGCGTCGGGTCGCGACCGGGCCTGCCGGACGTGCTACCCCCTGCTGGTGAGCTGCGCGTGCGACGTCGCGAACCGGCGTTCGAGGCCCTTGCCGGAACCGTTGCGCCCGTCGTCCGCCAGGGTCCGCGACAGAGTCGGGGAGATCTCCTCGTCGCCATTCTCGATGACGTCGAAACGTTCTGGGCCACGGCTTCCGGAGCGGCCTTCGGCACGCGGTCGAATGCGATGCGCGACGCGGTGCGGTCCACCACAACGCGTGGATGACCTGACCGGTCGCCCCGGACGGTGAGCGCCCGGGGCGACCAACGGGCGTCAGCGGGACGGGGTCGTGGCGACCGGGGTCCAGCGCACACCCTTCCAGGTGCCGTCGGCGGTGGTGCTGCGGCCGACCACGACGCCGTGGTTGTTCAGCGCGACCGGTGTGCTGTGGGCGCCGCCCAGCGAGTCGAGGTAGGTGAGCTGCCCGCCGCGCCAGAGGAACACGCGGGTCGACGAGTGGTCCGGCGACGAGGTGTGGCCGATGATGTCGCCGCGCTCGTTGATCGCGGTCGCCACGGAGTTGCCGGGCACGCCGAGGTCGAGCTGCTTGCCGCCGGCGGGCCACAGCACCGCGCGGGACGTGCCGCCCTCCAGCACCCAGCCGACCGCGTCGCCGCGCTCGTTGAGGGACTGCTCGCCGTGGGCGAGCCGGCCGCTCTCCGACAGGACGGTCATTTCCTCGCCGTCCCAGCGCAGCGCCACCATGCCGCGGTTGGCGACGATCACACCGGCCTCGTTGATCGCCTCCGGGTCGTACGTGCCGTAGCCCGGACCGGGGGTCAGCTCCGTGCACGCCCCGTCGGCGCAGCGGAGCGCGGCGAACTCCTGGAAGGAGGCGGAGGCGTAGCTCGCCGCGACGACACCGGCGTTGTTGATCGCGTACGTCGACACGTGATCACCGGCCACCGGCAGCTCCACGTGCCGCTCGCCGTCCCAGACGGTGGCGTGCTGCTCGCCTCGGGACGACGTGGCGTACGACATCGGCACGCTGCCGTCGTCGTTGATCACCTGCGCCAGCGCCCACGCGGCTCCCGGCGGGGTGATGGCCTTCCGCTGACCCGCGAACCAGATCCACGGCTTCTGCGTGTCCGGCACGCCGTCGGAGGTCAATCCGAGCACCTTGCCGCTCTGGCTGATCGCGCCGGCCAGACCGGGGCCGAGGTCGGTCGCACCGCCGCGCGGCGCCCACAGCACCGCGCGCGTCAGCCCGTCGCCCTGGGCGCTGCCGATGATCTGGCCGAGGTCGTTGACACCGGTGGGGTGGTAGCCGAGGGTGCCGGGCAGGCCCGCGGCACCCGGCAGTTCGGCGATGACGTGCGCGGCGGACGCGACCGCCGCGGGAGTGGCGGCCAGTGGCAGGGCTGTCGCGAGCGCCAACACGGCCAGCGACGCGCGTAAGTCGGGCATGATCGCTCCGTTGCGAGTATGTCCTGAAGTGGTACTGGATCGATCAACGGTAACCCCCGCGCGCCCGCGGCGGTGTCGGCCGGACAGCGCAACGGTCCGCGGAACCCGGGATCCCCGGTCGGTGGCGGCTGACCACCAGGTCCTGACCACCGTCGGGCAGGCGAACCCGCGAGACCGGCTCTTCCTCGCGGATCTCCTCGTACGCCGGCGGCGGCGCTTCTCGGCGGTGACCATGACTTTCTTCCACGGCGTCACGGACAGGCGGTGGAGGCCGGACAGCGAAAGCCGTGTGCGAACGGCAGTCGAGCGACGGTGCGACCGGGTTCGGCTCCGGATGCGGCGGACCAGGCAAGCGCGATGGACCACGGGGGCCGACGACGTCGGCGGAGTCAGACTCGACCTGTCCCCTCACGGGCGAAGTACGGTTCCGCCGCTTCCAGTCGCGGTACCGGGATGCCCAACCGTCGCGCTTCGGCCAGGGTGTCCCGGCAGACCTCACGCGGCTCCTGGGCGTCGGGGTCGGAGTGCGCCTCGAAATTCACGCGCAGCGGCGTGACGTGAGCGGTCAGCCAGGCGAGCACGGGGGCCATCAGCCAGGTGGGCGTCCGGAACAGCAGCACACCGCCCCGGTGACGTCGCAGGTCGATGCCGCGCGCCTCGAGGAGCGGCAGCAGCTCGCGGCCGGTCAGCAGCGCCTCGCGGAAGTCGCTCGTCGACCCGGCCAGCTCGGACAGGGACCCCAGCCGCAGGCCCTGCGAGAACAGGCCGGCGTCCGACGCGAAGTGGACCCACAGCCAGCCGCGGAAGTCGGGTTGCTCCTTGAGTCGGAACCCGGCCTCGCGAAACGCCTGGCGCACGGCTCGCTCCCGGTCGGTCGGGGCCTGGCCGAGGGTGCCGAAGACGACCGACGGCAACAGTCCCCCGCGGAGCACACCGTCCGCGCCGAAACCGCCACCGGCCTGGGGAAAGCCCCAGGCGATCCGGTCGACGGGGAGTGCGCCGATCGCGGCCGGCGGCTCGGTCCAGATGTTGCCGAAGACCAGCACCGCGGCCTGGCCGATCCGCGGGGCCAGGAAGGCCGTCGCCTCCGCGAGGCGGTGGTGGGGCACGCTGAGCACGATCAGGTCGAAGTCGTGGTCCGGCTCCAGGGCTTCGCGGTAGCGCACCGGCCACCGCTCGACGACGCGCTGTCCCCACACCCGGCGCCGCGTGTCGAGCAGGTCGAGGTCGATCGCTTCCCCGTACGTCGCCGCACGGCCCGGGCGGACGTAGAACTCGACGTCGTGTCCCGCCTGTTGCAGGGTCCAGCCGTAGATGGTGGCGATCACGCCTCGGCCGAACATCAGGATCTTCACGCTGCACCTCGTGGGGTACGATCGATCTGGAGGTCATCTCCACTTGCCAAAATATGGAGGTCATCTCCACTTGTCAACAGGGGGTAGCTCATGACCGCCGACAAGCCGCTGCGGGCCGACGCCCGGCGCAAGCGCGAGGCCCTGCTCGCCGCGGCCCGGGAGGTCTTCGAGGCCGGCGGCTTCTTCGACCTGCGCTTCGACGACTTCGCTCGCCTCGCAGGGGTGGGCACGGGCACGCTGTACCGCCATTTCCCCACCCGGGAGGCGCTGGCCGAGGCGGTCTACCACGGGGAAGTCGCCACGCTGTGCGACCGCGCCCGCCGGCTGCGGGCCACGCTGCCCGCGGCGGAGGCGTTGGCGGCCTTTCTGCGTGGCATGGTCGACCACATGGACGCCCACCAGGGCCTCGCCCGGACGTTGGCCACGCTCATGGCCGATCGCTCGAGCGCCCTCGCCGAGGGCAGCCGGGAGCTTGAGCGGGCTGTCGCCGACCTCGTGGCCGCCGCCGTACAGGAGGGCGCCGTTCGCGACGACGTGGACGCCGGTGCCGTCATGATGGCGCTGCACGGCATCGGCGCGGCCCATGACCGGCCCGGTTGGCGGGCCGAGGCCGACGATGTCATCACCCTCGTGCTGGACGGGCTGCGCAGCCCCCTGTGACGAGGTGCGGCGAGCCGCGTTGACACCGCCGCGCTGACAACGCCGCGGGAGCGGGCTCCTCCGGGGCGGGTCGGACTCACGGTGCCGGTGACGGCGAGCAGGTCCGGCTTGTCGGCGCTGTCGGAACCCAGCGCCGGGGGTGAACCGCAGCAAGCGCCGGCGGCCGTCCTCGCTGAACAGGTCGAGGCAGTTCACCTCCGGGAGGCCGAGCACGGGTGGTCGAGGCACTTGCGGTCGACGCGGCGGAACGCCGCGGCGTGCGCGGCCCACAACCTGGCGACTCGGCCGAGTGGCCGAGGATTTCGGCGACCAGCTCGCTCACCTCGGTCTCCCTGGCGTCCGGCGCGCGGCGGCGGCCCGCAGGTCGGCGGCGAACACCCCGGACTGGACCGCGTGGTCCTCCTCGGGGTGAGCCGCCGCGACTGGGGGGTGTCGCGGTCCGCCTCGGTCAGCCCGCCCACGCCGGCTGGCGAACGGCCGACCGCAGCCAGGGCGCGACTTCCTCTTGGTGGTGCTCCACCTGCACGACTCGAACGTCGTGCTCGGCAACCTGGGCGCGGCAAAGCCCGGCCCGGAGGTGGACGCGGTGGTGTCGCTGTGCCGGGTCGGCGCCTCCGAGATCATGGTGCCCGATGACCACGTCGAGGTGTGGTTGACCGACGCTCCCGGTACCGACGCAGACCTCGCCCGCACACTCGACCAGGCAGCGCGGCTCGTCCTCGCGCTGCGAGAGGAGGGCCGGAGAGTGACGTTGCACTGCGCCGTGGGCCGCTCCCGGACTCCGGCGGTCGTGGCGCGGTACGCCGTCCTCGCCGGGAAGGTCGACGCCGCCGAGGCGTTGCGCGCCACCACCACCGCCGTCGACGGCCATTCCGCAACCCGGAACCGGCCGCCGCCGTACTCGCGCTCAGTGGTGAAGCGCCAGTCTCATCCCCGACGAAGGAGGACACCCGCCCGTGAACCGGACCGACGAGCCGCCCTCACCGTGGAGCGCCCCGGAGTGGCGCGGGAGGTGCTCCAGTGGGTCACCTCGGTGTGCGCCGCGCACGAGACCGCGGTCGTCGGTGACGTCCGGCCCCGGTTGCGCCCGTGGTCGGTCACCCTGCGGGCGCCCACCACCGGCGGGGTGGTGTGGTTCAAAGCGGTGCCCCCCGGTGCGGTGCACGAACCCGCCCTGCCGGCGGCGCTGGAGCAGTGGACACCCGGCAGTGCCCCGCATCCGCTGGGGATCGAACCCGCTCGAGGGTGGTCCCTGCTGCCCGGCTACGACCGCTCGCTGGCGGACGTCCTCGGCGCGGACCCGGACCCCCGCCACTGGGAGGAGCCACTGCGGCGCTACGCGGCGTTGCAGCGCGCCTTGGAGCACCGGGGTGCTGACCTTCTGGGGCTGGGACTTCCCGACCTGTCCCCCACCGCCCTGCCACACCGGCTGGACCGGCTCCTCGACGATCCGCTGACGCAGTCCGAAATGCGATGGTGTCCTCGGCCAGGACGGTGGCCAGTGAGCCGCCGTGCGGCAGGGGCACGAGCGACCACCAGTCGCCGACGACCGGTTCGGGCGGGCCGGCATCGCCGACGAGCAGTTCGGTGGCGACGACGCGGTGACCGGCCAGGTACGCGGGACAGGCGTCGAGGTCGGGATCACCCAGGTCGAGGCCCTGGCACAGCAGGGTGGCGCCGTCCCGGCGCACCTGGGTGCCGCCGCGGAACCGGCCGGGTCGTTCACCGCTGCGACATGGTCGACCTCACCGCGGAGGAGGAAAGATCCCGGCGGACATGATCTCGCTGTCGACCGCGGCGTTCCTGCGAACCCGGAACAGCTCGCGAGGATCGAGACCGCCCTCGGCAAACCCCGGCGAATCCGATCCCAACCCTTGCGGATCGATCAGCCCGGTCCTCGGAGACGGTGGACCCGGTCGGACGACGTGACCCGCCCGACCGGGGCGACGCGCGCCGCCGATCGCGCGACCGGCGTCCGCGGCCACCGGCGTCCGCGGTCAGGCCGTCGTGGCGGGCACCCGTTGCGCGGCGGTCGTGCGCAGGGCCGTGACCAGGGTGTCGTAGCGTCGCTGGGCGTCGTCGCGGGAGGTGCCGACCGCCACCATGCCGAGCTTGCCGAACTCCGGCAGGGCGCCGAGGGCGTAGTAGAACGCGCCGGTGCCGGTCGTGTGGTCGTAGGCCACGCCGTGCTCGCGCGCGATCCCCACGAGGTCGTCGTACGAGAGGGAGCGGAACGCGTCGTCCTGGATTCGATCGCTGGTGACGTAGTGGCGCGGCGAGCCGTCGGGGGCCAGGTGGTGGCCGGTGCCCAGGTCGTAGTGGCCGCCGACGAGCCCGCGCATGAACATGTACGGCGCGGTCGCACCGCCCATGCGCAGGTTGATCTCCAAGGCGTGCACCTGCTCGGGGGCGGCCTCGTCCACGACGAAGTCGACGCTGAGCTGGCCCACCACGCCGGCGCTCGCCAGCGCCCGGCCCACCCGCGTGGCCAGTTCCTGCACGCGCAGGCGGTAGGCGTCGCGAGCGGGGAACGCACAGCCGACGAAGGTCTGACCGGACGGGCCGCCGAGCACCTGGTCGTGGGTGGACAGGACGCGCACCCCTCCCCGCGGGTCCAGCTCCAGCTGGGCCGACGGCGAGCGGAGCGCGCGTGCCTCCACGAAGCGCTCGACCACGCCTCCCATGTGCTCGAACTTGTCCCGGAAGGAGGGCCACGTGTCGCCGGGGGCGTTCAGCCGGGTGGCGATCTGCTCGGCGATCCAGTTCTCGGTGCCCGTCTCCGGCGTGCCCTCGTAGGAGAACACGGCGTTCCCGGCCCCGGCGAAACTGTCGTTGAGCTTCACCACGGCTTTCCGGATTTCCGGTGCGGCGCGCTTCAACCTCGCCAGCGCGCGGATCAGGTCGCCTTCCGAGAACAGGTCCTCGAAACCGTCGGGCACCGGCACGCCCGCTTCTTTGAGGAGGGTTCGGCCACCGCTCTTGGTGCCCAGCGCCGACAGCGCCGGGTCGCAGGAGAACATCGGGATGCCCAGTCGCAGCGCCAATTCGCGCTCCAGGTCGGTGCTGTTGAACACCACGAGGTAGGCCCGTGCGGGGTCGCGGACGGCCGCCTTGATCCTCCGGACCAGCTCGGGTCGCCGGAGCACCTTCTCGGTGAGCGGGGCCGGCGAGTCGTCGTCGCAGTCGAGCAGGGTCAGCCGGTCCGCCGCCTCGGTGCCGACCAGCGCGGGGACCAGGCCGAGCGCGTACTCGACGATCTCCGGAGCGATCCGCTCGCTGGTCGCGTAGACCAGGTTGACGTTCGGCTCGCGCAGCAACTGGAACTCGAAGAGCAGCCGCTGCTCGAAGTGCACCGCGCCGGGGATCTTGCGCAGCTCGTCGGGGTGCAGCGTGAGGCTGGGCACCACCACGACCGTCACGGGCGCTCCCGAGGTGTCCTCGAACAGGACGCCCAGGCGCTGTTGCAGCCGGGTGAATTCCGTCTTTTCGCAAGAATCGTTCCGCACCGGGAAAGGTTACCGAATCGAGCACGAGACGACCTACGCACAAAGCGGTGACTCCATTAACCCAAAATGATGACAATACCCGAAGAGCTGTAACGATCCGTGAGATGAATGAGAGTCATTCAATGTATGAGCCATCTTCATCCGGCGCAACCGCGAGACAATTCGTGGACAATCGACGCGGCGGGTTCGGCGGTCGTCCCGATCAACCCGACCCCCTGGCCCGCGTACATCGCCATGCCCTCGACGTCCCCGACGTGGCCGACGACCGGCACGAGGTCGGCGTAGCGCCGGACCGGTCCGAACGAGGCGTGCTCGGCGACGACCTCGCCCTCACCGGGGCGCGCGCCCGGACCCGGCCGGCCCGCGTCCTCCCAGCGGGTCAGCGTGGTGTTGCGCAACGCGCGGTGCGGCGCGTCGGGCCAGCCGTCGCGGAACACCCCGGTGTGCACCGCGTCCTCGGCGGTGGCCGCCCGGAGCCGCTCGCGGTACCGGGGGTGCGTCCCCGCCTGCTCGGCGACCAGGAACCGGGTGCCGACCCACACCCCGCACGCGCCCAGCGCCACCGCCGCCCGGACGCCCCGCGCGTCGCATATCCCGCCGGCGGCGAGCACCGGGACCGGCGAGATCCGGTCGACCACCGCCGGCACGAGGGCCAGGGTGGACGTCGTGCCCCGCACGTGCCCGCCCGCCTCCCAGCCCTGCCACGACCACGTCGACGCCGAGGTCCGCCGCGACGCGCGCCTCGGCCACGCTCCCGGCGGTGTGGACGTGCAGGGCCTCCGCGGCCTCGATCCGCCCGCGGTAGGGCGCGGGGCTGCCCCAGAACGTGGAGACCACCGGGACGCCGTGGTCGAGGACGAGGGCGAGCCGCTCGTGCTGCGGCCGGTCGAGGACGAGGTTGACCCCGAAGGAGCGCGACGTGAGCCGCCGGACGGCGTGGATGCGGCGGCGCAGCTCCGCCGGGGACGACCACGTGCCCGGCAGGAACCCCAGCCCGCCCGCCTCGCCGACGGCGGCGACCAGTTCCGGCGTGCAGGCGTTCCCGATCGGGGCCTGCACGACCGGGACGTCGACGCCGAGCCGCCCGCGCCACCCGGCCCCGGTCACGACCGGCGCCCTCCGCGCGTCGCGGACACCCGCCGGGAGCCGCCCGGCGCGAGCGGCGCGGGGAGGGGCGCCCGGGCCGCGGCGGTCACGGTCGACCGCCGCGGACGGGCGGGTCGGCGACCGGCGCTACGCGCGCTGCGCCGCCGCGGCGGTCCGGCCGCCGGTGCGCATCCGGGTGACGAGGATGCCCGCGATCACCAGGGCCGCGCCGACGAAGGTGTTCCAGCTGACCGGTTCGGACAGCAGCACCGCGCCGATGGCCGTCGACCACAGCGGGATGACGTAGGTGACCGTCGACGCGGCCGTCGGGCCTGCGTGTCGGATGACCTGGAGGTTCAGGATGTACGCGACGCCGGTGCCCAGCGCGCCCAGCACGAGCAGCGCGATCGCCGCGCCCCAGCCCGGCCAGGTCGGCGCCACGCCGACGGCCGCCGTGACCACGGCGAGCTGGGCGGTCGCGCAGCCGATCTGGACCGTCGACAGCGCCGCCACCGAGCCCGGCCGCTGCGAGAAGAAGCGCCGGGCGTAGGCGAACCCGGCCCCGTAGCACGTGGTGGCGGCGAGGCAGGCCAGCCCGCCGACGAGGGTGCCGCCGGCGATCCCGCCCCACACGCCGAGGATGACCAGCACCCCGCAGAAGCCCAGGACCAGCCCCGTCGCCTTGGTCGCGGTCAGGCGCTCGTCGCGGACGAGCATCACGACGAACAGCATGGTCAGCAGCGGGGTGGTGGCGTTGAAGATCCCGGCCAGCACCGAGTCGACGTGCTGCTCCCCGTAGGCGAACAGGGCGAACGGGGCGGCGTTCAGCAGCGCGGCGACGACCAGCGCGTGCCCCCACGTGGCCGTGTCCCGGGGGATCGCCAGCCGCTGCACCGCGCACACGACCAGCAGGGCCAGCAGCCCGAACAGGCAGCGCCACAGGGCCACCCACAGGGGGTGGACGCCGGCGTCCACCCCGATCTTGATCAACGCGAAGCTCGATCCCCACAGCGCGGAGAGCCCGATGAAGCTCGGCAGCCACCGCGCGGTGTCGCCGTGCGCCGTCACGGGCGCCGTCGGCGTGGTCATGTCGGATGTCCCCTCTGGCGGCGTCCGTCCCTTCGGGATGCCGCTGGGGGCCATGGTCACCAGTCGGGCATCATGAGTCCAATGAGATTCGCTTGAATCCCCATGAGGATATTTCATGAGCATCGGAATTCCCCAGATCAGGGCCTTCATCGCCGTGTCGGACACGGCGAGCTTCTCCGCGGCGGCCGCGCAGCTCGGCATCAGCCAGTCGGCGGTCTCCCACGCGATCGCGTCCCTGGAGCGCGCCACCGGGCGGCAGGTCCTGATCAGGGGGAACCCGGTCCGCCCCACCCTGCTCGGCGAGCGGCTGCTGGTCCACGCGCGGATGGTGATGGCGTCGATGACCTCGATGGAGGACCTCGCGCACCACCACGACAGCGGGCTGCGCGGCAACCTCGTGCTGGCGGCTCCCCCCACCGTCTGCCACGGCCTGCTGCCCGGCCTGCTCGACCGCTGGCGCGTGGAGTTCCCCGGCATCTCGATCTCGCTGTTCGAGGGCGACGACGACGAGGTCACCGGCTGGCTGACCGGCGCGAGCGCCGACCTCGCGGTCGTCGTGGACCCGGCCGGCACGCCGCCGGGCGCGGTGCTGCTGGCCGAGGACCGCTTCCACGCGGTCCTGCGCACCGACCACCCGCTGGCCGAGAGCGGGGCGGTCGACGTCACCGACCTGGAGGACGACCCGTTCCTGCTGTCGCTGGGCGGCTGCGAGCGCCACATCCAGGAGTTGCAGCGGAGCAGCGGGGCGCGGCTCAACGCGGTCCACCGGGTGCGCCAGCTCGGCACGCTGTTCGCCATGGTCCGGGCCGGCATCGGCGTGTCGATCGTGCCGGGCCTGGCCGCCGGGATGGAGGGACCGGACCTCGTGCTCGTCCCGCTGGTGCAGCGCATCAGCCGCGAGCTGATCCTCACCGGTCCCCGCAACCGGCCCTGGCACCCGGCCACGGGCGCGCTGCTGGCCTCCGTGGAGCAGCAGCGCGCCGCCTGATCCGGCCGGGTGGCGGCGGAGCGGAGCGCGGTCGTCACGCGGCCTCGGCGAGGAAGCCGGTCACGGACGCGGCGACCGCGGCGGCGGCCTCCTCCTGGGGGAAGTCGCCGCACCCGGGCAGCAGCACCAGCCGGGAGCCGGGGACCAGCTCGGCGAACCGGTGGCCGGTCGACGGCGGCACGAGCCGGTCGGCTGCCCCGAAGAGCAGCAACGTGGGCACGTCGAGCCCTTCCAGCGGCCCGGCGAGCGCGTCGAACGACTCGCCGTAGCTCAACCGGACGCCCAGGGCGAACCGCGCCATCTCCGCGCCGCGGGCGCGGAACTGCCGGTGGTAGGCCCGGACGGCGGCCGGATCGGGCCGGTGGTCGGGGCCGTGCGCGGCGGCCCACTTCGCGGCGAAGACCCGGTAGGGGAACAGCCGGGCCAGGACCGGGCCCAGCACCGGCCGGGCGAGCGCGCGGTACAGGCCCAGGTTCGCGGCCCCCTCCCCCAGCGCGCCCGCCGCCAGCACGACGAGCCGGGAGACCCGGTGGGGGTGGCGGGCGGCCAGCCACGCCGCCAGCGAACCGCCCATCTGGCTCCCCACGACCACCGGGGCGTCCAGCCCGAGGGCGTCGAACAGCTCGACCAGCAGGTCCGCCGCGCGCGCCGCCGTCCACCCGCGGGCGCGGGGCGCGGGCGACCGGCCGCAGCCGGGCAGGTCCACCAGGACCACCCGGTGCCGCTCGGCCAGGGCCGGGTGGACGTCGCGCCAGGTCGTCGCCGAGGTCAGGAACCCGTGCAGCAGCACGACCGGCGGACCGTCGGCCGGTCCGACCTCGTAGACGTGCACGTCCGCGTCGCCGAGCCCGACCACGCGGCCCTCGCCGAGCGCCCGCGCCCCGATCACCGGGCCGCTCCGAACACGTCGACCACCAGGTCGTTGAACAGGCGCGGCGCCTCGACGGGCGGGATGTGCGCGGCGGGCAGCAGCTCGACCCGCGCGCCCGGCACGAGCCGGCCCAGCTCCTCGGTCAGCACCGGCGGGAAGAGGATGTCCTCGGCGCCGCCGACGACCAGGGTCGGGCAGCCCACCTCGCCCAACCAGGCCCGGCTGTCGTGCTCCAGCGCCTGCGCGTAGATGCTGCCGAGCGCGGCCACGTCGTACTGGTCGAACATGGCCCGCCGCAGGGCCGCCTCGCGGCGGGCGAGTTCCGGTGCGCCCGCGGCGGAGAAGAGCATGCTCTTGAGCACCTCCCAGAACCCGGCGAGGTCGCCGCGCTCCAGGAAGCCGTTGAGCATGCGCAGCAGCAGGAGCGTCGGGCCGTGCGGCGCCGCGAAGGTGGCCACCAGCCCGAGGCCGGTCAACCGGTCCGCGTGCTTGGCCGCGAAGTGCTGGGCGACGAGCCCGCCGTGCGACATGCCGACCACCGCGGCCCGGTCGACGCCGAGGCGGTCGAGCAGGACCGCGAGGTCGTCGGCGTGCTGCGCGTTCGTCGGGTGGCCGGTGTCCGACGGCGAGTCGCCGAAGCCGCGCATGTCGTAGGTGAGGACGTCGAAGTGCCGGCTGAGCACGGGTACCTGGCGCAGCCAGCCGCCTGCCAGCGTGGACAGGAGCACCAGCGGCGGGCCGCTCCCGCCGCGCCGGTAGCCGATGGCGCCGCCGGTCACGTCGATCCGTTCCACGATCTCCACTCCGTTTCCCGACCCGGCGAGCCCGGGTGCGCGGTTCGTCCGGTCAGTTCGCCCGTTCCGCCTGCGCGTCGAGGCGCCGGTGGGCGGCCGGTGCGCCGTGGACCCGGTCGATCACGTGCCGGCGCGGTTTGCCCGTCTCGGTGAGGCAGCCCTCCTCGACGGTGGGCATGCGGTCGACGACCGCGTAGGACCGCACCCGCTCCCAGGGGTGCAGGCCGCTGTTGACGCGGCGCAGGGCGGCGGCGACGTCGTGGTCGGCGGGCACCTCGTCGGGCTCGAAGAACAGCAGCGCGCCCAGCCGGCCGTCGGCGCCGGGCGCGACCTGGCACAGCCCCGCCCCGGCCGCTCGGGCCACCGCGGTCTCGATGGGGGTGACGAAGACCTTCTCGCCGCTGGGCAGCACGATGAAGTCTCGCAGCCGCCCGAGCACCCGCAGGAACCCGTCGGCGTCGAACTCGCCGACGTCGGCGGTGGGCTCGAACCGGTCGGGCTCCCACCGCTTCGGCTCCACGCGACCGTCGACGAGGCGGCCGTGCAGGAACGGCGTCGGCGTGCGGACCAGCACCTCCCTGGTACCGGGGTCGAGCCGCACCTCGCCCCACGGGATGGGCCTGCCCACGGTGCCGGGTCGGCGGGCCTCGGGGGTGTTGAGGCCGATCATGCCCAGCTCGGTGGTCCCGTAGACCTCGAAGACCGGAAGGTCGGCCGCGAGCAGCTCGGCCATCAACGCCGGGTCGGTCGGCGCGCTGCCGACGAAGATCGACCGGATCGCCGGCCCGAAGATCGACCGGTAGGCCGCCGCGGTCGCCCCCGGCTCCGCCTGCCGGCCCTTGAGCGCCTTCGAGACCCGCCACCGGACGTGCTCCAGCACGCGCGGGACGGTGACGTGCAGGGTGGGCGCGTGCGCGGCGCCGTCGGCCGCCATGTGCGCCGGGTCGGACAGCACGAAGTCCAGGCCGGCCCGCAGTCCCCAGTAGAGCATCATGCGCTGGGGCAGGTGGGACAGCGGCAGGTACAGCAGCAGCCGGTCGCCGCGCCCGAAGCCGTAGATCTCGGCGAACCGGTCCATCGTGCGCAGCAGGGGGTCCGCCGCCACGGTGAACAGCTTGGGCTCCGAGAGCGTCCCGCTGGTGGAGACCACGGTGAACGGCCCCGTGCGCGGCTGCGGCGCCCCGTCGCGCGCCGCGGGGCCGGCCCGCGACACCAGCTCGGCCACCGACTCGACGCCGTCGGGCGCGGTGTGGCCGAGGAACAGCACGTCGAACCCCGCCGCGCGGAACGCGGCGACGGCGTCGGCGTTGTCGGTGAGGACGGTGCGGCAGCCGCTCTCCCCGGCCACCGCCACCGCCCTCGGCACGGGCGCGCTGGGGTACAGCGCGACCGACAGCGCCCCGACCAGCACGCAGGCCAGGTCGGCGAGCACCCACTCGTACCCGGTCGAACCGTGCACGGCGACCTTGGCGCCGGGACCGACCCCCCGCTCGCGCAGCGCCGCGGCCAACCCGGCCGCGTCGGCCCGGCACCGGGCGTGGCTGACCCGGTCGGGTTCGCCGCCACGGCGGAAGACCAGCGACGAGGTCTCGTTGCCCGCCAGGGCGTCCAGCACGGCGGGCAGCGGGCAGACCTGCGGCGCCGTGGTCGCCGTGCTCATGCGCTGACCTTCGCTTCGCTCATCGCGTCGCTGAACAGCTGCCCGTAGGCACGCAGGGTGTAGGTCCAGGTGGTGACCATCAGCTCGTAGCGCTGGTCGGTGGTGGCCGCCCGGTTGAACGCCTTGCGCACCATCTCGACGTGCTCCTGGTCCTCCTCGGCGTGCACCTTCAGGAAGGTCAGGGCCCGCTCGGCGAACGGGTAGGTCACCATGGCCGCGGACACCCTGGGGCCGAGCATGGCGCCGAGCCCCTCGGTCGCCGCGGCGAAGCCCAGCAGCGCGGCCGGGTCCTTCATCGAGACCGCCCAGTGGTTCTGCCCGACCATCGTCCAGGTGCCCAGGCCGGGCAGGCCCGCCAGGTAGGTGTCGGTGTCGTAGCCGAGCCGGCGCAGGTCCTGGACGCACAGCCGGTCGTGGTGGCGCTCCTCGATGGCGAGGTTGAGGAAGAAGTCCTGCAGCCAGCCCTCGGCGCTGCGGGACGCCGCCGCCGACAGGAAGTACGGCGTCTGGGTGACCAGGTGGAAGGTCTCCCGCAGGTAGGCCGCGTACACGTCCTCGGTGAGGTCGCCGCGCAGGATCGTGTCGATGAAGGGGTGCTCGACGACGTCCTTCCGGAGCGTCCCGTCCGTCTCCGCGAGCGCCCGCTCGTAGGGAGTGGTCATGCCGCGTCCTCCTTGATCCCGATCTTGGACATCACGTCGTCGAACCGCGCGCGCGTCCGGTCGAGGTAGTCGTCGGAGACGAACCCCGCGTCCATCGCCCAGGCGATCGACTCCTTGAGCTGGCCGCCGAGGTAGCCCTCCATGTGGTCCCGGTACCACTTGCAGTGCTCGACGGCCCGCTTGCGGGCCTCGGCGTTGTCGTCGAGCACCTGGTTGGCGACCGTGATGCCGAAGGCGACGTGCCGCCGCTCCTCCCGCTCGATGCGGTCGAACTGGTGGAAGTACGGCGTCTTGCTGCGCGCGAGCTGGTACAGCTCCTCCATCGCCAGCACGCCCTCGGCGTAGAGGTTGAGCCCGATGAGGACCTCGATCTCGTCGTCGCTGTAGAACAGCTTGGCGAACCGGTCGCCGATGTCGTCGATGCGGTAGGCGTCGTGGTCGAACTCGTGCCAGGGCTGGCCGAGCTTCTCGACGCCCTCGCGGAACAGCCGGGCGTGGACCACCTCGTCGGCCGCGTGCCTGATCAGGTAGTTCTTCTCGCGCAGCCCGCGGCGGCGCGGCAGCCAGCGCGCGCACAGGTCGATGATGTCCAGCTCGGAGTAGTAGAAGTTGACGTAGACGGTGAGGATGAGGTCCCAGGCGTTGCGGCCGTACTTCTCCAGGATCTCGTCCTTGAGCGTCATCGACGGGTCGCGCTCGACGGTCGTGCCGGTCATGCCACCCTCCTTCACGTGGTGGTGGGCTGCGGTGCCGCGGCGTCGAAGACGCTCTCGACATCGATGGACAGTGCTTTCAGGAACCGGCTCGTGAGGTTGTAGACCCCGATGGCGAGGACGATGTTGACGATCTCGTCGTCGCCGAACGCGGCCTTCAGCTCCGCGCGGAGCTCGTCGGTGACGCCGTCGGGGTCGCGGGTGAGCACGTCCGCGGTCCTGAGGATCAGCGCCTCGCGCTCGTCGAAGGCCGTGCGGATGCTCGCCAGGTCCCCGACGGCGGAGATCTGCGCCTCGGGGACGCCGGCCCGGCGCGCGGACGCCGTCATGTGGGCCACGCAGTAGGTGCAGTCCTGCGCCTTCGCCGTGCCGAGCGCGGCGAGCGCCCGCAGCCGCGCGCCGATCGTCGGGGACCGGTAGACCTGGGCCCAGAACGGCACGAACACGGCGAGCAGGTCGGGGCAGTGCGCCATCGCCCGCAGGATGTTGGGCACGAACCCGTACTCGCGCCGCACGGACTCGAACAGCTCCCCGACGGCCGGGGGGACGTCGTCCCCGT
Organism: Saccharothrix longispora; assembly: GCF_031455225.1. Taxonomy (GTDB): domain Bacteria; phylum Actinomycetota; class Actinomycetes; order Mycobacteriales; family Pseudonocardiaceae; genus Actinosynnema; species Actinosynnema longispora. Next base: position 3,598,173 of record NZ_JAVDSG010000001.1, read on the forward strand.
CCAGCAGGTCGACCATGGCCATGTCGCGTCCTCCCTCACGCCGACCGGTCGGCGGGCACCAGCAGCCGGTGGCTGACCGCCTCGTGGACCAGGCTCTGCGCGGCCTCGCGGTCGTGGGACCCGTCGCGGACGAGTTCGTCGACCAGCTCGACGCTCGTGTGCCCGCCCCCGGCGAGGGACAGGAGCCGTTCGAGGGCCTCGGTCACCGGCAGCGTCGCCCCGGTCGGGGTCACCAGGGACCGGGCCGGCCGCAGGTGGACGCCGTCGACGGCCAGGTCGTCGACGTAGGTCACGTCCGGCGAGGCGACGAGCGACTGGTGCGGGTCGACCCCCACGCCGGTGGACTTGCCGTCGAAGATCTGCTCGATCGTGTCGCGCAGCTCCGCAGGCACGTCGAGCTGCTGCAGGTAGCGGCTGTACCAGGACCGGTGCTGGAAGGCGCCGGCGATCAGCGAGATGAACGCCTGCTCCGGTTCGGCGTCCGGGACGTCGAACTGGCTGCGGGCGTGCCAGAAGTAGGAGTCCTTGTCGTCGCCGTGCCCGCTGTAGAGGAAGTAGACCTGGGCGCGCAGGCGCGCGAACTCCTTGCGGTAAGCCGACTCGTAGAAGCCCAGCACCTCGGCCCGGTCCATCTCCGGCCGGTCGAGCACGGTGTTCACGGTGACCGCCGCGAGGAACCCGCTGAGCATGGCCAGGTGCACGCCCGTGGAGAACAGCGGGTCGATGAAGCACGCGGCGTCGCCGACGGCGATGTAGCCGTCGCCGCTGAACCGGTCGTAGGCGTACGACCAGTCCCTGGCCACGTGGATCTTGTCGGCGCGCTGCGCGCCCTCCAGCCGCTTCGCCAGTTCGGGCGTGCGGGCCAGGCACTCCGCGTAGTACGCCTCCATGCCGAGTCCGCGGTTCTCCTGCACGACCTTGCTGTCCACGACCATCCCGATGCTGGTGCGGTCGTCGCGCAGCGGGATGAACCACCACCACCCGTCGCCGAACGTCGGCAGGAAGGTGTTGCCCGCGTCCAGGCCCGGCGGGCGCTCGGCGCCGGTCCAGTACGACCACACGGCGAGGTTCTTGAGGTACGGGTCCCAGTTCTGCTGGTGCAGCCGCTTGGTGACCAGGCCGCCCTGGCCGGAGGAGTCGACGATCCACCGGGTGCGTACCGTGGTGCTCACCCCGGCGGCGTCCTGGAAGGTCACCGTCGAGACGCCGTCCGCGCCGAGGGCGAAGTCGGTGACCCGGTGCTCTTCCCGCACCTCGGCGCCGTGCTCGCGGGCGTTGTCCAGCAGCAGCTTGTCGAACTCGCCGCGCTCGACCTGGTAGCCGTAGTCGTACGGCATGGCCAGGGCGTCCTTGAAGTAGACGGTCCAGGGCTCCCGGTTCTCTCCCCACACCCACTCGACGCCGTGCTTCTTGATGTAGCCGTCGCCCTCGACCCGGTCGAGCACCCCGATCCGGTTCATCAGCTCGGCCGTTCCGGACAGCAGCGACTCGCCGATGTGGTAGCGGGGGAACTTCTCCGCTTCGAGGATCAGCACGCGCTTGCCGAAATCGCTGAGCAGGGTGCCCGACATCGATCCGCCGGGCCCTCCTCCGATCACCACGACGTCGTAGAGGTCAGGTTCCACGGGTGCGGTTCTCCTTCACGTCCGGATCGGCCGGTGTCCGCCGGTCGATCAGCTGTAGACGGCGATGTTGGTGTCGGGCTCGATCAGGTAGCGGTAGAAGGGGTTGGTGCTGCGGAACGGCCGCGAGAACAGCTCGCCGAGCTCCAGGAGCAGGGCCACGCTGCGATCCGGTTCGTCGAGCTCGCTGTCGACGAACTCGATGCCGGTCTCGGTGAAGCCCAGCGCCAGCAGCGGCGCCATGGGCGTGGTGGAGGTGTTGAGGAACAGGTCCGCGACGATGTGCGAGTACCCGTGGCGCAGGCACCAGTGCAGGCAGCCCTTGACCAGGGCCGCGAACACGCCGTAGGGCATGCCCGGCGCGCGCCGGTTGCGGTACTCCCGCATGACCATGAGCCGCTGGCACTCGACCAGCCGCCGGTCGTCGACGCGCAGCGCGTCGATGCCGGTGAACTGCTCGATCGGCAGCCCTTCCGGGGTGTCCACCACGAGCCGCATCGTGCCGACCGGGTGACCTTCCGCAGCGGCGATCAGGTATGCGGAATTGGGGTGGTAACGGTCCTTGTGCAATGCCGGGGCATCGGCGGGGAGCCAACCGTGCTCACGACCGTATACCTCGCGCCACACGGTGTCGACATCATCGAAATCGGATTCGACAGTGGCCAGGCGTATACCGGAACCACTGGGCACGGGCGCGCAGTCCTCGACGAATCGCCACAACAAGGTGGTCTCCGAAGGTGGGAGGAGATGTGCTTTCCGGATCATTTCTCGGCCTCTGCGGCCTGCTTTTCCGGAGCCTAGGTGCGGACAATTGAACGTGTCAACGAAGGGACGGTCCGGCGGAAACGGCGCGGGACGGTCCCGGTGAGCCGCCCCTCACCGGGACCGTCGGCCGGGCCGCCTCAGGACACCCCGGCGCTCTGCCTCGCGATGCGGTCGGCGAAGTCGAGCCACGTCCTGGCGCACTCGCCGGCCAGGTGGGCCACCGACTCCACCCGGTGCGGCGGAACGGTCTCCAGCAGCTGCTCCCACTCCCGGATGCCGACGAGGTGCAGGTGCAGCAGCCGGAGCAGGAGGCGCCCGCTCTCCGTCATCCGGAGCGAGGGGTCCTGGCACAGGAGCCGGTACGTGCGCTTGAGCTGCTCGATGTCGCGGTTGTGGCGGTCGACGTCGCGGTTGTGGCGGTCGACGTCGGCCGAGCGGGACCTCGCCTCGGGGACGAGCGCGGTGGCCGGGGCGGCCCCACCCGCGCCGCCGTCCTCGCCGGGACGCGCCTCGGGCCGCGCCCGGGGGAGCCGTGGTCCGCGCACCCTGCCGTCCCGCCCGATCCGGGCCGTCAAGTGAGGAAGTTCCTCAGACGAGCGCCGGATCGCGCCGACCGTCTTCGGCGAGAGGCCGACCATGCCGGCGATCATGCGGTCCGACCACTGCGCGTGGAGCCGCAGGATGCGGGTCGCCGCGGCCCTGCGGTCGGCCAGCGACAGCGGCAGGCCGTGCGAGACGTTCGACCGCACGGCCTCGACGAACGCCTCGTCCTCGTCGCCGCGGAAGAAGGTGACCTCGATCGTCTTCCGACCGCGCAGCTTCGCCGCGGCCAACCGGTGCATCCCGTCGACCACCCGCATGGTGGTGTGGTGCACGACGATGGGGGGCAGTTCGACGTCCAGTCCGGCCAACAGCTTCACGTGCTCCGGAACCTCCCCCGCGAGCCTCGGCGAGTCGGCGTCCCGGATCACGTCGATCGGGAGGATGTCCACCCGCGCCCCGCGGGGCGGTCGCCCCTGGCGCGGGTCGGAGGGGGGCTTGCCGTCCCCGGTGCTCCCCGGGTCGTGGTTGGCGTTGCGCACTTCCACCTTTTCCCACCTCGAAGCTACGAGCGCCCACCGGTCCTCCGCCGCGGCCGGTTGCCGCCCCGGCGCCACCGGGGGCGGTGACGGGCACTGCCGTGGTCGCGAAGCGGCCCGCCGCGCCTTCCGGCACCGCGCCCACCCCGCTCGTATCCGCGTGACGTGCTCACACGCCGCAGGTCGTGGCGATCAGCCGGCCCGCGGCCCGGCGCGGCGGTGCACGCCGACCGAGCAGGAGATGGGCGTGCCGTCAACGCGGCTCACCTCCAGCGCGGCGCCGAGGTCCCGGACGGCCTCGTCGCCCAGCACCAACTCGATGTGGTCGCACTCCTCCGGCGGGGCGCCGGGCGGACCGAGGACCACCCGGAACGAGACGCAGTCGTCGTGGTCGCGGTACACCAGGATGAACCCGTCGACGAGCCCGGCGACGACGGACCTCGGCGCGTCCGTGTTGTTTGCCGTGTTCATTTCCCCCCTCATGACCCGTGTGAGGGCGTGGCGGCACGCCTGCCTGACACATCGCGAAACATTTCCGACACCGGGGTCGCAAAACTTCTCGTGTCGCCGGGGTGTCGGCTCCCGCATGGGGGAACCACGTGTTGCCCGTGGTCAGCCACGGTTGAACGATTATGTCGTACCAGAGTACGTGAGGCGACGTCATTGAGGCCCGCGGACTCTTCACTCAGATGGAGGAAAGCAAGTGCGGCACTATTCCACCCGAAGGGGATGATGTGATGGGCGGACTTCGGCCGACTTTTCACCGCAGCGACCGAATCGACGCCGAGAAGGTGACATACATCACGACCGAGGCGCTGCCGCGTTCTGGCGAAACCTCGTTGTTCGACGATTCCGACCAGGCGGGAGGGACCTTTGGGCAGCGTCCGCCGCAGGTCAGCCGGGTGCACCGCGATCGGGCAGGACACCCGATGGCGTCAAGTGGCCTTCGCGTCCGGCCGAGCCGAATTCGCGGAACATGCCCGATCATCATGGCGGTGGGCCGGTCATGAATCGAATTCCACGCTTGTCCCGCCGGCAGGCGGTCGGGACGGGCCGCGCGGGACCGGTCCGTCGGGTGGCAACCGGTCGACGATCATGCGCACCCGGTCCGCTCCCCCGTCCCGGCGGACTGCGCGCTTCCCTCAGCGACACGCTCCGAAATGGCGCCGGAGGTCGGCCGGAGAACGCGGGCGCCCTCTCGCGCCGCACTTCCCGCGAGGCGGGTCGTCGACCGCGGTCCGTTCCCGGGCGGTGCCGACGCGCGCCCCGCCGGGCCACCGCGGCGGTGGACCGGCACGCCCCGGCCGAGGCCCGCGGTTCAGGACCTGCGTCAGGTCTTCCCAGCGGCTGGGTACACCGGCGCGCGGGAGGTAACGACCGGTGTCGGCGTTCCGCTGGTCACGCGACCGGGCTTCAGGAGCCACGACGCAGGGCAACGGAGTTCGTCGGCACCGACCTGACCGGGATGCCCGTGGCCCCCCAGGACGAAGGCATCACGTGACCCGCGGCGCGGGATCGGCGGCTCACCGACGCGAGCCCTGCTCCACCACCGAGGGTGGACGCGCTACGCGGCTCGCCTGCCGCATCCGCTGCTGCCTGACGTGCCGGTGTTGTGGGACGAGGAATCCGACGGGAACGCCTTCCCCGCAGCCGGCACCGGCGCCCGGGTCCCGGGGCGGCTGCGCGGCGACCGGCGCACGACGCTCCTCATCCGCCTCGGCGACGGCTCTCGCCTGTCGGGATCGGCTCCGTGGAAGTCCTACCGCACGGTCACGACCCTGACGGGTGCCGCCGCCACGCACCGGTATCGCCGGCGACCACCCCCGGACAACCGGACGTGCCACCGATTCCATCGGCCGCCTGCACGAACATTCCGAAATCAGGTTCCGCACCCATGCGGAATCTATTTCGAAGATTCCGGCCCAAGCCGACCCGCATTTGTCGGTCACAGGCACGACTTAATAGCGCATGGACGCCTCGGACGTGATTTGACGGATTCGACGGAACCCGAGAGGATCGGCCACGCTTCACTTCACCTAGCGACAGGGGGATGTTTTGACCTCGGGATTCCTGAGCCGGTTCGTGGTGGACGTGAGCCCGCTCCGGGAGCGGCGGGACTACCGGCTCGTCTTCGCCGGCTACCTGATCTCGGTCCTGGGCAGCCAGATGGCCACGGTCGCCGTCGCGTACCAGGTCTACGTGCTCACCGGGTCGTCGTGGATGGTCGGTCTGCTCAGCGTGGTGGAGCTGGTGCCGCAGGTGCTCGGCATGCTGTTGGGCGGGGTGGTGGCCGACCGGATGGACCGGCGGCGGCTGTTGCTGGTCCTCCAGTGCGTGTCGGTGTTGACCTCCGGTGGGCTGGCGATCGTGGCGTTGGGGGCCACCACTCCGCTGGTCGGGGTGTTCCTGTTGGTGGCCGTGCGGGCGTTGCTCGGTGGGCTGACCGCCCCGGCCTACACGGCTCTCAGCGCGCGGGCCGTCGGGCCGAGGCTGTTGCCCTCCGCGGCGGCGCTCAACGCGATCGTCATCCAGGCCGGTGTGTTCATCGGGCCCGCGATCGGCGGTGTGCTGATCGGCTCGGCCGGGCTGCCCTGGGTGTACCTGGCGGACATGGTGAGTTTCGCGGTGTTCGCCGTGCTGCTGGTGATGACGAAGCCCGCGCCGCCCGAGCGTTCCGACGCGCACGGCGACGTGGGGCTGCTGGGTATCGGTCGGTCCCTGGTACGCGGCCTCAGGTTCACCAAGGACCAGCCGATCCTGCGCGGGGTCATGCTGATCGACCTCAACGCCATGGTGTTCGGGATGCCCCGGGCGTTGTTCCCGGCGTTCGGCACGGCCGTGTTCGACGCCGGGCCGGAGAGCGTCGGCCTGCTGTACGCCGCACCGGCGGCCGGCGCGTTGCTGGCGGCGTTGGGCAGCGGTTGGGTCGGCCGGGTGCACCGGCTGGGGCACCTGACCCTGTACTCGGTCGCGGCCTGGGGTGCCGCCATCGCCGTTTTCGGTCTCGTCACGTCGTTCCCGATCGCGTTGGTCGCGCTCGCCGTGGCCGGGGCGGCCGACGTCGTGTCGGAGATGTGCCGCAGCACGCTGGTGCAGCGCTCGGTCCCCGACGAGCTGCGCGGACGGGTCAGCGGGCTGTGGTTGGCCCAGACGAACGCCGCGCCGCGACTCGGTGACGCCAGAGCAGGCGCGATCGCCAGCCTGGCGTCACCGGCGTTGGCCGCGCTCTCCGGTGGGCTGCTGTGCATCGTCGGCGTCGTCGTGTGCGCCTGGCTGCTGCCCGACCTGCGCAAGGCCGTCAACACCGAGCACGACCCCGAACCCCGGCCGACCGAACCCGCGCAGGAGTGAGCCGCACGGGCCGGGCGGGTCAGCCGACCTGCCCGGCCCGGTGGCGTTCCAGTTCCCGCACCGCCGACCGCACGTCCCCGGCGTGGCGGTCGGTCAGCGCCGAGACCCACCGCTCCAGCCCCATCCCGAGGCACGCCGAGTACGCGAACCCGTTGTCCGGCAGGGTGATGTCGCACCTCTCGGAGAAGAAGTTGCGGTGGAAGTTGACCGATGCGATCGCCACCCCGCGTTCGCTGACGAGTTCCTGCTTGACCGGGATCAGCCGCTGCATCTTCGCCCGCGGCCCGTCGGGGTCGAAGAAGGGGTCGGTCGCGTCGCGCAGCGTCGCGTTCAGGCCGAGCGCCTCCGCGAACGCGGCGAGCCGCTGCCGGGCCTGTTCCACGAACTCGCCCACGGTGTCGGCGCCACCGATCCGGACGATCTCCCGCATCGAGAAGCTGAGCAGCCGGTCCAGGCCGACGTACTCCTTCTCCTGCCGGAAGCACCGGGCTCGGGTGGTGACCGTCGTCCGCTCGTCCACGGACGTCCCGCTCAAGGAGAAGTAGACGTTGTAACAGGCCGCCGAGGGCAGGACGTACCCGCTGTCCACCAGCATGTCGGCGCGCACGGTGTCCCGGTCCGCGGTGTGCGCCGCCATGTCCGCGAGCTGGTCGGCACGCAGCCCCGTGACCATCATCCCGAGCTGGGGGAAGTTGTCGAAGTAGTCGATCCGCTTGAGGTCGGCGACCCGCAGCAACGGCGGGTACGACACCTCGTCGGCCCCGGATTCCCGGGCCCAGTCGAGGAAGCAGGCGTCCAGCAGCCCGACCAGCCGCAGCATGTCCGGACCGATGGTCGCCAACCCATCGGCCGCTCCCGGCAGCGGACCCTCCCGACGTGTCCGCACGGTCACCGCACCAGGAAGTGGTCGTTGATCATGCGGAGGGTCCGGAAGGACTCCAGCTGCACGTCGTCGGACAGCAGCGGCTCGCCCCTCAACTCCTCCACGAACAGCAGGAGGGAGATGAACTCCAGCGAGCTGACGATCCTGCTGTCGATGATGTCCAGGTCGATGTCGATGTCCTCCAGCTCCGGGTGCTTGTCCAGCACCCACTTGCGCAACTCGTCGAGCAGGCCGTCGTTCATCGTCGTCTCCTCAGCAAAGTGGTCCACCGACGGGGAGTGCCGCGTCACCGGCGACGCAGCCGCACCGGGATGTGTCCCGCCCGGCGGAAGATGTGGCCGGTGACGCCGGGCGGCGAACCGCCGACCGCCTCCGGCTCGGCGAACCGTTCCCGCAGGACGCCGAGCAGCGTGTGGAACTCCCGCTCGGCCAGGAACATGCCCGGACACGCGTGCTGGCCGACCCCGAACGTCAACGCGCCCCGCTCGGTGCGCCCGAACCGGAACCGCTCGGGCTCGGTGAACACCCGCTCGTCCCGGTTGGCGCTGGCGATCGAGAGCAGCACGGGGCTGCGCCTGCCGATCCGGGTCCCGCCGATCTCCAGGTCCGTCGCCGCGAACCGCAGCACGGAGTGCAGCGGCGGCTCCCAGCGCAGGCTCTCCTGGACGGCGGGTGCGATGGCGTCCTGATCGCGCCACACCTCCGCCAGCACGTCGGGGAAGCTCAGCAGGCAGTGCATGATGTTCGAGATCGCCGAGACGCTGGTCTCGGTGCCCGCGACCAGCATCAGCATGATGGTGCCCAGCAGTTCCGGCTCGCCGATCCCCGCCGGGCGGGTGGTGCCGGCGTGGCGCAGCCGGTCGATGATGGAGCCTTCGGGCAGCCGGTCGCGGTCGGCCAGCAGGGTGCGGAAGTACTCCTCCACGACCTGCTTGGCCTTGTGCGCCGGTTCGAGCTCGCCCTTCGGGTAGTCGAGCACCCGCACGATCGGGCGCATCTGCTCGTAGAGCCACGGTGCGTCGTCCGGCGGGACGCCCATCAGCCGGCACACCACCCCGTACGGCACGGCGACGGCGACCCGCGAGACGAAGTCGACCTCGCCGTCGTCCGGCAGGTCGTCCACCACGGAGTCCACCACCGGCCTGATCACGTCCCGGAGGTGGATCGCCACCGCCGACGCGCCGAAGAACGGATTGACCAGCCGCCGCAGCGTCCGGTGCGCCTCACCGTCGGTGTCGAGCATGTTCCGGCCGAACATGAGTCGGCTGGCGCGCAGCACGAAGTCCGCCGCGAGATCGGCGCGGGCCAACCCGTCGCGCACGTCGGCGTGCGCGGTCACCACGTAGCAGCCGCTGGGCTCGGAGAAGTGCACCGGCTCGGTGGCGCGCAGGTGCGCGTACACGGGCCACGGGTCGCGCAGGAACCCGTCCCGCCCGAAGTCGACGGTGTGCTGGGCGGTCATCGCTCGGCCAGCGCCCGGTGCAGTCGGGCTACCTCCACCGCCATGGCGACCTGCCGCCCGAGTTCGCCCGCGAGCGCGACGTCGGACGGGCCGAACCCGGTCTTCTTCCGGGCTCCGGCGCGCACCAGCGTCAGCGTCCCGACCAGCCGGCCGCGCACCGAGAGCGGGATCAGCAGCGCCGAGAGCACGCCGAGTTCCGCCGCGTCGCTCCGCGACTCCTCCGTGGCGCTGCCGCCCGACTCGGCGTAGACGACCGGGTGGCCCTCGGCCAGCACGTCGGGTGTCCGGTCACCGCTTCCCGCCGCGCCGTCGTCGAGGAACGCCAGTTGGCGTGCCACCACGGCGGGATCGAGGCCGGCGACGTGCTCGGTGACCGTCTCGGCGGGGACTCCCCCCTCCACCAGGGAGATGCGGCTGACGTCGGCGAGGAACGCCACGCCCGCCCGCGCCACCTCCCGCAGCGAGACGTCGAGGTCGACGGTGCCGGACAGCGCCGCTCCGCAGTGCGCGAGGAAACCGAGCGCCTCCTCGGCGGACTTGCGGCCGACGATGTAGCGGATCGCCACGCCCCAGGTCTCCTGGGTGCTCGACGTGCTCGACGTGGCGGGTGTACCCGGTGTGCCGGGTGTGGTGAATGTGCCCATTGTGGTGGATGTGCCGTTGTCATCCATGTGGTGCTCGCTTCCCGCTCAGTCGTTGCGTGGCCAGCCGAAACCGCTCGGAACGGTGAGCTCGGCGTCCGGGTCGTGGTCGGAGAACAGGAAGCAGCGGGTGTTCTCGAACCGGCCGTCCTTGAGCCGCAGACCGGAGTAGATGATCACCGGCTCGGACTCGCCGTCCTTGCGCAGCAGCCGCGCCCGGAAGTTGATCACCGGTTCGCCCTCGACCAGCCTGCGCAGCAGGTCCTCGACGATCGCCTTGTTCGAGTGGATCTTGCGGACGTGGTGGCCGACGTACTCGTCGCGGTGGTCCTGGTAGCCCAGCAGTTCCAGTTCCATCCGGTTGGCCCGGAGGATGAGGCCGTTGAACCCGACGAAGTGCACCCCGGCGGGCGCGCCCTCGAAGAAGTCCTCCAGCTCCTCCAGCCGGGCCTGCTTCTCCTCCTGGCCGAGACCGGCGAGCACGTCGTCCGCGTCGTGGTTGACCAGCTGGGCGCCCCAGATGAAGGCGTCCTCGTTGGTCCCCGGCGCGCCGTGCACCTCCATGTGCGGGTTCACGCTGGGCAGCTGCGAGATCAGCCGCCGGCGCACGAACCACCGGGTCGCCACCCACTCGCCGGCGACGAACCGTCCGGACACGTCGATCAGCACGTCGCACGTCGAGCCGTCCGCGGTGCGCAGAGCCGCTTCGACGTTGTTCAGCCGGGCACCGCCGGCGACCCGGTCCCGCAGCGACCCGGCCAGGTCGGGGTCGGCGAAGAAGTCGGCGAAGTTCCGGCCGACGAACTCCTCCCGCCGGTCCAGCGCACCCACGATCTGCAGCATCGCGATGTTGGCGGAGCGCACCGTGCCGTCGTTGTCGGTGATCTGCAGCCCCAGGGGGGCGTTGACGAAGAAGTCCTCCAACTGCTGGAGCACGGCCGGCTCCTCGTTCGTCGTGGCCTGCTCGATACCTGGACTCACGGTGTCTCCTCGTCGTCGGTGTCGGTGACGTCCCGCGGCGCGTGCTCCACTGCTGCGGCCAGCGCGCGGACGGTGCGGAGCTCGAAAAAGCGCTGGAACGGGATCTCGACGCCGAGCGAATCCCGCACCCGACCCAGCACGCGCATGGCGAGCAGGGAGTGCCCGCCCAACGCGAAGAAGTCGTCGGACAGCCCGATGTGGTCGAGACCGAGCAGCTCGCTCCAGATGGCCGCGACCTCCCGTTGCGCGGCGGTGACCGGCAGCGCGGTGGGAACGGGCGACGGATCGGCCTTCTCCTCGGCCAGCGCCCTCCGGTCCACCTTGCCGCTCGTCGTCAGCGGCAGGTCGGCGACGACGCGGATCGTCGACGGGACCTGGTGGGCGGGCAGTGACAGCCGCAGGAAGTCCAGCAGCAGTTCGGGTGTCGGTCCCGTCCCCGGCTCGGGTACCGCGGCGCACACCAGCCGGACACCGCCCGCCGAGTCGACCGGGACGACCGCCGCCCGCGCGACCTGCGGGTGGGACCGCACGGCCCGCTCGACCTCCGCCAGACCGACGCGGAATCCGCGGACCTTCACGACCCCGCTGTTCCGCCCGAGGAGTTCGAGGGTGCCGTCGGGCCGGTAGCGGCCCCGGTCGCCGGTGTCGTACAGCAGGCGGCGCGACCCCGCCGGGGCGAACGGGTCCGGCCGGAACCGGTCGTCCGGGTCGAGGTAGCCGTCCGCGGGTGCGGCGCCCCCGACGTGGACGGAGCCGGGCAGCCCCGCCGGAACCGGCCGCAGCAACGGATCCAGCACGTGCACCGAGGTGTTCGCGATGGGCCTGCCGAGCGGCACGGTCGCCGCGTCGCCCAGCTCCGCGGTGTCGAACCAGGTGCAGTCCGCCGCGACCTCGGTGGACCCGTACAGGTTCCACAGCGTCGCGCCCGGGACCTGGCGGCGGAAGCGGGAGACGAGGTCCACGGGGAGTTCCTCGCCGCTGCTGATCCAGTGGCGCAGCCGGGGCAGGCGGTCGCCAAGGTCGGGGAACGCCTCCAGGAGCGCGTGCAGCAGTGACGGGACCAGGGTCATCCGGGTGACGCGGTGCGCGTCGAGGCTCCGCACCAGGGTGGGGGCGTCGCGCACCACCTCGTCGGGCAGCACCACCGTGGGGACGCCGCGCAGCAGCCCGCCGAACATCTCCGCCAGGGAGTCGACGAACCCGAGCGCCGTCTTGTGGACGCACACGTCGTCCGCCTCGAACGGCCGTTCGTCCCACAGCCACGCCAGGCGGTTGACCATGGCGGAGTGCACACCGCGCACGCCCTTGGGGCGACCGGTGGAGCCCGACGTGTAGAGCACGTAGGCGAGGTCATCGGGCGCGTCCGCCGCCGGCGGTGCGGTCGCGGGCAGCTCACCGAGGTCGATGTCGACGGTGATCGTCGGCAGGTCGGTGTCGGGCAGGTGGTCGCGGTCGTCGGTCGTGGTCAGCACGAGCCGGACGGGTGCGTTCTCCAGCGGCCACGCGAGGTGCGCGGCGGGGTAGGCGGGGTCCAGTGGCAGGTACGCGCCGCCCGCCTTCAGCACGGCCAGCACGCTGATCACCGACCCCACTGACCTCCGCTGGTGCACCGCGACGAGCGCCCCCGCCTCGACCCCCTCCTCCCGCAGCAGGTTCGCCAGCCGGTTGGCGCGCTCCTCGACGTCGCGGTAGGTCAGCGCGGTGCCCGATGCCGGCACGAGCGCGGGCGCGTCCGGGGTGCGGGCGACCTGCTCGGCGAACAGTTCGTGCAGGCGGCGTGCCGGAACCTCCAGCGAACGGCCGCGGACGTGCGGCGGTGCCGCCGCGTCGGCGAGGGCCAGCCGCGACAACGGCTCGTCCGGGGCGTCCAGCGCCGCCCCGACCAGACTGCCCAGGTTGTCCGCGAACATCCCGGCGCCGCCCTCGGTGAACAGGTCCCGGTTGTACTCCCAGGCGCAGCGGTAGCCGTCGGACTCGCGCACGGACAGCGCCAGGTCGAACCGGGCCGTCTCCCGTTCGACGCGCAACGCGCTGACGTCGAGGCCGGGCAGCCGCCACGGCACCGGGTTGGCGTTCTGGTAGGTCAACACCACCTGCGCCACGGGGTCGCGCGCCGGGTCGCGGTCCGGACGCAGGTGGGCCACCAGCTGGTCGAAGGGCAGGTCCTGGTGGGCGAACGCGTCCACGTAGCTCTCGTGAACCCGACCCAGCAGTTCGCGGAACGAGGGGTCGCCGGACAGGTCCACCCGCAGCACCAGCGTGTTGATGAAGCAGCCGACGACCTTCTCCGACTCGGCTCGGTTGCGGTTGGCCACCACCGTGCCGATCGCCAGGTCGTCCTGTTCCGTGTACCGGTGGAGCAGCGCGAACAACGCCGTCATGAAGAACACGAACGGCGAGACGTCCTCCAGCCGGACGAATTCGTCCAGTCGTGCCGCCGACGCCCCGGTGAGCGCGAACCGCGTCCGGCCACCCCGGTGGCCGCGCCGGGCGGGACGGGCCAGCTCGGCGGGCGGCGCGCTGACCGGCGGCAGGCCGTCCAGCCGTTCCCGCCAGTGGCGCACCAGCAGGTCGAGGGGTTCACCGGTCAGCCATTCCCGTTGCCAGCGGGCGAAGTCCCCGTACCGGATCGGTGGCGGAACGGGTTCGGGCCCGCCCCGGTAGGCGTCCGCGAGCTCGCCGGCGAGGATGCCGAGCGACCAGCCGTCGCCGATGATGTGGTGCAGGCACAGGACGAGCACGTGGAGGTCGGGACCCGCACGCAGCAGCCGCACGCGGAACAGCGGCCCTTCACCGAGGTCCATCGGTTCGGCGACGATCCCGGCCGCCCGCCGCGCCAGGTCGTCCTCGGCCGCATCCTCGACCGGCAGCCGTGCCGGCCGGAACGGTGCCACCCGGGCGACGGGCTCGCCGTCGACCACCGGGAACGCGGTGCGCAGCGTCTCGTGCCGCCGCACCAGGGTGTTCAGCGCGGCTTCCAGCGCGGTGACGTCGAGCTGTCCGCGCAGCCGCAGCACGACCGGCATGTGGTAGGCCCCGGAGTCCTGGTCGAGCCGGCCGAGCAGCCACAGCCTGTTCTCGGGGAAGGACAACGGCCGGTCGCCGTCGTCCGCGCGGGCGCGCAGGGGCGGTAGTCCGCGCTGCCGCGCGTGCACCGCCCGCACGGCGTCGAAGAACCGGGCTCCCCGGCACTCCCGCTGGTCCGCCGCGTTCACCGTCCCACGCTCCCCTCTGGTCGGCGCATCACTGATTCGAGGGTCCGCCACAGCCGGGGCCAGTCCTCGGTGAAGTAGAGGTGCCTACCCGGCAGCTCGATCAGCTCGAACGACGAGGTGGTCCAGTCGGCCCACCGCGCGCACAGCCCGGCGGGCACCGCGTCGTCGTCCACCCCGCGCAGGGCGGTGATCGGGAAGGGCAGCGCCCGGACGACATCCGCGCGGTACCCGGAGAACAGCGCCACATCCGCGCGGAGTGCGGGAAGCAGCAATTCCCGCAGCTGGGGCACCGACCACACGTCCGACCCGGTTCCCGCTCCCCGCCGGACCCAGGCGATCAGCCCGTCGTCGTCCAGGTCGGCCAGGTGATCGGGCCGGCGGGACGCCGGGTCGGCCGCGCCGCCCACGACGAGCCGGCTCGGCAGCGGACCCGCGGCGGCCAGCAGCTCCCGCGCGGTCTCGAACGCCAGCAGCGCGCCGAAACTGTGCCCGTACAAGGCGAACGGCTCTCCGCCGGCCAGGTCGAGCACCTGCCCGGCACACCGGCGCGCGGCCTCCGCCATCGAGCCGGAGTGCGGCTCGGTGAACAGTTCCTCCCGGCCCGGCAGCTGGACCGGCACCACGCGCAGGACGTCCGACTCGTAGTCCCGCCACGGCCGGTACAGCCCCGCGCCGGCGCCCGCGTGCGGCAGGCACATCAGCCTCGTCCGCGTCATGGCCGCCCCAGTCCGTCGAGCCGGGCGGAGAACGCGGTGGACAGCGCGTCGAGCCGGTTCGCCCAGCCGGCCCGTTCGGGCGCCTGGAACACGCCGTGCCAGCGCTCGTCGTCCCGTACCTCCAGCAGCACCTCGGCGTAGCCGCCGCGAGGGCTGACCGGTCGTGACCGCAGCCGGGCGGGACCGGCGTCGTGGTCCACCCGCGGCCAGCTCTGGTAGAGCAGTGTGGCCTGGTAGAGCGGCATCCTGCGGCGGTTGCCCGGCGCGCAGGCCGCGACGATGTCCTCGATCGGCAGCTCGCTGTGGGTGAGGGCGTCCACCGCGGACTCCCAGGCGCGGGCGAGCCCGCCGTCGCGGCCGGCGCCGACGATCCGGATCGGCAGCATGTTGATCATGCAGCCGATCTCGTGGTCGGCACCGGGCGGCCGGTCGGCGAACACCGTGCCCACGCAGAAGTCGTCGGCGCCGCCGACCTCGCCCAGCGCGGACGCGAACGCCCACAGCGCCAGGGTGAACACCGAGATCCCCGCTTCCCTGGCGTACGCGCGCAACCGTCCGGCTTCCCCGGCCGGCCGGCTCCACCCGTGCTCGACCACGGTTCCGCGGGTCAACTCGCGCAAGGTGGTCGGCGCACCCAGGTCGGGCAGCTCCGGCACACCGTCCAGCCGGGCCCGCCAGTGCCGTTCCAGCACGGCCCGGCGCGGCGCGGCGATCACCGGCTCCGGACGGCGGCCCGACACGCCCAGGTCGGCGCGGCCGGTGTCGAGCGCTTGGCGGTAGGCCGCGGCGAGGTCCTTGGTGAACACCTGACCGGACAGGCCGTCGAACACGATGTGGTGCACCACGACGAACAGGTCGCCACCGCGCAAGCCGGCCCGGATCAACGAGCCCCCGGCCAGGTCGAGCGGGACGACGGTCAACACCCGCGGCACGTCGGCGAGTCCGACGTCCGGCGGCAGGAGCACCAGCTCCGGACCGCCCGGGTCCGCGTGCACCTCGCGGACCAACGCCGTGCCGCGCAGCGCGAACCCCGTGCGCAGCGCCTCGTGCCGGGCGCGCACCGCGCGCAGCGCCTCGGCGAGCGCGACCTCGTCGACCAGGCCGTCGATCTCGATGTGCAGCAGCACCGACCGGGTGCCGGCGCCGATCTGCTCGGCGAACCAGAACCTGCGCTCACAGGTCGACGCGGGTTCGGTGCGCGGGCTCACGAGCCGACCTCCTCGATCGTCTTCACCAGGTCGGACAGCGTCGAGTACCGGAACACGTCCCGCAGCGTCACGTCCGGGTGCCCGGCGTCGTGCAGCGCGGTCAGGACCCGGACCGCCAGCAGCGAGTTGCCGCCGATCCGGAAGAAGTTGTCCCCCCGCCGCACGTCGCGGCCGAGCACCTGCCGCCAGATCCGCGCCACGGTGGACTCCACGCCGGTGAACGGCTCCTCGTCCGGCTCCGGCGCCGCCACCGGCACGAGCGCCTCCACGTCCAGCTTCCCGTTGGAGGTCAACGGGAACTCCGCGACCGGCGTGATCGTCGACGGCAGCATGTGGGCGGGGAGTCCGCGTTCCAGGTGCGCCCTGAGCTCCTCCGCCGGCGCCTCGCCGTCGAGCACCACGTAGGCGTCGAGCCGGGGCGGGGAACCGGTGGCGACCACGGCCGCCGCCCGGACGCGCGGGTGCCCGGCCAGCACGGCGCGGACCTCGCCGGGCTCGACGCGGTGGCCGCGGATCTTCACCTGGTCGTCGATCCGGCCGAGGACCTCCAGTTCACCGTCGGGCCGGTAGCGCCCCAGGTCGCCGCTGCGGTAGCGGGCGCCGCCGGGGAACCGCAGGGCGGTCAGCTCCGGCCGGTTGAGGTAGCCGGCGGTCACGCCCGAGCCGGCGACGTGGATCTCGCCGGCGACGCCGACCGGGACCGGGTGCCCGGCGGTGTCGCGCACGTGCAGTTCCCACCCCGCGAGCGGCCTGCCCACCGAGCGCTCGGACCGGGTGGTGTCGGCCGCGGTCAGGTCGCGCAGGGTGCAGTGGACCGTCGTCTCGGTGATCCCGTACATGTTGACCACGCGACCGGGTTCCGGCCGGTGGTCGAACCAGGGCCGCAGCGAGGTCGTGTCCAGGGGTTCGCCGGCGCAGACCAGCAGCCGGACCGCGAGCCGGGACAGCCCGCTCCCGGCCGAGCCCGACAGCACCGCCAGCGCGGACGGCGTCTGGCTGAGCACGGTGACGCGGTGGCGCACCAGCGTCCGGTGGAACTCGGCCGGGTCCCGCGAGGTCCACCGCGGCACGACGACCAGCCGTCCGCCGGTCAGCAGGCAACCCCAGACCTCCCACACCGAGAAGTCGAAGGCGAAGGAGTGGAACCAGCTCCACACGTCGGACGCGCCGAGCCCGAACTCGCCGGACGTCGCGCCGATCAGGCTGACCACGTTGCCGTGGGTGGCCACCACGCCCTTCGGCTCGCCGGTCGAACCCGACGTGTGGATGACGTAGGCCGGGTCCCCCGGTGACACCGGGACCGGCGGACGTCCGGCGGCTTCCGCCGCCACGTCCACCGCGCGCAGCCCGTTCGGCGCCGCCGCGCGGTCGGTGACCACCACCCGGACCCCGGCGTCGGCCGCGGTGAAGGCCAGCCGTCCGGCCGGGTACGACGGTTCGAGCGGCACGTAGGCCGCCCCGGCCTTCAGCACGGCGAGCAGCGCGACGACCAGTCCCGACGAGCGCTCCAGGCACACACCCACGCGGTCCCCGCCGACGACGCCGGCCTCCGCCAGTGCTCCGGCCAGGCGGGTCGACCGTTCGTCGAGTTCGCGGTAGGTCACGTCGCCGTCCACGTCGCTGACCGCGACCCGCTCGCCGGAACGGGCCGCCTGCCGGGCGAACAGCGAGGTGACCGTGTCCACCACCGGGGCGACCGGCGCGCCGCGCCCCAGGGCGAGCACCGCGTCCCGTTCCGCGGCCCCCAGCGTGGGCACGCCGGCCAGCGGGCGGTCGGGGCCCCGGGCGAACTCGGTGAGCACGGTCCGCACCTGCCCGGCGAACCGCTCGACGGCGGCCGGGCCGAACACCGCCTGGCGAAAGACCAGGACGCCCTGCATGGAGCCGTCCGCGCGGTCCTTGACGTAGCAGGTCATGGGGAACGTCGCGGCTCCCGGGCCCGGTGCGGGCACCGGCTCGCAGCGGGTCGGGCCGGTGCTCAGCGTCGGCAGGTCGGCCCTGGGCACCACAACGACCTGCGGGCCGGCGCCACCGTCCTCGCCGAGGACGAGTGGCAGCGGGAAGTGCGACCGCCGGTAGGCGCGCAGACCGGACTCGTGCGTCCGGCGCAGGTGCCCGCCCACCGTGAGGTCCCCCGCGGCGTCGACCGGGACCAGGACGGTGTTGCCGAAGTAGCCGATCGACGCGGCGAGCCGGGGCGAGCGGCCGTTGACGGTCACACCGACCACCGGCGTGGTGGTGCCGCAGTTCCGGGAGAGCACCAGTCCCACGGCGGCCAGGCACGTGGCGTACCAGCTCGCGCCCGCCGCCGCCGCGACCGACCGCACGCCGCCCCACGTCACCGGGTCCAGCGTGAACTCGACCCGCCCGGACCCCGCGCCGTCGTGGGCGGGCATCCCCCACGCCAGGTCGAGCGCCGTCGTGGCGGCACGCAGCTCCGCGCGCAGGTCGGCGAGGCCCGCCCCGTCGCGGGCGGCGCGTTCGTGCCGGTTCGCGGACCACTCGCCGAACCGTCCGGGCTCGGGTGGCACGCCGTCGACCAGGAGCCACCGCGCGACGAGTTCGACGGACGACTCGTCCACCACCAGGTGGTGCGCGCCGATGACCAGGTCCGCGCTCCGCGCCGAGTACCGCAGCAGCACCAGCCGCACCAGCGGTCCGCGGGCCAGGTCGTACGGCCCGGCCACGGCGTCGTGCGGGGTCCGGCAGCCGCCGGGCCGGTCCCGGACCTCCAACGCCACCGGCCGGTCCGACGCGACGAGGCGGAACCCGTCCCGTTCGGTGACGACGCGCGAGGCGAGCAAGGGGTGCAGGCGGACGAGCTCCTCGACCCGCTCGGCGAGCCTCGCGTCATCGCGGGGACCGGTCACCCGGTACACCGCGGACACGGTGTAGCCCACCGGGTCGGCCGCCGCGGTGTCCGCGAGGTAAACACCTTCCTGGCCGGGTGAAAATCGCACGCCAAATGACACGCACAGCCCCCGTGATCCACTTCACCAGCCGGAAGAAACCGGCACCCGATCCTGCGATCGAACCCGTCGAATACCCGGACGAACCCGTCGAAAGAATTGCGCACATCCACCTCGACCGAGGTGGAAGATCCCCCACCACACCGGTCACGGCGGTCGCGGCCCGGCCGAGATCACTGGCAGAAGCCGTTGACCTGCTTCGAACATAGCGGCGAGGTGGGACTTGTCAAGCCGCGCACCGACGCCCGGGTCCGCCGAGCCGGCTTGTTTACAGCCCGACACCCCCTGTGGTACCTGTGGAATGGGCCTCGGACGAATTGATCAGGGCCGCCCGGGGGGAATGATGCCTTTTCGGATACCGGATTCACCGGGCAGGGTCCGCGCCCGACCGCCCGCGACGCACTCCGCTTGGGCGGAGTTGCGCGCGTACGGCGACGTGTTCACCTGCTACAGCGCGGCCGTCGCGGCGGCCTTGGCGGTCACCGGACCCGACTGGCGCGACGCGATCGACCCGCACCTGACGCTCACCCTGACCGACGAGCCTGACGACCTGTTCGGGTTCGTGCACTTCGCGCCGGACTTCGGCGCACGGGCGCGCCTGGCCCGTGCGAGCGCGGAGTCGGCCGACGAGGCGGTCGGCCGGATCACCGCCGCGCTCGGTCGCGGCGAGCCGGTCGTGGTCGCGGGCGACACCCGGTGGCTGCCCTGGCAGGTCGGCCACGGAGGGGACCCCGCACCGCACTGGTTCACCGTGGTGGCCCGCGACGAGGGCGTGGAGGTGCTGGACGCGTTGGCGATGCGCAACACCCGCGGAGAGCAACGTCCCGTGCGGACGGTCGTCGACGACCTGCGCGGGCTGCTGCTCTCGGTTCCGGTGCACGACCCGGTGATCGCGCTGCGCGAGCGGTACGCGCTCGGTGACGACGCCGGCCCGGTCACCCACCCGTACAGGTGGATCGAGAGCGGGGAGCGGCCCGCCGGCCCCGCACCGAGCGGGTCCCGCGGGCCGGCCGCGCTGCGCACGCTGGCCCGGCACTTCCGCGACCACGCCACCAACCCGGACGCCTACCGCCAGGTGGACGACCTGTGGAGCGTCGGACGTCACCGCGCGTTCACCGTGCGGCGGTGGACCGAACGCACCGACAGCCGTCCCGCCGCGCGGGACCGGGTGCGGCGCTACGGCGACGACCTGCGACGACTCTGGGCGCAGGTCCCGCCCAGGGCGATGTACGCGGCGACGACCGGCGGCGCGGGCGCGGGCGCGTTGTCCGACCTGCTCGACGAGTTGGCCGACCTGGAGTCGGCGGCGAGCCCCGGGGAAGGCGTGGCGACTTGACCGACGTCGAGCTGTCCGAGCGCGTCCGCGCGCTGGTCGCCGAGGGCGGTTTCGCCGAGGCGTGGGCGTCGCTGCGCCCCGCGTTGCGGCTCGGCGGCGGCTACGGGCTCTTCCGGCGGGCCGTGCGGCTGCTCGCCACCGCCGCCGGCCGGGGCTGGACTCCCGCGTACCGCCGCGAGACCCGGCTCGCCCTGCTCAGCACGTTCGAAACCGCCGAACTCGGCGAGCTGCTGCCGGTGGCGTGCGCGATCCACGGCCTGCGGGTGGAGGTGCACGCGCCGCCGTTCGGCCAGGTGGAACAGTGCCTGCTGGAGCCGGCCGGGCTCGTGGCCTTCGCGCCGACGCACGTCCTGCTCGCCCCCAGCACGCAGGACCTGGGCCTGTCGGACCTGGTGGAGGAGCCCGAGGCGGTCGTGGACGCGGTCGTGGCGCGGTGGACGGGCGCGTGGCGGCTGGTGGCGGAACTGGGCGCGCGGCCCGTCCAGCTGCTGTTCGCCGTGCCGGACGGCGACGTCCTCGGCAACCTCGCTTCGACGGTGCCGCGGTCGCGGACGACCGTGGTGCGCGAGGTCAACCGCCGACTGGCCGCCGCCGCGAGCCGGAGCCACGTGCTCGTCGTGGACGTCGACCGGATCGCGTCCGACCTGGGCAAGCGGACCTGGTTCGACCACCGGATCTGGTACGCCACCAGGCAACCCGCCGGGTACGAGGGCCTGGCCGCGACCGCGCGGGAGATCGGCGCCGTGCTCGCCGCCGACGCGGGCCTGGGCTGCAAGTGCCTCGTGCTCGACCTGGACGGTTCGCTGTGGGGCGGAGTGGTCGGCGAGCTCGGCTGGGACGGTGTCGACATCGGTCCGGGCAGTGCCCGGGGTGAGGCGTTCCGGGCGTTCCAGGAGTTCCTCGCCGACCTCCGCGACACGGGCGTCGTACTGGCCGTCAGCTCCAAGAACGACGGGGCGGCCGCACGGGAGCCGTTCGAGCGCAACCCCCACATGCGGTTGCGACTCGACGACTTCGCGGCGTTCGTCGCGGACTGGCGGCCGAAATCCGAGCAGGTGCGGGACATCGTCGAAGCGCTGGGCGTGTCACCGGAGGACGTCGTGCTGCTGGACGACAACCCGGCGGAGTGCCTGGAAGTGCGCCAACGCCTGCCCGAGGTCGGCGCGGTGGTGCTGGACGGCCCCGTCGCGGACTTCCCCCGGCTCGTCGCCTCGTCGGTCCTGCTCGAACCGGTGTCCCGGACCGAGGAGGACACCGGCCGCGCCGCGTCCTACACCGCCCGCGGCCAGGCCGAGCGGCTGCGTGGTGAAGCGGCGTCCCTGCCGGAGTTCTGGCACTCGCTGGAGATGACCGCGCGGGTGCGGCCGGTGACCGAGCGGACCGTCGAGCGGGCCGCGCAGCTCAGCCGGAAGACCAACCAGTTCAACCTGACGCTGCGCCGCCGCTCCCCCGCCGAGATCGACGCGCTGCGCCGCGCCCCGGACTGGACCTGCCTGACCATCGGCCTGGCCGACCGGTTCGCCGACCACGGCATCGTCGGGCTCTGCCTGGCCGGCCCGGTGTCGGGCGGAGAACTGCCCATCGACACCCTGGTGCTCAGCTGTCGCGTGATCGGCCGCACGGCCGAGCACCACCTGCTGGCCGCCCTGTCCCGGCACGCCGCCGACGCCGGGATCCGCCGCCTGCGTGGCCACTACCGCCCGGGACCGCGCAACGCGCTGGTCGCCGACCTCTACGACCGGCTCGGGTTCCAGCGCGACGACGACGGCTGGTTCCTCGACCTCACCGGGACACCGCCCATCGACAGCCCCTACATCCGGGAGCAGCCATGACCGCCCGAATCCAGGAGATCCTGATGGACCTGCTGGACCTCGACCACGAGCCGGCCGACACCGACGGGCGGCACACGATCGAGGACTGGAACTCGTTGGCACACGTGCGGATCGTGCACGCCTTGGAGTCCGAGTTCGACGTCCGCTTCCCCGACTGGGTGCTCACCGCGGACCGGGTCACGGTCGCCGAGTTGGCCGAGCTGATCCAGCCGGCGTGACCGGCACCGTCCGGTTCACCGACGCGGACGTCGCCGCGTTCGCCGACGCCTCCCACGACCACAACCCCCTGCACGTCGACCCCGCGTTCGCCCGCTCGACACCGTTCGGCCGGACGGTCGTGCACGGGGCACTGGCCGGGATCACCGCACTGCACCTGCTCGGCCCGGACATCCGCGGAACGCGCCTGCTCTTCCAGGAACCGGTGTTCACGGGCGAGCCCTACGCGGTCGTCCACGACGGCCGCCGGGTATCCCTGCGCGGACGAGGCCGAGTGGTGCTCAAGGCCGTGCCGCGCACCGGCACGCTGAGCCGTCCGCCGTCCGCGACGTCGACCACGCCCCTCCACGACCCGACCACCCGCACCCGGCCGAGGGAACACGCGGAGATCACTCCGGGCGTGGAGTTCACGGGCGAGTACGAACCCCGCTGGGACGGCTTGGCCGCTCTCACCGGGGGGCCGACCACTCCCGCGCACCTCGCGCTCGCCTTCGGCAGCTACGCGAGCGGCATGGTGTTACCGGGCAGGGACGGGGTCCTCGCCGAGATCGACCTCCGCCTCCACGCACGACCATCGCCGCACCGGCCCTTCGGCTACCGGTTGCTGGTGGAGAACCACGACCCGCGAAGCCGCATCACCACGTGCTCGGCCGTCCTCACCTCCGGCGGGACACCGGTCGCCGAGCTCCGACTGTGCTCCTTCGCCGGCCGCCGCGTCGAAGGGCCCACGCTCGACCGCGTCGCGCGGTTCCTGCCGCCGGGTTCCGGCCTGACCGGCAAGACCGTCCTCGTCGTGGGGTGCAGCCGGGGTTTCGGCGCGGCCCTGACACTGGCACTGCTCAGCCAGGGCGCGGTCGTGCACGGCACCTACGCGAGTTCGCGCCCGGCCGCCGACGCCGCCGGGCCACACGCCGATCGGCTGCGTCTGCACCACGCCGACGCCACCGACCCGACAGCCATGGCGACGGTGCTGGAATCGATCACCGACGACCTGACCGGCGTCGTCCTCAACGCCACTCCACCGCTGCGGCCGATCACCCTGTCACCCGAAGCGGCAGCCGAAGCCAGGCACCACGCCGACCAGGCCATCGCCGCCGCCATGGTGCCCTTGAGCTGCGCACTGCCCAAGCTGAACCGAACCGGCCACTGGGCCCTGTTCGTCTCGACCGAAGCCGTCACCGCACCGCCCGCGCACTGGCCCCACTACATCACGGCGAAAGCGGCCATCGAGGGCCTCGCGTCCTGGCTGACCCACAACCACCCCGAGGTGGGCACGGCCGTGCTGCGCCTCCCGCCGATGCGCACCGAGCTGACCAACACCCCCACTGGCCACCTGAACGCCCGGGCACCCGAGGAGCTGGCCGCCGCCGTGGTGGGACGACTGCTCCGTCAGGACTGGCCGAGCACACCCTGGTCGTTCCCCGCCGAAGCCACGATCCGCTGAACCGCCGAGCAATCGGCGGCCTCCATCACGTCCAGGTAGTCCACTTCGAGGCCGTACTCCTCGAACACCCGAACGGCGAACACCGTGGCTTTGAAGGAATCTCCGTCATTGGCCGTGAAACCGACGTCGAACCTGGCTTGTGCGCCAAGCACTTCCCGCCACAGCGCGCGCACCCCGTCGACCGGACTCCCCATGGCATCCCCCTCTGTCCCGGTCATCACCGGACGAGTCCGATCCAACCAGGAACGTGACGCCGAGGGCCAGCTCCACCGGCTCATCCGGTCGGGCTGCTGTGCCGACCGGCGTTCCGGCACGACAGGTCGGACGAATCGTTCGACGAGGTGGAGGTGGACGAGTCCCGCCCGACCGGTCACCGCTGCAGGGACCACCTGGGTGCGGGTGGTCCGTGCGGAGGATCAGCGGAGGCCGGTGGCGTGGGCCGGTTCGCGGTCGACCTGACCGGGAGCGGCGTGCCCGGGGACGGCGTACCCAGGGGCGGCGATCGCCTCCGGGTCGCGTGCCGGACGTGCGGGGCGTGTGGCGGTGTCGAGGAGGCGGTAGGCGGCGATGGTGTCCTCGGCCAGGACGGTGGCCAGTGAGCCGCCGTGCGGCAGGGGCACGAGCGACCACCAGTCGCCGACGACCGGTTCGGGCGGGCCGGCATCGCCGACGAGCAGTTCGGTGGCGACGACGCGGTGACCGGCCAGGTACGCGGGACAGGCGTCGAGGTCGGGATCACCCAGGTCGAGGCCCTGGCACAGCAGGGTGGCGCCGTCCCGACGCACCTGGGTGTCACCGCGGAACCGGCCGGGTCGTTCACCGCTGCGACCGAGGACGACGACCTCGCGGCAGCGCAGCCGGGCGTCGGCTGCGAGGTCCGCGCGCAGATCGGCGTGGTGGTCGGCTCCGGCGGCGACGATGGTCGGCTCGGTCAGGTACTCCAGTCGGCCACCGTCGGCGACCTGGAAG
Source organism: Saccharothrix longispora (assembly GCF_031455225.1). Taxonomy (GTDB): domain Bacteria; phylum Actinomycetota; class Actinomycetes; order Mycobacteriales; family Pseudonocardiaceae; genus Actinosynnema; species Actinosynnema longispora. Next base: position 3,622,862 of record NZ_JAVDSG010000001.1, read on the forward strand.
GTCATCGACGTGCGGCTGGGTCCGGGGTGCTGGCCGGGCAGCGCGAGGGTCGCGCCGATCGCGCGCAGGCTCAGCGCCGCGCCCGGCCCGACCTCGACGGTGACCTCCAGGACATCACCGCCCAGCGGGGCGGCGGCGGAGCCGACGAGGTGGACCAGCGCGGTGTCGGGGTCGTCGTCGTGCCGGGTGGCGGGGCACGGCATCAGCGTGAGCGGCGAGACCGACCGCAGGTCGCGCACGACGCTGCGGCCGGTGCGGTCCCGTTCCACCACCAGTCGGGCGGTGGCCTTCACGCCGTGCCCGAGAGCTGTGCGACGTCCTCGTGCGCCGGGTGGTCCTCGCGCAGCAGGGCGCGGACCCAGGCGGCGACGTCCGGGGCGTCGGGGGTGCGCACCAGGGACTGCGTGATCACCGGGAGTCGGTGGCGGCGCATGCGGTGGGCGTCGGAGACCATGACGTCCATGTCGGCGCCGACGTGTTCGGCGAGGTCGGTCTTGTTGATGACCAGCAGGTCGGCGGTGGTGACACCGGGGCCGCCCTTGCGGGGCACCTTGTCGCCGCCGGCGACGTCGACGACGAAGACCTGCCGGTCGGCCAGGCCCCGGCTGAACACGGCGGTGAGGTTGTCGCCGCCGCTCTCGATGATCACCAGGTCCAGCGCGGGGAAGCGTTCTTCGAGGCGTTCGACGGCGTCGAGGTTGGCGGTGATGTCGTCGCGGATCGCGGTGTGGGGGCACGCGCCGGTCTGCACGGCCTCGATGCGCGCGGGGTCGAGCACGCCCGCGCGGCGCAGGAAGTCGGCGTCCTCGGTGGTGTAGATGTCGTTGGTCACCACCGCGAGTTCGAGTTCGCCGCCCAGGGCGCGGCACAGCGCGGCGGTCAGGGCGGTCTTGCCGCTGCCGACCGGGCCGCCGATGCCGATGCGGAACGCCCGCCCGGTCGCCGTCGGCGGGGTGTGGGGGTCGGGTTCGGTGGCGGTGGGGTCGAAGTTGACCGGGTGGGTGTGGCCGTGGCCGTGGCCGGTCGTGTGGTCAGCTGGCAAAGAGACGCACCTCCAGGCGGTGGGTTCGGTCGTGGGTCTCGGCGAAGAGGTCCAGGGCGGGTGCGCTGGGCGCGGGCAGGTCTCGCGGCGGCACGTCGCAGGTCCCGGCGGCGGTCGCGGCGACGCGCCCCATCGGCGCGGACAGGTCTGCGACGACGGCGTTGGCCCGGAAGGGGTCCAGGCCGAGCAGGCGGACGCAGGCGGACGCCGGTCCGCTGACCGACAGGTAGGCGGCGGCGAGCGCGGAGTCGCGGGGGGACGCGCCGGCGATCCCGGCCAGCACGCCCAGCGCGATCGGGTGGTGCGGGCGGGGTGTGGCCGCCAGCAGGTCGTCGAGCGCCGGCGAGGGCCAGGCGAGCAGTCCGGCGCGCGCCGTGCCGCGTCCCTGTGCACGGGATGCCGCGCGTTGCGCGGGTGACGGGGTGCGGGCGTCGAGTTCGGCGTCCAATTTCCGCCACCGGGCCCGGTCCGGTCGTTCCCGAGCGGTGTGGGTGGCCGCGGCGGCGAAGGCGGCGGCGAGCGCGCCGGCGGTGCGGAGCCTGCCTCGCAGGAACGAGGCGAGGGTCGGCACGTCGGTGACCAGGCCGCGTGCGACGGCTTCCTCCACCCCGCCGGAGTGGGCGTGCCCGCCGCCGGGGAAGCGGGAGTCCACCAGGCACAGCACGGCTGCCGTTCCCGCGGCGTCCGCGAGTCCGTCGGGGCGCATCAGAACAGGAAGTAGCGCTGTGTCATGGGCAACTCGGCCACCGGATCGGGTTCGACCAGGTCGCCGTTGATGTAGACGGCGAAGTTGTCCGGTCGCACGACGACCTCGGGGCATTCGCCGTTGAGCACCATGCTGTCCTTGAACCGCCGGCGGGTGTTGCGCACCGCCTCCATCGGGGTGGCCGTCCTCAGCTGGGCTTGCAGGCCGGCGTCCATCGCCTCCGGGGAGACGAAGTGCACGCTGCACTCGGCGGCGACCTTCGGCGCGGCCCCGTACATCGGGCGCGACCACACCGGTTGCGGTGTCGGGATCGACGCGCTCGGATCGCCCATCTGCGCCCAGGCGATGACGCCGCCCTTGAACACCAACTGCGGGCGCACCCCGAAGTACTTCGGGTCCCACAGCACCAGGTCGGCCAGCTTGCCCACCTCGACCGAGCCGACCACGTGGTCGATGCCGTGGGCGATCGCGGGGTTGATCGTGTACTTGGCGACGTACCGGCGTGCCCGCATGTTGTCGTTGTCCGCGTCCTCGTCCTGGCGGGACCTGCCGCGCTTGGCCTTCATCACGTGCGCGGTCTGCCAGGTGCGCAGGGCGACCTCGCCGATCCGGCCCATGGCCAGCGCGTCGGAGCTGATCATCGAGATGGCGCCCATGTCCTGCAACACGTCCTCGGCGGCGATCGTGCTGGGCCGGATGCGGCTGCTCGCGAACGCCAGGTCCTCCGGGATCGACCGGTTGAGGTGGTGGGCCACCATCAACATGTCCAGGTGCTCGTCGAAGGTGTTCACGGTGTGCGGCCGGGTCGGGTTGGTCGAGGAGGGCAGCACGTTGGGGTGGGCCACGACGCGCAGGATGTCCGGCGCGTGCCCGCCACCGGCGCCCTCGGCGTGGTAGGCGTTGACCGAGCGGTCCCCGATGGCCTCCAGGGTGGACTCCAGGAACCCCGCTTCGTTGAGGGTGTCGGTGTGGATGGCGATCTGCACACCGCTCTTCTCCGCCACGCTCAGCACCAGGTCCAGGGCGGCGGGTGTCGCCCCCCAGTCCTCGTGGATCTTGAACCCGCCGGCGCCGCCGCGCAGCTGCTCCCACAGCGCGGCGGGGTGCGCGGTGCTGCCCTTCCCCGTCTGCAGGATGTTCACCGGCTGGCCGTCCATGGCGCGGAACATCCGGGCCAGGTTCCACGGACCGGGGGTGACGGTGGTGGCCTTGCTGCCGTCCGCCGGGCCGGTGCCGCCGCCGATCAGGGTGGTCAGGCCGCCGGCCAGGGCGACGTCCACGATCTGCGGGCAGACGAAGTGGACGTGGCAGTCGACGCCGCCGGCGGTGAGGATCTTCCCGTTGCCGGCGACGATCTCGGTCCCGGGACCGATGATCAGCTCCGGGTCGACGTCGTCCATGACGTCGGGGTTGCCGGCCTTGCCGATGCCGACGACCCTGCCGTCCCGCACGCCGACGTCGGCCTTGACCACGCCCCAGTGGTCGAGCACCACGACACCCGTGATCACCAGGTCCGGCGCGCCCTCCGCGCGGGTGGCCCGCGACTGGCCCATCGACTCGCGGATGACCTTGCCGCCGCCGAAGACCACCTCGTCACCGGAGCCCCGCGGCCCCATCGACCGGTCCTCGGTGACCTCGATCAGGAGGTTCGTGTCGGCGAGCCGGATCTTGTCCCCGACCGTGGGGCCCAGCAGTTCGGCGTAGCGGCGGCGCTTGATCTCCGTCTCGTGGTTCACGAGGTCCTTCCGCTCGGTTCGTCGGACCCCGTCGACGGGTCCGGTTTGGCCGACTCCGGATCACCCGGCTCCGCCCCCCGCTCGTCCAGCGTGCCCGCGTACTCCCACCGCAGCCCGGGAACCACGCGGTTCCCCCCGATCGGCACGAGCGGGACCTCGCGTGGCACGCCCGGCTCGAACCGCACCGCCGTGCCCGCCGGTATGTCCAACCGCAGGCCCCACGCGGCCTCGCGGTCGAAGTCGAGTTCGGGGTTGACCGCGGCGAAGTGGTAGTGCGAACCCACCTGCACCGGGCGGTCGGCCTTGTTGCGCACCACCAGGTGCGTGCGCGGCCGACCGGGGTTGAGCGGCACCGGGTCGTCGGCCGGGATGATCTCGCCTGGACGCACGCGCGCCTCCGCTGCTAGGGGATCGGGTCGTGCACGGTCACCAGCTTCGTGCCGTCCGGGAACGTCGCCTCGACCTGCACCATCTCCACCATGTCCGGCACGCCGTCGAGGACCTGGTCCCGGCGCACCACGCGCCGTCCCGACGCGGCCAGCTCGACCACCGCCCGTCCCGCCCGCGCGCCTTCCAGCACGTGCGAGGTGATCAGCGCGACGACTTCCGGCTGGTTCAACCGCAGACCGCTCTCCAGACGACGCCGAGCCACGTCGGCGGCGACGTGGACGAGCAGCTTGTCCCGCTCCTGAGGTGACAGATGCACAGGAGCGAAGCTAGCCACGCACCATCCCGGAGCACACCCGGTGACACCCGATGGAGCTGCGATTCACCCGCCCGCACTCGGCTCGGGTTGTGCGCGTAGGAGCGTGATCCTCCACGTCACCTGAACGAGGCTCCGGCACGGAGCGGAAGCGTTGCCGCGCAACACCGAAATATGCGGAATCCGGTTCCGTCGGGGTCGCCCGCGAGGACGTCGCCTCGCGGGCGCGACGGACCGCACCCACGACGTGATCCCGTCCGCGTGCGACGAGTACGTGCCCGGACTGGCGTCCGCTCTCCGCGCGAACGCGTCCGGGTGCCGCGTCCCGCCGACGCCCGGAGGCCGGCGACCGCCGAGCGGCGGGTCAGGCCGCGGCTCTTCTCATGCCCAGCGATTCCCGGTACCAGTCCGCCGCCTCCGCGAGCCGCAGGACGTAGCCGGGGCCCGGCGACTCCCCGGTGAGCGCCCAGATCCGGCTGCTCTCGTACCAGTGGTCCCGGGTGAGCAGGGAATACTGGTGGTCGCTGAGCGCGGGCAGGGCCAGGCGGGTGCGGGCCTGGTGCTCGGCGAGGGTCAGGTTCGCGACCGGCAGCGGCAGGTCGAACAGGCCGCACACGGCGGCGAGGAGGAGGCGGAGCCGCACGGGGTGGGGGTCCGCCACGTGGAACACGTCGCCGGGGCGTGCGACCCCGGGTCTGAGCGCGAGCGTCGCGATGGCGGCGGCCAGGTCGGTGACGGCCACGAGGGAGGTGCGCGCCGTGGCGCCCGCCGCCCACGCCGGCACCGCGCTGAGCCAGCGCACCAGCGCGGGCACGACGTGGCGGTCGCCGGCGCCGTGGACCAGGTGCGGTCGCAGGACCACGCCGCCGGCGGCCCGCACCAGCCGTTCGGCCGCCAGCCGGCTGCGGCTGGTGGCCGACGCGGGGTCGGCGATCAGGCCCGGGTCCGCCTCGGGGACCTCGCCCTCGGCGGAGCGCACGGGTTCCGGCGCGCCGCGGTGGACGCCGTCGCGGTAGACCCCGCAGGTGCTGAGGTAGGACAGGTTCGCGGTGCCCGCCCGCCGGGCCTCGGCGAGGAGGTTGCCGGTGCCGTCGACGTTGACCGCGACGCACCGCGCCTCGTCTCCCCCGACCTGCGATGCCAGGTGCACCAGGGTCGTGATCCCGGCGCACAGCCCGACGAGCCCGGTGGGCGCGGTCAGGTCGCCGCGCCACACCTCCACCCCCGCGTCGGTCATCCACCCCGGCGCGGGGCGTCGCACGAGCACGCGGAGCCTGGGACCCATCCCCCGGGTCACCAGCTCGCGCACCACGGCCGCGCCGATGAAGCCGTTCGCCCCCGTGACGACGATGTCCGCCGTGCCGACCGCCCTCAGGTCGCCTGGCATGACGAGCGCATCGCCAACGTGCCCAGGGCGGCGGTGGCGCCGTTCTGCTCCAGCGTCACCCGCACCACGCGGGTATCCGCCTCCGCCGAGGGCTCCTCGACGGCGTGCAGCAGGCACTCCTGGTCGAACTCCACGTACTTCAGGAACCGGAAGTCGGTGTGCACCGGCAGGGCGTAGGGGTCGTCCGCGGTCAGCAGCGCCGCCTGCCGGGCGCCCTCGACGAGCACCATGCCCGGCACGTGGTCCACCCCGTGGTCGAACAGCACCGCGTGGTCCGGGTCGAACTGGAGCGACCAGGTGCCCGGCGCGTCCGTCCGGGCCACCAGGACGTCCTCCGGTCGCTCGCGGCCGACCAGGGCGGGGTCGACGGTGGGCAGCACCTTGGCCTGGAACGGGGTCGCCGCGAAGTGGTCGCCCCGGACGCGCCGGTAGACGGACGAGGAGACGCAGCGCCACCGCTCCGACATCGTGCCGATGCGGTGGCTGTCGCGGAAGCACTCGAAGTCCAGGCGCATCCCGGCGACGTCCTTGCTGCGGTACTTCACCTCGTGCGCGCTGACGCGCATGGTGACGTCGACCGGCCGGCCCACGGTGGCCAGTCCGCCCGCGTCCACCGAGTACGTCTTGTGGTCCAGGAGGAAGTTGTGGCCGAGGGGGATGCCGTACGCCCGATGGGCGATCAGCAGCCCGGCCTGGCGGCACGTCTCGGCGTACAGCATGGGGTCGTGGGAGGCCTGCGTCCGCGGCCCGAAGAACGTGTGCCGGCGGGGCCACTGCGCGCCGACCTCGAAGCGGTCGGGGCCGAGGATGTTCATGTCCGTGACGAAGACCTCGGACACGGCGGCGCGGTGCACGAGGCTCCGCGGTATCGTCTGCTGGAACTTGAGGGGTCGCGTGTCCGGCTCGTCCGCCGCGGATCTGTGGTTCTGCTGGGCTAAGTCCTGAAGCAAAGTCCTGACCATGTCGGCCCTCCCCAGAAGGAATCTTCCCTCAGAGCGCATCCCCGTGCGCAGGTCCAGTTGTAGCCGAACCGGGGGGATAAAACCATACCTGCCGACCGGTTTTTTTCCTTTGGCCCCTCACCCGGGCCGGCGTTACACTGGACGTCGTCGTGGCGCCGGCCCGGCTGCTTCCCGCCGGGTCTTCCGCTGGGGCTTACGAGAGGGGTTCGACTTGGCTCGCCAAGAGCGTGCGGAGCAGACGCGCAACGCCATCCTGGAAGCGGCCGCTTCCAGGTTCGACACGGTCGGCTTCCTCGGCGCGAGCCTGTCGGACATCCTGTCCGAGGCGGGGGTCACGAAGGGCGCGCTGTACTTCCACTTCAAGGCCAAGGAGGACTTGGCCGACGCGCTCGTCGAGGAGCAGTTCGGCATGCTCGACCCGATCACCACGGTCGAGAGCCCCGGCCTGCAGACCCTGATCGACTGGTCCCACGACCTGGCCAGGTCGCTCCAGACCGACGTCCGGGTGCGGGCCAGCATCCGGCTCGTCATCGAGCAGGGTTCGTTCGTCTCCCCCGCGGGCAACGCCTACAAGCGGTGGATCGACACCGCGCACGGCTGCCTGCTCGCGGCGAAGGCGGCCGGCGACCTCCGCAAGGAGGTCAACGCGCACGACCTCGCCCAGTTCGTGGTGGCCTCGTTCACCGGCATCCAGCTGAGCTCGCAGGTGCTGACCGGGCGCGCCGACCTGTCCGAGCGCGTGACGTTCATGTGGAACACCATCCTGCACTCGGTGGTGCCGCCCCGGCGGTTGCACAAGTTCGCCGCGACGCCGCCTTCGGCGGTCGCGCACGCCGCGTCCGGCTGACCCGCGTCGCGGGCGGTCGCCCCGCCTGGTCAGTCGCCCGTGTTGAACCGGTCGACGAGCGCGCGGGCGTTGAGGCGCCAGAGCCCGGCCAGTGCCCCTTGCAGGCCCGGGTCCGGCCTGATCACGCCGGTGGAGAACACGGACTCCAAGCCCACGCAGGTGACGACCGCCTGGAGCGTGGCCAGGTCGAGCGGCACGTCGGCGGCCAGCTCGCCGTCGGCGCGGGCGTCGGCCACGCACTGGCGGACCTGGGCGGCCCAGGCGACGGCGAACGAGACGAACCGCGCGTCCTTGGCGCCCATCTCCCTGGCCAGCCGGAAGCTGGCGCCCACCCTGGGATCGGTGTCGAGCCAGCGCATCAGCGCGTGCCCGAGGTCGGCCAGCCGCTGGAGCGCGCGCGGCGAGGAGGTCGGGCCGCGGTCGACGTGCTCGCGCAGCACGGCCACCGCGGCCTCCTGGACCTCGTCGCAGATCTGGTCCTTGGACGAGAAGTGGAAGTACAGGCCGCCCTTGGTGATGCCCGCGGCGTGGGCGATGTCGATCAGGCTGGTGTCGGAGTAGCCGTCCCGCCACAGCAGCACGGCCGCGGCCTCCAGCAACAGCCGCCGGGTCTGCTCCGAGCGCGCCTGCTTGGTCACTGTCGTCCCCTCCCGGGTCGCACCGGGCGACCTCGGACGGGTCCGCGGGGCCGTGCGCCTCACCATCGTTACATACCAACCGCCCGGTTTACAATGGCGGCAAGAGCAAAATTCGCCCTATAGTAGGACCTTCGGGCGTCCAGGTCGGAAGAAACAGACCGACCTCCCGGTTTTATCTTGAAAACCGGGAGGTCGGTTTGCTATGTTTCCCGGACACGGACCGGTCACCACGACGGCAGGCAGCGCGCTCGGGGGCGCCGAGGCACGCAGACCTCGAACGACGCGGACACCCGGAGGCACACGGATGAACTACGAGATACTGGGCCAGATCAGGGTCAGTGGCCGGCCGGGCGTCAGCGCGCCGCGTGCCCGCAAGGTCGAGACGCTGCTCGCGGTGCTGCTGGCGAAGGACAACCAGGTGGTGACCACGGAGCACCTGATCGACGAGCTCTGGGGGGACAACCCGCCGGCCCGCGCCAGCGCCGCCCTGTACGTCTACGTCTCGCAGCTGCGCAAGTTACTGCGCGGCACGGGCGACGACCCGGAGGAGAGCCCGCTGGTCACCAGCCCCCGGGGCTACTCGCTGCGCGTCGGGGCCGGCGAGCTCGACGCCGACCGCTTCACGTTCCTGTACCAGCGGGGGCGTTCGCTGTACCGGGACCGCGGCTACGGCCCGGCCGCCACCGTGCTGCGCGAGGCCGCCGCGCTGTGGCGCGGCCAGGCCTTCGGCGGTTTCACCGACTCGCCCGACGTCCAGGCCTGCGCCGCTCTGCTGGAGGAGAAGCGGCTGGAGTGCCTGGAGCTGCTGATGGAGACCGAGCTGCTGGTCGGGCGGCACCGCGAGATCGTCGGGCAGCTGTCCGCGCTGGCGAAGGAGCACACGCTCCGGGAGACGTTCCACGAGTACCTGATGACCGCCCTGCTGCGCTCGAACCGCCGCGCGGAGGCGCTGGAGGCGTTCGCCTCGGCACGGCAGAACCTCGGCGAGCAGCTGGGCATCGAGCCCGGCAACTCGCTGCGGAAGTTGCACCACAGCATCCTCTTCGGGGAGCTGACGGACGCGATCTGACCCCGGCGCCTCCACGACCCGGCCCGGCCCGCCCGCTCACGCGGCGGGCCGGGCTTTCCGCGTCCCGGCCCGCCGCGCGGGCTCAGCTGCGGTAGACCGACACCACGGGGCCGCCGTCGCGCACGGGCTCGCCGCACCAGCCACCCCAGCGGCCGTCCAGGGCGAGGTCGGCCAGCTCGGCCATGAGGTCCAGCTCCGCGGGCCACAGGTAGCGCACCGGGAAGCGGACGTCGGCCGGGACCAGCGTCTGGCGGGTGGCGTCGTGGCGGGTCACGCGCGGGTCGGCCGCCCAGCCGACCGGGTCGGGGTGCCGGCCCTGGACCACCAGGGCGCCGCCGGGGCGCAGGAACGCGGCGAGCCGCCGGACGGCACGCGTCTGGTCGCGCTGCACCGGGAACCGCGACAGCTCGTCCGCCCCGGAGAACACGACGTCGACCCGCGGGCCGGAGGGCCGTCCGCCGGGTGGGGGCGCGGTGACCGCGTACCCCCTCCCCGCCAGGGCGTCCGCCACCGGGCCGCCGCCCGGCACGAGGACGCGACCGGTCCCCCGGCCGCGGGTCACCAGGTCGGCGACCCCGCCGAGGAACTCCTCCGCGCCGACCTGGTCGGCGACCAGCGGGGCGGACCAGGCGTCCAGGACGCCGGCGGGACTGCCGGCGATGTCGGTCGGCATCACGCACCTCACTTCACGCAGCGTCTGCTTGCTTCACGCAGAGTGCCCGACCGACCTTAAGCGGATCTAGGGCGCGTCCTCCCGGGCGCGCACGAGCGCCGAGGGCGGCCCGCGTCGCACGCGGACCGCCCTCGGCGTGGGAACGGCGGATCAGGCCATGGCGCGCTGGTGGAACTTGCGGACCGTGAACACCGCCGACAGGACCGTGATCGGCACCCACCAGGCCAACGCCAGCCACCCGGTCGCACCGAGGTCGGCGCCGTTCAGCAACGCGCGGACCGCGTCGATGAGCACGGTGACCGGCTGGTTGTCGACGACCACGCGCAGCACCAGCGGCATCGAGTCGGTCGGCACCAGCGCGCTGCTGGCGTACGGGACGAAGACGAGGATCATGCCGAGGCCGCTGGCGCCCTCGATGGTCCTGGCGACGGTGCCGAGCAGCGTGGCGAGCCAGAACACGCCGGTCGCGAACAGGGTCAGCAGGCCGAGCGCGGCCAGCCAGCCGAGCACCCCGCCGGCGGGGCGGAACCCGACCAGGAGGCCGACCCCGACCATCACGACCAGCGACAGCGCGCTGCGCAGCATGCCGGAGACGACGTGCCCGACGAGCACGGCCGAGCCCGACATGGGCATGGACCGCAGCCGTTCCACGAGACCGTTGGTGAGGTCGGCGGCGACGCCGACCACGGTGGTCGTGGTGTTGAAGCCGATGCTGATGACGACCAGGCCCGGCACCAGGTAGTCGATGTAGGCCATGCCGGGCACGGTGATCGCGCCGCCGAACATGAAGCGGAACAGCAGCAGCAGCACGATCGGCAGCGACACCGCCTGGAACAGCATCTCCGGGTTCCGGGTGATGTGCTTGACGTTGCGCCCGATCAGCACCCGCCAGTCGGACAGCAGGAGCGACAACGCGGAACGGGCGGGAGAGCCCGGAGCGGGCCTGTCCACGGTTTCCCTCGACAAGGTCTGCGTCATCACTTCGCTCCTGCGGTTCCGGTGAGGGTGTGGAAAACGTCGTCCAGGGTCGGTTCGGCCAGGTCGAGCGCCGTCGGCTCCAGGCCCGCCCCGGAGACCTGGTTGAGCACGCGCCGGACCTGCGCCGGCTCGTCGATGGCGACGCCGACGGCGGTGTCGGCGAGCACGCCGCCGACGACGCCGTGCGCCCGGGCCGCGTCGCCGGCGGTGGCGAAGGCGAGGGTGAGCCGGGAGGCGCCGACCTTGCGCTTGAGCTCGGTCGCCGTGCCCTCGGCCACCACGCGGCCGTGGTCGATCACCGCGATCCGGTCGGCGAGCTGGTCGGCCTCCTCCAGGTACTGCGTGGTGAGCAGGATCGTGGTGCCGCCGTCGAGCAGCTCGCGGATCGCGTCCCACATCGCCGCGCGGCTGCGCGGGTCGAGCCCGGTGGTGGGCTCGTCGAGGAACAGCACGGACGGCGAGGTGATCAGGCTGATCGCCAGGTCCAGCCGGCGGCGCATGCCGCCGGAGTACGTCTTCACCTGCCGGTCGGCCGCCTCCACCAGGTCGAACTGCGCGAGCAGCTCGGTGGTGCGCGCCGTCACCGCGGCGGCCGGGAGGTGGAACAGCCGGGCCATCATGCGCAGGTTCTCGCGGCCGGTGAGCAGCTCGTCGACCGCCGTGTCCTGACCGGTCAGGCCGATCTGCTCGCGCACCACCCGCGTGCTCCCGGCCACGTCGTGGCCGTTGACGGTGGCGGTGCCGGCGTCGGCGTTCAGCAGGGTGCTCAGGATGCGCACCGTCGTGGTCTTGCCGGCGCCGTTGGGCCCGAGGAGCGCGAACACCGTGCCGCGCTCCACGCTCAGGTCGACTCCCTCCAGGACGTGGACGTCGCCGTACGACTTGCGCAGCCCCCGCGCTTCGATCGCGTAGCCGGTGACCATCGGTTACCTCACCTCGTTCGAGTCAAGATCCATAACGAACTCTTCGTCGGAACCCGGCAAGGAGCCCGGAAACTGTCGGTACCAGTTGGCCACAGCGCGCGGGGGCGGGCCAATAGTGGCCGGGTCGGGCCACTTAGGGGTGGCGCACGCCGGTGTCCGTCGGCGTGCGCCCGCGCCCGGCTAGTCGTCCTCCCCGCCGCCGATCGCCATGCTGATGAGCGCGTCGGCGTCGAGCTCGTCGATCGAGGCCGCCTCGACGACGGGCACCGCCGGCTCGTCCTCCTCCGCCGGGGGCAGGCCCGCCAGGGTCAGCAGGCCGTCCAGGAGTCCCGCGGAACGCAGCTCCGCCAGGGGAATCCCGGCCAGGAGGTCGCGGATGCCCTGCTCGGTGGTGACCGACGCCGTCCCCGTCCCGGTGTCCTCGGCCTCCGGCGCCGGGGCCAGCTCGCCGACGAGGTGCTCGGCGAGGACGCGCGGCGTCGGGTGGTCGTAGATGAGGCTCACCGGCAGCTTCAGCCCGGTGACGAGGCTGAGCTTGTTGCGGAACCCGGTCGCGGACAGCGAGTCGAAGCCGACCTCGTTGAAGGAGCGGTCCGGTTCCACCGCCTCCGGCCCGGCGTGGCCGAGCAGGGCGGCGGCGTGCGTGAGCACCAGCGTCAGCACGGTCGGGACGCGCTTGTGCGCCGGGAGCCCGGCCAGCCTGGCCGTCAGCGATTCGGTGTCGGCCGCGGTGTCCTCGGCCGCACGCCGGCCGCGGGAGCCCGCCAGGCCCCGCAGGACCGCGGGGAGGTCGTCGTCCTCCAGCGCGGTCAGCACCCGGAGGTCGAGGGAGATCGGCACCAGCGACGCCTCGGCCGAGCCCGCCGCCGAGTCCAGCAGCCGCAGACCGTCCCGCGTGGACAGCGCGGTGATGCCGGTCCCGCCGATGCGGTGCGCGTCCGCGCCGTCCACCCGCGCGCCCATGCCGCCGCCCTCGTCGGCCCACAGGCCCCAGGCGAGCGAGGTGCCGACCAGGCCCTCGGCCCGGCGGCGGGCCGCCAGCGCGTCCAGGAACGCGTTGGCCGCCGCGTAGCTGCCCTGCCCCGGCGCGCCGAGCACCCCGGCGGCCGACGAGAACAGCACGAACGCCGTGAGGTCCAGCCCGCGGGTCAGCTCGTGCAGCACCAGCGCCGCGTCGACCTTCGGCCGGAGCACGCCGTCGACGCGGCCCGGTGTCAGCGACGTCAGCACGCCGTCGTCGAGGACGCCGGCGGCGTGCACCACCGCGCGCAGCGGCGCGTCGGCCGGCACCCGGGCCAGCAGCGCCGCCACCGCGTCGCGGTCGGCCACGTCGCAGGCGACCAGGGTGACGTCGGCACCGAGTCCGGTCAGCTCGTCGCGCAGCGCCGCCGCGCCGGGCGCCTCGGGGCCGCGCCTGCCGGCGAGCAGCAGGTGCCGCACGCCGTGCTCGGTCACCAGGTGCCGGGCGACGGCGCCGCCCAGCGCGCCGGTGGCGCCGGTGACGAGGACCGTGCCGTCGGCGTCCCACACGGGGGCCGCCGCCGCGTCGGCCGCGCGGACCAGCCGAGGCACCACCACGGCGCCCGAGCGGAGGGCCACCTGCGGCTCGTCGGAGGCCGACACCGCGGCCAGCGTCCGGCCGGACGGGGTGCCCGCGCCGAGGTCGACCAGGGTGATCCGGCCGGGGTGCTCGGCCTGTGCCGAGCGCACCAGGCCCGCCACCGCAGCGCCGGTCGGGTCGGGGTCCTCCCCCGCCTCGGCGGCCACCGCGCCCCGCGTCGCCACGATCAGGGAGCCGCTCGCGAACCGGTCGTCGGTGAGCCAGGTCCGCAGCAGGTCGAGCACGCGGTGCAGCTCGGCGTGCACGTCGTCCGCGCCGCCGGCGGGCAGCACCAGCAGGCCGGTGCCGGAGGCGGCGGCGAGGTCGGCGGCGGTCGTGGCACCGAGCGCGTCGGCCAGGCCGAACGGGTCCGCGCCCACCACGGTCCAGTCGGTGACCTCGGCCACGGCGTCGAACTCGACGTGCTCCCAGCCGACCCGGAACAGGAGGTCGCCGCCGGCCGCGACCGGTCGCGGCGTCGCGGACATCGGGCGCAGCAGCAGCGACTCCACCGACGCGACCGGCGCGCCCGTGCCGTCGGCGACGTCGAGCGCGACCGCGCCGGTGCCCACCGGCCGGACGTGCACGCGCAGGGTCGTCGCGCCGACGGCGTGCAGCGACACCCCTTCCCAGGCGAACGGCAGCGCGGGTTCGGTCCCGGCCGCGCCCGAGACGCCGATGGTGTGCAGCGCGGCGTCGAGCACGGCCGGGTGGAGGCCGTAGCGGTCCGCGTCGGTCACCGAGGTGGGCAGCCGGACCTCGGCGAAGGCCTCGCCGTCGCGCTTCCAGGCGGCGACGAGCCCGCGGAACGCGGGTCCGTACACCAGCCCGTCGGCGGCCAGCTCCTCGTAGGTGCCGTCGAGGTCGACCTGCTCGGCGCCGGCGGGCGGCCAGGTGCCGAGGTCGAACCGGGCGGTCCGGCGGGTCTTGGCGAGCCGGCCGGTGGCGTGCCGGGTCCACGGCGCGCCCTCCGGCGCCCCCTCCGGCCGCGAGTGCAGGCTGAACACCCGGTCGCCGCCACCGTCGGGTGCGCCGACCGCGCACTGCACCCGCACGCCGCCGCGCTCCGGCAGCACCAGCGGGTGCTCCAGCGTCAACTCGTCCAGGCGCGGGCAGCCCACCTCGTCGCCGGCGCGGACCGCCATCTCGACGACCCCGGTGCCGGGGAACAGCACCGCGCCGCCGACCACGTGGTCGGCCAGCCACGGCAGCGAGCCGACGGACAGCCGCCCGGTGAACAGCACGCCCCGCGCGTCGGCCAGTTCCAGGGCCGGGCCGAGCAGCGGGTGGTCGTCCCCGCCGGGGGCGGACGCCGTGCTCTCCAACCAGAACCTCCGCCGCTGGAACGGGTAGGTCGGCAGCGCGACCGACCGGGCTCCGGTCGGCCCGTACACCGCGGTCCAGTCGACGTCGACGCCGCTCACGAACAGCCGGGCGAGCCCGGTCAGCGCGGCGACCGCCTCGTCCTGCTCCTTGTGCAGCACCGAGGCGAGGACGAGCCCGTCGGGCTGCTCGTCGAAGCAGGCGGCGGTCATCGCGGTGAGCGTGGTGTCGGGCCCCAGCTCCAGGAACCGGGTGACGCCGTCGGCCGCGGCGCGGGTGACCGCGTCGAAGAACCGGACGCCCTCGCGGACCTGCCCCACCCAGTGCTCCGGGGAGGTCAGCTCGTCGGCGGGCGCGCCGGTGACCGTCGAGATCACCGGGATGCGCGGTGCGTGGTAGGTCAGGTCCTCCGCGACCGCGCGGAACTCCGCGAGCATCGGCTCCATCAGCCGGGAGTGGAAGGCGTGCGACACGCGCAGCCGCCTGGTGCGCCCGAACAGCGCCGCCACGGCGGTCACGGCGTCCGCCTCGCCCGAGATGACGACGGAACCCGGGCCGTTCACCGCCGCCAGGTCCACGGTGTCCCCCGCGGCCTCGCGCACGACCTCCGGCGTGGCGTCGATCGCGGCCATCGCGCCGCCTGCGGGCAGCGCCTGCATCAGCGCGCCCCGGGCGACCACCAGCCGCGCCGCGTCGGCCGACGAGAGCACGCCGGCGCAGTGGGCCGCGGCGACCTCGCCGATCGAGTGGCCGACCAGCACGTCCGGCTTGACGCCCCACGAGCGGACCAGGCGGAACAGCGCGACCTCCAGCGCGAACAGCGCGGGCTGCGCGTAGCGGGTCTCGTCGAGGGCGTCCCCCGCGTCCACCACCTCCCGGACCGGCCGGTCGAGGTGGCGGTCCAGCTCGGCGCACACCTCGTCGTAGGCCTCGGCGAACACCGGGTACCGCCGCGCCAGCCGCGCGCCCATCCCGGCGCGCTGCGAGCCCTGGCCGGTGAACAGGAACGCCGTGCGCCCGCCCGCGACGGCGACACCGCTGACGACCCCGGGCGCCTCCTCACCGTCCACGAGGGCGGCGAGCCCCCGGACGAAGTGCGGGGACCGGCTGCCGATCAGCACCGCGCGGCGGTCGAACGCGCTGCGCGTGGTGGCCAGCGAGAAGCCGATGTCCGCGAGGCTGCCGTCCGGTTCCTCGTCCACGTGCGCCATGAGCTGCTCGGCCTTCGCCCGCAGCGCCGCGGCACCCCGGCCGGACACCGGCCAGGCGACCGGGCCGTCGTGGTCGGGGCCGTCGTGGTCGGGGCCGTCGTGGTCGGGGGCGCCGCCGGCGGGGACCTCGGGCCGGTCACCCTCCTCCAGCAGCACGTGGGCGTTGGTGCCGCTGACGCCGAACGAGGAGACGCCGGCCCGGCGGGTGTGCCCGTTCGGCGACCACTTCACCGGTTCGGTGAGCACCCGGACGGCGCCCGCGGACCAGTCGATCTCGGTGGAGGGCCTGCCGACGTGCAGCGTCGCGGGCAGTTCGCCGTGCCGCATCGCCATCACGACCTTGATCACGCCGGTCACGCCGGCGGCGGCCTGGGTGTGCCCGACGTTCGACTTCACCGAGCCGATCCACAGGGGGCGCTCGGCGGTGGCCTCCTTGCCGTAGGTGGCGATCAGCGCCTGGACCTCGATGGGGTCGCCCAGCTTGGTGCCGGTGCCGTGGGCCTCGACGACGTCCACGTCGGACGGTCGCAGGCCCGCGTCGGCCAGCGCGGCCCGGATCACCCGCTGCTGCGCGGGCCCGTTGGGCGCGGTGAGGCCGTTGGACGTGCCGTCCTGGTTGACCGCGCTGCCGGTGAACACCGCGAGCACCGGGTGCCCGTTGCGGCGCGCGTCGGACAGCCGCTCCAGCACCAGCACGCCGACGCCCTCGGACCAGGTGGTGCCGTCGGCGTCGTCGGAGAACACCTTGCAGCGGCCGTCGGCGGCCAGCCCGCCCTGGCGGCTGAACTCGACGAACGTCTCCGGCGTCGCCATCACGGTGACGCCGCCGGCGAGCGCGAGCGTGCAGTCGCCGCCGCGCAGCGCCTGCGCCGCCATGTGCATGGCGACCAGCGACGACGAGCAGGCCGTGTCGACGCTGACCGCCGGGCCGGCCAGGCCCAGGGTGTAGGAGACGCGGCCGGTGACGATGGAGCCGGCGCTGCTCGCGCCCGCGTAGTCGTGGTACTGCACGCCGGCGTAGACGCCGGTCGGGCTGCCCTTGAGCGACACCGGGTCGATCCCGGCGCGCTCCAGGGCCTCCCAGGACGCCTCCAGCAGCAACCGCTGCTGCGGGTCGATCACCGGCGCCTCCTTCGGCGGGATGCCGAAGAACGCCGGGTCGAAGTCGCCCGCGTCGTAGAGGAACCCGCCGCGGGCGACGTAGGTGGTGCCGGGGCGGCGGCCGGTCGGGTCGAGCAGGCCGTCGAGGTCCCAGCCGCGGTCGGCCGGGAACTCGCCGATGGCGTCACGCCCCTCGGCGACCAGGTCCCACAGCTGCTCCGGCGAGGTGACCCCGCCGGGCAGCCGGCAGGCCATCCCGACGATCGCGATGGGCTCGTCCGACCCGGTCGCGGCGACCGCGACGACCTCGTCGCCGGTGCCCGTCAGCTCGGCCAGCAGGTGCGCGGCCAGCACCGACGGCGTCGGGTGGTCGAAGATCAGGGTCGCGGGCAGGCGCAGGCCGGTGGTCGTGCCGAGTCCGTTGCGCAGCTCGATCGCGGTGAGCGAGTCGAACCCGAGCGACTGGAACTGCGCCGAGGGCTCGATCTCGTGCGCGCCCCCGTAGCCGAGCACGGCCGCGGCGTGCCCGCGCACCAGGTCCAGCACGGCGTCCGCCCGGTCGTCCGCGGGCAGCGCCCGCAGGCGTGCGGCGAACGAGTCGGCCGGGGTGGCGGTCGCGGTCGACGCCACGCGCCGGGTGGGCCGGCCGGTGAGCTCCTCCAACACCTTCGGCACCCGGTCGAGCCCGCGCAGCCTCGGCAGGTCCAGCCTGGCGGGCACGACGGCCGGGTGCCGGGCGGCGAGCGCCCGGTCGAACAGCGCCAGCGCCTCCGCCGTGCCCAGCGGCACGATCCCGCCGGCGGCCAGCCGGGAGACGTCCCCGGCCGACAGCGAGCCGCCCATGCCACCGGCTTCGCCCCACAGGCCCCAGTCGAGTGACAGGGCCGGCAGGCCCTGCGCCGCGCGGTGGGCGGCGAGGGCGTCGAGGAACGCGTTCGCCGCGGCGTAGCTCGCCTGGCCGGGTGCGCCGAGCACGCCCGAGACGGAGGAGAACAGCACGAACGCGGAGAGCGGGGTGTCGCGGGTGAGGTCGTGCAGGTTCAGCGCGCCGTCGACCTTGGGGCGCAGCACGGCGTCGACGCGCCCGGGGGTGAGCGCGGTGAGCACGCCGTCGTCGAGCACGCCGGCGGCGTGCACGACCGCGGTCAGCGGGTGCTCGGCCGGGATCGCCGCCAGCACCCCGGCCAGCGCGGCCCGGTCGGCGACGTCGCACGGCGCGAGCGTGACGTCCACGCCCACCTCGCGCAGGTCGGTGGCCAGCCGGTCCAGGCCCGGGGTGACCCGGCGGCCGACCAGCACCAGCCGGCGGACGCCGTGCCCGGTGACCAGGTGCCACGCGAGTTCGCCGCCGAGCGCGCCGGAGGCCCCGGTGAGCAGGGTGGTGCCGTGCGCCGGGAAGCGCACCGGCTCGGCGCCCGGCGCGGCCCGGACGAGGCGCGGCACCAGCAGCGCGCCGTCCCGGACGGCGACCTGCGGTTCCCCCGTCGCGAGCACCCGGGGCAGCACGGCCTCGACGGCGGTCCCGCCGTCGAGGTCCAGCAGCACGAAGGTGCCCGGGTTCTCCTCCTGCGCCGAGCGCAGCAGGCCCCACGCGGCGGAGGCGGCCAGGTCGGTGACGCCGGCGTCGTCGACCGCGACCGCGCCGCGGGTCACCACGACCAGCCGCGCGTGCTCCGGGTGCGCCGTCGCCAGTCGGTCCTGCGCGGCGGCGAGGACGCGGTGGGTCAGGGTGCGCGTCTCCGCCGCCGTGCCGGCCTTGCCCGTGCAGTCGAGGACCTCGACGGCGTCGACGTCGACGCCGTGGCCGGGGTCTGCGGCCCGCCGCCACTCCACGCGGTAGAGCGGCGCGGCCCGGTCGGTGGCGGCCGGTGCGGTGAAGGCGCGGAACACGACCTCGGCCACCGTCGCGACCGGCGCGCCGGTGGTGTCGGCCAGCGCGGCCTCGAAGCCGTCGTCGGTGGTGGGCGTGAACCGCACGCGGAGCGCCGACGCGCCGGTGGCGTGCAGTTCGACCCCGGTCCAGCAGAACGGGACGCGGCCCACGCCGCCGTCGCCGCCGCCGGCGACGCGCAACGCGTGCGTGCAGGCGTCGAGGGCCGCCGGGTGCAGGCCGAAGCGCCCGGCGTCGCCGTCCTCGGGGAGCGCGACCTCGGCGAACACCTCGCGGCCGCGGCTCCACACCGCGCGCAGGGAGCGGAACAGCGGGCCGTAGGCGAGGCCCTGGTCGGCGAAGTCGTCGTAGAGGCCGTCGATCGGCACCGGTTCGGCGCCGGCGGGCGGCCACTCGGCCAGGTCCACGCCGCCGCGCTGCGACTGGGGCGCGACGGTCCCGCTCGCGTGCGACGTCCACGGCTCGTCGGGCCCGGCGTCCTCCGGTCGCGAGTGGACGGTCACGGCGCGGGCGCCGTCCGCGTCCGCGGCGCCCGCGGTCACCTGCAACCGGACCGCGCCGCGGTCCGGCAGGACGAGCGGGCTGCCGAGGGTCAGCTCCTCCACCCGGCCGCTGCCGACCTGGTCGCCGGCGCGGACCACGAGTTCCAGGAACGCCGTGCCGGGCACGGCGATGGCGTCGCCGAGCCGGTGCTCGGCCAGCCACGGGTGGGTCTCCACCGACAGCCTGCCGGTGAGGACCACGCCGTCGGTGCCGGCGAGCGCGACGGCGGCGCCGAGCAGCGGGTGCCCGGTCGCGGTGAGCCCGGCGGCGGTCACCTCGTCGCGGTTGGCGCGGGCGGCGAGCCAGTAGCGCTTGCGCTGGAAGGCGTACGGGGGCAGGTCGACGCGCCGCGCGCCGCGACCGGCGAACACCGCGGCCCAGTCCGGGACGAGCCCGCTGACGAACAGCTCGGCGAGCGCCGTGAGCGCCGCGCGCGGCTCGGGGCGGTCCTTGCGCAGGACCGGGACGACCACCGCGTCGGAGGTCGCGCGGACCAGCGCGGACAGCGCCCCGTCCGGGCCGACCTCGACGAACCGGGAAACGCCCTGCGCGGTCAGCGCACCGATCCCGTCGTGGAACCGGACCGCGGCGCGGACGTGCGAGACCCAGTACTCCGGGGTGGCGATCTCGGGCCCGGCGAGCGCGCCGGACACGTCGGACACCAGCGGGATCGTGGGCGGGGCGTAGGTCAGCGTGCGGGCGACGGCGGCGAACTCGGCCAGCACGGGTTCCACCAGCGGTGAGTGGAACGCCTGCGACACCTTCAGCTTCGAGGACTGCCGGTCGCCGAACCGGGCGACCACGGCGGCGACGTCGTCCTCGGCACCGGAGAGGACCACCGAGTCGGGCCCGTTGATCGCCGCGATGCCCACCCGGCCGGTGAGCAGCGGCGCGACCTCCTCCTCGGTCGCCCGCAGCGCGACCATCGCCCCTCCGGGGGGCAGCGCCTGCATGAGCTTCGCGCGGGCGGTGACCAGGGTGCAGGCGTCGGCCAGCGACAGCACGCCGGCGACGTGCGCCGCCGCGATCTCGCCGACCGAGTGGCCGAGCAGGAAATCGGGCCGCAGGCCCCACGAGGACAGCAGGCGGAACAGCGCCACCTCGATCGCGAACAGCGCGGGCTGGGTGTAGCCGGTCTGGTCGATCAGCCCCGGCTCACCGGACACGACGCCCTTCAGGGGGCGGTCGAGGTGGCGGTCGAGTTCGGCGACGACCTCGTCCAGCGCCTCGGCGAACACCGGGAACGCGGCGGCCAGTTCGACGCCCATGCCCGGGCGCTGGGTGCCCTGGCCGGAGAACAGGAACGCGGTGAGCCCGTCGACCGGTGCCCCGGTGACGACCGCCGGGGTGGTGCCGCCGGCGGCGAGCGCGGCGACCCCGGCCCGGCCGCCGGCCGGGTCGTCGGCCAGCACCACGGCGCGGTGCGTGAGCGGGGACCGGGACGTCGCCAGGGAGAAGCCGAGGTCCGCCGGCGCGACGCCGTCCAGGGCGGTCAGCAGGGCGTCCGCCTGGGCGGGCAGGGCAGCGGCGCCGTGCGCGGTGACCGGCCACGGCACCGGGACGCCCCCGGGCCAGCCCGGCGCGACCCGGTCGGCGGTGGAGCCGGTGGCGGCGGAATCCGCCGGGTCCGGCTCGGGGGCCTCCTCGATGATCACGTGGGCGTTGGTGCCGCTCACGCCGAACGACGACACCCCGGCCCGGCGCGGGCGGTCGCCCGCCGGCCACGGGCGGGGTTCGCGCAGCAGCCGCACGTTGCCGGCCGTCCAGTCCACCTCGGTGGTCGGCTCGGTGACGTGCAGCGTCCTGGGCAGCACCCCGTTGCGCAGGGCCTGCACCACCTTGATCACGCCGCCGACGCCGGCCGCCGCCTGGGCGTGGCCGATGTTCGACTTGATCGAGCCCAGCCACACCGGCTCGTCGGCCGGGCGGTCCTGCCCGTAGGTGGCGAGCAGGGCCTGGGCCTCGATGGGATCGCCCAGCGTGGTGCCGGTGCCGTGCCCCTCCACCGCGTCGACCTCGGACGCGGAGAGCCGGGCGTTGGCCAGCGCCTGCCGGATCACCCGCTGCTGCGAGGGCCCGTTGGGCGCGGTGAGGCCGTTGGAGGCGCCGTCGGAGTTCACCGCCGAACCGCGCACGACGGCGAGGACGGGGTGGCCGTTGCGGCGCGCGTCGGACAGCCGCTCCAGCAGCAGCGTGCCCGCGCCCTCGGCCCAGCCCGTGCCGTCGGCGCTGTCGGAGAACGGCTTGCAGCGCCCGTCGGCGGCGAGCCCCCGCTGGCGGCTGAACGCCACGAACGGGCCTGGCCTCGACATCACCATCACGCCGCCGGCCAGGGCCAGGGAGCAGTCCCGCTGCCGCAGCGACTGCACGGCCAGGTGCAGGGCGACCAGCGACGACGAGCACGCCGAGTCGATCGTGACCGCCGGGCCCTCCAGGCCGAGCGCGTAGGCGATGCGGCCGGAGATCACCGAACCGGCGTTGCCGGTGCTCAGGTAGTCCTCCACCTCGCCGGCGAGCACGGACGCGGGCAGCTCGTCGTAGTAGTCCTGCCCGCCGCTGCCGATGAACACGCCCACCTGCTGCTTGGCGAGCGAGTGCGGCGCGATGCCCGCCCGCTCGATCGTCTCCCACGCCAGCTCCAGCGCGAGGCGCTGCTGCGGGTCCAGGGCGAGCGCCTCGCGCGGCGAGATGCCGAAGAACGGCGCGTCGAACTCGGCGACGTCGTGGACGAACCCGCCTTCGGCGACGTAGCTCGTGCCGGGGTTGTCGGGGTCGGCGTCGAACATCGAGTCCAGGTCCCAGCCGCGGTCGGTGGGGAAACCGCCGACCGCGTCGCGGCCCTCGGACACCAGCTCCCAGAGGTCGTCGGGTGAACGCACGTCACCCGGGTAGCGGCAGCCCATCGCGACGATCGCGATCGGCTCCGCCTCCACCGCGCGCAGCCGCTCCCGCGTCTCCTGGAGGTTCGCGGTCACCCGCTTCAGGTAGTCGACCAGCTTGCTTTCGTCAGTCATCGTGGGGAACCTCTTGTCGCTCCGTGGGCCTGCGGGTGGGCGGGTGCGCGGTCAGGCGCCGAGCTCGTTGTCGATGAACGCGAACAACTCGTCCGCGGTCGCGGTCCGCAGGTCTTCACCCGCCGCGGGACCGGTGCCGGCCAGGGCCTTGTGCAACGTGGTCACCATCGCCTGCAAGCGGGCGACGATCCTGGAACGGTCGATCTCCGCGGCGCTCAACGTGGCGGCGACCGCTTCCAGCCGGTCGAGCTCCACCTCCAGCGGCACCTCGGTCGGGGCGTCGCCCAGCCGCGTCCCCAGGTGCTCGGCCAGCGCCTGCGGGTTCACGTGGTCGAACGCGACGGTGGCGGGCAGCTTCAGCCCCGTGGCTGCGGCGAGCCGGTTGCGCAGGTCGACGGCCGTCACCGAGTCGAAGCCCAGTTCCTTGAACGCGCGGGCGGGTTCGACCGCCGCGCCGCCGTCGTAGCCGGCGACCACGGCCACCTGGTCGCGCACCAGCTCCAGCAGCGCCCGCCGCCGCTCGACCGGGGCCAGCCCGGCGAGCCGCGCCCCGAGGTCACCGTCCGCCACCGGGTCGGGCGCGGTGCGGTCGTCCGCGACCTCGGGCAGCGCCCGCAGCAGCGGGCGGGGGCGGGCGAGCTGGTAGACGGGGGCGAAGGCGGCCCAGTCGATGTCCGCCACCACCAGGTGGGGTTCGTCGTGGTCGAGGGCCTGGCCCAGCGCCTCGACGGCGAGCCGCGGCGCCATCTCGGCCAGGCCCATGCGCCGCAGCAGGTCGCCCGCCTCGGCGTCGACCATGCCGCCGCCGCCCCAGGAACCCCAGGCGACCGCGGTCGCGGTGCGCCCGGCGGCGCGGCGGCGGCGGGCGAGCGCGTCGAGGTAGGCGTTGCCGGCGGCGTAGGCGGGGCGGCCGGAGGTGCCCCACACGGCCGCGCCGGAGGACATCAGCACGAACGCGTCCAGCTCGGTGTCGCCGAGCAGTTCGTCCAGCAGCGCGGCGCCGGTGACCTTGGCGCGGGTCGCGGCGGCGAACTCCTCGGGCGTGACGTCGGACAGCGGCGGCTCGGCGGTCAGCACGCCGGCGGCGTGCACCACGGCGGTGGGCCGGTGCTCGGCCAGCAGCGCGCGGAGCGCCCGCTCGTCGGCGACGTCGCAGGCGACGACGGTGACGCGGGTGCCGGCCAGGTCGTCGACCAGCGCACGGGCGCCGGGCGCGTCGAGGCCCCGGCGGCTGGTGAGCACCAGGTGCTCGGCGCCCCGTTCGGCCAGCCAGCGGGCGACGTGCCCGCCGACCGCCCCGGTGCCGCCGGTGACCAGGACCGTGCCGCGGGGCCGCCAGGGCTCGGCGGCCGGCCCGGTGAGCGGGGCGCGCGCCATCCGCCGCGCGAACACCCCGGAGGAGCGGATCGCGACCTGGTCCTCGTCGTCGACACCGGACACCACCGCGCACAGGCGGGCGGCGTCGGCCGGTCCGTCGACGTCGACCAGGCCGCCCCAGGTGCCCGGCTGGTCGAGGGCGACGACCGTGCCCAGGCCCCACACCGCCGCGGCGGCCGGGTCGGCGTCGGAGAAGGCGTCCACCGCGACCGCGCCGCGGGTGACCACCCAGGCGGGCGCGTCGACGTCCCGGTCCCCCAGGGCTTGCAGCAGGGCGGTGGTCGCGGCGACCGGGGTGCTCAGGGCGGGGCCCTCCGGGTGCTCGCGGGGGTCGAGCGCGAGGAGCGACAGCACGCCGTCGAACCGCCGGGCCTCCGTCGCCTCGCCGAGCAGCGCGGCCAGCGCCGCCCGCTCGGCCGGCGCGGGCACGACGACCCGGACCACGTCGCCGCGGTCGGCGACGGCGTCGGCGAGCTTCGCGGCCTCGGGCACGCCGGCCGGCACGACGACCAGCCAGGCGCCGGTCAGCCCGCCGGTCGGGACCCCGTCCAGCGGCGTCCAGGAGACGCGGTAGCGCCACGAGTCCACGGCGGACAGCTCGGTGCGGCGCTCGTGCCAGGTGGCCAGCGCGGGGACGACCTCGGCCAGCGGGGCGGCCCCGACGCCGAGCCGGGCGGCGAGCGCGTCGACGTCGCCGTCGACGACGTCCCGCCAGAACTCCTGGTCGGCCACCCGCGCGGGCGGCGCGGGCGGCGTCCCGGCCTCGTCCTCGCGCCAGAAGCGCTTGTGCTGGAACGGGTAGGTCGGCAGCTCGACGGTGCCGGCGCCCGGCACGAACGCGGTCCAGTCGGCGGTGCCGCCCCGGACGTCCAGCTCGGCCAGCGAGGTCGCGAACCGGGTCAGCCCGCCCTCGCCGCGCCGCAGGGTGCCGGCCACGACGCCCGCGTGCCCGCCCTCGTCCAGGGTCTCCTGGATGCTCATCGCCAGCACGGGGTGCGGGCTCACCTCGACGAACCGGGTGTACCCGGTCGCGGCGAGCGTCGCGACCACCGGCGCGAACCGGACCGTGGTGCGCAGGTTGGTGAACCAGTACGTCGCGTCCACCGTGGACCCGGTGATCGGTTCCCCGGTGACGGTGGAGGTCATCGGCACGTCCGCCGGGCGCGGGCGGATCGGGCCCAGGTCGGCCGTCAGGCGGTCGGTGAGGTGTTCGACGTGCCCGGAGTGCGACGCGTAGTCGACGGGCACCCGCTTGGCGCGCACGCCCTCGGCGACCAGCCGCGCGCACAGCTCGTCGAGCGCGTCGCCGTCACCGGACAGCACCGCCGACGTGGCGCCGTTGTCGGCGGCCAGCGAGATCCGGCCCTGCCAGGGGTCGAGCCGGTCGAGCAGGTCCGCCGCGGACAGCCCGACGGCGAGCATCCCGCCGCCGCGCCCGCCGAGGACGTCGCCGATCGCCTTGCTGCGCAGCGCGACCACCCGGGCGCCGTCCTCGACCGACAGCGCGCCCGCGACGGTCGCGGCGGCGATCTCGCCCTGCGAGTGGCCGATCACCACGTCCGGGTGGACGCCGTGCGCGCGCCACAGCGCGGCCAGCGAGACCATCACCGCCCACAGCACCGGCTGCACGACGTCCACCCGGTCCGCGGGCGGGGTGCCCGGCTCGCCGCGCAGGACGTCGACCACCGACCAGTCCACGAACCGCCGCAGCGCCGCGTCGCACTCGGCCATGCGCCGCGCGAACGCCGGCGACTCCGCCAGCAGCCCGGTCGCCATGCCGGCCCACTGGGAGCCCTGGCCGGGGAAGACGAACGCGGTCCTGCCGCGCGCGTCGGCGGTGCCGGTGACGATGTCGGGGCGAGCGCCGCCGTCGGCCAGCCCGCGCAGGGCCTCGGCGGCGCCCGCCCGGTCCTCGGCGAGCACGACCGCGCGGTGGCCGAACCGCGCCCGCCCGGTGGCGAGGGTGCGCGCGACGTCGGGCAGCGGGTCGGCGGAGGCGGTCACGTGCGCGGCCAGCCGCCCGGCGAGGTCGGCCAGCGCGGCCGGGGTCTTCGCCGAGAGCACCAGCGGGGTCACGGCCGCCGCCGGCTCGGCCGCCGCGGCGGCGGGTTCGTCCGGCGCCTGCTCCAGGATCACGTGCGCGTTGGTGCCGCTCACCCCGAACGACGACACGGCCGCGCGGCGCGGGCGCGCCACCTCGGGCCAGTCGCGCGGCTCGGTCAGCAGCTCGACCGCGCCGGCGGTCCAGTCCACGTGCGTCGACGGCGTGCCGACGTGCAGCGTGCGGGGCAGCTTCCCGTGGCGGATGGCCTGCACCATCTTGATCACCCCGGCGACGCCGGCGGCGGCCTGGGGGTGGCCCATGTTCGACTTGACCGACCCCAGCCACAGCGGCGCGCCGGTGCGCTGCCCGTAGGTCTCCATCAGCGACTGCGCCTCGATCGGGTCGCCGAGCGCGGTGCCGGTGCCGTGCGCCTCGACCGCGTCCACGTCGGCGGGCGACAGCCCGGCGTCGGCCAGCGCCGCCTCGATCACCCGCACCTGCGAGGGGCCGTTCGGGGCGGAGAAGCCGTTGCTCGCGCCGTCCTGGTTCACCGCGGAGCCGCGCAGCAGGGCGAGGACGCGGTGCCCGTTGCGGCGCGCGTCCGACAACCGCTCCAGCACGAGGACGCCGACGCCCTCCGCCCACGACGTGCCGTCGGCGTCGTCGGAGAACGACTTGCTGCGCCCGTCGGCGGCCAGCCCGCGGCGGGCGCTGAAGTCGACGAACATCTCCGGGGTGCCCATCACCGCGACGCCGCCGGCCAGCGCGAGCGTGCAGTCGCCGCGCCGCAGCGCCTGCGCCGCCAGGTGCAGGGCGATCAGCGACGACGAGCACGCGGTGTCGACCGAGATGGACGGCCCCTCCAGGCCGAGCGTGTAGGACACCTGTCCGCTGACCAGGCTGCCGTCCGGGCTGCCGTCGCTGTAGTCGTGGTACATGACGCCGGCGTAGACGCCGGTGGGGCTCCCCTTGAGCGAGGTGGGGTCCAGCCCGGCGCGCTCGATCGCCTCCCACGAGGCTTCCAGCAGGATGCGCTGCTGCGGGTCGGAGCGGCGGGCGTCGCGCGGGCTGATGCCGAAGAACTCGGCGTCGAAGCCCGGCGCGTCGTAGAGGAACCCGCCGTGGCGGGTGTAGGTCTTGCCGGGCCGCTCGGGCGTCGGGTCGTAGATGCCCTCGACGTCCCAGCCCCGGTCGGCGGGGAAGTCCCCGATCACGTCGCGGCCCTCGTCCACCAAATCCCACAGGTCGTCCGGCGTGCGGACGCCCCCGGGGTAGCGGCAGCTCATGCCGATGACGGCGACGGGCTCGGTGTCCCTGGTCTCCAGCTCGTGCAGTCGGCGCCTGGCCTGCTGGAGGTCGGCCGTCGCGCGCTTGAGGTAGTCGCGGAGCTTGTCCTCGGTGCCCATTGCTTTCCCGTTCATGATGCGCCCAACTCCTCGTCCAGCACGGCAAAGAGCTCGTCGTCGGTGGCGGCGCCGAGGTCGGCCTCCGGCGCGTCGTGGTCGGTGTGCGCGTCGGTCCACTTGCGCGCCAGCGCGTCGAGCCGGGCGGTGACCTTCGCGGTCGAGCCGTTGAGCCCGCCGGCCGCCCGCAGTCGGGCCTCCAGGCGGTCGATCTCGGCGAGCAGCGGTTCGGCGGCGGACCGACCCGGGCCGAGCAGGTCGTGCAGGCGCCGGGCCAGCGCGGCCGGGTTCGGGTGGTCGAACACGACGGTGGCGGTCAGCTTCAGCCCGGTCAGGGCGCCGAGCCGGTTGCGCAGCTCGACCGCGGTCAGCGAGTCGAACCCCAGTTCCTGGAACGCCCGCCCCGGTTCGACCGAGCCGGCCGACGCGAACCCGAGCACGACCGCCGCCTGCTCGGACACCACGTCGAGCAGGTACGCCTCGCGTTCGGCCTCGGGCAGCGCGCCCAGCCGGGCGGCGACCGCGCCGTCGGAGCGGGCGGTCGCGCGGGTCGACGGCGCGGGGCGCACCAGACCCCGCAGGGTCGGGGGCAGCGCGTCGCGCCGGGCCCGCAGGGCGGCGAGGTCGAGCCGCACCGGCGCCAGCACGGCGTCGTGGGCGGCGAGGCAGCCGTCGAGCAGGGCCAGCGCCTCGTCGGTGGCCATCGGCGGCGTGCCGAGCCGGCTCAGCCGGCGGAGGCCGGCCGCGTCCAGCTCACCGGTCATGCCGCCGTCCTCGGCCCAGGCGCCCCAGGCCAGCGAGGTCGCGGGCAGACCCCGTGCCCGGCGCAGGTGGGCCAGGCCGTCGAGGAACGCGTTGGCCGCCGCGTACCCGGCCTGCCCGGCCGCGAGGACCGTGCTCGCGGCCGAGGAGAACACCACGAACGCGTCCAGGTCGCGGGTCAGCTCGTGCAGGTGCCACGCGCCGTCGACCTTCGGCGCGAACACCCGGTCCAGCTCGTCGTCGGTGAGGGTCTCGACGCGGCCGGCGGACGGGACGCCCGCGGCGTGCAGGACCGCG
Source organism: Saccharothrix longispora (assembly GCF_031455225.1). Classification (GTDB taxonomy): domain Bacteria; phylum Actinomycetota; class Actinomycetes; order Mycobacteriales; family Pseudonocardiaceae; genus Actinosynnema; species Actinosynnema longispora. Next base: position 3,651,092 of record NZ_JAVDSG010000001.1, read on the forward strand.
GTCAGCGGGGCGTCGGCGGGGACGCCCGCCAGCAGCGCGCGCACGGCCGCGGCGTCGGTGACGTCGCAGGCCGCGATGGTGACGTCCGCCCCGAGCTCGGTCAGTTCCGCGCGCAGCCCGGCCGCGCCGGGCACGTCGGCGCCGCGGCGGCTGACGAGCAGGAGGCGGCGCACGCCGTGGTGCGCCACGAGGTGCTTCGCGACGACGGCGCCGAGCCCGCCGGTGCCGCCGGTGATCAGGACCGTGCCGCCGGGCCGCCAGCCCGGCTCGCCCGTCGGGGCGGGCGCGGGGGTCAGCCGGGGCACGACGGCCCGGCCGTCGCGGACCGCGACCTCGGGTTCACCGGTGGCCAGCGCCCGCTCGACCTCCCCCGGTCCGGCGTCGACGAGCACGAACCGGCCGGGGTTCTCGGCCTCGGCCGCGCGCACCAGGCCCCACACCGGCGCGACCGCCGGGTCGACCTCCTCACCGGCCACGGACACCGCGCGCCGCGTGACCACGGCGAGGCGGGTGTCGTCATCCCCGGCGAGCAGCTCCCGGATCGCGGTGAGCACCCCCCGCGCCGCCGCGCGGGCGGCTGCGGGCACCGGGCCGTCCCCACCGGGCACGTCGAGCACGCGGACCGGGCCCGTCGCACCGGTGCCGGTCGCGGGTTCCCAGGTGATGCGGAACAGGGAGTCCCGGCTCGGCGCGAGCGCGTCCGACGAGACCGGGCGGGCGGCCAGGGAGTCCACGGACAGCACCGGCCCGCCGGTGGCGTCGGCGATGTGCAGCGAGATCGAGTCCGGACCGGTCGGCGACACGCGGACCCGCAGCTCCGCCGCGCCCGCGGCGTGCAGGGTGACCCCGGTGAAGGCGAACGGCAGCATCGGACGGGCCCCGCCGTCCTCCGGCGCCGGGCCGAGGAGCTGCGCGTGCATCGCGGCGTCGAGCAGCGCGGGGTGCAGGCCGTAGTCGCGCGCTTCGGCGCCGCCGGGCAGGGCGACCTCGGCGTACACGTCGTCGCCGTGCCGCCACATGGCGCGCAGGCCCCGGAACGCCGGGCCGTAGTCGTAGCCGAGTTCGCCGAGCAGCGCGTACGGGTCGGGCAGCCCGACCTCGACGGCGCCCGGGGGCGGCCACTCGGCGAGGTCGAACGACGGCGGGTCCGCCTCGGGGCCCACGACCCCGCCGGCGTGCCGGGTCCACGCGTCCGCGCCGTCGGGTCGGGAGTGGACGGTGACGCGGCGGCGGCCGTCCTCGTCGGCGGCGTCGACCAGGACCTGGATCGCGGCCCCCGCGTCGGGGGCCAGGGCGAGCGGCGCTTCGAGGGTCAGCTCCTCGATGCGGGCGGCGCCGGCCTCGTCGGCGGCACGCTGGACCAGCTCCACGAACGCCGTGCCGGGCAGCAGGACCGTGCCGAGCACCACGTGGTCGGCCAGCCACGGCACCGTCCCGGCGGACAGCCGCCCGGTGAGCACCAGGGCGTCGGTCTCCGGGACGCGCACGACGGCGGTGAGCATCGGGTGCCCGGCGGGCGACTGGCCGTGGTCGGCGGGGTCGCCGGTCGGCGTCGTGGCGGGCAGCCAGTAGCGGGTGCGGCGGAAGGCGTAGGTGGGCAGCGCGACCCGGCGGGCGCCGGCGTAGAACGCGGGCCAGTCCACCGGTATCCCCCGGGCGTGCAGGGTCGCGAGCGCGGTCACGGCGGCGCGGGCCTGTCCCCGGTCACCGCGCTGGGCGGGGACGAACGCGAGCGCGTCGTCGTCCAGCGCGGCCTGCCCGGCGGCGGTGAGCACCGCGTTCGGCCCCACCTCGACGAACGTGCGGACGCCCTCGTCGGCCAGCACGCGCAGGCCGTCGTGGAACCGGACGGTCGCGCGGACCTGGCGCACCCAGTACTCGGGCGAGGTGAGGTCGGCGCCCTCGGCCACCGTCGAGACCACCGGGATGGCGGGCGCGGAGTAGGCGAGTCCCCTCGCGACGGCGGAGAACTCGGCGAGCATGGGTTCCACGAGCGGCGAGTGGAAGGCGTGCGACACCCGCAGCCGGGTGGCCTTGCGGTCGGGGAACGCGGCGGCCACCGCCCGCGCGGCGGCCTCGGTGCCCGAGACCACCACCGAGTCGGGGCCGTTGATCGCGGCGATGCCCACGTCGTCCGTGAGCAGCGGGGTCACCTCGGCCTCGGTGGCGCGCAGCGCGATCATCACGCCGCCCCCGGGCAGGGCCTCCATGAGCTTCGCGCGGGCGGCGACCAGCGCGGCGGCGTCGTCGAGGGTGAGGATGCCGGCGACGTGCGCCGCGACCAGCTCGCCGATCGAGTGCCCCAGCAGGTGGTCCGGCCGCACGCCCCACGACTCCAGCAGGCGGTACAGGGCGACCTCGACGGCGAACAGGGCCGGCTGGGCGGCCCCGGTGCGCGCCAGCGCGTCCTCGTCGTCGAGCACCGTCCGCAGTGGACGGTCCAGGTGCGGGTCGAGCGCGGCGCACGCGGCGTCGAGCGCCTCGGCGTACACCGGGTACCGCCGGGCCAGCTCCGCGCCCATGCCGGCGCGCTGGGCGCCCTGGCCGGTGAAGAGGAACGCGGTCCGGCCGCCGCCCGCGCGGTCGCGCACCACACCGGGCGCGTCGGCGCCGTCGGCGAGCGCGGCGAGGCCGGCGAGCAGTTCGCCGCGGTCGGCGCCGACGACGACGGCCCGGTGGTCGAGCGCCGAGCGGGTCGTGGCGAGCGACAGCCCGACGTCCGCCGGGGCGTGCCCGGCGTCGACGTGGGCCGCGAGCCGTCGGGCCTGGGCGGCCAGGGCGTCCGCGGCGTCGGCCGACAGCGGCCAGGCGAACACCGGTGGCGCCGGCGGGTCCGCCGGCGCCGAGTCCGCCGGCCCGGGGTCGGCCTGCTCGACGATCACGTGCGCGTTGGTGCCGCTGATGCCGAACGAGGACACCGCGGCGCGGCGGGGCCGTCCTACGGCGGGCCAGGCGCGGGACCCGGTGAGCAGCTCCACCGCGCCGGAGGACCAGTCGACGTGCGGCGACGGCGCGTCGACGTGCAGGGTCCCGGGCAGCACGCCGTGGCGGAGGGCCTGCACGACCTTGATCACGCCGCCGACCCCGGCGGCGGCCTGGGTGTGGCCGATGTTGGACTTGAGCGACCCGAGCCACAGCGGCTCGTCGCGGTCGCGGCCGTAGGTCGCCAGCAGCGCCTGTGCCTCGATCGGGTCGCCGAGCTTCGTGCCCGTGCCGTGGGCCTCCACGAGGTCGACGTCCGCCGCGGTCAGCCCGGCGGACTCCAGGGCCCGGCGGATCACGCGCTGCTGGGCCGGGCCGTTGGGCACGGTGAGCCCGCTCGACGCGCCGTCGGAGTTGACCGCGCTGCCCCGCACGACCGCGAGCACGTCGTGGCCGAGCCGCCGGGCGTCGGACAGGCGTTCCACCACGAGCACCCCGACGCCCTCGCCCCAGCCCGTGCCGTCGGCGGCGGCGGCGAACGCCTTGCAGCGGCCGTCGTCGGACAGGCCACCCTGTTCGCTGAAGTAGACGAACGTGTCCGGCGTGGCCATCACGGTCACGCCGCCGACCAGCGCCAGGGAGCAGTCGCCGCGCCGCAGCGCCTGCGCCGCCCAGTGCAGGGCGACCAGCGAGGACGAGCACGCCGTGTCCACCGACACCGCCGGGCCCTCCAGGCCGAGCGCGTAGGCGACCCGGCCGGAGACGACGCTGCCGGCGGCGGCGTGCCCGGCGTAGTCGTGGTACATCACCCCGGCGAACACGCCGGTGCTGCTGCCGCGCAGGGTCTCCGGCACGATGCCCGCGCGCTCCAGCGCCGTCCAGGAGACCTCCAGCAGCAGCCGCTGCTGGGCGTCCATCGCGAGCGCCTCGCGCGGCGAGATGCCGAAGAACTCCGCGTCGAACTCGGCGGCGTCGTGCAGGAACCCCGCCTCGCGGGTGTTCGTGGTGCCGGGGCGCTCGCCCGTCGGGTCGTAGAGGTTGCCGAGGTCCCAGCCCCGGTCGGTCGGGAAGCCGCCGACCGCGTCGGTGCCGGTGACCACGAGGTCCCACAGGTCCTCGGGTGAGGCGACCCCGCCGGGGTAGCGGCAGGACATGCCGACGATCGCGATCGGCTCGACGTCGCGCTCCCGGGTCTCCCGCAGGGCGCGCTTGGCCTCGCGGAGGTCCGTGGTGGCGCGCTTGAGGTAGTCGAGCAGCTTCCGCTCGTTCTCGGTGGTCACGTCGTCGCCCCCGTTCCGGCGGTGAGCCGGGAAATGGCCGGTCGACAATTCCTGCCGGCACAGGTTTCGGTACTCACGTAATCGACCCGCCTAACCGAGAAAAGGGGTGGGACGTGCCACGCGGAAAACGCTACCCACGCATCGGGGGTGCGCCGTACCCCTAACGGGGCCGCGCGGCCCCACAATGGGGTTCCCGGCGCCGGCGGACCCGCGCGGCCCGTACCCCTACCGGGCGCACCCGGTCACCGGGTCAGTCCGGCCACCACGGCGCGCGGTGCGGGGAGGGCGGCGATCTCGTCCCGGATCGCGGTCGCGCGGGCGCGCAGCCCGTCGTCGGCCAGCAGGGCGCCGATCCGGTCCGCGGGGCCGACCACCCCGGCGCCGGCGTCGGCCACCCGGGCCGCGAGGTCCGCCCCGGTGAGGCAGAGCTGGGGCAGGCCGTGGGCCGCCGCGGCGAGCGCGAGGGCCGCGTCGCCGTCGTGGACGAGGGCGACGCAGGTGCGCAGCAGCGCCGCGGGCGGGGCCGAGTCGACGAGCTTGACGTTCACCGGCACGGTGACCCCGGCCGGGACGCGCCGGGGGTCGATGGCGCACAGGAGTTCGACGTCCAGGCCGGTCACGGCCTCGAAGACCGCTCCGGACGAGGCGGGGTCGGCGAGCGAGAGCAGGACGCGGTCGCGTCGCGCCGCGCGGCGCAGCCAGCCCGGCACCTCGACGGGGCCGAAGTACGGCACGTGCCGGATCGGGCGGGCGTCCGCGCCGGCGGGGCGCAGCGACGGCGGCACGGCGTCGAACGTGGTGTCGGCGTCGAAGGGGTCCGAGCCGGTCGCGCCCGGTTCGTCCAGCGCGCCGAGCAGCCGCACCGCGCGGGCCGACACGGCGCGGGCGGCGGTCGCCCCCGCCGGCGCCAGGCCGTCCGAGACGACGACGTCCGGCCGCCACAGCTCGGCGAACGCGACGAGGGCCGCGGAGTCGGCGAGCGGGGTCCCGTCCCCGTCCTCCAGGTCCACCGCCACGCAGCCGGTGCGGAGGACCTCGTCGACGAACGACGGCCGGCCGGCGATCTTCACGTCGTGACCGGCGGTCCGCAGCGCCCACGCCAGGGGAACGAGGTTGTGCAGTCGTGCGGCCGACGACGGAGCGGCCAGGAGTACGCGCATGGGAACCACTCCACAAAAGGAAACGGGGCCACCCCCGGGCGGATCAGTCGAATTCGAGACTAATCACCCGGAAGTGGCCCGCGTACCCCTAGAAATTCTTGCCGGTGCCGTTCGGCACCCCTTCCCCGGCTCCGGTGGGAACCGGGTCGGGACGTCACTGCCCCGGCAGGGTCACCGCTTCGATCGGACTGCTGCGCATGGCCAGCCGCGCGGACAGCGCGGTGACCGGCCAGACGATCAGGAACACCGCGAGCACCACGGCGAGGAACACCCAGATCGGCCCGGACGGGAGGATCTGGCCGGTGGTGAGCGCCATCGGCAGCACGGTGAACAGCGAGATGGCGATCCCGAGCACCAGGCCGACCACCGCGACGGTGCCGCCCTCGATGAACAGCATCCGGCGCACCTGGTCGCGGTTCGCGCCCGCGAGCCGCTGCGCGCCGAACTCCCGGCGGCGGGCCAGCACGGCCACCGCGAGGGTGTTCACCGCCGCGATCGCCGCGTAGGCGATCGCGAGCACGGCCAGCAGGTAGTTGATCATCGCTTCGACGTCCGCGCCGGCCTGGAAGTTCCGGATCAGGGCGCCGTCGTCGTCGACGGTGAGGCCCGGCCAGTCCTTCACCCGGTCCTCCAGCGCGGTGACCAGGTCGTCCGGGTCCTGGTCGGCGCCCGCCACCACCAGCACCTGGCCGGGCAGGCCGCTGCTGCTGTGCTCCGTGAGCAGGTCGGCCGACAGCACCATGCTCGCGTAGCTCGACGGGCTGTCGAGCAGCGCGACGACCTCCACCTCCGCCTGCGCGCCGTCGCCGAGCCGCATGGTGATCCGGTTGCCCAGGGCGAGCCCCAGGTCGTCGGCCACGTCCTCGGGCAGCGCGACCGCGTCGTCGTCGAGGTCCTTGAGCGAACCCTGAGTGACCTCGGTGGCGAGCACCGTGCCGCCCTGTTCCTCCCGGGCGATGCCGAGGAGGCGCAGCGGGTCGCTGCCGTTGCCGTCGTAGGGCTGCTCGATCCAGCCGGAACTGGTGACGAGCGGCGACGCGGCGCCCACCCCCGGCGTGCTCCGGATGCGCTCCAGCGCCTCCGACGCGATGCCCCCGGTGTCCGTGGCGATCACCGCGTCGGCCCGCAGCTGGCCGGCGTAGGCCGCCAGCTGGGCCGACTGGGAGGTGGTCATCGAGTACACGTTGCCGAGCGAGACCGCGGTGGCGAGCGTGATCGGCGTGAGCACCGCGGCGAACGCCACCGCCCGGGCCCGCGAGTTGATCACGGCGAGGGTGGCCTCGCTGCCGGCGAACCGCCGGATGAACGGGCCGTAGCGGTCGACCGCGAACACCATGATCTCCGGGCCGATCAGCGCCACCGCGATGGCGCCGGTGAGCACCGCCGGGCCGCCGATGGCCGCCGCCGTGTCGGCCGGCATGAACACCGTCGTGGCGGCGAGCACGACCGTGGCCGCGGCGAACACCAGCGCGCCCGTGCGGCGCAGCGGGTTCACCGCGACGCTGGGGATCGCGGCCTCGGCCAGCGCCTGGATCGGCCGGGTCCGCGACGCGGCCAGCGAGCTGAACCACGCGGCCGCGAAGGTGATCGCGAGCGTGGCCAGCACACCGGCGGCGAACGCGATGACGCCCTGCCGGAAGACCAGCTCCTCGGGCACGATGCCGATCGCCGAGCTGATGCCGAAGATGGTGTTGCCGAGCACGAAGCCGAGGAACACGCCGCCCAGCGCGGCGAGCGCGCCGACGGCCATGGTCTCGAAGAGCACCATCCGGTGCGCCTGCTTCGGGGTCGCGCCGGTGGCCCGCAGCAGCGCCAGCTCCTGCTGCCGCTGCCGCACGGTGAGGCTGATCGTCGCGGAGACGACCAGCGCCATGACCACCAGCACCATGCCGCCGAACACCGCGGCCAGCAGGATCAGCGGCAGCCGGCTGCCGTCCACGCCGTGGAACTCGGCCGAACCGCGGTCGTCCCCGGTCAGCACGCTGGTGCCGGGCACCTGCTCGGCGATGCGCGCGGCCAGCTCGTCGACGTCCACGCCGTCGTCCGGGAAGACGCCGACGAGGTCGACGTCGTCCGGGTGGGTGCCGAAGCGCTCCACGTCGGACCGCGAGAAGAAGAACGCGGGCGCCCGCACGTCCTCGGCCGGCTCGGCGATCCCGCTGACGGCGAAGGACTGCTTCTGCCCGCTCACCACCAGCTCGACGTCGGAGCCGACGTCGACGCCGGCCGCGTCCGCCGTGGCCTCGTCGAGCACGACCTGACCGGCCGACCCGGGCTCACCGCCGTCGCGCACCCGGTAGCCGCCGAGCGCGGCGGATTCCCAGCCGTGTCCGGAGAGGACGGACGTGTCGGGCACCTGCGGCGTGCCGTCGCTCAGCAGCACGGCGGGGAACGAGACGTCCGGCACCGCGCTCCGCACGCCCGGCACGTCGTCGATCCTGTCGACCTGGTCCTCGCCCAGCCTGGCGCGCTCGGCGTAGGGGACGACCTCCGACTCCTCGTCGGGCAGCTTGAACCCGGACGACCCGCCGACCACGACCGGCGCCGCCGCGAGCCGCTGCGGCTTGGCCTCCAGCACGATGGCCGTCTCGAACAGCCCCGCGCAGGCGATCAGCAGCCCGCAGCCGATCAGGATCGCGACGAACGACGCGAGCGACGCGGCGGCGCGGAACCGCAGGCTCGACAGGGCGAGGTCGAGCACCACCCGCCGCGAGTTCACCGCTGTCCCCGTGCCCGCTTGGCCTGGGCGCCGAGCTTCGCCAGGGTCGACGCGACCGCCTCCACGCCCGGGTCGGCCAGCTGCATGACGATCCGGCCGTCCACCAGGAACAGCACGGTGTCCGCGAAGGAGGCCGCCACCGGGTCGTGGGTGACCATGACGATGGTCTGACCCGCGGCCACCAGCTCGCGCATCAGGTTCAGCACTTCCAGCGCGGTGTTCGTGTCGAGCGCGCCGGTCGGTTCGTCGGCGAACACCACGGTGGGCCGGGCGGCGAGCGCGCGCGCGATCGCGACGCGCTGCTGCTGACCGCCCGACAGCTCGCCGGGGCGGTGCTTCACGCGCTGCGACAGCCCGACGCGCGCGATCACCTGGTCCACCCACGCGCGGTCCGGCTCGCGGCCGGCCAGCAGCATCGGCAGGGTGACGTTCTGCTCGACGTTCAGCGCGGGCATCAGGTTGAAGGACTGGAAGATGAAGGCGACGTGCTCGCGCCGCAGCTCCGTCAGCGCGGTCTCGCTCTTGCCACCCAGATCGGTGCCCACCAGCGTGACGCGGCCGGAGGTCGGCTCGTCGAGGCCCGCCGCGCAGTGCAGCAGGGTGCTCTTGCCGGACCCCGACGGGCCCATCACCGCGGTGAAGCTGCCCGCGGGGAAGCCGAAGGAGACGCCCGACAGCGCCTCCACCGCGCTCTCACCGGAGCCGTAGGTCTTGTGCACCGAGTCCAGCCGGACCGGGGACTCGACGGAAGCCATCGTGGGCACGTCGTTCACTCCGTTCGTTCCCGGTCGCGCCGGGCCGGGTCGAGGAACCACCACAGCAGCAGCGCGCCGCCGCCGAGACCGACCGTCCACAGCCAGAAGGGTGTCTTGAACGACGTGCTGATCAGGCTCATCAGCAGCCAGATCGTGAACTGGACACCGCTGATCACCACCCAGGCGATGGTGAGGAAACCCCGGATTCTTCCCCGTAACGACCGGGTCTCCCCTGAGCTCTCCGGCATGAGGCCCCCCAATATCGGCTCGTGGAGCGGCGAATTAACTGTGTAAAGCACACACAGATTAGCGGAATCGCCACGCGCCGGGAAGCCACCCCCCTACTCCGGGCCTGCTTTCACCCGTTGGGGTAGCAGGGGTTCACGGGGTGCCGTGCACCGCCGCGCGGATGCGGCGGTCCCAGTAGCGGACACCCCAGATGCCGCCGACCAGGACACCGCCGGCGAGCAGCACCCAGACCAGCCACGTCGGGTCCCACTGCCCGCTGATCGCGCCGATGAGCAGCCAGATGACGACGTTGACGGCTCCGACGGACACCCACACGGCGCCGGCGACGCGCGGGGCGGCCTCCACCATCGGCAGCACGGCGGCGTCGGCGCGTCCGGCGACCGCGACCCGCAGCGCGGCGTGCGTGGCCGCGACGCGGGCGTGCGCGAGCCGGCGGGCGGCCTCCTCGTCGCCGTACTCCCCCCGGGCGCGGGCGTACTCGATCTCGGTCGCGGCCAGGCGCTGGTCGAGTTCGGTGACCCTCCCGAGCCGGAACCGGTTGATCTCACCCACGCCGCTCGCCCCCAACCTCGATCAGTGCAAGACTTACACAGTTTACTGAACGACCCAGCGGAGCGATAGATGCCGACCGACCACGAACCTCGCGCGCGTCCCGACCTGCCCGCCGACCTGCCGCCCGGGCTGGTGCCGGCGTGGGTCGCCGCGCCACGGCCCCGCCGCGGCCCGAAGCCGGCCCACACCGTGGCGCAGGTCGTCGCCGCCGCCGTGGCACTGGCCGACGCCGAGGGGCTGGCCGCCGCGTCGCTGCCCGGCATCGCGGCCGCGCTCGGGTTGACCACCAACGCGTTGTACCGCTACGTCGACTCGAAGGACGAGCTGCTGGTCCTCCTGGCCGACGCCGGGTTCGGGCCACCCCCGCCCGCGGGGGACGACGCCCCCGACTGGCGTGCCGCCGTCCGCGCCTGGGCGCACGCGGCGCTCGACCGCTACCGGGCCCGGCCGTGGCTGCTGGACGTCCCGCTCCGCGGCGGGCCGGTGACGCCGCACCGGCTCGCCTGGACCGAGCGACTGCTGGCCGTGCTCGCCACGGCCGGGGTACCGGGCGCGGAGGCGCTGGGCTGCGCCACGCTGGTCGCCGACGTCACCCGCACGACGGCCGAACACCTGCGCGCCCGCACCGACCCCGACGCCACCGGGCGGGCGGCCGACGTCCGCGCGTTCCTGCGGCCGCTGCTGGCCGAGCGCGGCTACCCCCACCTGGCCGCGCTGGCCGACCGGGGCGGGTTCCCGGCGACCACGGCGGTGGACTTCGGCCTGGACCGCGTCCTGGACGGCATCGCCGCGCTCGTCGCCGCCTCCCGCACCTGACCCGACGCGTGCGCGGACCCCGGGGGGCGCGCCCCCCGGGGTCCGGCGAGTGGTGCGACGGGCTCAGCCGAGGCCGTCCAGCCAGGCGCCGACGGCGTCGGCGGTGGTCCGGGCGTCGGCGGCGACGACGCTGAAGTGGTCGCCCGGCACGGTGACGACCGCGTCGGCGCGGTACCACGTCGTGCGCCACGAGGAGTCGTCCGCCGGGGCCGGGGCGTCACCGCCGGTGGTGAACCGGCGGTCGGGTCGGACGAGGACCGTGGGCACCCCCACGTCGACCAGGTCCGCGGACTCCAGCAGGCCGAGGTAGTGCGCCATCGCGGTCAGCTTGTCCCGGTCGAACGGGCCGTACTCCTCCTCGCGCTCCAGCATGCCCGCCGCCATGTCGGCCGCCGTGCCGGCGGTCGCGTCGCCGCCGGCGTCCATCTCGTAGCTGTCCAGCAGCACGACCGCCGCAGGCGGGAGACCGGCCTTCTCCATCCTGGCGGCCAGCGCGTACGCCAGCACGCCGCCGGAGGAGTAGCCGAACAGCGCGTACGGCTCGTCACCCGCGCCCAGCCGGACGCTCGCCTCCAGCACCTCCAGCACCGCGTCGATCCCGGCGGGCACCGGCTCGCCGGCGCCGAAACCGGGCACCGGCAGCGCCGCGAGCGCCCGCGTGCCGCGGAACTCCGCCGCGAGCCTCGCGTACTGGTAGGCCCCGCTCATCCCGGCGGGCGGCGGCACCGCCAGCAGCCGGGGACCGCGCGGCCCGTCCGCCAGGGTCAGCGGGCGCGGCGACCCGCCGAAGTCCGCGAGCCCGTCGAACTTCGGGCGCAGGTCCGCCGCCGCGCCCAGCAGCGCGAGGCCCTCCTCGACCCGGCCGTCCCGGACCGCCTCGACGAACGACGCCTTCACCGGGTCGTCCCCCGGGCCGTCGTCGCCGGCGAGCACCTCCAGCAGCCGCGTCGCCAGCCCGGTCGGGGTCGCGCAGTCGAACACCACGGACGCCGGCAGCGCCACGCCGGCCGCGGCCGCGATCCGGTTGCGCAGCTCGACCGCGGTGAGCGAGTCGAAGCCGGACTCCAGGAAGTGCGCGTCCGGGTCGATCGAGCCGGCGTCACCGTAACCGAGCAGCGCCGCCGCCTGGTCGAGCACGAACCGCCGCACCCCCGGTCCGGTGCGGTCGAACGGGACCGGCTCCGGGACCGCCCCTCCGGCGGCCACGCGACGCCGCACCACCGCCGCCGCCGTCGTCCCGGCCGGGGCCGCGACGACCTCGGGGAGCGACACCCCGGGGAGCGACATCTCGCGCAGCACCACGGACGCGGCCTCCGCCACCGGCGCGCCGGTGTGGTCGGCCAGCAGGACCGACACCGCGTCCCCGCCCACCGGGGTGATCCGCACGCGCAACCGCGCCGCGCCGACGGCGAGGAGCCGGAAGCCCGTCCACGCGGCCGGGACCGCGCCGGCGGTGGCGCCGGGGACCAGCGCGGCGGCGTGCAGCGCCGCGTCGAGGGCCGCCGGGTGCAGGCCGAACCGGTCCGCGTCCGCGCCGGGGTCGAGCGCCACCTCGGCGAACACCGACCCGTCCGCGACCCAGGCGGCCCGCAGCCGCCGGAACGCGGGGCCGTGGTGCAGCCCGGCGTCGTCGAGCAGGTCGTAGAGCCGCGTGACGTCCGCGGGCACCGCGCCCGCCGGCGGCCACTGCGCCGGCGCCTCCGGCTCGGCGGCGTCGCCCGCGTCGGTGGACAGCAGGCCTTCCGCGTGCCGGACCCAGCCGTGGTGCCCGTGCGAGTGGACCGCCACCGGCCGGCCCGCCGGACCGGGCTCGCCGACGACCACCTGGAGCCGCACCTCGTCCGCGCCGAGCACCAGGGGCACGTCGGCGTCCAGCCGCACCAGCGTGGCGCAGCCGACCTCGTCACCGGCCCGCACCGCCAGCTCGACGAACCCGGCGGTGGGGAACACCGCCGTCCCGCCGGCCACGTGGTCGGCCAGCCACGGGTGCGTGGTCGTCGAGACCGCGCCCGCCAGCACGACGGTCGACGAGTCCGCGACGGGCAGCACGGCGCCGACGAGCGGGTGGTCGCCCGCGCGCAGCCCGCTCGACGAGAGGTCACCGGTCGCCCGGCGCGCCTCCATGTCGACCGCCGGCCAGTAGCGCTCGCGGTGGAACGCGTAGCCGGGCAGCGGCACGGTGCCGGACGCGCTCCCGGTGAACATGCGGCGCACGTCCAGCCCGGCGCCCGCCACGTGCAGCCGCGCCGCGCTCGTCAGCACGTCGCGGACCTCGTCGGCGTCGCCGCGCAGCACCGGGACGAACAGGGCGTCGACGTCGTCGGGCAGCGCCGCCTGCGCGAGCGCCGTGAGCACCCCGTCCGTGCCCAGCTCCACGAAGCGGGTCGCCCCGCTCGCCCGCACGGCGTCGGCGAACAGGACGGTGTCGCGGCAGTTCGCGACCCAGTGCCGCGCCGTGCGCAGCTCGTCCGCGACCGGGGTCCCGGTCACGGTGGACACCACCGCGATGCGCGGCTCGTCGTAGGTCAGCTCCTCGGCGACCTCCTCCAGCTCGGCGAGCACGTCGTCGAGCAGCGGCGAGTGCACGGCGCAGTCGATCGGCAGGCGGCGCGTGCGCCGGCCCAGCGCGGTGAAGTGCGCGACGACCCCCGCGACCGCCCCTTCCGCCCCGGACACCACCACGGCCCTCGGGCCGTTCACCGCGGCCAGCGCGACGTCCGCGCCGAGCAGCGGCCGCACCTCGTCGGCGTCGGCCTCGACCGCGACGACCGCGCCCGCCGGCGCCTCCGCCATCAGCTCGCCGCGGTGGGCGACGAGCTTGACCGCGTCGTCCAGGGACAGCACCCCGGCCAGGTGCGCCGCCGCGATCTCGCCGACGGAGTGCCCGACCAGCACGTCGGGCCGCTGGCCCCACGATTCGAGCAGGCGGCACAGGGCCACCTCGAAGGTGAACACGGCGGCCTGGCCGAACTGCGTGCGGTCGAGCAGCTGCCCGGCGGCCGAACCGGCGTCGGCGAACACCACCTCGCGCAGCGACCGGCCGAGGTGGGGGTCGAACCTGCCGGCGACCCGGTCGAACTCGGCCGCGAAGGCCGGGAACGCCGCGTGCAGCGCGGCGCCCATGCCGGGCCGCTGGACGCCCTGGCCGGGCAGCAGGAACGCCGTGACGCCGCCGGACCTCGCCCGGCCCGTCACGACGTTCCCGGCGGGGACCGGGGTCGGCTCGGCCAGGGCGGACAGCGCGGTCCGCACCTCGTCGGGGTCGGTCCCGACGACGGCGGCCCGGTAGCCGAACAGCGGGCGGCGGGCGGCCAGCGAGCGGGCGACGTCCAGCGGGGCGAGTGCCGGGTCGGCGTCCCAGTGGGCGAGCAGGGCCCGCGCCTGGTCGGGCAGCGCCGCGGCGGTCCGGGCCGACAGCACGAGGGGCGGCAGCACGAGGGGCGGCAGCACGCCGCCGCGGTCCCCGGCCGGTGCGGGCGACTCGTCGGCCTCGACGGCGGGCGCCTGTTCGAGGATCACGTGCGCGTTGGTCCCGCTGTAGCCGAACGCCGAGACGGCCGCGCGGCGCGGTCGGCCGGTCTCCGGCCACGGCCGCGTCCCGTCGAGCAGCCGCACGGTGCCGGCGGCCCAGTCCACGTCGGCGGTGGGCTCGTCGGCGTGCAGCGTCGGCGGCAGCACGCCGTGCCGCAGCGCCTGCACGGTCTTGATCACGCCGGCGACGCCTGCGGCGGCCTGGGTGTGGCCGATGTTGGACTTCACCGAGCCCAGCCACAGGGGTCGGTCCGCGGACCTGCCCCGGCCGTAGGCGGCCATCAGCGCCGAGGTCTCGATGCGGTCGCCGAGCGGGGTGCTGGCGCCGTGGCCCTCCACGGCGTCCACCTCCGCCGGGTCGAGCCCGGCGGCGGCGAGCGCCCGCTGGATGAGCCGTTCCTGGGCCGGTCCGCTCGGCGCGGTCAGGCCGTTGGACGCGCCGTCGGCGTTGACCGCGCTGGACCTCACGACCGCGAGCACGTCGTGGCCGTGGCGGCGGGCGTCGGAGAGGCGCTCGACGACCAGCACGCCGACGCCCTCGCCCCAGCCGAACCCGTCGGCCGCGGCGGAGTACGGCTTGCAGCGGCCGTCACGGGCCACGGCGCCGTCCACGAACTGCGCGAACGGGGCGGGCGAGACGAGCGCGGACACGCCCGCGGCCAGGGCCAGCGCGCAGTCGCCGGCCCGCAGCGCCTGCACCGCCTGGTGCAGGGCGACGAGCGACGACGAGCACGCCGTGTCCACCGACACCGCGGGTCCCTCCAGCCCGAAGGCGTAGGCGACGCGACCGGAGACGACGCTGCTCAGCGCGCCGGAGCCGCGGTAGATGCCGCCACCGCGCTCCAGGGCGTCGCCGGGGTCGTAGTCCGTCTGCATCACGCCGACGAACACGCCCGTGGTGCTGCCGCGCAGGGACGACGGGTCCAGCCCGGCGTCCTCCAGCGCCGTCCAGGACGCCTCCAGCAGCATCCGCTGCTGCGGGTCCATCATCACGGCCTCGTTCGGGCCGATGCCGAAGAACGCGGCGTCGAAGTCGGTGGCGTCGTGGACGAAGCCGCCCTGCGGCGTGCCGCCGTCCGGCGCGACCTGGTCGAGCCAGTGCGCCATGTCCCACGCGCGGTCGGCGGGGAAGTCGCCGATGCCGTCGGCCCCCGCGGCGACCAGCCGCCACAGGTCGTCGGGCGACTCGACGCCGCCGGGGAAGCGGCAGGCCATGCCGACGATCGCGATCGGCTCGTCCGCGCTCGCGGGCCCGGCGGCCTCCTCGGCGTGCGCGTCGTCGCCGAGGTCGCCGAACAGCGACTCGTGCAGGTGCGCGGCGAGGTCGGCCGCGGTCGGGTGGTCGAAGACCAGCGTCGCGGTCAGGTCCAGGCCGGTGGCCTCCCGCAGGGTGTTGCGCAGCTCCACCGCCGTGAGCGAGTCGAAGCCCAGGTCCTTGAAGGCGCGTTCGGCGTCGAACACGTCGTTCGGGCCGTGCCCGAGCACCGCGGCGGCGTGCCGGACCACCAGCTCGCGCAGGTGGTCCAGGCGTCGGTCGGCGGGCAGCCGGACCAGCCTGCCCAGCAGCGTGTCGCCCTCCGCCTCGCGGTCGGACACCGCCCGCCGGGCGGTCGGGACGAGGCCGCGCAGCACGTCGGGGACCGCGCCGGCGGCTCGCCACGCGGCGAGGTCGAGCTTGACCGGCACGGACAGCGCGTCGTCCGCGCCGAGGGCGGCGTCGAACAGCGCGAGGCCCTCCTCCGCGGTGAACGCGCCGAGACCGCGCTTGCCGTGGGTCTCCCCGGCCATGCCGTCCACCGACTCCCACATGCCCCAGGCGAGCGAGTGCGCGGGCTTGCCCTCGGCCCGCCGGTGGGCGGCGAGCGCGTCGAGGAAGGCGTTGGCGGCGGCGTAGTTGCCCTGTCCGGGCGCGCCGAACACCCCGGCGGCCGACGAGAACGTGACGAACGCCGTGAGGTCGCCGGCGAGCTGGTGCAGGTGCCAGGCGGCCAGCGCCTTCGGGTCGAAGACGCGGTCGACCCGCTCGGGCGTGAGCGACGGGAGGATGCCGTCGTCGAGCACGCCCGCCGCGTGGACGACCGCCGTCACCGGGTGCTTGGCCAGCAGCCGCCGGGCCTTCGCCCGGTCGGCGAGGTCGGTGGCGACCACCTTCACCTCGGCGCCCAGGCCGGTCAGCTCGGCGACCAGCTCGGCCGCGCCGGGGGCCTTCGCGCCGCGGCGGCTGACGAGCAGGAGCCGGCGCACGTCGTGCCGCCGCACCAGGTGCGCGGCGACGAGGCGGCCCAGCGCGCCGGTGCCGCCGGACACCAGGACGGTGCCGGCCCGCCAGTCGACGGGCTCGGCGGGGGCGCCGGGCACGGCGCGGGCCAGCCTGGGCGCGGTCACCGCGTCACCGGTGATCCGGACGGACGACTCGTTCGCGGCGGACACCGCGGCGAGCTGCCGCGGGGTCGCGGCGCCCTCGACCAGCACGATCCGGCCGGGGTTCTCCACCTGGGCCGAGCGGACGAGCCCGCCGACGGCGGCGCCGGCCAGGTCGCCGCGGGTCAGCACGACGAGCCGGCCCGACGAGGGACCGGGGTCGGCCAGCCAGTCCTGCACGACGGCCAGCGCGCGGTGGACGGCCGCCTTGGCGGTGGCGGCGTCGTTCCCCGGCTCGACCTCGTGCACGACGACCCGCGGGTCCCCGGCCGCGCCGAGCAGGCCCTCGGCCGGCTCCGGCAGCGCGACGGGGACCCAGTCGACCCGCAGGAGCGAGTCGTGGCCGCCGGGCACCGCGCGGGCGGCGGCGAGCTGCTCCTCGCTGATCCGGCGCAGCGCCAGGGCGCCGACCCGGGCGATCGGCGTGCCGGTCGAGTCGGCCAGCCGCAGCTCGACGGTGCGCCCGCCGATCGGCCGGACGTGCACCCGGGCCGTCGCCGCGCCGGTGGCCAGCAGTTCGACGTCGGACCACGAGTACGGCAGCGCGGTGCCCTCCTCCTCGGTCCCGCCCAACCCGATGGCGTGCAGCGCCGCGTCGAACACGGCGGGGTGCAGGCCGAAGGCCTCGGCGGCGAGCCGGTCCTGCTCGGGCAGCGCGACTTCGGCGTAGACGTCGTCCCCGGCGCGCCAGGCGGCGCGCAGGCCCCGGAACACCGGGCCGTAGGCCGTGCCGCGCGCGGCGAGCAGGTCGTACATGCCCTCGACGTCGACGGTCTCGGCACCGGCGGGCGGCCACTCGGCCAGGTCGAACGGCGTGCCCGCCGAGGCGGGGGCCAGGGTGCCGTCGGCGTGCCGGGTCCAGCCCGCGGCGGCGGCGAGGTCGTCCGGTCGCGAGTGGACGCCGATCGGGCGGGAGCCGTCGGCCGCGGGCGGGCCGACCCGGACCTGGATGCGGGCCGCGCCCCGCGCGGGCAGGACCAGCGGGGCGTGCAGCGTGAGGTCCCGGACCCGGCCGCAGCCCACCTCGTCGCCGGCCCGCACGGCCAGCTCCACGAACGCGGTGCCGGGCAGCATGACCGAGCCGCCGACCACGTGGTCGTCCAACCAGGGGTGCGTGGTCGCCGAGACCCGCCCGGAGAGCACCACCCCGTCCGCGTCGGCGAGCAGCGTCGCCGCGCCCAGCAGGGGGTGGTCGACCGCGTCGAGTCCCATCGACGTCGCGTCGCCGGCGTCCGCCCCGACCTCCAGCCAGTACCGCCGGCGCTGGAAGCCGTAGGTCGGCAGGGCGGCCGGGCGGGCGCCCCGGGAGGCGAAGTGCGCGCCCCAGTCGACCACGACCCCGCGCACGTGCAGGGTCGCGAGCGCGGTGGCGAACGCGACGTCCTCCGGCACGTCCCGGCGCTGCGCGGGCACGGCGACGGCCGTGTCGGCGGCCGAGGCCGGGACCACCGCCGTGAGCGGCGCGTCCGGGCCCAGCTCCAGGAAGCGGTCGACGCCCTCGGCGGTGAGCGCCCGCACGGCGTCCGCGAAGCGCACCGTCCGCCGGACGTTGCGGACCCAGTGCTCGGGGTCGGTCAGCTCGGTGAAGACCTCGCCGCCGGTGACGGCCGACACGACGGTCAGCGACGGTGGCGCGTACGCCACGCTCCGCGCGACCGCCCGGAACTCGTCGAGCACGGGTTCCACCAGGCGTGAGTGGAAGGCGTGCGAGACGCGCAGCCGGGT
The DNA here is from genome assembly GCF_031455225.1 of Saccharothrix longispora. GTDB lineage: Bacteria > Actinomycetota > Actinomycetes > Mycobacteriales > Pseudonocardiaceae > Actinosynnema > Actinosynnema longispora. Next base: position 3,669,222 of record NZ_JAVDSG010000001.1, read on the forward strand.
GGTGCGCCGACCGGCCGCGGCGAACTTCCCGGCCACCGCGAGCACGGCGGCCTCGTCGCCGGAGAGCACGACGGAGCGCGGCCCGTTGACCGCGCCGATGTCGACCGCGCCGTCGGGGTCGTGCGCGGCGACCTCCTCGGGCGTGCCCTCGACGGCGACCATCGCGCCGCCCTCGGGCAGCGCCTGCATGAGCCGGCCGCGGGCGGCGACGAGCCGGGCCGCGTCGGCGAGCGAGAACACCCCGGCGCAGTGCGCGGCGGCCAGCTCGCCGACGGAGTGCCCGCAGAGCGCGTCCGGCGCCAGGCCGCACGACTCGACGAGGCGGAACAGCGCGACCTCGAACGCGAACAGCGCCGCCTGGGCGTTCCCGGTGCGCCCCAGGGCCTCGGGGTCGGTGTCGACCACCTCGCGGATCGGCCGGTCCAGGTGCTCGTCGAGCGCCGCGCAGGCCGCGGCGTACGCGTCGGCGAACACCGGGTACGCCGCCGCGAGCCCGCGCCCCATGCCGGGTCGTTGCGCGCCCTGGCCGGAGAACAGGAACGCGGTGGTCACCCCTCCCCGGGCGACCCCCGTGATCGCGCCCGGTCCGCCGTCCGCGACACCGCCCAGGGCGGCCAGCAGCCCGGCGCGGTCGCGGCCGACGACGGCGGCGCGGTGGTCCAGGTGCGTGCGGGCGGCGGCCAGCGTGCGCGCGACGTCGAGCGGCGGCAGCGCGGGGTCCGCCTCCAGGTGCGCGACCAGCCGGGCGGCCTGCGCCCGCAGCGCCTGCGGCGTCCGACCGGACAGCACGAACGGGATCGCGGCGTCGTCGCCCGGCGGGTCGGCCGCCTCGTCCGGTTCCGGGGCCTCTTCGATGATGACGTGCGCGTTGGTGCCGCTCAGGCCGAAGCAGGAGACGGCGCCGCGGCGCGGGTGCCCGTTACGGGGCCACTCCCGCCGCTCGGTCAGCAGCTCGACCTCGCCGGCGGTCCAGTCGACCCGCTCAGTGGGCTTGTCGACGTGCAGCGTCTTCGGCAGCACGCCGTTGTTCAGCGACAGCACGACCTTCAGCACCCCGGCGACGCCGGAGGCGGCCTGGGTGTGGCCGATGTTGGACTTGACGGACCCCAGCCACAGGGGGCCGTTCCCGGCCCGGCTGCGGCCGTAGGTCGCGAGCACCGCCTGCGCCTCGATCGGGTCGCCGATCCTGGTCGCGGTGCCGTGGGCCTCCACGACGTCGACCTCTTCGGCGGGCACGCGCGCGTTGGCGAGCGCCTGGCGGATCACGCGCTGCTGCGCGGGGCCGTTGGGCGCGGTCATGCCGTTGGACGCGCCGTCCTGGTTGATCGCGGTGCCCCGGACGACCGCGAGCACCGGGTGGCCGTTGCGGCGGGCGTCGGACAGCCGTTCGACGAGCAGCACGCCGCAGCCCTCGGACCAGCCGGTGCCGTCGGCCGCGTCGGCGAACGTGCGGCAGCGGGCGCTGCGGGCGAGCGTGCCGTCGAGGCTGAACTCCACGAACGTGCGCGGCGTCGACATCACCGTGACCCCGCCGGCGAGCGCGAGCGAGCACTCCCCGGCGCGCAGCGCCTGCACCGCCATGTGCAGCGCGACGAGGGAGGACGAGCACGCGGTGTCGATGGTGACCGCGGGCCCTTCGAGGCCGAACGTGTAGGCGAGCCGGCCGGAGATGACCCCGGACGAGCCGTAGCTGCCCTGGTAGTTGTGGTACATCGTGCCCGCGAACACCCCGGTCGGCGTGCCCTTCACCGAGTGCGGCGCGATGCCCGCGCGTTCGAAGGCCTCCCACGAGGTCTCCAGCAGCAGCCGCTGCTGCGGGTCCATCAGCAGGGCCTCGCGCGGGCTGATGCCGAACAGGTCGGCGTCGAAGTCGAGGGCGTCGTGGAGGAAACCGCCTTCCCGCACGTAGCTCGACCCCGGTCGCTCTCCGGTCGGGTCGTAGATCCGGTCCAGGTCCCAGCCGCGGTTGGTCGGGAACTCCCCGATGGCGTCGACGCCGCCGTCGAGCAGTCGCCAGAGGTCCTCCGGCGTGTCCGCGCCGCCCGGGAACCGGCAGGCCATGCCGATGATCGCGATCGGTTCCCGGGCGGCCTCGGTCAACCGGCGGTTCTTGTCACGCAGCCGTTCGGTCTCCTTCAGGGACGCCCGGAGCGCGCCGACGAGTTTGTCCTCGGAGTTGGCCACGTGTCCTCTTTCCTTCCACATCGCCTGTGCTGGAAAGGGGAATTCGCGCGAACCCCCACAGCGGTCGGGTGTGACGATACGAGCGCGGGGTGGGCGCACCCACCCCTAAGCCGGGCGGCACAGGGGCGGTGCGGCCCCTAGTCGGGGACGGCCCCCGCGCCCGTCGGCGCGGTGCGGTGCGCGCCGGGCGGTCCACTCGGGACTTCACCGAACGGTTCCGGCCCGTCCCCCGGACAAGGGGTTCAGATTCGCCGAAGGTCTGCTTTAGAGCCGCTTTAGGGGTTGTCGGCCGCAGTCGGCGGATGACAGATTTTCCCCATCTTCGAAGGACTTCTTCACCTCTCCACCGCACCGCGCCCACCGGTTCCCCCGGCAGTGGCCGGATCGGAACGGGACCTGTCCGGATCGACCCGGCAGGCCGTCGGGGCTCGCCCATCGGACGAAGGCTGGGGATCGGCATGCACAGGCAGATGCGAAGGCTCCTGGTCGTGGGGGCCCACGGGGACGACGAGACCCTCGGCGCGGGCGGCACGATCGCCCGGCTCGCCGAAGAGGGCGTGACCGTGTCCCTCTGCGTCCTGACCAACGACGACGGCTCGCGGTCGGAGACCGGGAGCGGCGTCATCAACCGCACGGCGGCGATCGAGCTCGCGGCGAAGACGCTCGGGATCGAACGGCTGCGCATCCACGAGTTCGGCGACAACCGGCTCGACACGGTCGGCCACCTCGAACTCAACCGGGTCGTGGAGCGCGAGGTGCGCGACTTCGAGCCGGACACGATCTTCACCACCGGCATGAGCGACCTGAGCACCGACCACGCGCTGGTCAGCCGCGCGGCCCGGGTGGCGGGCCGCCCCGGCAAGGGCAGCGTGCGGGAGCTGCGCACGTTCGAGGTGCGCTCGGCCACGGACGTCGGGGAGGCGTCCGGCCTGCCGATCACGTTCCGCCCCAACTGCTGGCAGTGCCTGGACGAGACGCACCTGGAGCGCAAGGTCGAGGCGCTGCGCGCCTACGGCAAGGAGCTGGAGCCCTGGCCGAACCCGCGCAGCGAGCGGGGCGTCCGGGCCCTGGCCGAGTACCGGGGTTCGCAGATCTCCGTCGGGCTCGCCGAGGCGTTCGAGATCGTCCGGTTCGTCCACCACTGACCACGCCCGCGGGGTCGCGCACCCCGCTCCTCCCGCGATTCCCACTGCCTGCCAGAGACGGGTGACCAGCAATGACCAGTACTGTCGTCGAATACCAGACCGTGGCCGAGCCGACCGAGCTGAAGTCCGTCGCCGTCGTCGGCCTGGGCTACGTCGGGCTCCCGACCGCGCTCGGCCTGCACGCGGGCGGGATCGAGGTGATCGGCATAGACCTCTCCCAGAACAGGCTGGACGCCATCCGCGCCGGCGACGTCGACCTCATCGACTCCGACCAGCGGCAGCTGGAGAAGACCCTGCACCAGGACTTCCGGCTCACCACCGACTCCAGCCGGATGGCCGAGGCCGACGCCGTGCTCGTGTGCGTGCCGACCGGCCTCGACGAGTACCTGATGCCGGACCTCGGCCCGCTGGAGGCCGCGTGCGCGGCCCTGGTCGCCAACGCCCGCCCCGGCCAGACGCTGATCCTGACCTCCACCAGCTACGTCGGCACGTCCCAGCGGCTGCTGGTGGCGCCGTTGACCGCCAAGGGGTTCAAGGTCGGCCGCGACATCTTCGTGGCGTCCAGCCCCGAGCGCATCGACCCGGGCAACGTCACGCACACCCAGGCCGGGACCCCGCGCGTGCTCGGCGGCGTGACCCCGGCGTGCACCGCGATGGCGCAGCGCGTGATCAACGTGCTGACGCCGGCCGTGCACTGCGTCAGCTCGCCGGAGGCGGCCGAGATGACCAAGCTGTACGAGAACACCTTCCGCGCGGTGAACATCGCGCTGGCCAACGAGTTCGCGGAGATCAGCGACGGGTTCTCGATCGACCCGATCGAGGTGATCGAGGCGGCGGCCAGCAAGCCGTACGGCTTCATGGCCTTCCACCCCGGCCCCGGCGTCGGCGGCCACTGCATCCCGTGCGATCCGCACTACCTGCTCTGGCAGCTGCGGGCGACGCGGAGCAACGCGCCCCTCGTGACCCAGGCCATGCACGCCATCGCGGAGCGGCCCAAGCAGGTCGTCGACCGCCTGGCGGACACGCTGTCCCGCAACGGCAAGGGCGTGGTGGGCACCCGCGTCCTGGTGGTCGGCGTGACCTACAAGCCGGGGGTGCGGGACGTGCGGTCGTCCTCCGCCCTGGACATCATCGACCTGCTCGCCGCGAAGGGCGCGGTGGTGGGCTACCACGACCCGCTGGCGCCCGACGTGCGCGTGACGGGCGGCTCGCTGGACAGCGTCGTCGAACCGGACGGCGCCGACTGGGACATCGCCCTGATCCACACCGTGCAACCCGGGCACGACTACCACTGGCTCGCCCGGTGCCCGGTGGTGGTCGACGCGACCTATCGCTTCGACCCGGCCCTGTTCGCGCTCTGAGAGGAATCCCCATGCGCTACCTGATCACCGGCGGGGCCGGGTTCATCGGCTCCCACCTGACCGAGCACCTGCTGGAGCGGGACCACGAGGTCGTCGCGCTCGACAACCTCAGCACCGGCAGCCTGGACAACCTCGCGGGCGTGGCCGGGCACACCGGCTTCCGCTTCGTGCGCGGCTCGGTGACCGACCCGGAGGCGGTCGAGGCGTGCATGGCCGGCGTCGACGCGGTGTTCCACCTCGCGGCGGCCGTGGGCGTGTTCACCATCCTGGACAAGACGCTGGAGAGCCTGCGGACCAACCTGCACGGCACGGAGGTCCTGCTGGAGGCCGCGCTCCGGCACGACGTGCCGATCCTGGTGGCGTCCACCAGCGAGATCTACGGCAAGAACACCGCGAACGGGCTCACCGAGGACTCCGACCGGATCATCGGCTCGCCGCTGAAGACCCGCTGGTCCTACGCCGAGGCGAAGGCCCTGGACGAGACGCTGGCCCACCTGTACGCGGTGGAGCACGGTTTGCGCGCGGTGATCGTGCGGCCGTTCAACACCGTCGGCCCGCGCCAGACCGGCCGCTACGGCATGGTGATCCCGCGCTTCGTCACCCAGGCGCTCGCGGGCGAACCCCTCACCGTGTTCGGCGACGGGCAGCAGACGCGCTGCTTCTGCCACGTGCACGACGTCGTGCCGGCACTGGTGCGGCTGCTGTCCGACGAGTCGGCCCACGGCAAGGTGTTCAACCTGGGCAGCGACGAGCAGACGACGATCTCGCAGCTCGCGGAGCGGGTGATCGCCGCGACGGGTTCCACCAGCACCATCGCGAAGGTCCCGTACGAGGAGGCCTACGGCGAGGGCTACGAGGACATGCAGCGCCGCATCCCCGACTGCTCCCGGGCCCGCGAGCAGATCGGCTTCGCGCCGGTGCACACCCTCGACGGCATCATCGAGGCCGTGGTCGCCGACCGCCGCCGCTGACCGGCACGACCCCGACCGGGAAGCGCCCGGGGGTCGTGGGTGTGGCCGGCTCGCCACACCCACGACCCCCGGGCGCTTCCCGCGTCCCGGCACGGTCAGCGACCTCCCTCGGCCGCGGTGAACTCGCCGGCCAGGGCCGACCGGCCGGGCACGCCGAGCTTGCGGTAGACGCGGGTCAGGTGCTGCTCCACCGTGCTCACCGTGATGTACAGCGTCTCCGAGATCTGCCGGTTGGTGCGGCCGGCCGCCGCCAGCTCGGCCACCCGCAGCTCGGCCTCGCTGAGCACGGCCGGCGTCGCCGCCGGGGCACCGACCGCGACCGGCACGGTGACCGGCGTCGGCACGCCCGCCGTCGCCCGGCTGCCGGCCCGCTCGGGGCGCGGTCCCACCGACCGGGACACGGCGACCCCCGTGAGCTGCCGCCGCACCCGGACCGGTGCGACCGGTCCCCTGGCCCGCTGCGCGTCCTGGCCCAGCCGGTTGAGCATCCGCGTCGTCCGGGCCAGTTCCAGCCGGTCGCCGGAGGCCCGGAACTCCTCCGCCGCCCGGTTCAGCACGCCTTGGCGCTCCGCGGCGTCGCCGGCCTGCGCCAGCACCCGCAGGGCGGCGCCCCGCGAGCCGTGGTCGGACGGCGCCGCGTAGGCGAGCTGCTGGTTGGCCAGCTCGACGGCGAGGGTCGGGTTGCCCAGCCGCAGGTTCGCCTCCGCGAGGTCGGTGCGCCACGGCACGAGCACCGGCACCTCCAGGTCCCACCCGCGCAGGGTCCGCTGGCACTGCTGGAAGTCGCTGACCGCGGCCAGCCCCCGGTTGGTCGCCAGGTGGAACCGGCCGCGCGCCCGCAGGTAGCGGACACCGCCCAGGGTCGTCAGCGCCGCGTCCGGCAGGGGCTTGCGCAGCACCGCCGCGGCCGCCTTGAACGCGCCGGCCTCGGTGTGCGCGCTCAGCAGCGTCGCCAGCGGGTGGCTGATCGCGACGCCCCAGTTCGGCCCGTCCAGCAGGGCCAGCGCCCGCTCCGCCCGCTCGGCGGCGCCCGCGGCGTCACCCCGGCGCAGCACCAGGCTCGCGGCGATCGCGTCGAGCATCGCCTTCCAGGTCACCGCGCCGCGGTGCTCGGCCTCCTCGCTGAGCGAGGCGCACCAGCCCTCGGCGCGGTCGGCCTTGTCGTCGTGGGCCAGCGCGAGGATCGCCGTGCAGAGCGCTTCGAGCGAGGTGTCCGACAGCCGGCAGCTGTGCAGGATGCGTTCCGCGCCGGCCGACGCCCGCTCGGTCCCCTCCGCGCGCCACACGGCGGAGAGCGCTTTCACCGTGTGCAGCCAGGGGTCGTCGCTGTCCGGCAGGGTCACCGACGCGCCGTAGTGCCAGTGGCCGGCGAGGCTCAGCTCGGCCACCGTGCGCGGGTCGAGCGGCTCGTCGTCGACGAGCGCCGCGAACGCGCGCTCGAAGGTGTCCCGGTCCCCGAACCACAGCGCCTGCCGGGCGAGCGCGACCCGGTCGGACCGGTCCAGCGAGTCGCCGGCCGCCCACCGCGTCCTCAGGTGCGGCGCCGCGGCGGTCGGGTTCACCCGCCAGGTGATCTTGGCGAGCAGCTGGGAGATCCGCTGCCGCACCCACCCCGTGGGCGGCGCCGAGGCGGCGAGTTCCAGGCACCGGGTGGCGAACTCGACGTCGTCGTCGAGCATGACCTGTTCCGCCGCCTCCAGCAGGGTCCGCGGCGCCCACTCGGCGTCCGCCTCCCCCGCGGCCACGAGGTGGCGGGCGATGTCGGGGGACGCCAGCCCCAGCGCGTGCTTGACGTCGGCGGCCCGCGAGTGCAGCCGCGCCCTGGCCGGTCCGCGGAGGCCGTCGATGATCGCGGCGGCGGCCGACGGCTGCCGGAACCGGACGCCCTCGACCAGGCCGGCGTCGGCCAGCCGGCAGGCGGACGCCTCGGCGTCGCCCGGGTCCACGCCGGCGACGACGGCCAGGGCGTCCAGGCCCATGTCGGTGTCCAGCACCGCGATGGCCGTCGCCACCTCGCGCAGCGGCGAGCCGCAGCGGTGCAGCAGCTGCCGCACCGCCTCGGCGTACGCCGCACCGGTGTCGGCGCCGGCGCGGTGGGCGTCGACCAGCGCGTCGGCCAGCAGCGGGTTCCCGGCGCTCAGCTCGTGGACGTGCCGGGGCAGCCAGTCGGGTCCCTCCCCCACCAGCTCCGCGATGGCCCGCTCCGACAGCGGCGTCAGCTGCACGTGCCGGTGCGGCTGGGCGGCGAACGGCAGGCCGCCGCCGGAGCCGGAGCCGCTGAGCACCAGCAGCACGGCGGCGGACCGGGTCCGCCGCTGTAATCGCAGCAGCAGCCGGACCGAGGTCGCGTCCACGTGCTGGAGGTCGTCGACGGCCACCAGCACCGGGTGTTCGCGCGCCAGCCGGTGCAGCGCGCCGCACACACCGGCGATCCGCTCGTCGTCCCAGTCGCCGAACTGCTCCGCCAGCGCCCGGGGCACCCCGGGGCACGCCAGGAGCTGGTCGATCACGCCGCCGTCGACGTCCTGCTCGTCGGCGGCCCCGGACGCGGTGAGCGTGAGGATGCCCAGCTCGCCGGCCCTGGCCACCACCTGGTCCTGCAACCGCGTCTTCCCGCTGGCCGGCGCTCCGTCGACCAGCACGGTCTCCCCCGTGCCCCCCTCGCATCCGATCAGCAGACCCCGCAGGAACTCCGACGCCTCCCGCGGATCGATCCGGTGGTTCTGCTGCCCCCAGTTCACGCCCATCGCTCACTCCTCGAACGAGGCGGGTCTTCTTCTGGCCACCGACGGTCGCAGCACGTCCCTAAGCAGAACCAACCGCAATCTAAAATCACACGATGAGGTGAACTTGAGCAGGTGTCACCTGGCGTGTCCGGCCGCGCGATAGGGGTTGCCCACCTGGGGGAGGTGGCCGAAGACTCCGTGAACTGTGACTGCCGTGAACGAGAGAACGAGCCGATGGATTCGGCGATTCCACGCGGCCGAGGCCGCTGCCGTGCGGTTGGTGTGCCTGCCGCACGCCGGCGGGTCCGCCACGGCCTACTTCCCGTTCTCCCGGATGGCCGCCGAGGCCGGGTTGGACGCCGACGTCGTCGCCGTGCAGTACCCGGGCCGCCAGGACCGGCGGGGTGAGCGCTGCCTCGACGACCTGGCCACCATGGCCGACGCGGTCGCCGACGACCTCGGCCCGTGGTTCGACCGGCCCGTGGCGCTGTTCGGCCACAGCATGGGCGCGACGCTCGGCTACGAGGTCGCGCGCCGGCTGGAGGCGCGGGGCACCCCCCTCCTGGGGCTGTTCGCCTCCGCGTGCCGGGCGCCGTCCGCGCAGCGCGTCGAGTACGTCCACCGGCGCGACGACGACGGCCTGATCGCCGCGCTCCGGGAGCTCAGCGGCACCGACAGCGCCGTGCTGGGCGACGACGAGCTGCTGCGCATGGTGCTGCCCGCCATCCGCGGGGACTACACCGCGGTCGAGACCTACCGGCACCGGGCGGGGCGGGAGCTGGACTGCCCGATCCACGTGCTGGTGGGCGACGACGACCCGGTCACCGACCTCGGCGAGGCGGAGGCGTGGGGCGCCCACACCACCGGCGGCCACGTCGTGGACGTGCTCCCCGGCGGCCACTTCTACCTCAACGCCCAGCTCGACCGGGTCCTGGCCACCGTCGCGGCCCGCCTCCGCGAGTGGCACGACGCCGCCGCCTGACCGGGGGTGGGGAAACCTCACCCCCGGGTTCGGGGGTCGGCCTCATGTCCCGGCGGGGTCGGGTCCGCGAGACTGGGTACATCGGGGAGACCGCCCCACCTCTCGGAGGTAGTGATGATGGCAATCCAGACCGCTCCCGGTGTCACCCAGCGGATGCTCCCCAGCGGCCACCTCGAACTCTTCTGCCGCGGCACCGGTCGCCGGGTCGACTGCGAGCCCGTCGCCGCCACCATGTGGATCGCCCTCAAGCAGCACAACGGCGACGTCGACCGCGCGGGTGCCGCGCTGGCCGCCGTGTGGGAGACCGACGTCGAGGCAACCCGTTACGACGTCATGGTCTTCGCCGGCTCGCTGTGCTCGCTGGGACTGCTCACCGAGACGTGAGTTCCGCTCCACCGCTCCCGCGGAACCACCCCCGACGTCCGGGCATCCCCTGGCCCGGTCCCCTGCCGGTGAGGCCACCGACACCCCCTCGGGTGGCCTCACCGGCCCACCGCTCCCCACCCGCGCACGGCACGGCGTCGAGCCGCCCGGCACCACGCGCCGGGCGGCTCGACAGCGGGAACCCCGTGACGGGGCTTCAGCCCTGCGACTCCAGTTCCTCGTCCAGCAGGGCGAACAGCTCGTCCGCGCCGACCTCCGCGATCGCCGCGTCCTCGGGGGAGAGCGCGGCCACGAGCGCCTTCAGCCGGGCCCGCACCAGGGTCCGGGCGTCCTCGTCCAGCACGGTGTCCCGCAGCGCGGCCTCCAGCCCGCTCAGCCCGGACTCCACCGGGGACGAGGTGTCGGTCAGGCCCTCGCCCAGGAAACGGGCCAGCGCGACCGCGGACGGGTGGTCGAAGACCAGCGTCGCGGGCAGCCGGCGCCCCGTCACCGCGTCCAGCCGGTTGCGCAGCTCGATCGCCGTGAGCGAGTCGAAGCCGAGCTCGATGAAGCCCTTGCGCGGGTCGACGGCGTCCCGCCGCTCGTGCCCCAGCACCACCGCCGCGGTGTCGCGGACGAGGTCCAGCAGGGCGCGGTCCCGTTCCCCGGCGGGCAGCGCGACGATCCGCGGCCACCGGTCGTCGACCGGCTCGGCCCGGCGCCGCGCACCGCCGCGCACCAGGCCCCGCAGCATCGCGGGCACGCCGTGCGCGTCGGCCCGCACCCCGCTCATGTCCAGCCGCACGGGCACCAGCGACGGCTGCCCGCACCCGAGGGTCGCGTCGAACAGTTCGAGCCCGTCCGCGAAGGACAGCCCGAGCACCCCGGACCGCGCCATCCGGAGCAGGTCGGTCTCCCCCAGCTCGCCGGACATCCCGCCCTCGGACCACAGCCCCCAGGCCAGCGACACCGCCGGCAGCCCGAGCGCGGCCCGGTGGTGCGCCAGCGCGTCGAGGAACACGTTCGCGGCCGAGTAGTTCGCCTGCCCGGCCGCGCCCAGGGTCCCGCCGGCGGACGAGTACAGCACGAACGCCGCGAGGTCGAGCGAGGCCGTCAGCTCGTGCAGGTGCCAGGCGGCGTCGACCTTGGGCCGCAGGACCGCGTCCACCCGCTCGGGGGTCAGCGCGAGCAGCACCCCGTCGTCCACCACCCCGGCCGTGTGCACGACCGCCGTCAGCGGGTGCTCGGCCGGCACCCCGGCCAGCAGCGCGGCGACCGCGTCCCGGTCCGCCAGGTCGCAGGCCGCGAACGAGACCGACGCGCCCAGCTCCGCCAACGAGGCCGACAGCTCCGCGGCACCGGGGGCGGCGGCGCCGCGCCGGCTCGTGATCAGCAGGTGCCGCACGCCGTGCGCGGTCACCAGGTGCCGCGCGATCAGCTGTCCCAGCACGCCGGTGCCGCCCGTGACGAGCACCGTCCCCGTCGGGTCCGGCCGGACCGGGTCGCCGGGCGCGGGCGTGAACTTCGCCAGCCGGTGCACCAGGACCGATCCGTCGCGGACCGCGACACCGGGTTCGTCGGCGTACATCGCGCCGAGGACGGTGCCCACCGGCGGGACGGCCCCGTCGACGTCCACGACCATGAACCGGTCCGGGTACTCCAGCTGGGCCGTCCGGATCACGCCCCACAGCGCGGCGTGCGTCAGGTCGTCGACGCCTTCCTCCGGTCGGGTGGCGATCGCCCCCGACGTCACGACGACCAGTCGTGAGGTCGCCGGCACGTCGTCGCCCACCCACGCCCGCGCGAGCGCCAGCAACCGGTGGGTCGCCTCGCGCGCCCGCTCCGGCGAGGTCCGTTCGGGCGCGGGGAACGGCGCGACCACCACGTCCGGGGCGGTCGCGCCGGCCCGCACCGCCGCGAGCAGCGCGTCGAGGTCCGCGAACGACGGGCCGCCGAACCCGAACACGTCCTCGCCGAGCACGGCCGACGTGGTCCCGGTGACGGCGTCCCCGGTCCACGGCGTCCACTCGACCCGGAACAGCGAGTCGTCCACCGCCGAGCGGGCCGTCGCGGCGAACGCGTCGTCCGCGATCGGCCGCAGCGCCAGCGACCCCACGGTCAGCACCGGGACGCCGGTCGGGTCCGTGGCGGTCAGCGACACGGAGTTCTCCACGTCCGAGGTCAGCAGCACCCGCAGGGCCGACGCGCCGGTGGCGTGCAGGGACACCCCGGACCACGCGAACGGCAGCACCGGGACGTCCGCGGTCGGCCCGGCGAGCCCGATCGCGTGCAGCGCGGCGTCCAGCAGCGCCGGGTGCACCCCGTACGACGCGGCGTCCGCGTGCTCCGGCAGCGCCACCTCGGCGGCCACCGCGTCGCCCACCCGCCACGCCCTGCGCAGCCCGGCGAACACCGGCCCGTAGTCGAACCCCTGCTCGGCGAGCCGGTCGTAGCGGTCGGTCACGTCGAGTTCGACCGCGCCCGGCGGCGGCCACCCTGCCGGCGCGGCGGGCGCGTCGGCGTCGGGCGAGAGCCTGCCGCCGCCGTGCCGGACCCAGTCGTCGGAGCCCTCGGCCTGCGAGTAGAGGTCCAGCGGACGGCCGCCGGAGTCGTCCTCCGCGCCGACCACCACCTGGAGCCGGACCCCGCCCTCCCGGGGCAGGACCAGCGGCGCGGCCAGCGTCAGCTCGTCGAGGCGTCCGCAGCCCACCTCGTCGCCGGCCCGGGTGGCGAGTTCGACGAACGCCGTGCCGGGGAACAGGACCGAGTCCCGCACCACGTGGTCGGCCAGCCACGGTTGGGTCCGCAACGAGAGCCGGCCGGTGAGCACCGCGCCGCCGGAGCCGGCCGTGACGACGACGGCGCCCAGCAGCGGGTGCCCCGCGTCGCGCTGGCCCACCTCGGCGACGCCGCGCGCGCGGGCGCCGGTCGGGTTCTCCAGCCAGTAGCGCTTGCGCCGGAAGGCGTACGTCGGCAGCTCGACGGCCTTGCCGCCGGCGTAGAAGGCGGGGAGGTCCACCGCCGCCCCGGCGACGAACAGCGACGCCACCGCGGCCGCCGCCGACTCGTCCTCGGGCCGGTCCTCGCGCAGCACCGGGACGAACGCCGCGCGGTCGTCACCGGTCAGGCAGGTCTGCCCCATCGCCGTCAGCACCGGGCGCGGCCCGACCTCCACGAACGTGGTGACGCCCGAGTCGAGCAGCGCCCGGACGCCGTCGGCGAACCGGACGGCGTCGCGCACCTGGCGCACCCAGTAGTCCGGCGTGGCCGGGTCGCCGCCGCCGGCGGCGGTGGGGGTGATCGGGATCGTCGGCTCGGCGTAGGTCAACCGCCGGGCGACCGCGGCGAAGTCCGCCAGCATCGGCTCCATCAGCGACGAGTGGAACGCGTGCGACACCCGCAACCGGGACACCCGGGCGAACGCGCCCGCGACCGCGAGCACCGCGTCCTCGTCACCCGACAGCACCACGGACGCGGGGCCGTTGACCGCCGCGATCTCCACGCCGTCGGTGAGCAGCGGCGTGACCTCGGCCTCGGCCGCCGCCACGGCGACCATCGCGCCGCCCGGCGGCAGCGCCTGCATCAGCCGCGCCCGCGCCGCCACCAGCTCGCAGGCGTCCGCGAGCGTGAGCACCCCGGCGACGTGCGCCGCGGCCAGTTCGCCGACGGAGTGGCCGAGGAGGTGGTCGGGCCGCACGCCCCAGGACTCCAGCAGCCGGAACACCGCGACCTCGACCGCGAACAGCGCGGGCTGCGCGGCCCCCGTCCGCTCCAGCGCCGCGCCGTCGTCGAGCAGCGCGCGCAGCGGCACGTCGAGGTGCCGGTCGAGTTCGGCGGCCACGAGGTCCAGCGCGGCGGCGAACACGGGGAACGCGGCGGCCAGCCCGGCGCCCATGCCGGCCCGCTGCGCGCCCTGGCCGGTGAACAGGAACGCCGTCCGCCCCGTCCCGGCGACGCCGTCGACCACGCCCGCGGGGGTCCGGCCGGCGGCGTACTCGGTGAGCGCCCGCAGGGCCGCGGCCCGGTCGGGGGCCACGACGCCCGCGCGGTGCCCGGCGCGCGTCCGGGTGGTGGCGAGCGAGAACCCGAGGTCCGCGGCGGAGGCCGGGGCCGACCCGGCGAACTCCGCCAGCGCGCCCGCCTGCGCGCGCAGCGCCTCCGGGCCGGTGGCCGACAGCAGCCAGGTGACCGGCCCCGGCCCGTCGGGAACGGCCGCCTCGACCGGGTCGCCCTGCTCGATGACCACGTGCGCGTTGGTGCCGCTGATGCCGAAGGACGACACCGCGGCCCGCCGGGGCCGCCCGGTCTCCGGCCAGGCCCGCTCCTCGGTGAGCAGGGAGACGGTGCCGGCCGACCAGTCGATGTGCGGCGACGGTTCGTCGGCGTGCAGGGTCCGGGGCAGGACGCCGCGGCGCAGCGCCTCCACCACCTTGATGACCCCGCCGACCCCGGCGGCGGCCTGCGTGTGGCCCACGTTGGACTTGAACGACCCGACGTGCAGCGGCCGTTCCGCCGTGGCCGCCTTGCCGTAGGTGGCGATCAGGGCCTGCGCCTCGATGGGGTCGCCGAGCGTCGTGCCGGTGCCGTGCGCCTCCACGGCGTCCACGTCGGCCGGGGTGAGGCCGGCGTCGGCCAGCGCCGCCCGGATCACGCGCTGCTGCGCGGGCCCGTTCGGCACCGTGATGCCGCTGGACGCGCCGTCGGAGTTCACCGCGCTGCCGCGCAGCACCGCGAGCACGTGGTGCCCGTTGCGCCGCGCGTCCGACAACCGCTCCAGCAGCACCATCCCGGCGCCCTCGGAGCAGCCGACGCCGTCGGCGCCGCTGCCGAACGCCTTGCAGCGCCCGTCGGACGACAGCCCGTGCTGCTCGCTGAAGTACACGAACATGTCCGGCGTCACCATCACGGTCACGCCGCCGGCCAGCGCCAGCGAGCACTCGCCGCGCCGCAGCGACTGCGCCGCCCAGTGCAGGGCGACCAGCGACGACGAGCACGCCGTGTCCAGCGACACCGACGGCCCCTCCAGGCCGAGGGTGTAGGACACGCGACCCGAGACGAGGCTCCCGTCGCTGCTGCCGGTGCCGTAGTCGTGGTACATCACGCCGGCGAACACGCCGGTCCTGGAGCCGCGCAGGGTGGCCGGCACGATCCCGGCGCGCTCCACGGCCTCCCACGCCGTCTCCAGCAGCACGCGCTGCTGCGGGTCGAGCGTGAGCGCCTCGCGCGGCGAGATCCCGAAGAACTCCGGCTCGAAGTCGGCGGCGTCGTGGAGGAAACCGCCGTCCGTCGAGTACGTCGTGCCGGGTCGGGCGCCGGTCGGGTCGAACAGGGCCGGGGTGTCCCAGCCGCGGTCGTCGGGGAACCCGCCGATCGCGTCCACCCCGCCCGCCACCAGGTCCCACAGCCGGCTCGGGCTGGTCACCCCGCCGGGGTAGCGGCAGCCCATGCCGATGATGGCGATCGGCTCGGACGCCGCGTCGGCGAGCTCGCGGTTCTCCGCCCTGAGCCGTTCGTTGTCCATCATGGACTGCCGCAGTGCGACGACGATCTGCTCCGTCGAGGGCGCCTCGGTCACCGTGATCCACCTCGTTCGTCCGTCGGGGTGCCGCCCATCGCCGACCTGACCAGTTCGGCCAGGTCCATGTCGGCCACGGCGGCGATCGCCGTGTCGTCCGCGCCGTTGCCCCGGGCCGGCTCCCGCGCCGGCTCGTCGAGTTCCGGCAGCAGCTCGCCCAGCAGGTACCGGGCCAGCGGGTACGAGCTGGGGTAGTCGAAGACCAGCGTGGCCGGCAGGCGCAGCCCGCAGGCGGCGCCGAGCCGGTTGCGCAGTTCCAGCGCCGCCAGCGAGTCGATGCCCAGGTCGGTGAAGCCCTTCTCGACGCCGACCGCGGACGCGTCGTCGTAGCCGAGCACGGCGGCGGCGTGCTCGCGCACCAGCTCGACGGCCGCCGCGTCCCGTTCGTCCGCGGACAGCCCGGTCAGCCGATCGGCGAAACCGGCCCGCGGTGCGGCGGCCTCGGCGACCCGCCGGGGCGTGGCCGGGACGAGGCCGCGCAGCAGCGGCGACATCCGGTCGGCGTCGCGGAGCCCGGTGAGCCTCACCGGCACCAGGACCGGCTCCCGCGCCGCCAGCGCGGCGTCGAAGAGCGCCAGGCCGTCGTCCGCGGACAGCTCCCCGACGCCGGACCGGGCGATGTGCGCCAGGTCCACCTCGCCGTCGGTGCCCTCCCACGGTCCCCAGGCCAGCGACGTGGCCGGGAGCCCCCGGGCCGCGCGGTGCTCGGCCAGCGCGTCGAGGAAGACGTTGCCCGCCGCGTAGTTCGCCTGCCCGGCGGCGAGCAGCAGGCCGCCCGCCGAGGAGTACAGGACGAACGCGGCGAGGTCGTGCGACGCGGTCAGCTCGTGCAGGTGCCAGGCCGCGTCGACCTTCGGGCGCAGGACCGCGTCCACCTGTTCGGGTGTCAGCGAACCGAGCACCGCGCTGTCCATCATGCCCGCGGCGTGCACCACCGCGGTGAGGTCGTCGAGCGAGCCGATCAGGGCGGCCAGCTCGGCGCGGTCGGTGACGTCGCACGCCGCCACGTCGACCCGGGCGCCCCGCCCGGTCAGTTCGGCGACCAGCTCCTCCGCCCCCGGCGCGGCGAGGCCACGCCGGCTGGTGAGCACGAGGCGCCGGGCGCCGCGGGTGACGAGGTGCCGGGCCAGCAGGCCGCCGAGCAGGCCGGCGCCACCGGTGATCAGCACCGTGCCGTCGGGGTCCCACTCGACCGGGTCGCCGACCGCGGTGACCTTCGCCAGCCGGGGCACGCTGATCCCGCCCTCGCGGACGACCGCCTCCGGTTCGCCGGAGGCCACCACGGTGCGCAGCGCGCGCATCGACGCGGCCGACCCGTCGACGTCCACCAGCTGCACCCGTCCCGGGTTCTCCGCCTGCGCGGCCCGCACCAGGCCCCACACGGGCGCCTGGGCCAGGTCCACGCCGTCCGGGGTGGGCACCGCGTTCCGCGTGACCACGAGCAGCCTGCCGTCGGCGAGCCGGTCGTCGGCCAGCCACGCCTGCAACCGGGCCAGGGTGTGCCGCACGGTCGCGTGCACCCGGGCCGGCACGTCGTCGCCCTCACCGGAGCCGACCGGCAGCACGAGCACGTCGGCCGGCGTCGCCTCCCCCGCGCCGGGGTCGTCGTACGACGGGAGGCCGAGGCCCAGGTCGTCGGCACCGAGCACGGCCCAGCGGTCCATCGACACGACCAGCCCCAGGCCGGTCACCGGCTGCCAGTCGACGCGGTGCAGCGAGTCGGGCACCGTCGCGCCCAGTTGGCTGCCGGACACGGGCCGCGTCACGAGCGCCTCGATCCGCGCGACCGGGTTGCCGGCGGCGTCGGCCAGGGCCAGCGACGAGCCGCCGTTCTCGGCGCGCACCCGGACCCGCAGGGCGGACGCCCCGGCGGCGTGCAGGGCGACGCGGTTCCAGGCGAACGGGATCGTCGTCGCGGTCAGCGCCTTCGGGCCGCCGGGGACGAGGAAGTCCGTGGCGCCCAGCGCCGAGTCGAGCAGCCCGGGGTGCAGGCCGAACCCGGTCGTCGCGGTGCTCTCGGGCAGCGCGACCTCGGCGAACACCTCGTCGTCGCGCAGCCACACCGCCTTGAGGTTGCGGAAGGTCGGGCCGTAGTCGAAGCCCAGCCCGGCCAGGTCGTCGTACAGCCCGCCGAGGTCGACGGGCTCGGCCCCGGCAGGCGGCCAGACCGCGAGGTCGGCACCGTCGGGTCCCTCCGCCCCGTCCCCGGCGGCCAGCGTGCCGGCCGCGTGCCGGGTCCAGGGCACGCCGGAACCGCCGGTGCGGGAGTGCACGGACAGCTCGCGGCGGCCGGCGGGGTCGGGCGCGCCGACGACCACGCGGAGGTCGACGCCGCCCTCGTCGGGCAGCAGCAGCGGCGCCTGCTGGGTCAGCTCCTCCAGCACGTCGCAGCCGACCTGACCGCCGGCGTGGAGGGCCAGTTCGACGAACGCGGTGCCGGGCAGCACGGTCCGGCCGAGCACCACGTGGTCGGCCAGCCACGGCAGGCCCTCCACGGCCAGCCGGCCGGTGAGCACCACGCCGCCGTCGGGCAGCTCCACGAGCGCGCCGAGCAGCGGGTGCGCGGCGGACGCGGCGCCGAGCGAGCCGATGTCGCCGGTCGGCTTGGTGGCGTCGAGCCAGTAGGACCTGTTCTGGAAGGCGTACGTCGGCAGGTCCACGGTGGACGCTCCCCGGCCGGCGAACAGCGCCCGCCAGTCGATCGCCGCGCCCCGCGAGCCGAGCGTGCCCAGCGCGGTCAGCAGCGTGGTCACCTCGTCGCGGCCCCGGCGCAGCGCCGGGACGCCCACGACCCGCTCGGGCCGGTCGGCCCGGGCCGTGCCGCACTCGCGGGCCATGCCGGTGAGCACCGCGTCCGGGCCCAGCTCGACGAACCGGGTCACCCCGGCCGCCAGCAGGGCGTCGACGCCGTCGGCGAACCGGACGGCCTCCCGGACGTGCCCCACCCAGTACTCGGGCGAGGTCAGCTCGGCGGCGGTGGCGATCCGACCGGTGACGTTCGAGACGACCGGGATCGCCGGCGCCGCGTAGGCCAGCCGCCGGGCGACGGCCCGGAAGTCGTCGAGCACCGGTTCCACCAGGGCCGAGTGGAAGGCGTGCGAGACGACCAGCTGCTTCGTCCGCCGCCCCTGGTCGCCGAAGATCGTCACCGCGGTGCGCACCGCGTCCTCGGGGCCGGAGACGACCACCGAGCGGGGTCCGTTGACGGCGGCGACGTCCACCTCGACCCCGGCGGCCGACAGCACCGCGCGCACCTCGTCCTCCGCGGCCGCGATGGCGGCCATCGCGCCGCCCGCCGGCAGCGCGTCCATGAGCCGGCCCCGTGCCGCGACGAGCGAGCACGCGTCGGCCAGCGAGAACACGCCGGCGACGTGCGCCGCGGCCAGCTCGCCGATCGAGTGCCCCGCCACGTAGTCGGGCGTCACGCCCCAGGACTCCACCAGGCGGTACAGCGCCACCTCGATCGCGAACAGCGCGCACTGCGTGTACGCGGTCCGGTCCAGCAGCCGCCCGTCGGCCGAGTCTGCGTCCGCCCAGACCACCTGCTTGAGCGGCACGTCCAGTTCGGCGTCGAACAGGCCGCACGCCTCGTCGAACGCGCCGGCGAAGACCGGGAAGGCCTCGTGCAGCCCGCGGCCCATGCCCGACCGCTGCGCGCCCTGCCCGGTGAACAGGAACGCGGTGAGGTCGGCGGCGCTGGTCGTGCCGCTCACGGTGCCCGCCGGGGTCCGCCCGGCGGCGAGGCCGTCGAGCGCCTTGAGCGCGGCGTCGCGGTCGGCGGCCAGCACCACCGCGCGGTGGTCGAGCGCGGCGCGGCCGGTGCCCAGCGAGTAGCCGACATCGGTCAGGTCCAGCTCCGGGTGGGCCCGCAGGTGCGCGGCCAGCCGCCCGGCCTGGTCGGCCAGGGCGGCGGCCACCGCGCCGGACACCGGCAGCGGCACCACCGGCAGCGGCGGCGCGGTGCGCCGGGGCGCCTGCGCCGTCGACGGGGGCGCCTCCTCGATGATGACGTGCGCGTTCGTCCCGCTGATGCCGAAGGACGAGATGCCGGCGCGGCGCGGACGCCCGTTCGGCAGCCACGGCCGGGCCTCGGTGAGCAGCTCGATGCCGCCGGTGCTCCAGTCCACCACCGGCGACGGCGCGTCGACGTGCAGCGTCTTCGGCAGCAGGTGGTGCCGGAGCGCCTGCACGACCTTGATCACCGCCGCCGCGCCGCCGGACGCCTGGGCGTGACCGATGTTGGACTTGACCGAGCCCAGGTAGAGCGGCCGGTCGCGGTCCTGGCCGTAGGTCGCCAGCAGCGCCTGGGCCTCGATCGGGTCGCCGAGCTTCGTGCCGGAGCCGTGCGCCTCGACGGCGTCCACGTCGGCGGGCCGCAGCCCGCCGGCGGCGAGCGCCGCGTGGATCACGCGTTCCTGCGACGGGCCGTTCGGCGCGGTCAGGCCGTTCGACGCGCCGTCCTGGTTGACGGCGCTCGACCGGATCACCGCGAGCACCTCGTGGCCGTTGCGCCGGGCGTCCGACAGCCGCTCCAGCAGGACCAGGCCCGCGCCCTCGGCCCAGCCGACGCCGTCGGAGGCGGCGGCGAAGGACTTCGACCGGCCGTTGGGCGAGAGCACGCCCTGCCGGCTGGAGTCGACGAACAGGTCGGACTGCGAGAGCACGGTGACGCCGCCCGCGAGCGCGAGCCCGCACTCCCCCGCCCGCAGCGCCTGCACCGCGAGGTGCAGCGTCACGAGCGAGGAGGAGCACGCCGTGTCGACCGTCATGGACGGTCCTTCCAGCCCCAGCAGGTAGGAGATCCGGCCGGAGACGACCGCGCCGGAGCTGCCGTTGGGGATGTAGGCGGCGACGTCGGCGGGTGCGGCGGGGGCCCGGCTGCCGTAGTCGTCGTACATGGCGCCGGTGAAGACGCCGGTCAGGCTGCCGCGCAGCCGAGTCGGATCGATCCCGGCGTGCTCGATGGCCTCCCACGCGGCCTCCAGCAGCAGCCGCTGCTGGGGGTCCATCGCCACCGCCTCGCGCGGGCCGATGCCGAAGAACGCCGGGTCGAAGTCGGCGGCGTCGTGCAGGAAGCCGCCCTCGCGGGCGTAGGTCTTGCCGCGCTTGCCCGGTTCCGGGTCGTAGATGCCCTCGACGTCCCAGCCCCGGTTGGTCGGGAAACCGGTGACCGCGTCGACCTCGTCCACCAGCAGCCGCCACAGGTCGCCCGGCGACCGGACGCCACCGGGGTAGCGGCAGGCCATGCCGACGATCGCGATGGGCTCCTGCATGGCAGCGGCGGTCCGGGCCGGGCCGGCGGGGACCTTGGCGACCGCACCCAGGAGCTTGCCCCGGACGAACCCGGCCACCGCCTCGGCGGTCGGGTGGTCGAACACGAGCGTGGCGGGCAGCGACAGGCCGGTCGCGGCGCCGAGCAGGTTGCGCAGCTCCACGGCGGCGAGCGAGTCGAACCCGAGTTCCTTGAACGCCTTGGCCCCGTCCACCTCGGACTTGTCGGCGTAGCCGAGCACGGTGGCCACCTGCGTGCGGACGACGTCGAGCAGCAGGCGGTCGCGCTCGCCGTCGGCCAGGCCGGCCAGGGAGGCGGCCAGCGCGTTCTCCGCGCCCGCCCCGGCCGCGGCCGCGGCCACCCGGCGGGTCTTCGGCGGGAGGAGCCCGCGCAGCAGCGCCGGCAGCTCGTCGGTGCGGGCGAGCAGCGCCGGGACGTCCACCCGCAGCGGGGCGAGGACGGCGTCGCCGGCGCCGAGCGCCGCGTCGAACAGCCTCAGCCCCTGCTCCGCGGTGACCGCGGGCAGGCCGAGCCGCGCCATCCGGGCCAGGTCGGCCTCGGCCAGCTCGCCGCCGAGGCCGGTGTTCTCGTCCCACAACCCCCAGGCCAGCGCGGACGCCGCGAGGCCCGCCGTCCGGCGGTGCTCGGCGAGGCCGTCGAGGAAGGCGTTGGCGGCGGCGTAGTTCGCCTGACCGGCGGGCAGCACCTGGCCGCCGGCGGAGGAGAACAGCACGAACGCGGCCAGGTCCAGGTCCGCCGTCAGCTCGTGCAGGTGCCAGGCCGCGTCCACCTTGGGCCTCAGCACGCGGTCGAGCTGCCCGCCGGTCAGCGAGTCGAAGACCCCGCTGTCGGCCGTGCCGGCCGCGTGCACCACGGCGGTGAGCGGCGCGTCGGCGGGCACCCCGGCGATCAGGTCCGCGACCGCGGCGCGGTCGGTGACGTCGCACGCGGCGACGGTGACCCGCGCGCCCAGGTCGGTGAGGTCGTCGACGAGCTGCGCCGCACCGGGCGCGGCGAGCCCGCGGCGGCTGGTGAGCAGCAGGCCGTCCACCCCGTGCACGGCCACCAGGTACCGGGCCAGCAGGCTGCCCAGGCCGCCGGTGCCGCCGGTGATGAGCACGGTGCCGCCCGGTCGCCACGGCGATCCGCCCGCGGACTCCGTCCTGGCGTACCGCGGCACGAGCACCGAGCCCGCGCGGACGGCGGCTTCCGGCTCACCGGACGCGACGACCGCCGCGACGGTCTCCACCGACGTGCCGGCGTCCGCGTCGACGAGGAACACCCGACCGGGGTGCTCGGCCCGCGCGCCGCGCGCCAGGCCCCACAGCGGGCTCTGCGCGACGTCGACGGGGGTACCGCCGGCGGGCACCGCGCCCCGGGTCACGACCGCGACCTTCGTGTCCGCGAACCGGGGGTCGGCCAGCCACGCCTGGAGCTCGGCGAGCAGCCAGTCGGTGTTCCCGCGCGCCGCGTCGGGCACGGCGCCCACGTGCCCGGGAACGGTCAGTGCCACGAGGTCCGGCGCCGGCGCGCCGCCGTCGAGCGCGTCGACGAGGTCCGCGAAGGCGGCGTGGGTGGCCCCGCCCCCGCCGACGGCGACCACGTCGCCCGCCCCGGCGTTGGGGACGGACGCGGACTGCCAGGCGATCCTCAGCAGCGAACCGTCCGCGCCGGAGGCCGGCGAGGCGGTGAGCTCCCGCAGCACGGGGCGTGAGACCAGCGCCTCGATCGACGCGACGGGCCGGCCTTCGAGGTCGGCCACCTCGATGGCCGACACCTCGTCGCCGTCCAGCCGGGCGATCCGCACCCGCAGCGCGGTGGCGCCGACGGCGTGCAGCGTGACGCCGGTCCACACGAACGGCAGCAGCGTCGAGCCGCCCGGGTCGCCCAGGAGGTCGGCGTGCATCGCGGTGTCGAGCAGGGCGGGGTGCAGGCCGTAGGCCCTCGCCGAGGCCGCCGCCGGCTCCGGCAGCGCCACCTCGGCGAACACCTCGTCGCCGCGGCGCCAGGCGGCCCGCAGGCCCTGGAACGACGGCCCGTAGCCGTAGCCGCGGGCGTCGAGCAGCGCGTAGGCGCCCTCGGTGTCGATCGGGCTCGCGCCCGGCGGCGGCCACTCCCCGAGCCCGGCGGGCTCGGGCCGCGTCGCGGACGACAGCGTGCCCAGCGCGTGCTGGGTCCACTCGCCGTCCACCGGCGCGCCGGCCGGGCGGGAGAAGATCGTGACCGGGCGGCGGTCGTCCGTCGCGGCACCGACCACCACCTGGAGCGCGACCGCGCCGTCCGGCGGCAGCACGAGCGGCGCCTGGAGCGTCAGCTCCGCCACCACCGGGTGCCCCACCCGGTCGCCCGCCGCCGTGGCCAGCTCCAGGAAACCGGTGCCGGGCACCAGGATCGCGCCCTTGACCACGTGGTCGGCGAGCCAGGGCACCGACGCGGCCGAGAGCCGGCCGGTGAGGACCATGGTGTCCGAGCCGGGCAGCGTCACCGCGGCGCCGAGCATCGGGTGCGCCACCGGCTGCTGGCCCACCGCCGTCACGTCGTTGACCGGCGTCGCGTCGAGCCAGTAGCGCTTGTGCTGGAAGGCGTACGTCGGCAGGTCGAGGCGGATCGGGCCGTCGCCGAGCAGGCCGTCGAGACGTGCCGCGCCGCGGGTGTGCAGGCTGCCGGCGGCGGCCACGGCCGTGCGCACCTCGTCCTGGTCGCGGCGGCCGAGGGGCACGAACGCGACCGCGTCGGGGTCCGGCACGTTCTGCGGCCCGAGGGCCGACAGCACGCTGTCGGGGCCCAGTTCCAGGAACGTCCGCACGCCGGCGGCCGCGAGGGCGGAGATCGCGTCGCCGAAGCGGACCGCCTCGCGCACGTGGGCGACCCAGTGGTCCGGCGAGCACAGCTCCTCGGCGGTCGCCGGGCGGCCGGTGACCGTGGAGACGATCGGGATCGTCGGCGCGGAGAACGCCAACCCGGCGGCGACCTCGCGGAACTCGTCGAGCACGGGCTCCATCAGCGGCGAGTGGAACGCGTGGCTCACGCGCAGCCGGTGCGTCCGCACGCCGGCGGCCGCGGCCGCGCGCTCGATGCCCGCCACGACGTCGGCCACCCCGGACACGACCACCGAGGTCGGTCCGTTCACCGCGGCGACGCCCACCTCGGCCTCGTGGCCGCGCAGCAGCTCGCGCACGGCGTCCTCGGAGGTGGCGAGGGCGACCATCGCGCCCGGCGGCTCGCTCAGCGAGCCCATCAGCCGGCCGCGCGCGGCGACCAGCGTCGCGGCGTCCGCCAGGGACAGCACCCCGGCGACGTGGGCCGCGGCCAGCTCGCCGATGGAGTGCCCGGCGAGCGCGTCGGGGACGATCCCCCAGGACTCGACGAGCCGGTAGAGCGCGACCTCCACCGCGAACAGGGCGGCCTGCGTGTACTGCGTCTGGTCCAGCAGCCCCCGGTCGGCGAGCGCCGTGGTGCCGAAGACGACGTCGCGCAGCGGCACGTCCAGCAGCGGGTCGAGCGCGTCGCGGACGGCGTCGAACGCCGACGCGAACACCGGGTAGGTCTCCCACAGCCGGTGGCCCATGCCGACGCGCTGCGCGCCCTGCCCGGAGAACAGGAACGCGAGCGTGCCCTCGGCGCCGGCGAACCCGGTGCGCACGTGGGCGGACGGCTCGCCGGCGGCCAGCGCGTCCAGGCCGTCGGCCAGCTCGGCGGCGGTGCCGGCGAGGACGACCGCGCGGTGCTCCAGCGCCGCGCGGGTCCTGGTCAGCGACCGGGCCAGCTCGGCGACCGGCACGTCGTCGTGGTCGGCCACGTACGCCCGCAGCCGCGCGGCCTGACCGCGGACCGCGGCCGGCGACCGGCCGGACAGCGCCACGGGGACGGGAACGCCCCGCGCGGGGGTCGACGCGTCCGCGGGCGCCGGCTCGGTGGTCTCCGACTCGATGGGGGCCTGCTCGGCGGAATCCGGCTCGGCGGGGGCCTGCTCCAGGATCACGTGGGCGTTGGTGCCGCTGATGCCGAAGGACGACACGGCGGCGCGGCGCGGGCGCCCGGCCGTCCAGTCGCGGGCCTCGGTGAGCAGTCGGACGGAGCCCGCGGTCCAGTCGACCATGGTGGACGGGCGGTCGACGTGCAGGGTCCGGGGCAGGTGTTCGTGGCGCATCGCCATGACCATCTTGATGATGCCCGCGACACCGGCGGCGGCCTGCGTGTGGCCGATGTTGGACTTGATCGAGCCGAGCCACAGCGGCTGGTCCTCCGGCCGGTCGCGGCCGTAGGTGGCGAGCAGGGCCTGGGCCTCGATCGGGTCGCCGAGGGTGGTGCCGGTGCCGTGGCCCTCGACCGCGTCCACCTCGGACGCCGCGAGGCCCGCGTCGGCCAGCGCCTTGGCGATCACCCGCTGCTGCGAGGGGCCGTTCGGGGCGGTGAGGCCGTTCGACGCGCCGTCGTGGTTGACCGCCGACCCCTTCAGCAGCGCGAGCACCGGGTGGCCGTTGCGGCGGGCGTCGGACAGCCGCTCGACGAGCAGCACGCCCGCGCCCTCGCCCCAGCCGGTGCCGTCCGCCGCGTCGGCGAACGAGCGGCAGCGGCCGTCGGCGGAGAGCCCGCGCTGGCGGCTGAAGTCGACGAACGTGTCGGGGGTGGACATCACCGTCACGCCGCCGGCCAGCGCCAGCGAGCACTCGCCGCGCCGCAGCGCCTGGACCGCCCAGTGCAGGGCGACCAGCGACGACGAGCAGGCCGTGTCGATGGTGACCGTGGGGCCCTCCAGGCCCAGCGCGTAGGACACCCGGCCGGACACCACGCTGGCGAGGCTGCCGTTGCCGAGGTAGCCGGCGATGTCGTCGGAGACCGTGCCGAGGCGGGTGCCCCAGTCGTGGTACATGACCCCGGCGAAGACGCCGGTGTCGCTGCCGCGCAACGACACCGGGTCGATGCCGGCCCGTTCGAACGCCTCCCAGGACACCTCCAGCAACAGCCGCTGCTGCGGGTCCATGGCGGCCGCTTCGCGCGGGCTGATCTCGAAGAACTCGGCGTCGAACTCGGCCGCGCCGTGCAGGAAGGCGCCGTGCTTGACGTAGCTGTGGCCGGGCTTGCCCGGCTCCGGGTCGTAGAGGGCGTCGGTGTTCCAGCCGCGGTCGACCGGGAACGGGGTGAGCGCCTCCTCGCCGCCCGCGACGAGCCGCCACAGGTCCTCCGGGGTCTCGACCCCGCCCGGGTAGCGGCAGGCGATGCCGACGATCGCGATCGGCTCGTCCGGGTCGCCGGCGACGACCGGCGGGACGGGTGCGACCGGTCCGGCCGGGGCGAGGCCCACGAGTCGCGTGACGATGTGCCCGGCCAGCGCCCGCGGCGTCGGGTAGTCGAAGACGAGGGTCGCGGGCAGCCGCATGCCGGTGACCGAGTCGAGCACGTTGCGCAGTTCCACGGCCGCCAGCGAGTCGAACCCGATCTCGCCGAACGGGCGGCCCGGGTTGATCGCGCCGGCGCTGTCGTGGCCCAGCACGGCCGCGACGTGCGTGCGCACGAGGTCGAGCACGGCCCGGTCGCGGTCGGCCTCGGACAGGTGCGCCAACCGGTCGGCGAACTGCTGCTCCGGTGTGCGGTCCCCGGCCGGGGCGGTGCCGGCGCGCCGGCGGCCCGCGGGGGCGAGGCCGCGCAGCAGCGCCGGGACGTCGTCGCCGCGGGCCCGCAGCGCGGCGCGGTCGACGCGGGTCGGCACCACCAGCGGCACGCCGGTGGTGAGCGCGGCGTCCAGCGCGGCGAGGCTCTCGGAGACGGTCAGCGGCGCGAGCCCCAGGCGGGCGATCCGGTGCAGGTCCACCTCGGACAGCGTCGCGCCCATGCCGATGGCCTCGCCCGCGTCGGGCGCCCACAGGCCCCAGGCGAGCGACGTCGCCGGCAGGCCCTGCTCGTGGCGGTGCGCGGCGAGGCCGTCGAGGGCGGTGTTGGCCGCGGCGTAGTTCGCCTGGCCGGTGCCGTCGACGAGGCCGGCGGCGGAGGAGAACAGGACGAACGCGGACAGGTCGGCCCCGGCGGTCAGCTCGTGCAGCGCCCAGGCCGCGTCGAGCTTCGGCGCGAGGACGTGGTCGAGCCGGGGTCCGGTGAGGTCGCCCACGAGGGCGTTGTCGAGCACCCCGGCCGTGTGCACCACGGCGGACAGCGGGTGCTCGGCCGGGACTTCCGCCAGCGCGGCCGAGAGCGACCGCGCGTCGGTGACGTCGCAGGCGACGACCCGCGTGGTGGCGCCCAGGCCGGTCAGCTCGGCGACCAGCTCGGTCGCGCCCGGCGCGTCGGGTCCCCGGCGGCTGAGCAGCAGGAGGCTGCGGACGCCGTGGGCGGTGACCAGGTGCCGGGCGACCCGCGCGCCGAGCCCGCCGGTCCCGCCGGTGATCAGCGCGGTGCCGTCGGCCCGCCAGGCGGTCCCGTCCGCGTCCGCGTCCGCGTCGGCGGTGAGGCGGACGAGCCGGGCGGCCCGCACCTGCCCGCCGTCGATCCGCAGTTCCGGTTCGTCCGACCCGAGCGCGGTGGCCAGCGCCTCCCGTGACAGCCCGCCCTCGACGAGGACGACCCGGCCGGGGTGCTCGGCCTGGGCCGAGCGCACCAGCCCGCGCACGGCGGCGTCGGCCGGTGTGCCGGAGGTGGCGACCACGAGCCTGGACCCGGCGTGGCGGTCGTCGCCCAGCCAGTCCTTCAGCACCGCGAGCACGCGGTGGACGGCGTGCCTGGCCGCGGCGGGGACGTCGCCGTCCCGCGCCGGGACCGGCAGCAGCACGGCGTCCGGGACGTCGGGGAACGAGTCGAGCGAGTCGAGCGAGTCGATCACGGGGACGTCCAGGCCCGCCGGGTCACCCAGCGCCACCACCGACGGCGTCGCGGCCGACGTCGGCACCGGCGTCCAGTCGACGGTGTGGAGCAGGTCCCGCGCCCGCGCGCCGAGGTCGCCGGCGCGGACCGGGCGGGACCGGAACGACTCCACCGACAGCACCGGCGCGCCGGCCGGGTCGGTGAGCTCCAGGGTGACGCCGCCCGTCGCGGGCGAGGTGATGCGCACCCGCACCTCCCCGGCGCCGACCGCGTGCAGCCGCACGCCGGTCCACGCGAAGGGCAACCGGATCTCGTCGGCCTCCCGGGCCTCGCCGGGGGCGAAGTCCGTGGCGTGCAGCACGGCGTCGAGCAGCGCCGGGTGGACCCCGAACGCGCTGTCGCGCCCGCCGGCGGGCAGGGCGACGTCCGCGTAGACGACGTCGTCGCGCCGCCACGCCGTGCGCAGGCCCCGGAACAGCGGGCCGTACCCGTAGCCGTGCGCCGCCAGTTCGTCGTACAGCTCGCCGGTGGCCACCACCTCGGCCCCGGCCGGCGGCCACTCGGTCGCCGGCGCGGGTTCCGCGTCCGGCGCCGCGGCGAGCACGCCGACGGCGTGCCTGGTCCACACCGCGTCGGTGTCGTGGTCGGGGCGTGAGTAGAACTCGACGGTGCGGCGGCCGTCCTCGTCGGGACCGACCACCGCCTGGAGGACGACCCCGCCCACCTCGGGCAGCGCCAGCGGCGCGTGCAGGGTCAGCTCGTCGACCACGTCGCACCCGGTCCGCTCGGCGGCGTGCAGGGCCATCTCGACGAACGCGGTGCCGGGCAGCAGGACCGTGCCGGCGATGGTGTGCTCGGCCAGCCACGGGTGCGTCCGCAGCCCGATGCCACCGGTCAGCACCAGGCCGCCGTGGTCGGCGAGGCCCACCGCGGCGGCCAGCAGGGGGTGGCCGGACGTGAGCGGCCCCAGGTCCGCCGCGCCGGCGGGGGCGGTGAGCCAGTAGTGCGAGCGCTGGAAGGCGTAGGTCGGCAGGTCGACCCGCCGGGCCGCGCCGAAGACCGCGGTCCAGTCGACCGCGACGCCGCGGGTGTGCAGCCGGCCGAGCGCGCCCGTGAGGGTGGCGACCTCCGCGTGGTCGCGGCGCTGCGCGGCGACGAACGCGATGTCGCGGGCGTGCGGGCCGGTGGCGGCCAGTGCGGCCAGGATCGCGTCCGGGCCGACCTCGACCGCCGTGGTCACGCCGGCGGCGGCGAGGGCCGCGACGCCGTCGGCGAAGCGGACGGGGCGGCGCACGTGCCACAGCCAGTACCCCGGCGAGCACAGCTCCTCCGGCGTCGCCGGCCGGCCGGTCACGTTGGAGATCACCGGGATGGTCGGCGGCGCGTAGTCGACGATGTCCAGGATTTCGCGGAAGTCGTCGATCATCGGCTCCACCAGCGGCGAGTGGAACGCGTGCGAGACACGCAGTTCGCTCGTCTTCCGGCCCTGCGCCTCGAACAGCGCCACCACGGCGGCGACCGCGTCGGCCTCGCCCGAGACGACCACGGACGACGGGCCGTTGACGGCGGCGATGCTCACGCGCTCGTCGAGCAGCGGCAGGACCTCGTCCTCGGTCGCGGCGACCGCGACCATCCGGCCGCCGGCGGGCAACGCCTGCATGAGGCGTCCCCGCGCGGCGACGACGAGGCAGGCGTCCGCCAGCGTCCACACGCCGGCGACGTGCGCGGCGGCCAGCTCGCCGATGGAGTGGCCGAGCAGGACGTCCGGTCGCACGCCCCAGGACTCCAGCAGCCGCGCGAGCGCGACCTCGACGGCGAACAACGCGCACTGGGCGTACTGGGTGCCGTTCAGCTCGTCGGCGTCGTCGCCGAACAGGACGTCCCGCAGCGGCCGGTCCAGCTGCACGTCGAGGTGGTCGACCGCCTCGTCGAAGACCTCGGCGAACACGGGGTGGGCGAGGTACAGCTCCCGGCCCATCGCGAGCCGCTGGGAGCCCTGGCCGGTGAACAGCATCGCGAGCTTGCCCGGCGTGCGGGTGCCGGTGACCACGGCCTGGTCCGGTTCGCCCGCGGCGAGCGCCCGCAGGCCGCGCACGGCGTCGGCGGTGCTCCCGGCGACGACCACCGCGCGGTGGTCGTGCGCGGCCCGCGTGGTGGCGAGCGAGAAGCCGAGGTCGGTGAGGTCGGTCGACGCGGCGGTGGCGACGAGCCGGTCGGCCTGGGCGCGCAGCGCCTCCTCGCCGCGGGCCGAGACCACGAGCGGGACGACCGGGAGCGGGTCGCCGGCGCCGTCCTCGTCCGCGGTGGCGGGCGCCTGCTCCAGGATGACGTGCGCGTTGGTGCCGCTGACGCCGAAGGAGGACACGCCGGCGCGGCGCGGGCGGTCGGCGGACCACTCGCGGGCCTCGGTGAGCAGCTCCACCGCGCCGGAGGACCAGTCGACGTGCGGGGTCGGCGCGTCCACGTGCAGCGTCTTCGGCAGCACGCCGCGGCGCATGGCCTCGACCATCTTGATCACGCCGGCCACGCCGGCCGCCGCCTGGGTGTGCCCGATGTTGGACTTGATCGAGCCGAGCAGCAGCGGGGTCTCGCGGCCCTGGCCGTAGGCGGCGAGCAGGGCCTGGGCCTCGATCGGGTCGCCGAGGCGGGTGCCGGTGCCGTGCGCCTCGACGGCGTCCACGTCGGCGGGCCCGAGGTCGGCGTCGGCCAGCGCCCGGTGGATCACACGCTGCTGCGACGGGCCGTTCGGGGCGGTGAGGCCGTTGGAGGCGCCGTCGGAGTTGATGGCCGAGCCGCGGACGACGGCGAGCACGGTGTGCCCGTTCGCCACGGCGTCGGAGAGCCGTTCCAGCACCAGGATGCCGACGCCCTCGGCGAAGCCGGTGCCGTCGGCGGACGCGGCGAACGCCTTGCAGCGGCCGTCCTCGGCGAGGCCGCGCTGGCGGCTGAACGCGGTGAACGTGCCGGGTCCGCCCATCACGGCGACGCCGCCGGCGAGCGCGAGGTGCGTCTCGCCGCTGCGCAGCGCCTGCACCGCGAGGTGCAGGGCGACCAGCGAGCCGGAGCACGCGGTGTCGACGGTGAGGGTGGGTCCTTCGAGGCCGAGCGCGTAGGCGACGCGGCCGGAGACGACGCTGGGCGCGTTGCCGGTGAGCAGGTAGCCGTCGAGGCCGTCCGGGGCTTCGTGCAGCCTCGGGCCGTACTCCTGGGCCTCGGCCCCGACGAACACCCCGGCGGGCGTGCCGCGCAGGTCCGTCGGGTCGATCTTCGCCCGCTCCAGGGCCTCCCAGGCCGTTTCCAGCACGAGCCGCTGCTGGGGGTCCATCGCGGACGCCTCGCGCGGCGAGATGCCGAAGAAGCCCGCGTCGAACTCGCCGGCGTCGGGCAGGAAGCCGCCGGAGGTCACGTAGCTGCTGCCCGGCCGGTCGGGGTCCGGGTCGTAGAGGCCGTCCAGGTCCCAGCCGCGGTCGGTCGGGAACCCGGAGATGGTGTGCACCTCGTCGGCGACGAGCCGCCACAGCTCCTCCGGCGACGTCGCGCCGCCCGGGTAGCGGCAGCCGATGCCGATGATGGCGATCGGGTCGTCCGCGCCGGCCGCCGACCCGCGCCGGACGGGGTCGGGCGCCTCGGCGCCGAACACCTCCGCGTGCAGCAGGCGCGCGACCGCGCCGGGGGTCGGGTGGTCGAAGGCCACCGTGACCGGCAGGTCGAGCCCGGTGGCCTCGGTGAGCCGCGCGTGCAGCTCCACCGCCGCCAGCGAGTCGAACCCCAGGTCGGAAAAGGCCTTCTCCGGGTCGAGCACCGCCGGCACCTCCGGCAGCACCGCCCGCAGCGCGTCCCGGGTGGCGCCGTGCACGACGTCCGCCAGGAACGCCGCGCGGTCGCCGGGCGGCAGGTCGCCCAGCCGGTCGGCGAACCCGGATGTCCGATTCGATGCGTCCCCGGCGCCGGAAGGCGCGGAAGCTGCCGTCTCATACTCACGCATTGCGCACTCCACCGCTGTAGCAAGCCAGCACTCATGGTCTGTTCGTCGGATCGCGGGTCGGCCCTTCCACCGGCCCCGACCCCGGGAGCGGGGCTCCGGGTCAGGGGTTCACCAGGCGACGCGCAGGAGCGAGGGCCCCCGCACGATCACGCCGAACTCCCACTTCACGCCCTCGGGCCCGTCCGCGAGGCGCAGGTCCGGGAACCGCTCCAGCACCGCCTGGAGCGCTTCCCGCAGCTCCAACCGGGCCAGCTGGGCGCCGATGCAGTGGTGCGGGCCGTGCCCGAACGCCAGGTGCGGGTTGGGGCTGCGCCGCAGGTCGATGCGGTCCGGGTCGGCGAACACCTCGGGGTCGCGGTTGGCCGCGTGCAGCGCGGGCAGCACCGGGTCGCCCGCGCGCACCACGACGTCGCCGACGCGGACGTCCACGGTGGCGTAGCGGGCGAACATCGCCGCGGTGTTGATCGGCACGTACCGCAGCAGCTCCTCGACCGCGGTGGGGATCAGCTCCGGCTCGGCGCGCAGCGCCGCCAGCTCCTCCGGGTGGGTGAGCAGGGTGTAGACGAAGCTGGGCAGGGCCGAGGAGACCGTTTCCACGCCACCGGTGAGGAGTCCCGCGCCGGCGATCGAGATCAGCTCGTTCTCGCTGAGCTTGTCCCCGGCGTCGCGGGCGTAGACCAGCGCGCCGAGCAGGTCGTCGGTGGGGTCCTCGCGCCGTCGCGCGACCAGGTCGGCGATGTAGCCGTCGAGCTGGTCGCCGTACACGTCCAGCACGTCGCCCTTCGCCGTGGCGTCGCTGACCAGCGCCTGCGTCCACTCGCGGAAGATCCCGTGGTCCTCCCGCGGCACCCCGAGCAGGTCGCAGATCACGGTCACCGGCAGCGGCCGGGCGAGGTCCTCGACCAGGTCCGCGGTGTCGCCCCGGGCCACCACGTCGTCGATCAGCCGGTGCACCAGCTCCCGCACGCCGTCGCGCATCCGCTCCATGCGGCGGGCGGTGAACGCCTTGCCGACCAGGCGGCGCAGCCGCGAGTGGTCCGGCGGGTCCATCCCCATGATGCCGTCGCCCATCTGCTGGCGGCGCATCCGCGGCTGGTCGAGCCCTTGCGCGAGCTCCCGGCTGAACCGCGGGTCGGTCATCACGAGCTTCACGTCGGCGTACTTCGTCGCCAGCCACGCGGGTTCGCCGAACGGCAGCTGCACGCGGCTCATCGGCTCGTCGCGCTGGAGGCGGTGGTACTGCTCGGAGACGGAGATGTCGTGCATGTCGAACGGGTACTCCCGGATCGTCCGCCGTGTGCTCATCGCGCATCCGTTCCGATCGCGGGCATCGGCCGTGCCAATGCCCTGGCGTCGTGGGTGTTCTGGACGTAGGAGAGGGCGGACATCAACGTCGACGACGTGATCGGGCCCGCCCGGGCGCGCTCGACGACCCGCCGCAGCGGCAGCGACCCGAGTTCGGACCAGCCGAGCCGGCCGTCCGGGGCGAGGTGGCTGCGGGCCTGCCCGGCGTTGTCCGGGTGCAGGCAGAACGGGATGTCGAGCAGGCCGCGCTTGAACGCGATCACGATCGCGCGGCCCAGGTCGGCGTGGCTGTTGAGCACCGCGTCGACGAGCGCGTGCGCCTCGCGGTAGACCTGGTTGTCCGCGTCCACCGGGGCCACCGCGGTGCCGGCGGCGGAGGCCGCCTGCGCCAGCGCCGCCACGTTCTCGGCGACGGTGGGGATGCGGTGCGCCTCGGCGACGGTCTTCACGATCAGCCGCTCCGACCCGGTGGTCACGGCCAGCTCGGCCGCCGAGCGCAGCAGTCCCCGCGCCCCGGCCGCGGTGCGCGGGAACAGCCCCATGTACGCGTAGACCACCACGTGCCAGGTGGTGCCCGGCAGCAGCTCGGCGCACAGCCTGCGCAGCGCCGCCACCGCCTCCTGGTCCTGCGCCAGGTTCGTCTGCTGCGCGTAGCTCACGGAGAGGCTGCGGAACCCGGCCCGGTGGAAGAACAGCGCTTCGAGCACGCTGAGCGCGACCAGCTCGCTCGGCGGGCACAGCTGGCCCAGCATGCAGCCGCCGAAGGTCTCCAGGTGCGGCCTGCTGCCCGGTTGCTCGGCGGCCAGCAGCAGCTCGCAGCACTCGGACCAGTTGCGCACGGACTCGTCGAGCGGGGTCCGGCTGTAGGGCAGGCAGTAGGAGACCGGGCCGCCCTCGGTGGCGTGCAGGCCGGCGGCGATCATCGCGCGGAAGATGTCCGCGGGACGCGCCGAACCGTGCCGCACCTGCACCGGGAAGTCGGGGCCCTCGATGCCGTCGAGCATCGCGCGGGTGACCTCGGGCGGGTGGTTGACGATGGGGTAGCCGTTCAGCGGGTTCCCGGCGCGCAGCGCGCGGGAGACGGAGTCGGTGTCGCCGACCCGGGTGTAGCTGTCGAGCGTGATGGTGCCGACCGTCGCGGCGGCGGCGTCCCTCGTCGCGGCCAGCCCGGCGCGCATGGCGGCCGGGTCGGCGAAGCCCATCCGGGGCTGCACCACGAGTTCACCGGCCGCGTGCCGGCTCGCGACGAACCGCTCGAAGCTCACGCCTCGGCCCCTTCCACCCGCACCGGCAGCTGCGCCGAGCCGGTCGAGAGCTCGGCGGCGAGCCGGTGGAACGGGGCGGGGTCCCGCTGGTCGTCGAACACCGCGTCGAAGCCGGCGAGCAGCAACTGCCCGACCTCGTCCTCGGTGAGCGCCCCGCCGATGCCGAGCTTGCCGCCGATGACCACCGGGGCCCGGTGCGCCTGCGGGAACTCCCGCAGGCGCCGGATCACGCGCAGGCCGTCCTGGTAGCCGTGCCCGTTCACGCTGCTCAGCACGAGCAGCGCGGGCCGACGGCTCAGGTACTCGGACCTCAGCAGCTCGTCCGGCACGCACGCGCCGAGGTTCACCACGTCGAACCCGAGTTCGCCCAGCAGCAGCTCCAGGTACACGAGGTTCCACGTGTGCGAGTCGGACGCCATGCTGCTGACGATCACGGTCCGCTTGGCCGCGCCCGCGTCCACCACCGCCCCGACGGGGGCCGCGTCGTCGTTCACGGCGTCACCTCGTACGTCCGGTGGTAGTCCAACCGGGACACCGAGACGACGTCCTCGCCGCGCACCACGACCTCGACCGGCGCCGGACGGCCCAGGAAGCCGATGAGGCTCGCGGTCACGCCGTACGCGCCCACGTTCGGCACGGTCACCACGTCGCCGGGCGCCAGCTCGGGCATCCTGGCCGCCTTGGCGAGCGAGTCGCCGGGCGTGCACAGGGGGCCGACGAGGCTGCCGGTGCGCAGGTCGTCGTCGTCGACGCCGTCGAGGTCGACGGCGGCGGGCAGCAGCCGGCCGATGCCGGACAGGCCGCCGAGCACGTTGATGCCGCCGTCGAGGATCACGAACCGGTGGCCCCGGCTCTCCTTGACGTTCACCACCCCCGCGAGCAGCGAGCCGCAGCTGCCGGCCAGGTAGCGGCCGGACTCGCAGGCCAGCCCGACCTCACCGGAGCGCCACTCGGGCAGGTGCAGGTCGAGCAGGACCTCCAGGCCCGCGCGCAGCTTCGGGTAGTCGGTGCGCGGGCCGGGCACGGCGTAGGGCGAGGAGAAGCCGCCGCCGATGTCGAGCAGCTCCAGCGGCAGGCCGACCTCGTCGCGCAGCCGCGCGGCGGAGTGCAGCACGAACTCGTACTCGCCGAGCAGGCCGTCCTCGTCCTGGGCGTTGCTCATGGTGAAGAAGTGCGCCCCGACGAGGCGGGTGCCGGGCACGGCCCGCAGCTCGGGCATGAGCGCGGGGAGGGTCTCGGCGTCGATGCCGAACTGCGAGGGCCGGCCCATCATGCGGATGCCGCTGGAGGCGTTGCTCGCGGTGGTGTTCACGCGCAGCAGGCACGACGCGGTCACGCCGTGCTTCACCGCGGCGGCGCCGACGTGCCGCAGGTCGCTCGCCGACTCGACGGAGAACAGCCGGACCCCGGCGGCGACGGCCCGCTCCAGTTCGGCGTCCGTCTTGCCCGGGCCGGTGTAGAGGATCTCCTCCGGTGCGAACCCGGCGGCCAGGGCGTTGCCCAGCTCGCCGGTGGAGCTGATCTCCGCGCGGCACGGCCGGTCGCCCCCGGCGCGCAGCTCGCGCGCGATCTCCGGGTGCGGGTTGGCCTTGAGCGCGTAGAACAGCTCGACGCCGTCGGGCAGCAGACCGAACAGCTGGTCGCGGGCCTGCGCGACCACGTCGAGGTCGTAGACGTAGGTGGGTGTGCCGAACTTCTCGGCCAGGGTGCGGTACTTGCTCACTGGTGGGCGCCTTCCACGAGCCGGGCGAGTTCGTCCGTGGCGTTCTTGCCGTGCGCCGTGAGCGGGAGCTCCTCCACGACGTGGCACAGCGACGGGACCTTCTGCGGCTCCAGCCGCTTGGCGAGTTCCCGCAGGACCGTCGTGGGCGACAGGTCGCCCTCGACGCAGATGGCGAGGTCCCGGGTGTCGCTCGGCGGGATCGCGCCGGCCGCGCGGACACCGGGGATGTCCATCGCGGCGGCCTCGATCTCCAGCGTGGACATCCGGATGCCCTTGCGCTTGAACATGTCGTCGCGGCGGCCCTCGAAGTAGAGGTAGCCGTCGGCGTCGAGCCGGCCGTAGTCGCCGGTGTGCAGGCGGAGCGCGCCGGTGGCCTCGTCGCGGCGGAAGGCGCGGGCGCTCAGCTCCGGCGCGCGCCAGTAGCCCGGCATCACGTGCGGGCCGGCGGCGACGATCTCGCCGATGTCGCCGGCGGGCAGCTCGGTGCCGTCGGCGGCGAGGATGTGCACGGACGTGCCGGGCAGCGGGAGCCCCGAGGAGCCGGGGCGGTCGAGGTCCTCGTCGGGCGGCATGATCGTGATCCGCTTGCACTCGGTCTGGCCGAACTGGCGGACCACCCGGACGCCGGGGAAGGCCGCGCGGAGGGCGGCGATCGTGGCGTCGGGCAGCGCCGCGCCGGTGTTGGTGAACAGCCGCACGGGCGCGGGCGGTTGGTCGTCGCGCCCGGCGAGCGTGGCGATCATGGTGGCGAGCGACGGGACGATGGGCACCACCGTGGCGCCGACCTCCCGCATCCGCCGGAGCAGCCGCAGGTCCGACTCGGCGTCGGCGAGCACGATCTCGCTGCGCCCGCCGCACGCCAGCAGCACCTTGTAGAGGCCGTAGTCCCAGGACATCGGGAACCGGCAGAACACCACGTCGTCGCCTCGGTAGCCGAGCACGGCCTGGATCGCCCGGGTGGCGAAGACGACCTGGCGGTGCGGCCCGATCACGCCCTTCGGCGTGGCGGTGCTGCCGGAGGTGTAGACGAGGACGGCGACGTCGTCCTCCGCCACCTCCGTCGGCTCGGCCCGCTCGCCCGCGGCGAAGGCCCGCTCGACCTCCGTCCACAGCGGACCGAACTCGGCCGGCGTGACGAGCAGCACCGGTTCGGCGTTCGCCGCCACGGACCCGAACTGGAACGGCTTCATCGCCGGGTTCACCGGCACGAACACCGCGCCGCGACGGGAGGTGCCGTAGAGCAGCGCGACCAGCTCGCGGGTGGTGGGCAGTTGCAGGAGGACGCGGTCGCCGCGGCCGACGCCCCGGCGTGCCAGCACCGCTTCCGCGGCACGGCTCCACGCGGCCAGTTCGGCGTAGGTCCAGGCGCCGGCGGCGTCGCGCACCGCGGTCGACGCGGGCGCGTCGGCCACCGCCTCGTCGAGCAGGGAGTGGATGAGCGGACCGCCAGGAGAATCGTTCACGACTGCTGCTCCCGTATGGACTCGAAAGAATCACGTGCGGCGCACGAACGATGCCCCGATGTCGGAAAATTAACCGCGGCGGCGTGGCCGACCACACCCCTAGCGGCCCCCTAACCGCACGGACCCCGAAATGCGTCGGGCCACCCCGCAGGACGTGGGAGTCCTCCGGGGTGGCCCGACGCAACAGGGGCGTGACCTGCGGGTTCAGCCGACCGGCACAGGGCTGAGCAGATCGGCGGCTTCCGCGGCCAGCGCCTTGCGGTCGATCTTCCGGTTGGAGTTGAGGGGGAATTCGGCGACGTTGCGGTAGTGGCGCGGGATCACGCCTTCGGGCAGCACCTCGCGCAGGGCGCGGACCAGTTCGATCACCGGCCGGGTCGGGCCGGTGTAGAACACGAACAGCTCGGTGCCCGCGTCCGAGGCGACGCCCAGCGCCACGGCGTCGTGCACACCGCAGGCGCGCAGGGCGTGCTCCACCTCCGTGAGCTCGACGCGCCAGCCGAGCACCTGGACCTGCGAGTCGAGGCGGCCGAGGTAGGCGAGGACGCCGTCGTCGAGCCGGCGGACGCGGTCGCCCGTGCGGTAGTAGCGGCGACCGCCGCGGTCGAGGAACCGGCCGCGCTCGTCGGCCGGGTCGAGGTAGCCCGGGGTCAGCTGCGGGCCGGCGACGCACAGCTCGCCCTCGGCCCCCGGCTCCTCGGGCGCCGCGACGTCGTGCTCGCCCAGCAGCAGGTGGTCGTGGCCCGCGTGCACCTCGCCGATCGGCACCACGCCGTTCACCGCGATCCGGGGCGTCTCCACGTCGTCCCAGCGGTAGCCGGCGACGGTGATGGTGAGCTCGGTGGGCCCGTACAGGTTCTCCACGGTCGAGGAGGACGCGGCCCGCCAGTCGGCCGCGTCCCGCACGTTCAGCGCCTCACCGGCGAAGAAGCTCCACCGCAGCCCCGACAGGGCGCCGGGGCGCAGCCCGCCGGTGCGGCGGACGAGGTCGACGGCGCTCGGCGTGGAGAACCAGACCGTCACCCCGCGGTCGGCCACGAACTCCGGCAGCGCGCGGTAGGCGGCTCGCGGCGGCACGACCGCCGGCGCGCCGGCGCCCCACGCGCAGAACAGGTCGAACATCGCGCAGTCGAAGTTCAGGTCGAAGGTCTGGGAGAACACGTC